>NZ_LOHS01000027.1 GCF_001642995.1 Streptomyces jeddahensis
CCCACACCCCCTACGGCACCCCCGACGCCCCCCGCATCGCCGTCCGCGGCGAAGCCCACATCGAAGCCGACCCCGAAATCGCCCGCATCGGCATCACCGTCACCGCCCGCGGCACCAGCCGCCGAGAAGCCCTCGACGACCTCACCCGCCGCAACACCGCCGTCCTCGACCTCGTCAAAACCTACGGAGAAGCCGTCGAGAAACTCGAAACCGGCGCCTTCTCCATCGCACCCGAACTCACCCGACACGGCCGCGGCGAACGCATCCGCGCCTACCACGGACGCGTCCACATCACCGCCGAACTCACCGACTTCACCGCCCTCGGTGAGCTCGCCACCCGCCTCGCCGACCTCGACCTCACCCGCGTCGACGGCCCCTGGTGGGCCCTCCGCCCCGACTCACCCGCCCACCGCCAAGCCCGCCAACAAGCCGTCCACGACGCCGTCCAACGCGCCCGCGAATACGCCGCCGCCCTCGGCACCACCCTCGCCGCCCTCATCGAACTCGCCGACATCGGTGCCGAAACCCCCACCCCCTACACCGCCATGCAACCCACCGCCGCCCGCATGCGCACCGCCGCCTACGCCGCCGAAGCCGCAGACGAAGCCGCACCCCTCGACCTCGAACCCCAACGCCAGCACGTCTACGCCGAGGTCAACGCCCGCTTTACGATGACGCCACCCCGACTGGAGGCCTAGCGGAAAAGACCCGGCAAAAGACCCGGAAAAACCACAGGAACACCCATACGGGCGGCACATCGAATGCTCATCGGAGCACCCCCGCGCGCAATTCAACCCTTGTCAAGAGACCTTCACGCAAAGGTTGTTGTGTAGTCATGCGCAGCCAATTCCCTACCCGCCGGTAAGGCCTACGCTCGACGTATGCGCCGAGCAAAGATCGTCTGTACCCTGGGCCCCGCCACCGACTCATACGACCAGATCAAAGCCCTGGTCGAAGCCGGAATGGACGTCGCCCGCTTCAACCTCAGCCACGGCACCCACGCCGAACACGAGGAGCGCTACCAACGCGTCCGAAAAGCATCCGACGAAACCGGCCGCAGCGTCGGAATCCTCGCCGACCTTCAAGGCCCGAAGATCCGCCTCGGCCGCTTCAGCGAAGGCCCCGTACTCCTTGAACGCGGCGACCAATTCACCATCACCGTCGAAGAAGGCACCCAAGGCGACCGCCACACCTGCGGCACCACCTACGCCGGCCTCGCCACCGACGTCACCCCCGGCGAACGCATCCTCGTCGACGACGGCAAAGTCTGCCTCCACGTCACCGGCGTCGACGGCCCCCGCGTCCACACCACCGTCATCGAAGGCGGCATGGTCTCCGACCATAAAGGCCTCAACCTCCCCGGCGTCGCCGTCTCCGTCCCCGCACTCTCCGAAAAAGACGAAGACGACCTCCGCTGGGCCCTCAACACCGGCTTCGACATCATCGCCCTCTCCTTCGTCCGCAGCGGACGCGACATCATCGACGTCCACCGCATCATGCGCGAAGAAGGCCGCCGCCTCCCCGTCATCGCCAAAGTCGAAAAACCCCAAGCCGTCGAGAACATCGACGACATCGTCGCCGCATTCGACGGCATCATGGTCGCCCGCGGAGACCTCGGCGTCGAAATGCCACTCGAACAAGTCCCCCTCGTCCAAAAGCGCGCCATCAAACTCGCCAAACGCAACGCCAAACCGGTCATCGTCGCCACCCAAATGCTCGACTCGATGATCGACAACTCCCGGCCCACCCGCGCCGAAGCCTCCGACGTCGCCAACGCCGTCATCGACGGCACCGACGCCGTCATGCTCTCCGGCGAAACCAGCGTCGGCAAATACCCCATCGAGACGGTCAAAACCATGTCGAGGATCGTCGAGGCGGCTGAGGAAGACATCCTCGCCAAGGGCCTCCCGCCCCTGACCGAACGCAACAAGCCCCGCACCCAGGGCGGCGCCGTCGCCCGCGCAGCCGCCGAAATCGGCGACTTCCTCGGCGCCAAATACCTCGTCGCCTTCACCCAGTCCGGCGACACCGCCCGCCGCCTCTCCCGCTACCGCTCACCCATCCCCCTCCTCGCCTTCACCCCCGACGCCGCCACCCGCTCCCAGCTCAACCTCACCTGGGGCGTCGAAACCTTCCTCGGCCCCCACGTCGACTCCACCGACGCCATGGTCGACCAGGTCGACGAACAGCTCCTCAAGATCGGCCGCTGCGAGAAGGGCGACATCGTGGTCATCACGGCCGGCTCGCCGCCCGGGGTCCCCGGCTCGACGAACCTGGTGCGCGTGCACCACATCGGCGAGGACGACTCGCCGAAGTAGGGGCAGGGGAGAGGGCGCGGGTGCCTCCTCAGACGGGCCGGAGACATGCGGCTACTCTGCGTCACGCAAAGTGGCCGAAGGTATCAAAAAGCGGATATTCACGAGAACGTGAACATCCGCTTTCCAGGGTGCCGGGTGCGGGATTCGAACCCGCAAGCCCTCACGGGCAGAGGTGTTTGAGACCTCCGTGTATGCCGTTCCACCAACCCGGCTCGGCACTTCGGGAAGTGTACCGGGTCACCGCAGCTCCCCGCCGCTAGGTACTCTGCATAGGCAGCAGTAACATGCCCGACCTGCGCAACGAGGAGCCCACGTGACCGCCCCCGAGTCTCCCCAGCCCGTAGCCGATGACGACGACAAGTCGCACGTGCCTCCGCTGACGACCCGTGTCGTCATCGCCGAGGACGAGGCGCTCATCCGTATGGATCTGAAGGAGATGCTGGAGGAGGAGGGCTACACCGTCGTGGCTGAGGCCGGTGACGGTGAGGAGGCGGTGGAGCTGGCGCGGGAGCACAAGCCGGATCTGGTGATCTTGGATGTGAAGATGCCGAAGCTGGATGGCATCTCGGCGGCGGAGAAGATCGGTGAGGAGTCGATTGCTCCGGTGTTGATGCTGACGGCGTTCTCGCAGCGTGATCTGGTGGAGCGGGCGCGGGATGCGGGTGCGATGGCGTATCTGGTGAAGCCGTTCAGTAAGAGTGATGTCGTGCCGGCGATCGAGATGGCGGTGTCGCGGTACCAGCAGTTGAAGACGTTGGAGAAGGAGGTCGCGGACCTTGCTCAGCGTTTGGAGACGCGGAAGCTGGTGGATCGGGCGAAGTCGATTCTGCAGACGGAGTATGGGCTGACGGAGCCGGCGGCGTTCCGTTGGATTCAGAAGACGTCGATGGATCGGCGTTTGTCGATGCAGCAGGTTGCTGAGGCGGTTATTCAGGATTCTGAGGAGAAGAAGGCGGCGAAGGGCCAGTAGGCCGGGCCGGTTTTTTCAGTGGCGAGGCCCGCCTCCCTTGTGGGGGAGGCGGGCCTCGTCGTTTTTTTGTCGGCTGGTGCCGGTCGGCGGGGTTTAGTCCTCGCCGAGGTACGCCTTGCGTACGGATTCGTCGTGGAGGAGGTCCTGGCCGGTGCCGGAGAGGACGATCTTGCCGACCTCCATGACGTGGCCCTGGTCGGCGAGGGAGAGCGCGGCCTGGGCGTTCTGTTCGACGAGCAGGATCGTGGTGCCCTGGGCTTTGAGCTCGGCGATGGTCGCCATGATCTTCTGCATCATGATCGGGGAGAGGCCCATGGAGGGCTCGTCGAGCATGAGGAGCTTCGGCTGGGACATCAGGGCGCGGCCCATCGCCAGCATCTGCTGTTCGCCGCCGGAGAGGGTGCCTGCGGCCTGCTTGCGGCGTTCGCCGAGGATGGGGAACAGCTCGTAGGCGCGCTGGATGTCCTTCTCGATTCCCGCTGTGTCTTTGCGGAGGAATGCTCCGAGTTGGAGATTTTCCGCGATGGTGAGGCGGGGGAAGATGTGGCGGCCTTCGGGGGAGTGGGCGAGTCCGAGGGCGACGATTTTGTGTGCGGGGACGCCGGTCAGGGGCTTTCCGTCGAAGGTGATTTTGCCGCTGAGGGGCTTGAGGAGGCCTGAGAGCGTCCGCAGTGTGGTGGTTTTTCCGGCGCCGTTGGTACCGATGAGGGTGACGACCTGGCCGGCTTCGACGCTGAAGGAGATGCCTTTGACGGCTTCGATTTTGCCGTAGGCGACCTTGAGGTCTTCGACCTCGAGGAGTGCGGTCACTTCTGGTCTCCTTCAACTTCAACGCTGGTGGTGCTGGTGGCGCTGTGGGCCTCGGCGGCTTCGACTTCGTCGAGTGCGCTGTCCTCGGGGACGCCTTCGAAGGGGGTGCCGAGGTAGGCGGCGACGACGCGTTCGTCGCTCTGGACGACGTCGGAGGTGCCTTCGACGAGCTTTTCGCCCTGGACGAGGCAGGCGACGCGGTCGCAGAGGTTGAAGACGAAGCGCATGTCGTGCTCGATGAGGAGGACGGCGATGCCCTTGTCGCGGATGGCGAAGACGAGTTCTTCGGTGGCCCGGGTCTCCTGGGGGTTCATGCCGGCGGTGGGCTCGTCGAGGAGGAGGAGTCCGGGTTCGCTGGCGAGGGCGCGGGCGATTTCGAGCTTGCGTTGTTCGCCGTAGGGGAGGTTGCGGGCGAGGTGGTCGCGCTTGTTGGCGAGGCCGACGAACTCGAGGAGTTCCATGGCGCGTTCTTCGCTCTCGCGTTCGGCCTTCTTGAAGCCGGGGCCGCGGAGGAGGGCCGACCAGAGGCCTTCCTTGGTCCGGGTGTGGCGGCCGACGAGCACGTTTTCCAGGACGGTCATGTTGGCGAAGAGCCGGATGTTCTGGAACGTGCGGGCGATGCCGGCCTTGGTGACGAGGTGCGGCTTGGGCGGCAGGACGGTGCCCTTGTAGGAGACGGTGCCTTCGGTGGGGACGTACAGGCCGGTGAGGCAGTTGAAGAAGGTCGTCTTGCCTGCGCCGTTGGGTCCGATGAGGCCGACGATTTCGCCGCTGTTGACGGTGAAGTCGACGGAGCGTACGGCGGTGAGGCCGCCGAAGCGCATCGTGACGTTGGTGGCTTCGAGTACCGGGGTGCCGGTCGTGGTGGTAGTGGTCATGGTGATCACGCCCCCGCCTTGGTGACGCTGACGGCGGTGTCGTCGGTGTCGTCGATTCGTTGTTCGGGTACGTCGAGTTGGCCGGTTTCGTGGAACTCGAGCTGCTGGCGGCGGTTGGCGATGACGCCTTCGGGCCGGAAGCGCATCAGCAGGATGAGGGCGATACCGAAGGCCAGGAGCGACTTGTCCTGCAGGAAGACGAGCTTCTCGGGGAGCAGGTAGAGGAGTGCCGCGCCGAGCAGGGGGCCGGCGACCGTACCCATGCCGCCGAGGACGACGGCGGCGAGGAGGAATGCGGAGTTGGGCGGGGTGGAGCCGGCGAACTGGTACGGCGTGGGGACGACGCTGTAGGTGACGTGGGCGCTGACGGTGCCGGCGAGGCCGGCGAGGGCGGCGCCGAGTGCGAAGGCGATGAGTTTGACGCGGAAGCCGTTGATGCCCATGGCGGTGGCGGCAGTTTCGTCTTCGCGGATGGCAATCCAGGAGCGGCCGATGCGGGAGTCGGCGGCGCGGGTGTAGACGAGGACGACGATGGCCATGATGAGGACCATCAGCAGGTAGTAGTTGGCGAAGCGGCCGAGGGTGAATCCGCCGATGTCGTGTGACTGCCCGAAGTTGAATCCGAGGAAGTTCAGGTCGGGGATGGACGGGATGCCGTTCGGGCCGTTGGTGATGTCGGGGCCGGAGTCGCCGTCCATGTTGTTGACGGCGATGCGGAAGATCTCTCCGAAGCCGAGGGTGACGATGGCGAGGTAGTCGCCGCGCAGTCGCAGGGTGGGGGCGCCGATGAGGACGCCGAAGATGAGGGATGCGGCGGCGCCGGTGAGGGCGGAGGCCCAGAACGGGAACTGGACGCCGGAGAAGCGGGAGAATTCGGAGCCGGAGACGAGGGCGGCGGTGTAGGCGCCGACGCCGAGGAAGGCGACGTATCCGAGGTCGAGGAGGCCCGCGAGGCCGACGACGATGTTCAGGCCGAGTGCGACGGTTCCGAAGATGAGGATGTTGACGCCGATGTTGGCGTAGTGGTCGTCGGTCTGGGTGAAGGGGAAGGCGATGGCGGCGACGAAGCCCATGGCGAGCGTGAAGCTGCGGTTGTGGGCGACGAGGCGGGAGAACCGGTCGAGGAGGCCCGCGGTGTGGAGGGCCCACATGGCGAAGACGACGGTGATGAGGTAGCCGACGAAGAGTTCGCCGTATTCGGTGTCGATGCCGTAGGTGAAGACGCCGAGGCCGATCGCGGTGACGACGGTGATGACGAGTCGTTCGATCCAGGGGGAGACGGCCGCGGGGGCGGGGATCTTCTCGGCCTTGGCGATGGAGGCTTTGAAGGTTTCCTTGGCGTTGCCGGTGTTCTCCTGGGGGAGGGCGAGGGCGCCGAGGAGGGGGAGTGCGGCGGCGATGGCCGCGATCCAGCCGCCGGGTTCGAGGTTGGCGAGGCCGCCCAGTTCGACGCTGATCGCGATGATCGTGAACCAGGTGGTGGCGAAGGCGCCGAGGGCGGTGAGGACGAGCGGTGCGGTGTTGCGGGCGGGCAGGAGCCAGCCGAGGCCGCGGATGTCGTACGACGCCAGGGTGAACAGGACGGTGAGGATGCCGGCGACGACGGTGAGCCATTGCAGGCCGCCGGGGTAGCCGTTGATGGTGAGGTCGCCGGGGAATTCGGCGGTCCAGGTCCAGGCGAGGAAGGCGGAGGCGGCGGTGGCGATGCCGCCGGCGAGGAGGAGCGGGCGGGCGGCTGCGGTGGGCAGCGGCAGGACGCCGCGCGTGGTGGGGGCGGGGGTGACCGGGGTGGTCTTGGTGTCGGTCATGTGATCACGCCCTGTCCGCGACTCGTTCGCCGAGCAGGCCTTGGGGCCTGACGAGGAGCACGATGATGAGGAGGCAGAAGGCCCAGACGTTGGCCCAGCTCTGGCCGCCGAGCTGCTGCATGCCGGGGATTTCGTCGATGTAGGCGGAGGCGAGGGTTTCGGCGATGCCGAGGACGAGGCCGCCGAGCATGGCGCCGTAGATGTTGCCGATGCCGCCGAGGACTGCTGCGGTGAAGGCCTTGAGGCCCATGAGGAAGCCCATGCGGTAGTCGACGTTGCCGTATTTGAGGCCGTAGGCGACGGCGGCGACGGCGGCGAAGAAGCCGCCGATGGCGAAGGCGATGACGATGATGCGGTTGGTGTCGATGCCCATGAGCTGTGCGGTGTCGGGGTCCTGGGCGGTGGCCTGCATGGCGCGGCCGGTGCGGCTCTTGCGGACGAAGTAGGCGAGGGCCGCCATGCAGACGACGGCCGACACGATGAGGAAGATGTCGGCGTCCTTGATGGTGATGGAGCCGAGGTCGTGGGTGGCGTCGAGGCCGGGGAAGGCGCGGGCTCGGTCGGCGCCGGGGTAGAAGTTGCGGACGACTTCCTGGAGGGCCAGGGAGAGGCCGATGGCGGTGATGAGTGGTGCCAGGCGTGGTGCTCCGCGCAGTGGTCGGTAGGCGAACCGTTCCGCTCCGACGGCGATGAGGATGGCGACGATGCCGCCGCCTATCAGCATCAGGGGGACCGCGACGGCCATGGGGGTGCCGTCGGGCAGGATGTAGAAGTAGACCGTGAGGGCGCCGAACGCTCCGGTCATGAAGATCTCGCCGTGCGCGAAGTTGATGAGCTGGACGATGCCGTACACCATCGTGTAGCCGATGGCGATCAGCCCGTACATCGAGCCTAGGAGCAGCCCGTTGGCCAGCTGCTGCGGCAGGGTGTTCACCGCGTGGCCTCCATGTCGCTGGTGGTCGTGTGCACTGGTCGTGTGCTGGGTCTGGGTGTGAGAACGGGCCGCGCGGTCGGGGTCCTCCTCCGCGCGGCCCGTGTGTGGCGTGCTGGGGGGCCTGGACTACTTGGCGGTGCCGGTCTTCACGGCCTTCCACTCGCCCTTTTCGACCTGGTAGACCGTCAGCTGCTTGTTGGTGGTGTCGCCGTACTCGTCGAAGGAGACCTTGCCCGAGATGCCTTCGAAGTCGGACTTCTGGACGGCGTCGACGACCTTGGAGCGCAGGTCGTTGATGTCGGTGGGCACCTTGCCGCCGTTGGCGTCGGCGACGGCCTTCACGGCGTTGATGATGGCGGTGGCGGCGTCGTAGGAGTAGGCGCCGTAGGCGCCGTAGTCACCCTTGTAGCCCTTGGCCTTGTAGGTCTCGATGAACTGCTTGGCGGCGGGCAGGGTGTCGGCGGGGACGCCGATGGCGGTGGCGAGGTCGCCTTCGGCGGCCTTGCCGGCGGTCTCGATGTAGGTGGAGGCGAACATGCCGTCGCCGCCGAACAGCGGGATGTTGACGCCGGCGTCCTTGAGCTGCTTGGTGATCAGCGAGGACTCGTCGTACTGGCCGCCGTAGTAGAGCAGGTCGGCACCGGAGTTCTTGATCTTGGTGACGAGGGAGCCGAAGTCCTTGTCGCCCGTGTTGACGTGGTCGGTGCCGACGACCTTGCCGCCGAACTCCTTGTACTTCTCGTTGAAGATCTTCGCCAGGCCGGCGCCGTAGGTCTGCTTGTCGTCGACGACGAAGGCCGTCTTCTTCTTGAGGCCGTTGTAGGCGTAGTCGGCGGCGAAGCTGCCCTGGAGCTCGTCGGTGGTGGCGGTGCGGAAGTACGTCTTGAACGGCCGCTTCTTGTCCGTCTGCCAGTTCTTGCCCTGGGTCAGCTCGGGGGCGGTGTTCGACGGAGAGATCTGGACCATGTTGGCGGAGGCGAACACCTGCTGCATCGTCTGGGCGACGCCGGAGTTCAGCGGGCCGACGGCGCCGACGGCGGTCTTGTCGCCGGTGATGGCGGTGGCGTTCGACTGGCCGGTGGCGGGCTGGGCCTTGTCGTCGTAGGCCTTGAGCTTGAAGGTCACGCCCGGCACGAGCTTCTTCTTGTTGGCGTCGTCGACGGCGATCTGGGCGCCGTACTGGATGCCGAGGCCGGTGGTGGAGTTCTCGCCGGAGAGCGGGGCGTCGACACCGATGGTGAGGGTGGTGGTGCTGCCGCCGCTGTTGTTGGAGTCGCCGCCCTTGTCGTCACGGGAGCCGCAAGCGGTGAGGGTCAGAGCTCCGGTGGTGAGAACGGAGGTAAGTATCACCAGAGAACGCTGTCGCACAATCAGTCCTTTCGGCAGGCATGATCGTCCCCCTTCTGGGACGACCTGTGCCGCGCTGGTACCGAACTCCCCATGGAGCGGTGACTGGGCGTGACTCTAAGCCCGGTCCCTGGCCAGAGGCATCTACGCGGGCTGCCTTGTGACTTTCTTGTTATGCCGCGCCGGAATCGACCATTCCGCAAAGGTGACTCTCGGCCGGTTTGGTGGAATTCCCAAAAGTCCACATTTTGAGAATCCGCACTTCCCCTCGTGGGTGGGCCGACCTGGGGGGAATGTCGTCGGGGGCGCTGTGGAGTGGCCGGGAAAGATCACGTGAGTACGCTCCGCCGGAGATAAATCCGGGCTGCTGTATTGCGCGCGTGTTACGGAGCGTTACATTCAGGAAGGCGAGCCTGGCGTGCAGGGGGAGCCTCGCGCGCCGGGTCACGGATATCCGTGGCGTCTGTATCCCGGCCGAGCCGGCTGCTTGGACAGGCCGACAAGATGGCCGATGCCGGCCGGTTCGGTGCGGCTGAACCGGCCGGCGGGCTCGGCCCGGGCGTCGGCCGGACGGCGGCCGTGGCGGGAAAGGTCCCAGGCGGCGGCCGTGGCTGGAACGGCGCCGTTCCGCCGGGGGCCCGCGCGGGGTGCGGGCCCGCGGGGTCGCTAGGGCAGCTTCACGTACGGCGCGAGGAAGGCCCGTGCGGCGGGAGTGTCCAGCCGGTACGTCACGTTCGTCGCGTAGCACGGGGTGTCGCCGGTGATGGTCGTGGCGGCGAGGATGTTCTTGCCGTCGATGACCGCGAAGTTGGGGCCGCCCGAATCGCCGTAGCAGGCGCCTCCGTTGCCCTGAGGGGCGGTCATGGCGAGGCGCACCCAGGCGTCGTTGAGGGCGTCGAAGGTCTCGGGGGCCTTCATGCGGACCCCGCCGCCGGGGTGGGTGTGGCCGCCGGGGCCGTTGACGGCCTCCTGCGTGCCGTATCCGGCGACGAACCAGTCCGTGGAGTTCAGGCCCTGCGGGCGGAGCGCGCCCAGCTGGTTCGCGGTCGGCAGGGTGGCCGGGGTGAACGACCAGCGGGACTTGACCTTCGCGGCGGGCAGTTCGACGACCGAGATGTCGTGCGTGTCCGAGGCGGGGCCCGGGTAGTCGGGGTGGCTGTGGGCGGTGCCCTGGACGGCGACGGCGTTCGCCTGGGCGGCCGGGTCGCCCGGGTACTTCTTCGCGGCGGCGTCGAGACCGGCCTGCACGTCCTGATCGAGCGAGACGTAGAACTTCACGTTGTCCGGCCAGTCGGTGGTGCAGTGCGCGGCGGTCAGGAACGTGTCGGAGTCGATCATGGTGCCGGAGCAGACCCAGTCGACCCGGTCCGGGGTTGCCGGGTCGTCGTCGTTGTCCCAGGTGGCGACGAGCGCCCCGACCTCGGTGCGTTCGGGTGCCGGCGTGGCGTTGTAGGAGTTGATCGCGGAGGAGGGCAGCGCGGTGGCGAGCACGGCGGCACAGGCCGCTGCGGTGACGGCGGTGGCGCGTATGGCGGTCAAGAAGTACCTCTTCGATGGAAGTGGGACCGGATGTTCTCCTGTGGGGGGTGAGCGCCAGTGAAGCGTCTGGGGAGGTCCCCGACAAGTGGGGATCTCCCTAGGCCCTGTAAGCGGGTGGGGAGTTGAGTCGCCCCGCCGTGTCGGAACCGGTTCGTCGGCGGGCAGGAGCGGCCGCCCTGCCGGGCTGGAGCGGAGGCTGACCTGCACCGCCCGGCGGGGTGCGCGCCGGGCGTCAGCCCGCGGCGCGGATGTGCTCCTCGTCGCTGGGGCCTACGTCCCGCAGCAGGCACGTCAGCCGTGCCGTGCAGACGCGCTTGTCCTGCTCGTCCGTGATGACGATCTCGTACGTGGCCGTGGAGCGGCCCCGGTGCAGCGGCGTCGCGACGCCGGTCACCAGGCCCGAGCGCACCCCGCGGTGGTGCGTGCAGTTGAGGTCGACGCCGACGGCGATCTTCGTGCTGCCGGCGTGCAGCATCGAGCCGACCGAGCCGAGGGTCTCGGCGAGCACGGCGGAGGCGCCGCCGTGCAGCAGACCGTACGGCTGGGTGTTGCCCTCGACGGGCATGGTGCCGACGACGCGGTCCGCCGACGCCTCCTTGATCTCGATGCCCATACGGGTGCCGAGGTGCCCCGCGGAGAAGAGCGCGGGCAGGTCGACGCCGAGCGAGGCGTACTCGTCGATGACCTCTTGCGGGAACTTGACCGTGTGCTGTTCGCCCATGGGGTGGCCGGGCTCCGTTCGTTGTCTCGCCGCCGTAGCCGTACGGCGGTGCATGGCAGGTGCACCGTTCTATCAGGACAGCTGAGCGAACGCTTAGCCCGGGTGTTCTGTTCCCGCCGGGGGGCCTGCTGTGCTGCAGCTCACCGGGATGTGCTCAGCGCCGCTCCAGGCGTATGACGACGGACTTGCTCACGGGCGTGTTGCTGGTGTCGGCGGTCGCGTCGAGCGGGACCAGGACGTTGGTCTCCGGGTAGTACGCCGCGGCGCAGCCGCGCGTGGTGGGGTAGTGCACCACCCGGAAGCCGGGCGCACGCCGCTCCACGCCGTCCTCCCACTCGCCGACCAGGTCCGCGTACGCCCCGTCGGCCAGGCCGAGCTCGGCCGCGTCGTCCGCGTTGACCAGGACGACCCGGCGGCCGTTCTTGATGCCGCGGTAGCGGTCGTCGAGGCCGTAGATCGTGGTGTTGTACTGGTCGTGCGAGCGCAGTGTCTGCAGCAGCAGACGGCCCTCGGGGACCTCGGGGTACTCCACGGGGGCGGCCGTGAAGTTGGCCTTGCCGGTGGCCGTCGGGAAGCGGCGCTCGTCGCGCGGGGCGTGCGGCAGGACGAAGCCTCCGGGGCGTGCCACGCGCGCGTTGAAGTCCTCGAAGCCGGGGACGACGCGTGCGATGCGGTCGCGGATCGTCGCGTAGTCCTTCTCGAACTCCTCCCACGGGGTGCGGCTGTCCTCGCCGAGGACCCGCCGCGCGAGACGGCACACGATGGCCGGCTCGGACAGCAGGTGGGGGCTGGCCGGCTCCAGGCGGCCGCGCGAGGCGTGCACCATGCTCATGGAGTCCTCGACGGTCACGAACTGCTCGCCACTGCCCTGCAGGTCCCGCTCGGTGCGGCCCAGCGTGGGCAGGATCAGGGCCCGGGCGCCGGTGACCGTGTGGGAGCGGTTGAGCTTCGTCGAGACGTGCACGGTCAGGCGGGCGCGGCGCATCGCCGCCTCGGTCACCTCGGTGTCGGGCGAGGCCGACACGAAGTTGCCGCCCATCGCGAAGAAGACTTTCGCCTCGCCGTCGCGGAGCGCGCGGATGGCCCGTACGACGTCGAAGCCGTGCTCGCGCGGGGGCGCGAAGCCGAACTCCCTCTCCAGCGCGTCCAGGAAGGCGGGCGCGGGGCGCTCGAAGATGCCCATCGTGCGGTCGCCCTGCACGTTCGAGTGACCGCGCACGGGGCACACGCCCGCGCCGGGGCGGCCGATGTTGCCGCGGAGCAGCAGAAAGTTGACCACCTCGCGGATGGTCGGCACCGCGTGCTTGTGCTGGGTCAGGCCCATCGCCCAGCACACGACCGTGCGCTTCGAGGCCAGCACCATGCGCAGGGCTTCCTCGATCTTCTCGCGTGTGAGGCCGGTCGCGGTGAGCGTCTCGTCCCAGTCGGCGGCCCGCGCGGCCTGAGCGAACTCCTCGTACCCATGGGTGTGCTCGCGGACGAACTCCTCGTCGACCGCGCCGTCTGTCTCGAGGATCAGCTTGTTGAGGAGCCGGAACAGGGCCTGGTCGCCGCCGATGCGGATCTGCAGGAACAGGTCCGTGAGCGCCGCGCCCTTGGTGAGGCCCTTGGGGGTCTGCGGGTTCTTGAACCGCTCCAGCCCCGCCTCGGGCAGCGGGTTGACGGAGATGATCCGCGCGCCGTTCGCCTTCGCCTTCTCCAGGGCCGTGAGCATCCGGGGGTGGTTCGTGCCCGGATTCTGCCCGGCCACGATGATCAGGTCCGCCTGGTAGAGGTCCTCCAGCAAGACGCTGCCCTTGCCGATGCCGATGGTCTCGGTGAGCGCGGAGCCCGAGGACTCGTGGCACATGTTGGAGCAGTCCGGCAGGTTGTTCGTACCGAACTCGCGGGCGAACAGCTGGTAGAGGAACGCGGCCTCATTGCTGGTGCGGCCCGAGGCGTAGAAGACGGCCTCGTCCGGCGAGGCGAGGGCCTCCAGCTCCTCGGCGATGATGTCGAAGGCCCGCTCCCACGGCACCGCCTCGTAGTGATCGGCGCCCTCCGCCAGATACATGGGGTGCGTGAGCCGGCCCTGCTGGCCCAGCCAGTAGCCGCTGCGGGTCGCGAGGTCCGCCACAGAGTGCTCGGCGAAGAAGTCGGGCGTGACGCGGCGCAGCGTGGCCTCCTCGGCGACCGCCTTCGCGCCGTTCTCACAGAACTCCGCCGTGTGCCGGTGCTCCGGCTCGGGCCAGGCGCAGCCGGGGCAGTCGAAGCCGTCCTTCTGGTTCACGCGCAGCAGCGTCAGCGTCGTGCGGCGCACGCCCATCTGCTGCTGGGCCATGCGCAGCGAGTGGCCGATCGCGGGCAGGCCCGCGGCAGCGTGCTGGGGGGCCGCGACCTGCGGCGCGTCCTGGACCGGGTCGCCGGCGGGCGGCTTGGTGGCCATCGCTGCTCCTCTTCGGGACCCCCTGCGGCCCCTTTCGATCGCATGTGTGGCGTACGTCTCCGATCCTTGCACGTCCCGCTGACAACGGCGGTGGGTGGGCGGCCACGGCGCTGCAAGCATGGGTTGGCCCGGCTGCGGTGGCGGGCTCGGTTGTCAGTGGGCCGTGGCAGGATCGGGGGCGTGGCAGAGACAGCATCGAAGAAGACCGAGAAGACGACCGCCGGGGACCGGCCGCGCCTGATGCTCATGGACGGGCACTCGCTGGCGTACCGCGCGTTCTTCGCGCTGCCCGCGGAGAACTTCACCACCGCGACAGGACAGCCGACGAACGCGATCTACGGCTTCGCGTCGATGCTGGCGAACACGCTGCGCGACGAGTCGCCCACGCACTTCGCGGTGGCGTTCGACGTGTCCCGCAAGACCTGGCGGGCGGAGCAGTTCGCGGAGTACAAGGCGAACCGCTCCAAGACCCCGGACGAGTTCAAGGGCCAGGTCGAGCTGATCGGCGAGCTGCTCGACGCGATGCACACCGAGCGGTTCGCGGTGGACGGCTTCGAGGCGGACGACGTCATCGCCACACTCGCCACACAGGCCGAGGCCCAGGGCTTCGAGGTGCTGATCGTCACCGGGGACCGGGACGCGTTCCAGCTGGTCAGCGACCATGTCACGGTGCTGTATCCGACGAAGGGCGTCTCCGAGCTCACCCGGTTCACGCCGGAGAAGGTCCAGGAGAAGTACGGCCTGACGCCCGCGCAGTACCCCGACTTCGCGGCGCTGCGCGGCGACCCGTCGGACAACCTTCCGGGCATTCCGGGCGTCGGCGAGAAGACGGCCACGAAGTGGATCAACCAGTTCGGTTCGTTCGCCGAGCTGGTGGAGCGCGTCGACGAGGTCAAGGGCAAGGCCGGGCAGAACCTCCGCGACCACCTGGAGGCGGTGAAGATGAATCGCCTGCTCACGGAGATGGTGCGGGACGTCGAGCTGCCCAAGACCGTCGACGACCTGGCCCGCGCCCCGTACGACCGCAAGGCCGTCGCGCTGTTCCTGGACACTCTGGAGATCCGCAACCCGTCGCTGCGCGAGCGGCTGCTCGCCGTCGACCCCGGCGCACAGGAGGCCGAGGAGGCACCGGTCAGCGAGGGTGTCGAGCTGCACGGTGCTGTGCTGCGTGCGGGTGAGGTGGCGCCCTGGCTCGCCGAGCACGGCAAGGCGGTGCTGGGCCTGGCCACGGTCGACTCCTGGAAGCTCGGCAGCGGCGCGGTCGCCGAGATCGCGCTCGCGGCCGCCGGGGGAGCGGCCGCCTGGTTCGACCCGACGCAGCTCGACGAGGCCGACGAGACCGCGTTCGCACAGTGGCTCGCCGACCCCGCCAAACCCAAGGTGCTGCACAACGCCAAGGGCGCCATGCGCGTCTTCGCCGAGCACGGCTGGAGCGTCGAGGGCGTGACCATGGACACGGCCCTCGCCGCGTATCTGGTCAAGCCTGGCCGCCGCTCCTTCGCGCTGGACGCCCTGTCCCTGGAGTACCTGGGCCGTGAGCTGGCACCGGCCGCCGCGGCCGACGGGCAGCTCGCCTTCGGCACCGACGAGCAGGCCGAGGCCGAGGCGCTCATGGTGCAGGCCCGCACCATCCTCGACCTGGGCACCGCCTTCGGCGATCGGCTGCGGGACGTGGGCGCCGCCGAGCTGCTGCGCGACATGGAGCTGCCCACGTCCGAGCTCCTCGCCCGCATGGAGCGGCACGGCATCGCCGCCGACCGCCCACACCTCGAGGCCATGGAGCAGATGTTCGCGGGCGCCGTGCAGCAGGCTATAAAGGAGGCGCACGCCTCCGTCGGCCACGAGTTCAACCTCGGCTCGCCCAAGCAGCTCCAGGAAGTCCTCTTCGGCGAACTCGCCCTGCCCAAGACCAAGAAGACGAAGACGGGCTACACGACGGACGCGGACGCGCTCGCCTGGCTGGCCGCGCAGACCGACCACGAACTGCCCGTGATCATGCTGCGCCACCGCGAGCAGGCGAAGCTGCGCGTCACCGTCGAGGGCCTGATCAAGACGATCGCCGAGGACGGCCGCATCCACACCACCTTCAACCAGACGGTGGCGGCGACGGGCCGGCTGTCCTCCACCGACCCGAACCTGCAGAACATCCCGGTGCGCACGGACGAGGGCCGCGCCATCCGCCGCGGCTTCGTCGTCGGCGAGGGCTTCGAGTCCCTCATGACCGCCGACTACAGCCAGATCGAGCTGCGCGTCATGGCCCATCTGTCCGAGGACGAGGGCCTTCTCGAGGCGTTCACCTCCGGCGAGGACCTGCACACCACCGTCGCCTCGCAGGTGTTCTCTGTGGAGCGGTCCGCGGTCGACGCCGAGATGCGCCGCAAGATCAAGGCCATGTCGTACGGCCTGGCGTACGGTCTTTCGGCCTTCGGCCTCTCGCAGCAGCTGAACATCGAGGCCGCCGAGGCGCGCGGGCTGATGGAGACGTACTTCGAGCGGTTCGGCGGAGTGCGCGACTATCTGCGCCGTGTCGTCGACGAGGCCCGCGCCACCGGGTACACGGAGACGCTGTTCGGCCGCCGCCGCTATCTGCCCGACCTGAACAGCGACAACCGGCAGCGCCGCGAGATGGCCGAGCGGATGGCGCTCAACGCGCCGATCCAGGGCACCGCTGCCGACATCGTCAAGCTCGCGATGCTCAAGGTGGACCGGGCGCTGACCGAGGCGCAGCTGAAGTCGCGCATGCTGCTCCAGGTCCACGACGAGATCGTCCTCGAGATCGCCCCCGGCGAACGGGAGGCGGCCGAGGAGATCGTCCGCCGCGAGATGGCGTCGGCGGTGCAGCTGCGGGCGCCGCTGGATGTTTCGGTGGGCGTGGGGGCGGACTGGGAGTCGGCGGCGCATTAGCCCCTGGCGGGGCGGCTTCTGGTGTGGGCCGTCGTCTTACTCGCGGGCGACTGACGCCTCCGCGGCCGCGGAGGCGTCAGCAACGGCGGGGGCGACCGGCCTCGCCGCCCGCAGCCCCCGCACCCCCACCCCGTACACGACAACCCCCACAGCCAAACCCGCCCCCGCCCCAAAACACAGCGTCGGGATCAGTTCCCAGGGCTTGGCGGTCTCACCCCAGTAGGCCCACCAGCGCAGTGCCCGATGCGTCGCGCCCACAGCCGCGCATCCGCCGATCAGAAGACCTGCCAACCACCGCCCACCAACGGACAATTCAGGCACACCCACCCGCTCGGCGGGCGGTACCCGACGCAGCGCGGAGGCGACGAACACGGCGATCACCACCAGGGCCAGCGCCGAACCGCCGTACTGCGCGTACCAGTACAGCGGCGAGCCCGCGACCTCCTCGCCGAGCACCGGGAACACCCGCATCCCCCACCGGTCGAGATGTGTGAACGTATCCCACACGGCATGCGTGACCGCCCCGAGCACCGCGGAGAGATACCCCCACACGATCAACGGCCCCAGCGACCGCCGCACCCGCTCTCCGGATCCGCCGCGCAACAGCGCATACGTACGGCCCTGCCAGGCGCGCGGCAGCAGCGCCACCAATGGCTCGCGCAGCACCCGCCAGACACCGACGAGCGCCGCCGCGATGAGGGCGTCGACCGTGAACACCCCTACGGCGGAGTGTGTGACATCCCCGAACTCCATGGCTCCGGGAAGAACACTCGCCGCGAAGTACGTCATGTCGGGCGCAAAGGAACCCGCGACGAGCATCGACGGAATCAACGGGCCCCGCCCGGTTCCGTCACGGCGGATCACCGGCAGTACTGCGGCCGCATGGCTGAGCGTGAACGGCAAGAGGCCCCCCTCGGACAGTTCCATTGATCGCGCCGCCCCGAACGTTCTCCGGTGCCTGCGCCCCTTCACCGTGTCGCGATCAGCGCCGCCCAGTATGCGGGACGCGCCGATCGGCCCGATGCGGGCGGCGCGGACGTGAACGATGGCCGAAATCGGGAGGTGGCCAACCGGTGAATATCGGGCACGAACAGGTGTCCTGGGGCCCCAAGTTGTCGTAGTGTCACGTGGGTCGACGCGCTGGGGAGCGCGGACGGTCCCGCACGATCGGCAATGGGAGGGGTTCTCGGAATGGCGGCGCTCTTCGGCAGGAGGCTGCGCAAGGGCATGGCATCCGCCGCCCTGGCGGCGGCCGCGGTCGCGGCATTGTCCGCGTCCCAGGCTCCCGGCCTGACCGACTCCGACACCGGCCGGCACCGCACGGACACTCCCGCGGCCGATACCGACACCGATCCGGGCGCGACCGACGACTCGTACTACACCGATCTGCCGCCCCTCAACAGTCCCACCGAGACGCCGAGCTCCGACGACAGCGACGGCAACACCGGTGACACGGAAGCCGGCATACCCGCCACCGTCCTCGACGCCTACAAGAAGGCCGAGGCCGCCCTCGCCGAGTCCAAGCCCGGCTGCAACCTCCCCTGGGAACTGCTCGCGGCCATCGGCTGGGTCGAGTCGGGCCAGGCCCGCGGCGGACGCGTGGACGCGAACGGCACCACGCTGTCGCCCATCCTCGGACCTCCCCTCAACGGCAACGGCTTCGCGAAGATCACCGACACCGACGGCGGCGCGTACGACGGCGACACGGTGCACGACCGCGCCGTCGGCCCCATGCAGTTCATCCCCTCGACCTGGGAGAGCTGGGGATCGGACGGCAACGCCGACGGCAAGAAGGACCCCAACAACATCTACGACGCGGCGCTCGCCGCCGGCCGCTACCTGTGCGCGGGCGACCGCGACCTGTCGGTCACCTCGCAGCTGCACGCGGCCATCCTCAGCTACAACCACTCGCAGGACTACCTGAACACGGTCCTGAAGTGGCTCGAGTACTACCGCAAGGGCACCCACGAGGTTCCGGACGGCAGGGGCGCCCTGCCGACCGACCGCAGCGACGACAGCGACGGTCCGAGCCCCAGCCCTTCACCGACCCCGCCCGTTACGACCACGCCCAATACGCCCAAGCCGGGCGGCACCAAGCCGGGCGGCGGTACGACGAGCCCCGCCCCGGCCGAACCCGGCTCGCCCTCGCCCAGCCCCACGCCGCCCACCGCCACCGAAACCGTGGCGCGCCTGGAGGACGCCGGCACCGGAGAGCTGACCGCGATGGCTGGTGACGCGTTCGGCGAGCGGGTGTCCGTACGGGCCGAGTCCGCCTCGGGCGTGGGCGTGCCCAAGGTCAGGGTGCGGTTCACGATCGTCGGCGACACGGACGCGACCTTCACCGGCGGCGAGACCGTCGCCACGGTCACCACGTCCGCCACCGGCACGGCCACGGCTCCCACGCTCCAGGCTGGGGAGAAGACGGGTGACTTCACCGTCCGCGCCGCCGTCGTGGGCCGCACGCTCTCCGGCCTCGACTACACGGCGACGGTCACCGAACGCCAGGCCGACACCCTCGTACGCACCAGCGACACCACGCTGACCTGCACGCCGGGCGGCCAGTTCGCCGAGGCCGTCGAGGTCAAGGCCACCTACAAGGGCGCCGTCGCGGACGGTGTCGCGGCCACCGCGACCCTCGTCAAGTCGGCGGACGACCCCACGCAGAACGACAAGGGCCCCTACTTCAAGGACGCCGACGGCAACCCCGTCCGCACCCTCACGGGCCTCGAGACGGACGCGAACGGTCTGCTGAAGCTGCCGCAGCTGTACGCGGACGACACCACCGGCACGTTCCTGCTCCGCATCAACACCACGGGCGGCGCGACGCTCACCGTCGAACTGACAGTGGAGGCGGCCACCGCCTCGTAAGCGTAAGCACGGCCCTCGCACACAGCGGCGCCCCTCTGCCACCGCCGGCAGAGGGGCGCCGCCGTTCTGCATGTGCAACGTGTTCTCATCTCGCGCGGCCGTTGCTACGGTGCCCCAGCCCTGACGCTCCATCAGTTACCGTCTACGAGCCCGCCGGGAGGCCCCATGCGTGCCCTCATCGCCGCCGCCACCGGTCTCGCCCTCGCCCTCGCCCTGGTGCTTGCGCTCACCGCCGTCGGTTCACCGCCCGGCAAGACCTCACCGAAGCCGCTGCTCACCACCGTCCCCGCACACCCCTGACCCCGTAGGAGGGCCGTCGAGATGCGCCGCAAGGCCAGCCTGGTCCTGCTCGCCCTCGCCGTGTTCTGCACGGCGCTGTCCCCGCTCGTGCGCTGGTACGCCTTTCCGCGGCTGGCGAAGATCCCGGCCAGTCACTACCAGACCATGGTGCTGGAGGCGAAGCCCGCGACCCTCCTCGACTACGGCACCATGCGGGCCAAGAAAGTCGACAAGGTCACCATCGTGCAGACCCTCAAGGGCAATGTGGAGGAGTCCGAGAAGATCGAGAAACGTGTCGGCCGCGACGTCGTGGTCTGGGACGGGCTCTCCTACGTCCAGGGACCGGACGGCAAGATGGTCTCCAAGATTCCTGAGCGGTACATCTTCGACGCGCACACCCAGGAGCCCGTCCACGCGGCGGGGGAGATGGTCGACGGGGACCGGGTCAAACGCGCGGGCATCGAGTTCAAGTGGCCTTTCCTGACCGAGAAGCGGGACTACGAGTACTTCGACGCCCAGGCCCGCATCACCGCGCCCATCCACTACAAGGGGACGCAGAACTTCCGCGGCGTCGAGGTCTACTACTTCGAGCAGACGATTCCCTGGACCAAGGTCAGCATGCCGAAGACGATGCCCGTCGAGGGCATCACCCCCGAGTCGGTCGCCGAGACGGGCACCACGCGCTGGTACTCGACCGTGCGGAAGTTCTGGGTCGAACCCGTCACCGGCGCTCCCGTCTACGGCGAGGAGATCCACAAGGAGGAGCTGCGCGGCGGCACGCTGCTCGGGGGCCGCGACAGGGTCACGGCCTTCGCCGGACACGTCAAGATGCGCGAGGACTACATCAGGTCGACGGTCGACCTGGTCTCGTCCCAGCGCACCCTGGTGATGCTGCTGACCTCGTATCTGCCGTGGGGCTTCCTCGGCCTCGGCGCCGCGCTGCTCACGCTGTCGCTCGTACTTGAGGCGCGCGGCCGCAGGCCGGGGGACCCGGCGCCGGCGGGGCAGCGCGACCCGGCACCGGAACCGGAACCGGTCAACGTCTGAGCAGCCGGTGGCCGATCGGTCAGCGCCTGAGCCGGGCGTTCGTGTGGCGGGTGGGCTCGGCGGTGGCCGGGTCCTCCGGCCACGGATGTTTGGGGTACCGGCCGCGGAGTTCGGCGCGCACGGACCGATAGCCGTCGCGCCAGAAGGAGGCCAGGTCGGCGGTGACGGCCGCCGGGCGGCCTGCGGGCGAGAGCAGATGGACGAGCAGCGGCACTCCGGCCACGCGCGGAGTCTCGGCCAGGCCGAACATCTCCTGCAGCTTCACGGCGAGCACGGGCTGGTCGGGGTCGCCGTAGTCGACCCGGATGCGGGACCCGCTCGGCACCTCGACGCGTTCCGGCGCCAGCTCGTCCAGCCGGGCCGCCTCACCGGACGCCCACGGCAGCAGCCGCGTGAGCGCCTGCCCGGCGTCGATGCGCTCCAGATCGGCTCGCCTGCGGGCACGGCTCAACTCGGGCTCCAGCCACTCGCCCACGCGCGCGTGGAGGGCGTCGTCCGACACGTCGGGCCAGGGCGCCCCCCTGTGCCGGTACAGAAAGGCCAGCCGCTGCCGCAGCGCTTCCGCGTCCCGCGTCCAGCGCAGCAGCCTCAGCCCCTCGCGCCGCAGCCCGTCCAGCAGCGCCTCGCGTACGAGGGCCGAGTCGGCATCCTTGAGGGGGCTGACCGCCAGCTCCACGGCACCCAGCCGCTCGACACGCCGGGCGACGACGTCGCCGTCCGCCCAGCCGACCTCCTCCGCCTCGTCGTACAAGGACGCGGCCGCGCGGCGCGCGGTCGACTCGTCAATCACGGCGCCGAGCTGCACGCGCGCGTGCCCGGCGCCAACGGGCCGGTCGGCCACGGCCACCGCGATCCACGGTGTCCCGCGCAACGCGGAACCCTCGCCGAGCTCGGCGCCGGTCCCCGACACCATGCGGTACGCCCCTTCGCCCCGCACCCGCGCCACCCGCTCGGGAAACGCCAGAGCGGCGATGAGCCCGGCAGCAAGGTCGTCGGTGTACCCGCCACAGGCTGCACCGCCGTCCGCAGCCGGGGCGGGCTGCCCAACCCCGTTGCGCGCGCCGCTTCCGCGCCCGGCACCACCACGCCCCAGACCGCCGCCCGTGTGCCCGTCTGCCGTGTCCCCGCCGTCCGACGGCACGGCGGCTGCGGGCGCGGCGGTCTCAGGCACGGCGCCTGCCGGCATGGCGCCCTCAGGCACAGCGCCGCCTGCCGGCTCGGCGGCCTCGGTGCCGGAGTTGCCGGAGTCGGGCTTCGCGCCCGCGGCGGCTCGGGTGGCTGTCTCGCCCCGGCCGGGTGCGGCACCGGGGCGCGCGGCACCGCCGTAAGGGCGGTCGCGGTCCGGGGTCCCGCCATCCCCGTGTCCGCCGTCCGTGCCGCCGCTGTTCGCGGGCACGGCGTGAGTCGCGTCGTCGTGAGCCGCGTCGTCGGCGGCCGGGCCGGGTCCCGCCGCCCCGGCGGGTCCGACCATCCCGGTGTCCGCCTCGCCCCCGCCCGAAGCCCCGACGGCGGACGCCAGACGCCGTGCCTCCGCACGCCAGCGCGCCCCGTAGGCGTCACGGCCGCGGCGCGCGGCCCGCCAGGCCGCGGCCAGGTCGTCGCCGTACTCACGCGGCGGCTCCTCGCTCAGCAAGGCGACCACCTCCGCCGCCCGCCGCGCGCCCACTTCGCCTGCCCCGTCGAGCAGGGCGCGCGCCAGCCGCGGATGGAGCCCGAGCCGTGCCATGCGGGTGCCCCGCTCGGTGGCCCGGCCGGCCGAGTCGACGGCACCGATGGCGTGCAGGACCTCACGCGCCGCGCCCATCGCCCCGCCCGGCGGCGGATCGAGCAGCGCCAGACCGGACGCGTCCGGGTCGCCCCAGCACGCCGCCTGCAGAGCGAACGAGGCCAGATCCGCCACCCTGATCTCCGGCGCGGGAAACCGTGGCAACCGCCCGTCCTCCGCCTCCGACCAGCACCGGTACACGGCACCCGGCGCCTCACGCCCGGCCCGCCCCGCCCGCTGCCGGCCCGCCGCCTGCGAGGCCCACACGGTGGTCAGGGCGCTCAGCCCGCGGGCGTGGTCCACCCGCGGCTCCCGCGCGAGCCCGGAGTCGACGACCACCCGCACCCCCGGCACGGTCAGGCTCGACTCCGCGACCGACGTCGCCAGCACCACCCTGCGCGTACCGTCCGGCGAGCCCGCCAGCACCGCGTCCTGCACCGCCGCCGGCGCCCGGCCGTGCACCTGAAGCACCTCGACCCCGCCCAGGTCCCCCAGCCGGCCGGCCACCCGGGCGATCTCCCCGACGCCCGGCAGGAAGCAGAGGACGTCCCCGTCCCGCTCCGCCAGGGCCCGCCGTACCACCGACGCCACATGCGTCAGCAGCACCGGATCCACGCGCATCCCGTGCGGCGGCCGCACCGGCTGCGCGGGCGGCGCCCACACCACCTCCACCGGATACGAGACGCCCTCGGCCTCGACCACCGGCGCACCGCCCAGCAGCCGCGCCCAACCCTCCGCGTCCGTCGTCGCCGAGGCCGCCAGCAACCGCAGCTCCGGCCGCAGCGCCGCACGTACGTCCAGCAGAAAGGCGGCCACCGTGTCCGCGTCCAGATGCCGTTCATGGCACTCGTCGATGACCACGGCGTCGACACCGGCCAGCTCCGGATCCCGCTGCAGCCGCTGCAGCAGGACACCGGTCGTGACGACCTCCACGCGCGCGTGCCGCCCGACCACGCGCTCACCACGCACCGTGTAACCCACGCGCTGCCCGGCCTGCTCGCCCAGCAGCCATGCCATCCGCCGGGCGGCGGCACGCGCGGCGATGCGCCTCGGCTCGGCCACGACGACACGCCGCAAAGGCCCCCTCGCGTCCGCCGGAGCGTCGCCCAGCAGACCGGCCAGCGCCAGCGGCACGAGCGTCGTCTTGCCCGTCCCAGGCGGCGCGCACAGCACCGCGGTGCCGTGTTCTTCCAGCGCCTCCCGCAGGGCGGGCACGGCGGTACGGACGGGCAGCTGCGCGAGGGCGTCGGTACGGATCACGCCCCCAGTCTCCAGCCCCGCACGCACATCACCTCACCGGTCCCGTACGTCACCTCACCGGTCCCGTAGGTCACCTGACTGGTCCCGTACGTCACCTCGCTGATCCCGCAGGTCAGCTCACTGATCCCGTACGCAGACGAAGATCGCCGTCCCCGGGATCAGATTCCCGCGCAGAGGGGACCAGCCGCCCCACTCCTGGCTGTTCCAGGCCGGCCATTCCGGCTCGACCAGGTCGACCAGCCGGAGACCCGCCGCGACCACGTCACGGACCCGGTCGCCCAGCGTCCTGTGGTGCTCGACGTACACGGCACGCCCCTGCTCGTCCTGCTCCACGTACGGCGTGCGATCGAAGTACGAGGCAGCCACCGAAAGACCCTCCGGGCCCGGCTCGTCCGGGAACGCCCACCGGATGGGATGCGTGACCGAGAAGACGAACCGGCCGCCTGGACGCAGCACCCGGCGCACCTCCCGAAGGACCTGCACCGGGTCAGCGACGAACGGCAACGCCCCGTACGCCGAGCAGGCCAGGTCGAAGGAGCCGTCAGCGAACGGCAGCGCCCCCGCATCGGCCTGCACGAGCCCGAACCCCTCGGCGCCGATCCGCAGCGCGTGCTGCAGCTGCCGGTGCGAGAGGTCGAGCGCGACGGGCCGGGCACCCTGCGCCGCCAGCCACCGCGAGCACTGCGCCGCGCCCGCACCGATCTCGAGGACGTCCTTGCCCTTCAGCTCGGCCGCGGGGCCGAGCAGCGCCGCCTGCGCCTCGTCGAGCCCTTCCGGGCCCCAGACGAAACGGTCGTCGCCGAGAAAGGCGCCGTGATCGCGCTGGTACTCGTCCGCGTTCCGGTCCCACCAGCCGCGACTGGCGCGACTGCTCTCCGCGACATCCGCCCCACGTCGGGTGGCTTCCGGTTCGGGCAGCTCCGGCTCTTGGATGATCGGCTCCCTCGTCGTACTCTTCGGTCACCTGCTGCTGATCTGTCGTGACGGGTCTCGACGGCGCCGTACCGCGGTGGCTCGCTGCCGTGTCGGCCGTGACGCTGCGTGCGTGTCGCGACCGCGTGTGGTGTGGCTCCTGTGGCCTCAGACAACAGGTCTTGTGCCGGGAATGCGGCGATCCGCCCCGGGTGTGCGCGTTCGCGCATTGACCCTGCCCGGCTGCCCCCGTATGCTACAAGTTGCGCTGCGGGCCTGCGCACCTCAGACATAGCAGGCTGCGCTCGCATCTGTTGTATGTCCCCTCGGTTGTCGAGGCGCTTTCCGTTTCTTCAATGGAAAACCGGAAAACGTGCCTCCTAAGCTGTCCGGCTTCTGCAGAGCGAAACGGGCTCCCGGCGTAAGCAGTACCTACGACTCAATGTCCGTACCGGAGCCCTTTCCCACATGACGAGCAGCACCGAGACCACCGCCACCACCCCGCAGGTTGCGGTCAACGACATCGGTAACGAGGAAGCCTTCCTCGCCGCGATCGACGAGACGATCAAGTACTTCAACGACGGCGACATCGTCGACGGCGTCATCGTGAAGGTCGACCGGGACGAGGTCCTGCTCGACATCGGTTACAAGACCGAAGGTGTCATCCCGAGCCGCGAGCTCTCGATCAAGCACGACGTCGACCCGAACGAGGTCGTCGCCGTCGGTGACGAGATCGAGGCCCTGGTCCTCCAGAAGGAGGACAAGGAAGGCCGCCTGATCCTCTCGAAGAAGCGCGCCCAGTACGAGCGTGCCTGGGGCACCATCGAGAAGATCAAGGAAGAGGACGGCATCGTCACCGGTACCGTCATCGAGGTCGTCAAGGGTGGTCTCATCCTCGACATCGGCCTCCGCGGCTTCCTCCCGGCCTCTCTCGTCGAGATGCGCCGCGTCCGCGACCTCCAGCCCTACGTGGGCAAGGAGCTCGAGGCGAAGATCATCGAGCTGGACAAGAACCGCAACAACGTGGTCCTGTCCCGCCGTGCCTGGCTGGAGCAGACCCAGTCCGAGGTCCGCCAGACCTTCCTCACCACCCTCCAGAAGGGTCAGGTGCGGTCCGGTGTGGTCTCCTCGATCGTCAACTTCGGTGCCTTCGTGGACCTGGGTGGCGTCGACGGTCTGGTCCACGTCTCCGAGCTGTCCTGGAAGCACATCGACCACCCGTCCGAGGTCGTCGAGGTCGGCCAGGAAGTCACCGTCGAGGTCCTCGACGTCGACATGGACCGCGAGCGCGTCTCCCTGTCGCTGAAGGCGACCCAGGAGGACCCGTGGCAGCAGTTCGCCCGGACCCACCAGATCGGTCAGGTCGTCCCGGGTAAGGTCACCAAGCTCGTTCCGTTCGGTGCGTTCGTCCGCGTCGACGAGGGCATCGAGGGCCTGGTCCACATCTCCGAGCTGGCCGAGCGCCACGTGGAGATCCCGGAGCAGGTCGTCCAGGTCAACGACGAGATCTTCGTCAAGGTCATCGACATCGACCTCGAGCGTCGCCGGATCTCGCTGTCGCTGAAGCAGGCCAACGAGTCCTTCGGCGCCGACCCGATGGCCGTCGAGTTCGACCCGACCCTGTACGGCATGGCCGCGTCCTACGACGACCAGGGCAACTACATCTACCCCGAGGGCTTCGACCCGGAGACCAACGACTGGCTGCCGGGCTACGAGAAGCAGCGCGAGGAGTGGGAGCGCCAGTACGCCGAGGCGCAGGCCCGCTTCGAGCAGCACCAGGCGCAGGTCGTCAAGTCCCGCGAGGCCGACGCCCAGGCTGCGGCCGAGGGTGGCGAGGCGGCGGGTGCGGCTCCGGCCGCGTCCGGTGGGTCGTACTCCTCGGAGTCGGCGGACAACTCCGGGGCGCTTGCTTCGGATGAGGCGCTGGCTGCGCTTCGGGAGAAGCTCGCCGGTGGTCAGAGCTGAACTCCCCCAACCTTCGGCCGGGGGGACCCCCAGCCGCTAGGGCTTAGCCGGTAACACGGAACCCGCACCCCTTCTGGGGTGCGGGTTCCGTGCGTTTCCGGGTGGTCCCGGTGGCCCGACCTTTTCCGGTTGCCCGGCGTCGTGGTGCTGTGCCCACCCGTTCCGTACTGCGGAACGCCTGCCCACAGCGGTACGGCGGTACGGCGGTCCAGCGGCGCAGCGGCATCGCGGTCACCCCGCGTGAGAAATGTGGTAGATACACGAATCCCGGTTGGTCGTAACAGGTTCTTGTCAGGATCCCTTCATCAATCATGATCGATTAGGGGAGCCGGAACACATGGCACAGCCTCAGGCCGGTACGGGCACGAGCCGACGAGCGTTTCTCCGCAACGTGGGTCTCACGGGTGGTGCGGGCGCGATGTTCGCCACGATGGGTGCCCTGGGCCTCGCCCCCACCGCGCAGGCGGCGCAGCGGGAGCAGCCCTTCCGCGCCCCGCAGTCCGGGGACTTCACGCTCAGCGGCCGCGGCGCGGCCAAGGTGGTCATCGTGGGAGGCGGCATCGCCGGGCTCGCCGCGGCGTACGAACTCGGCAAGGCGGGCTACGACTGTACGGTCCTGGAAGCCAGGGACCGTACCGGTGGCCGCAACTTCACGGTGCGCGGCGGCGATTCCACGACCGATCTCAACGGCAATAAGCAGACTGCGCGTTTCAGCGACGGCGAGTACATGAACGCGGGGCCCGCCCGTCTGCCGCAGTGGATGGTCACGCTCGACTACTGCCGTGAACTCGGCGTACCCGTCGAGGTGTTCACGAACACGAACGCCGACGCCTACATCTTCAACGAGTCCGCCGGCATGACCAAGCCGATGCGCTACCGCACGGCCAAGGCCGATGTGTACGGCTACGTCTCCGAGTTCCTGGCCAAGGCGACCGACAAGGGCGCTCTGGACGCGCAGTTGACGACCGCCGACCAGGAGCGGCTGATCGAGTTCCTGAAGGACTTCGGCGAGCTCGGCGACAAACTGGACTACGAGGGCGGTCCGCGCCGCGGATACACCACCGTCCCGGCCGCGGCGGGCACCCCGGGCGTGCTCCTCGGCGACGTCCCGTCCGCGTCGGAGGTCTTCGCGACCGGCGTCGGACGCTACTTCTCCTTCGAGTTCGAGTTCGACCAGGCGATGCTGATGTTCCAGCCGGTCGGCGGCATGGACCGGATACCGAAGGCCCTGACGAAGGCGATCGGCGAGCACCGTGTCCGTACCGGTGCCGCCGTCACGAAGATCACCGACAGGGGAGACGGCGTCACCGTCACCTACACACAGGGCGGCCGCACCCACACCGTCGACGCCGACTACTGCATCGCCGCAACGCCCCCCAACATCCTCGCCAAGGTCCCGCACAACCTCGGATCCGGTGTGCAGAGCGCCCTCGAGGCCATCACGCCGCAGTCAGCCGGCAAGATCGGGCTGGAGTACAAGTCCCGCTGGTGGGAGCTCGACCACCACATCTACGGCGGCATCACCGAGACCGACCTCGACGTCAGCCACATCTGGCACCCCTCGTACGGCTACCACGGCGAGCGCGGCCTGATGATCGGTTACTACAACTACGACGAGGACGCGGACTCGTACGCCGCGCTCACCCCGAAGGAGCGTGAGAAGCGCGCCGTCGCCGCGGGAGTGAAGATCTACGGCGAGAAGTACCGCACCGAGCTCGCCTCCTCCTTCTCACACCACTGGCGGCAGACCCCGTATCTCGAGGCGGCCTGGCATGACACGCCGGACGGTCCCGACCACCCGCGGTACAAGCCCCTGAACGAGCCCACCGGGCGCGTGTACTTCGCGGGCGACTGGCTGAGCTACACCGACGCGTGGCAGCACGGCGCCTTCATGTCGGCACGCAAGGCTGTTACCGCGCTCCACGCGCGCGTACTGGCATCGTGAGGCAGGCAACGCACTGCTGAGAGCAGAGGTGCAGGGGCGCGGGCGGGAATGCCCGCGCCCCGTCGCGCGTTCTGCTGTACGAACACGAGGAGGAGCGGTCACAGTGCTTGATCCGCAGGGTTTGTACGCATGGGAGCCGAAGGGGCTCGCCGCCGTCGACATGGCGCTCGCACAGGAGTCGGCGGGACTGGTCATGCTCTACCACTTCGACGGTTACATCGACGCGGGTGACACCGGCGAGCAGATCGTCGAGCGCCTCCTCGACTCCTTGCCGCAGCAGGTCGTGGCGCGCTTCGACCACGACCGCCTCGTCGACTACCGCGCCCGCAGGCCGCTGTTGACGTTCAAGCGCGACCGCTGGACCGGCTACGAGGTGCCCACGCTGGAGGTGCGGCTCGTCCAGGACGCCACCGGGGCGCCCTTCCTGCTGCTGTCGGGCCCCGAACCCGACGTCGAGTGGGAGCGCTTCGCGGCCGCCGTCCGGCAGATCGTCGAACGGCTCGGCGTGCGGCTGTCCGTGAACTTCCACGGCATTCCCATGGGGGTCCCGCACACGCGTCCCGTCGGGCTCACCCCGCACGGCAACCGCACCGACCTCGTCCCAGGCCACCGCAGCCCCTTCGAAGAGGCACAGGTGCCCGGAAGCGCCGAGTCGCTGGTCGAGTACCGGCTCTCCGAGGCCGGACACGATGTGCTCGGCGTCGCGGCACACGTTCCGCACTACGTGGCTCGCTCCCCGTATCCCGACGCCGCGCTGACCGTCCTGGAGGCGATCACGGCCGCGACCGGCCTCGTACTGCCCGGCGTCGCGCACTCCCTGCGCACCGACGCGCAGCGCACGCAGACCGAGATCGACCGGCAGATCAGGGAAGGCGACGAGGAGCTCGTCGCACTGGTCCAGGGCCTTGAGCACCAGTACGACGCCGCGGCGGGCGCCGAGACCCGCGGCAACATGCTGGCGGAGCCAGCCGACATCCCGTCCGCCGACGAGATCGGCCGCGAGTTCGAAAAGTTCCTGGCGGAGCGAGAGGGCGACGTCTAAGCAGGTCGGCCGAAGTCCGCTGCGGTTCGACAGCGCCCCGAAGGGGCGCGGGGAACTGCGCGACAAGCCACGACGGCGCTGCAGCGAACCGACGGCACATCGCGGCACTTCGAGCGGAGCGCTAGCGCGCCGGAGCAGTGCGTGAGGTGAGGGCCTAAGCTTCCGGACATGCTGAGAGTGGGCCTGACCGGGGGCATCGGTGCCGGCAAGAGCGAGGTGTCGCGGCTGCTCGTCGAGTGCGGTGCGGTGCTGATCGACGCGGACAAGATCGCACGTGAGGTGGTCGAGCCCGGAACTCCGGGGCTCGCCGCGATCGTTGAGGCCTTCGGCGAGGAGGTCCTGCGCGCGGACGGCTCCCTCGACCGTCCCAAGCTGGGTGCGGTCGTCTTCGCCGACCCCGACCGGCTCGCCGTGCTGAACTCGATCGTGCACCCGCTGGTGCGCGCCCGCTCGGCCGAGCTGGAGGCCGCTGCCCCCGACGACGCCGTCGTCGTCCACGATGTGCCGCTGCTCGCCGAGAACACCCTGGCCCCCCTGTACGACGTGGTGGTCGTCGTCGACGCGAGCCCCGGGACCCAGCTGGACAGGCTCGTTCGTCTGCGCGGCATGACGGAGGAGGACGCGCGGGCGCGCATGGCCGCGCAGGCGACCAGAGAGAAGCGGCTGCAGATCGCGGACATCGTGATCGACAACGACGTGCCGCTCGCTGAGCTGCGGCAACAGGTCCGGGCCGTGTGGCGGGAGCTGGCGGAGAGGGCGGGGGCGTCGGGCGCGGATCAGCGCTGAAGGCGCCGGTCCCGGTCGGCACGCGGTCCCGGGCGGTACACGGCCGCGGCCGGTACGCGTTCCGGCCGGTACACGTTCCCAGCCGGTACGCGCTCCCGGGGTACGCGCTTCGGGCCTGGTACGCCGTTGGCGGTCCCGGAATAGCAAGGGTTGTGGCGGGCGTTGAACAGGTGCAGTCAGGGAAGGACTCAGTCGTGCCCGAACACGCCGGACGTACGCCCGAAACCGATGTCATCGACTTCCGTGCGGCCGAGCAGCTGCTGGCCGCCCGTGACCCGCGCGGTGCGGTGAAGCTTCTCGACCGGGTCATCGCCGCCCACCCGGAGAACACCGCGGCGCGGCTGCTGCGTGCCCGTGCGTTCTTCGCCGCGGCACAACTGCGCCCCGCCGAACTCGAGTTCACGATCGTCCTGGAGCGCGAGCCCGACAACGCGTTCGCCCACTTCGCGCTCGCCCGCACCTATGAGCGTTCGGGCAAGTCCGACCAGGCGCTGCGGCACTTCCGGCTCGCCGCGGCGCTCGACCCGCGCCCGCAGTACGTCAAGGCGGCGCGGTTCGATTCCTGACGCAACCGGTGACACGGACGGGGAACGGGCGGGAAACGGGCGGCATCACCAGCGGTCGCCGGGCGGCGGGTACGGCGGGACGTCGCGCCCCGGCTGGTAGTGCGGACCCTCGCGCAAGTGCTTGAGGATCAGCGCCATGTCGATGATGGTGATCAGCCACAGAGCCGCGCAGGCCGCCGCCCATCCCGGACGTCCCGCCAGGGCGAACGCCACCGTACCCGCGACCGTGACGATCACGCCCCAGACGCTGAGCCAGAAGCGCATCCGCAGGGGACTGCGCGCGGTCACCGGTTCACTGCCTGTACGCATCGTCATCACTGCTCCCTGCCGCCGGAGTACCCATGTGGGGGTGCGGCGAACGCGGCAGGGACGAGGGAATGCGGGCGAATCCGGTCCTGGAACGATGAGTTCGGTGTCCGGGGCCGGTCTTTCTCGGTGACAGCCGAACGGCGCCTGCTCACCGAGGAGACCCTGATGTCCGAGACCACCAACCCCGCCGCAGACACCCCCGCCGCCGGAGCCACCGAGAGCGACGCCGCCGGGCAGCGCGGCCGCCGCCTGCATCTCGCGCTGCTCGTCCTTCAGGTGCTGCTCGCCCTGTTCTTCGCGTTCGCGAGCGCTCTGCCCAAGCTGATCGCGCATCCGTCGGCGGCCGAGTCCTTCGACACGATCGGGTGGGGTGCCGGCGGCATGTACACCATCGGCGCCCTGGAGCTCGCCGGGGCCATCGCCCTGCTGATTCCGGTGCTGTCGTCGGTGGCGTCCGTGGCCTTCGTCGGACTGATGATCGGGGCGTTCATCACGCAGGTCGTGGTCTTCGACGGCCAGTACGCGGCCACGCCGGTGATCCTGGTCGTGCCGTTCGCTCTCATCGCCTGGGCGCGCCGTCAGCACAACGCCGAGCTGCTGCGCCTCGTCCGGCGACGCGCGCGAGCGTGAGCAGCCCTGTGCGCTCCATCGGCGCCGGCCGGGCAGCCCTACAGCCCGGCCGACAGCCCTACTGCCCGGCGGGCGGTCCGTCAGGGCGGCCCAGCCCGCGCAGTCGCTCCATCTCGCGGCGGTCGCGCTTGGTCGGGCGGCCGGTGCCCCGGTCGCGTACGCCTGCCGGGGCGACGGCCTCGCGCGGCGGAGGCGGCGGGCTGTTGTCGACGTAGCACTCGACGGCGACCGGCGCGCCGACGCGCTTGCGGATGATGCGCTTCACCACGACGATCCGCTCCCGGCCATCGTGCCGGAGCCGCACCTCGTCGCCGACGCGCACACCGTGAGCGGGCTTCACGCGCTCGCCGTTGACCCGCACATGCCCGCCGCGGCAAGCGGCGGCCCCCATCGACCGGGTCTTGACCAGCCGTACGGACCAGATCCAGCTGTCGACGCGCACGGAGCCCTCACCGGCGGCCCCCGCCGTGCCGCCCGCGGCCCCTGGAGCCTCTGAAGCCATGTCTCGACCAGCCATGTCTCGACCTTAGTGCCCCGGGACGGCAGGCCCGGACCCCTTTTACGCCGCGCGTTTACGGTGGAAGCGTGCGCACCCTAGCCGAGCTCGACGCCGCCCTCGTCGACTGCCGTGCCTGCCCACGGCTGGTCGCGTGGCGCGAGCAGGTCGCGGAGACCAGGCGCGCTTCCTACGCGGACTGGACGTACTGGGGCCGGCCGGTACCCGGCTTCGGCCCGCCCACCGCGTCGCTGCTGGTCATCGGCCTGGCGCCGGCCGCGCACGGCGGGAACCGTACCGGACGGATGTTCACCGGAGACCGCTCGGGCGATGTGCTGTACGCGGCGCTGCACGACCTGGGCCTCGCATCCCAGCCCGACGCCGTCTCGCGCGACGACGGCCTCGCCCTGCGGGGCGTCCGTGTCACCGCGCCCGTGCACTGCGCGCCCCCCGCGAACAAGCCGACGCCTGAAGAACGCGACACCTGCCGCTCCTGGCTGGTGCAGGAGCTGGAGCTGCTGCGTCCGCATCTGCGCGCGGCTGTCATCCTCGGTGCCTTCGGCTGGGGCGCCGCGCTTCCCGCGTTCGAAGCAGCCGGGTGGGAGGTGCCCCGGCCGCGTCCGGCCTTCGCGCACGGGGCGAGCCTGACGCTGCCCGCCGCGGACGGCGGTCCACCGCTCGAGGTCTTCGGCTGCTTCCATGTCAGCCAGCGCAACACGTTCACGGGGAGGCTCACCCCCGGCATGCTGCGGGACGTGCTCGGGACGGCAGCCCGCGCGGCGGGCTTGAGTCCGCAGGGGCCGTTGCCCATGGAGCAGCGGACGGGGGGACCTCCTCGTATGGAGCAGTAGATCGGGCTTCCCAGGGCGGCTGTTCCTAGCGTGGGGGCGTGAAAGACACGAAGACCGCCCCCGCGGTCGCCGAGGGCGGCCCGGCGACCGCTCCCTCGGCGGCCGCGTACCGGAATCTGATCATGGCCACGATCGGGTTCGGGCTCACGTTCTGGGCCTGGAACCTGATCTCGCCGCTCAGCGGAGAGTTCAAGGAAGGTCTGGGCCTGAGCTCCTTCCAGCAGTCCTTCCTCGTCGCGATCCCGGTCCTGGTCGGCTCGCTGGGCCGCATCCCCGCGGGCGCGCTCACCGACCGCTACGGCGCGAAACTGATGTTCCCGCTGGTCACGGCGCTCACCATCATTCCGGTGCTGCTGGTCATTCCCGCCCGGGGCAGTTACGGGGCGATGCTCGTCGTCGGCTTTCTGCTCGGCCTCGGCGGCACGACCTTCGCGATCGGCGTTCCGCTGGTCAACTCGTGGTTCCCGCCGGCCCACCGGGGCTTCGCGCTCGGTGTGTTCGGGATGGGCATGGGCGGTGTGGCGCTGTCCGGATTCTTCACGCCGCGTATCGCCAAGCAGGGCGAGAACCTGCCGTTCATCGTGGTCGCGATCGCGCTCGCCGCCTTCGCCGTGCTGGGCGCGTTCCTCATCACCGACCGGCCCGGCCGGCCGGTCCCGTCCACCTCGCTCGCCACCCGGCTCGGTCAGGCGGGCCGGCTGCGGGTGACCTGGGAGCTGTCGGCGCTGTACGCGATCGGGTTCGGCGGAATCGTCGCCTTCGGCGTATACCTGCCGACGTACCTGAAGACCTGGTACGGCCTGAGCGCCACCGAGGCCGGTACCAAGGCGGCCGGATTCGCGCTGGTCACCGTCATCTTCCGGCCCATCGGCGGGTGGCTCTCGGACCGCATCCACCCCGCGGTCGTCACCTCCGTCGCACTCGGTGTCGTCGCGCTGTTCGCCATCGTCCAGTCCTTCGACCCCGGCCTCTATCCGGTCGGCACGCTCTGCTTCCTCGTGATGGCGGCCGGCCTCGGCACCACGAGCGGCAGTGTCTTCGCGCTCGTCTCCAGGGTCACGCCGCAGCCGCAGGTCGGCTCCGTCACCGGAATCGTCGGCGCGATGGGCGGCCTCGGCGGCTTCGTCCCGCCCCTGGTCATGGGCGCCATCTACAGCGCCAAGGACTCGTACTCGGTCGGCTTCATGCTGCTGTCCGACCTGGCGCTCGCGGGCTGCGTGTACGCGTACGGGCGGATGAGGAATGTGCAGGCGACGCAGTCGTGATGCGGGCTAGATTGCCCGGATGGGCCTCTACCCGGACATAGATCCGTACGACCACGGCATGCTCGACGTCGGTGACGGCAACCACGTGTACTGGGAGGTGTGCGGCAATCCGCGCGGCAAGCCCGCCGTGGTGCTGCACGGCGGGCCGGGCTCCGGCTGCACGCCGTATTTCCGCCGCCTCTTCGACCCTGCCGCGTACCGCGTCGTCCTTCTCGACCAGCGGGGTTGCGGCCGTTCGACTCCGTACGCGAGCGCGTACGACACCGACATGAGCGTCAACACGACGGCTCATCTGATCGCCGACTTGGAGCTGCTGCGCCGTCGTCTCGGCATCGAGCGGTGGCTGGTGTGGGGCGTTTCGTGGGGCTCGGTGCTCGGTCTGCGGTACGCGCAGACGCATCCGGGGAGCGTGTCGGAGCTGGTCCTCACGGGTGTGGCCACGGGGTCGAGTCCCGAGGTGGCGCTGCTGACGCGCGGTCTCGGGCAGATCTTCCCCGAGGCGTTCGCCCGGTTCCGCGATCACGTGCCCGAGGACGAGCGCGACGGCGACCTCGCGGCCGCGTACAACCGGCTCCTCGAGTCGCCGGACGCCGAGGTGCGGGCGCGGGCCGCCCGCGCCTGGACGGACTGGGAGACCGCGATGGCGCCCGCGCCGCCGCGCTCCATCCCGCGTTACGAGGACCCCGTCTTCCGCGCCGGCTTCGCCCGCACCGTCACGCACTACTTCGGCAACGACCACTTCCTCGGGGATGGCAACGACGAGGGTGTCGTCCTCCGCGACGCCCCGCTGCTCAAGGGCATCCCGGGCACGCTCGTCCAGGGCAGCCTCGACTTCGGCAACCTCCTGGGCATCGTATGGCGGCTGCATCACGCCTGGCCGGACAGCGAGTTGGTGATCGTGGACGACGTCGGGCACAACGCCGGGGCGCCGGACATTCAGGAAGCGCTGGTGGCGGCCACGGACAAGTACGCGGCCGCGTATCGGGAGGGCGCGGACGACAGGGCCTGAGCCACCGAGCCCCGGGCGGGAACCGGAGAGGAACCCGCCCGGCTGTTTCAGGCGTCAGCCTCGCCGAACAACTGCCGTACCGTCGACCCGTAGTAGGTCCGCACGTGCGCGAGCGCGCTCGCGCGGGCCCGCTCCGGGTCGCCGGACGCGATGGCCTCGTACAACTCCCGGTCCTCGGCGAGGCCTCGGTACGTTCTGACCCCGGTGCGACGCTCGGCCGGAAGGGGGACGCGCCCGAGACTCCCGGCGAATTCGGTTGGCGCGTGGCCTCGGGTTACGTGCGCCTGCGGGGCCACCGAGCGTGGGCGGTCGGCTACGCGCCGTGAGTCGCCGGGATACCGTGGGAGCGTCCGGCCGGAGCGGCGACGAGCGACAAAGGGGGCTCGGTGGACGCGGAGTTGAGTGCACTGGCGGCGGCGGGGGCGACGGCGCTCGTGCAGCAGATGGTGACCGACGGATGGGCGCAGGCACGCGACCGCGCGGTCGCGTTCTTCTCGCGGCGGCGCCGCGGCGACGAGGCGGTGGTCAAGGGTGAGCTCGAGGCCTCGCGGGCCGAACTCGTCGCGGCACGGGGCGCAGAGGACCAGGACGCCGAGGCCGGCGTACAGGCGGAGTGGCGCAACCGGCTGCGCCGCACCCTGCGGTCGGACCCGACCGCAGCCACCGAACTGCGCGTACTCCTGGCTGAGTTGGGGCCCGATCCCTCCGCGCAGCGGCGAGGTGCCGCACATGACAGGATGAGCGGCGGCGTGCAGCACGGCACGGCGTTCCGGGCCCGGTCGGTCGGCAGTCCGACCGTCGGGACCATCCGCCCGCCCGCCACGAGATGACCGACGAAACCTTCCTCGACCACGTGGCCGACCACCTTGCGGCCCTGCGACATACGGGACAGACCGGGATCCGGGAACAGAAACGAGCCGTCAGAGGCTGTCACATGACGGAAATGTTCACGTCCCGATTCCTTCAAGACTATCCCCTATCGTCGCACTGACAGCCCAGGCCGAAGTCGTCCGAAGGCGTACCCCGCCCCCGCCCGACAGGAGCCCCGTGCACGTCCCCGCCCGTATCTCCTCCGCCGTACCGCCCTGGCTGGCCCACACCCTGCGCGCCCAGCGCGGACCCGTGCCCTGGAGCGCCGTCGTCCGCGGCGCGCTGGCCGCCGGGCCCCTGCTGCTGGCGGCGGTGCTGTGGGGGCGGCCGTCCGCCGGTGTCGTCGCCGCGCTGGGGGCCATGCTGGCCGGGATCAACGACCGGCGGGGGAGCAGGCGTTCCGCGGTGCAGCGACTGGGTGTGCCGGCCGTCGCCGGGGCGTGTGGGCTGCTTCTCGGTTCGTACGCCCAGGAGTACGCGGCGAGCGCCGATGGACAGACGGGCGCTGTCGCGCTGATCGCGGGGCTCGCCGGGCTCGGACTCGTCGCGGGTGCCGTCAGCGCCGTGGGGCCCGTCGCCTCCGCGGTCGGGACGCAACTGCTGGTGGGCGCGGCGGTCGGGGCCGGGATGCACCTGCCCGAGCCCGGCTGGCAGCGCGCCCTGTGCTATCTCGCCGGCGCGGGCTGGCTGATCGCGCTGCGCCTCCTGCTGCCGTCGCCGGGGGCCCCGGGCGCCGCCGGGTCCTTCCGGTTCGACGGCGAGCGTACGGCTGTCGCGGACGTCTACGCCGCCATCGCCGATCTGCTCGACGCGGCCGGAGGGCCCGACGCCCTCGCCCGCCGCGCCGCGCTCACTGGCGCCCTCGACCATGCGCAGGACGCCCTGTCGGGGCCCCGTCTGCGGGCCAGGCCGAGCTCCTCGGCCGAGCGGCGGCTGCATGCGCAGTATCTCGCCGCGCTGCCGCTCGCCGAGGCCGCGACCGCCCTCGCCTGGGCAGGCCGTACCCTCTCCGCGCAGGCCTCGGAAGGCCCGCGCAGGCTCGCGGCCGCCGTCCGCAGCGGTGATGCGCCCGGTCCGCTCCCCGCGCCCGCCCGCTACGACGCCGGGCTGCGCGCCCTCGACGACGCCCTGCTGCACGCGGCCGAAGCCTTCGACGGCGGGACGGGACACCTTCCCCGGAGCAAGAGCCGGCTGCTGCCCGCCGCCCGCCGGGCCCTCGGACCCGGGGGCCGCGAGTACGGCGTGCGGGTCGCCCTCTGCCTCGGCGCCAGCGCCGCCGTCGCGCAGGCCCTGCACCACGTGCACTGGTACTGGCTGCCCGCCACCGCCGTCTTCCTGGTCAAGCCCGACCTCGGCCCGCTCGTGTCGCGTGTGCTGTGCCGGGCCCTGGGCACGGTACTGGGCGCCGCGCTCTTCGCCGCCTGCGCAGCGCTGCTGCCCTCGCCGTACGGGCTCGTCGCCCTGGTCGCCCTCAGCGGTGCCCTGATCCCCGTCGCCACCCGGCACTTCGCCGCGCAGACCGCCGTCGTGACCGTGCTCGTGCTCGGCCTCGTCATGGTCGCCGGCGAACCGCAGGCGGCCTGGAGCCGGATCGGCGAGACGCTGCTGGCCTGCGCGATCGTGCTCATCGTCGGGCATCTGCCACTGCCCGGACACGGCGGCAGCGGCGTGCGGACCCGCCTGGCGGCAGCCATGCGTGCCGCGGACGCCTACCTCGGCCACGTGCTGAGCGGCTCCGATGACCGCGCGGCCCGTTGGGCGCTGCGCCGCGCGGCCTACCGTGCGCTGGCCCAGGCCCGCGCCGCCAGCGAGGTCTCCGCCGCCGAACTGCCCACACTTGCCCGGCACACGGCCGGTGCCGGGGAGGTCGCGGCCATGCTCGAACTGATCGTGGACACCGCGACGGCATGCGCCGTGCACCTCGACGACACCGGCCGCGTGCCCGAGCAGCACGCCCGGCACCTGGCCGCGCTGTGCGCGGACCTCGCCGAGCTCACCCGGCGCAAGGAGCTGGCGGAGCCCCGCTCCTGGATCACGACGGCCTGACCCCGAGGCCGTGACCGTGTGCCGCTCGACACCGTAGGCAACGGGCCGCCCCACTCTCCGAACACAGTGAGTAAGGAGAGGGCCACGGTACGAGAGTGAACCGGGGGTACATTTGGCGTTTCAACTAGGTTTCAGTACCGTCACGTCGCAGACCGAACAGGCTGGCGATGCGTTCTAGTTCCTGAACGGTCCTCGAAGGTGTGGGCCGGGCACGAGAACGGGAGAGTGCGGTGAACGGACGCGTGGTGCTGGAGCGCTTTCCGGCCGGTGGCCCGCGAGGGTCCTGGCCGGCAGAGGAGTTCGCGAACGCACTCCGCCTGGAGGGGCAGCCCGCCGAGGTCGTCATGGATCTGGCGTCGGATGCGTTCCTGGTGATCGTGCGCCCGCGGGAGGCCTCGGACTAGCCGCCTGGCCGCATCGGTCAACCGCCGCGACCGGCTGACCGCTTGACCAGTGGGGGACTTGCTGACCGGTGAGGTGACCGGCTAACCGGTGACCGGGCGCGACCAGGCGGGCCTCGTCCCCGTGATCTGGCACACGGCGAGATAGAGCGGGATCGGCGGGGTGTACGCCACGGACGTACCGTCCGGGCGGTGGACCAGCCCCGGCCGGGCGCAGGCGTCCGGAACCACCGCACCCGCGGCATAGTGCGCGGGAGCGGGCCACTCCATCGCGACGTCGGAATCGGACGGCACGAGCCACCACCAGAGCGCTCCGTCGCCGTAGATGCCCCCCGCCCGCGGCAGCCGCGCCAGCAGCTGCCGCCCGTACACCGCCGGCACCGCCACCGCGTCGCAGCCCAGGGGCGCCGACATTCCGGAGGGAACAGCCAGCCGCAGCGGCGGTACACAGAGCGGACGCCGACGCGCCAGGCCGGCCAGCGTGTCGGCGGTCAGCGCCCGCGGCCTCGTCACCGCCATGCGGTCCCGTGGCCGCGGACCCCGTCCGCCCCGGTCCCCGTCTCGGGGGCACCGTCACGCGCCCGCGGCAGGTCGGCCCACACGAGCAGGCCGGATCCGGCTTCCTGCGCGCCCCACGCGCTGCTCACGGCTTCGACGAGGAGCAGTCCCCTCCCATGCTCCTCCTCGGGCCGCCGCGGAGACGGGTGCGGCTCACCGGGCGTACATCCCTCGTCGCGTACGGATATCCGGAGTTGACGCGCGTCGTCGTGCAGCTCGCACACGATCACCCGGGACGCGGTGTGGACCAGTGCGTTCGTGACCAGCTCGGAGACGACCAGGGCGGCCGTCTCGCAGGTTTCCTCGCCGACGGACCAGCCGGTCAGCCGGGCGCGCGTGAGCCGTCGGGCCTGCCCCGCGGAGCGCGGATGCACCGCCAGTTCGAAGCTGAACCGGCGTCCGGCGGCCGCCTCGGCATACGTCTCGGCGGGCGTGCCGGGGCGCGCCTCGGCGGCGTCTGCTCCTAACCGCGCGGAAGTAGTCACGTACGCAACTATCTCCCCGCCCCGAATACTTGGCAAGAGCCACTCTGAAAAGTGCAGAGTGCCGTGTGCCCTGGTGAAGGGCCATGGCAGACTCTTCGCAACGGCCCACCGTGCAGGCCGAGTTGGCGTGGTTTCGAGTGGCTGACACAGCCGGTCGAGGGGATGGCCCGGTCGGTCAGGGCACGGCCCGGTCGGTCGAGGGGATGGCCCGGTTGGGCTGCGGACTGTCGTCGTGCTGGGGACTGTCGTCAGGCTGCTGGTGACCGGGCGGAGGTGGAGCGTGAGCGAGCCGCGGTCCGCGCCGACGGTCGGTCAAGTCGTCCTCGGCCGACGCAGGCCGACTTCACGCCGGACACCGCATCGGAGGCCGGTGACATGTACAAGGCCCGGTCGCTCACCATGGCGCTGTGCAGCCATGCCGAGGTCGTCCGCTTCTTCGACGGCATGGAACTCGTGGAGCCCGGCGTCGTGGTCCCGACCGTCTGGCACCCGGAGCTCGGCGACCCGGTCCCGGGGCAGGACGACGGGGCCGTTCCGGGGTATGCGGGAGTGGCGCGCAAGAGGTGAGGAGTCAGCGGTGAGGACTCGGCGGCCTGCACTCGGGCCGGGCGACCGGCCGCTCCGGGGACATTGCGAGCACTAGTGCCCCGGCAGGCAACGTTTGCCCGTCAAGGAGCGGCGTCCGGTGCGTGCTCTCGGCGTGCCGGCCGGAAGCCCTCGTTTACTCGGGTTTTCGGCCGGTGCGGCGAGAGTGCGTGCCGGGCGTCGCGACGGGGCGAACGTTGCCTGTTGGGGCACTAGGCGCGGAGCGGCATGTCGTACGGACCTATCGGGGCCGGGAGGCGGTCCGAGCCCGTCAGATGGCGGTCGACGGCCGCCGCCACCGCGCGGCCCTCGGCGATCGCCCAGACGATCAGTGACTGGCCGCGGGCGGCATCCCCGGCGGCGAAGACGCCCGGGACGTTGGTCGCGAAGCCCGCGTCCCGAGCGATCACGCCGCGCTCGTCGAGGGCGAGCCCCAGCTGATCGATGAGCCCGTCCCCTCGGTCGGGCCCGGAGAAGCCGAGCGCGAGCAGGACAAGATCGGCGGGGAGCGTACGCTCCGTGCCGGGCCTGGGGCGGCGCGCCGCGTCCACCTCGACGAGGTGCAGTGCGCGCACATGCCCGCTCTCGTCCCCCGTGAAGCGGAGCGTGGACGCCGCGAAGAGGCGTGCGTCCGCGTCCGCCGCGGGAGCGGTGGCGAGATCCCTGGCCTCTTCGTGCGCGGCCGACAGCCGGTAGATCTTCGGATACGTCGGCCAGGGGTCCGTCTCCGTCCGCTCGGTCGCCGGCTGCGGATAGATGTCCAGCTGGGTCACGGACGCCGCCCCTTCGCGTACCGCCGTGCCCAGGCAGTCCGCCCCGGTGTCGCCGCCGCCGACGATCACGACATGCTTGCCCCTGGCGGACAGGGGCGAGATGTCGAGATCGCCCTCGCACACCCGGTTGGCCAGCGGCAGATACTCCATGGCCTGGTGTATTCCGGTCAACTCCCGGCCGGACACCGGCAGTTCACGCCATGCCGTGGCGCCGACAGCCAGCACCACCGCGTCGTACCGCGCCCGCAGCTCCTCCGCCCCTATGTCCCGACCGATGGCCGTGCCCGGCCGGAACTTGGTGCCCTCCGCCTCCATCTGCCCCAGCCGCCGCTCCAGATGGACCTTCTCCATCTTGAACGCCGGAATCCCGTACCGCATCAGCCCCCCGATACGGTCGTCCCGCTCGTACACCGCGACGGTGTGCCCCACCCGCGTCAGCTGCTGTGCCGCGGCGAGCCCGGCCGGGCCGGAGCCGACGACCGCGACCGTGCGGCCCGACAGGCGGTCCGGCGGGCGCGGCGGTGTCAGCCCGTCGGCCCAGGCTCGGTCCGCGATGGCCGCCTCCACGTTCTTGATCGTGACCGCCGGCTGATTGATCGCCAGCACACAGCCTGCCTCGCAGGGAGCGGGGCAGAGCCGCCCGGTGAACTCCGGAAAGTTGTTCGTGGCGTGCAGCCTCTCGCTCGCCGCTCGCCAGTCCTCGCGCGAGACCAGATCGTTCCACTCCGGGATCAGATTGCCCAGCGGACAGGCGTCATGGCAGAACGGTATGCCGCAGTCCATGCAGCGGTTGGCCTGCCGGCTGATGATCGGGAGCAGGGCGCCGGGGACGTAGACCTCGTCCCAGTCCTGGACGCGCTCCTCGACCGGGCGCCGCGGCCATTCCTGGCGGGAGGTGGTGAGGAAACCCTTGGGATCGGCCATGGCCGTCTCCCTTGCCTACGGGGGACAGCGTCTTCCCGCCACCATACGTCGCGGTGCCACCTTGCGTCGCGGTGTGCGTCGCGCCATGTGTCGAGGCCGCGGTCAGACGGTGAGTGCCAGGACGAACGAGGCAGTCGCAGCGAGCGACGCGACGCTGCGTATGTGGTTCCACATGCTCCATTCGTCCACATATCTACGCCAGTACTCGGCACTCTCCGGCGCCTCGGGATCGAGCTTGGCAAGCGCCTCGTTCCGTGGGACGTTCGCCGCGACGGTCACCCCGAACGAGCCGACCAGATACAGCACGCAACCCAGCAGCAGCTCGATCCTCCCCTCGTCCGGCCACAGCACGAAGGTCACCACGGCCACCACGGCACACAACCCGGCCGCACCTATGAAGAGGACCATGAAGGCGGGGCCGACCGCCGTCACGTTTATCGCGTTCATCGCGGCGATTCCCTGAGGGGCGGGGAGCGCGGCGAGCGCCTTCATCACGAAGGTGGAGAAGGCGACGAAGACCCCGGCCACCAGTCCGCAGGCGAGTGCCCCCAGCAGAGCGAGGAAGAAGTAAGGCCCCTCGATCACGTCAACTCCCATACGCCTTGGTCCCCGCATTCCTGGCTGTGCCCGCATTCCTCGCTGTGCCCGTGCCCGTGCCCATGTCCGTCGGCAGGGCCCGTATCCGTGGCTGTGCCCGTAGCCGTTGCAGTGCCTGTGTCCGCGTCAGTGTCCGGGCCCGTGCTCGTGTCCGTACCCGCACGCCACGTCCGGAGCGTCGCCTCGACCGTCGGTCCGATCCTGCGGCGTGCCTCCTGCCTGGGTACGCCACTCATCAGCAGACCGTCGTACGGCGTGTCCAGGTGCCGTATCGCCGCCGCGACCGCCGCCGTCACCGCGGTCTCTGACAGAGCGCGGCCCGCGGCGCTGCGGCCGACCCGGCCGCTGCCCCGCACCGAGGCGTGAGCGGCGATCGCCCGTGCCCGGTCCGGTGGGCAACCGGGAAAGAGGCGGCATATCGCCTCTGCGAACTCCGCGGTGAAGCGCACGTCCTCCGCCTCCCGCCGCTTCGCGTCACGGGCCCGGCGTCGTGCCCGGACCTCGGCATCCGCCAGACACCGCTCCTCGGCCCGCGCGAGAGCGTCCTCCTCGACGAGGACGCCCTGCCGCTCGTACCGCCCCTGCCGCCGGTTGAAGCGGACGACGACTGCGGACAGCGCGCTGCCCTCCCGCGCCCGACGTGTGAGTGCGGTGTCGCCGCGCGGGAGGAACACCAGATGGCCGAGGTCGGCACAGTCGAGGCACCGTGGCGCGCCGCCCTCGAGCACGAGCAGCGACAGCGGCCCACCGCGGCACTCCGCACAGTGCCGCCGCCGCTTCACGGACTGGAAGACGAGAGGCCCACCGGGGCCAGAGGCAGTGGGGGAGGTCGCCATACGCGCTTCATGCCCACTGCGCACCCCTGACCTGCCACGGTCGACGGGCCTGCCGTGATCGACGGGCGAGCCGCGGTCGACGGACCTGCCGCGGTTGAAGGAGCTGCCACGGTCCGCTGGTGGAGGCCCGACTGCCCGACCGGCCGTGGCCGGGGTCGCGGCATGATGGAGCACGTGCGACTCGAAGCGATCACCTGGGAACGGCTCGGCGACTCGCTTGCCGACCGGCTGCTCGATCTGGAGCCCCACGACGGGAGCTCCTGGCCACGGATCGCCTTCGACGGGGCACCGGCCGCACGTCCCGGCGACCTTGCCCAGCGGGTCGCCGAGATCCTGCGCGCCCGGGGCCGCGCTGTGCTCGTCGTGGGCACCGAAGGATTTCTGCGGCCCGCGTCGCTGCGGTTCGAGTACGGGCGGGAGGACGTGGACACGTACTACGACGGCTGGTTCGACACCGGCGCGCTGTGGCGAGAGGTCTTCGGGCCTCTCGATCCCGGTGGCACCGGTCGTGTGCTGCCGGACCTCTGGGACGCGGCTGCCGACCGGGCGACACGCAGCGCCTACGTCCAACTCCCGCCCGGCGGCATACTGTTGCTGCACGGCCCCCTCCTCCTGGGACGTTGGTTCCCCTTCGACCTGACCGTTCACGTGCGGCTGTCGACGGGCGCGCTCCGGCGGCGCACGCCCGAGAACGAGCACTGGATGCTGCCGGCCTTCGAGCGGTACGAGTCCGAGGTGGATCCGGGCTCGGCGGCCGACGTACTCGTACGAGCGGACGACCCACGGCATCCGGCCTGGAACGGCTGAGGCGGTCGTCTGCTGGTCAAGATCTCCTGATACCCATCAACACTCGCCGAATACTCACTCCCCGAAGGCATGCCGCACGGAGCCGGCGCCGCCCCCGTGCGGCGGCGGCATCGCGGCGGGGCAACTCTGGCCGGCCGTCCGCCGTCTCACAGCCAGCCGCTCCGCCGGAAGCCGCGGTGCAGGACGAGACAGACCACGGCGGTCACGGTCAGGACGCCCGGGTAGCCGAACCGCCAGTGGAGCTCCGGCATGTAGTCGAAGTTCATGCCGTACACGCCGCAGACCATCGTCGGCACCGCGATCATCGCCGCCCAGGCCGTGATCTTCCGCATGTCCTCGTTCTGAGCCACCGTCACCTGTGCGAGGTGTGCCTGCAGGATCGAGTTGAGCAGCTCGTCGAAGGCGGCTATCTGCTCCGTGGCCCGCAGTAGATGGTCGGAGACATCCCGGAAGTACGCCTGTATCTCCGGGTCCACCACCCGCAGGGGCTCCGTGGCGAGCACCTGGACCGGTCGGCTGAGGGGGACCACGGCTCGCTTCAGCTCGAGCAGTTCACGCTTGAGCTGATAGATGCGTCCGGGATCGGCACGGGCCCCCGTCTCGGTGAACACGTCCGTCTCGACCTGGTCGATGTCGGCCTGCACCGCGTCCGTGCACGCCAGATAGTCGTCCACCACATGGTCGGCGATCGCGTGCAGCACCGCGGCCGGGCCCTTGGTCAGCTGCTCAGGGGCCGCCTCGAGTCCTTCGCGCACCGGTCCCAGTGAGCCGTGCCTCCCATGACGGACCGTGATGACGAAGTCCCGGCCGACGAAGACCATGATCTCGCCGGTGTCCACCACCTCGCTGGTCGCGGTCAGCTCGGCGTGATCCACGTAGCAGACGGTCTTGAACACGGCGAAGAGCGTGTCGCCGTATCGCTCGACCTTCGGGCGCTGGTGGGCGTCGATCGCATCCTCGACTGCCAGCGGGTGCAGGTCGAACAGCTCCGCTATCCCCGCGAACTCCCGTTCCGTGGGCTCGTGCAGGCCAAGCCACACAAAGCCCTCGTTGGTCTTGCGGACCAGCTCCACCGCCTCGACCAGGTCGCGACCTCCCGGTTGGCGGACGCCGTCCCGGTACGTCACGCAGTTCACCACCGCGGAGCCCAAGGGCGAGCGGGCGGGGTGACTCAGATCGACACGCGGCCTTCGCCGCGTCAGGCGCGCCACCTTCCGGAGACCGCCGACCTTGCGGAGACTGCCCACTTTCCACAGGTTCCCTGCCATCGACATGCGGAGCTCCTTGCGCTGGACTCGATGACTTGGCGAGCCAGTCTGCCAGGATGCGCCACATGCCGTGACGGCCTGTGGGAACGGAGTAATCCGCTTCGGTTCGCCCCTCAACTGCATGGGGTGAACCAGGTAAACTGGAATGATCGCGGCATGATGCGAACTGACGGTCATCTCCTCGACAGCAGCCAGTCACAGAAGCAGACGCAGACGCAGAAGCAGGCGCAGAACCCGACCGGGGAGATCGGGGCAGGGCGGCGATTCGACGCCCTGGCGGCGCTCTTCGACCCCACGACGTTCCGCCACCTCGAACGGCTCGGCATCGGCCCCGGCCGACGATGCTGGGAGGTCGGTGCCTACGGCACGTCTGTGCTGACCTGGCTCGCCAAGAAGGTCGGGCCGACCGGGCGGGTCCTCGTGACCGACACCGACACCTCCCGGGCGGCAACGGTCGCCCGCCCGCCCGTCGAGGTGCGCCGCCACGACGTGGGGACCGAGCCGTCGCCCGCCGAGAGCTTCGACCTCGTGCACGCCCGGCACGTCCTCGTCCATGTGCCGGACCCTGCACGGGCGCTGCAGTCCATGGTGAAGGCCCTGCGGCCCGGCGGACACCTGCTCGTCGAGGACACCGACCCCGCCTTGCAGCCCCTTCTCTGCCCTGACGAGCACGGCCCCGCCCAGGAGCTGGCGAACCGGCTTCGCAAGGCATTCCGTGCGCTGCTCGCCGAGCGCGGCGCCGACCTCTCGTACGGCCGCACGCTGCCCCGGCTCATGCGTGAGGCCGGGCTGCGCCAGGTGGAGGCGGACGTCCACTTCCCGCTCGCCTCGCCGGCTTGCGCCGAACTGGAGACCGCCACTGTCCAGGAGGTGCGCGCCCATCTCGTGGCCGCGGGACTCGCCACCGACGAGGAGATCGACCGACACCTCATGAACGTGGCCGCCGGCGAGTTGGACCTCGCCTCCGCACCGATGATCTCCGCCTGGGGACGCAAGGCGTAAGTCGCGGGACGCTAAGCGCTCCGCTGGGAGTGCCGCACAGCCCCGCGCCCCTTCTGGGCGCTGGAACCGCAGCGCACCGGGGCTGGCGATTCCCGACGGGGGAAGGCGATTCCCGACGGGGGCAGGCGGCCGGGCGGTGTCTACCGCCCGAGCACGGAGCCTTGCCCCCATGCGGATCCCTCCTGAGCGGTTCCTTCCTGCGCGGATCCTTCCTGCGCGGATCCTTCCTGCGCGGATCCTTCCTGGGCGGATCCCTTCCGGGCAAAGGCCTCTGGAGTCGATGGAGCTGATGGAGCCGATGCGTCCCGAGCCGCTGAGTCCGCAGACGGCGCCTGCGCAGGCGCCGTTTCCGGCCTGGCGCCCACCAGTTGCACCGCCTGTGCCCCCGCGCGGCACCCCTCGATGGCCGCGGCCTCCGCCTCAGCGCCCCTGAGCAGGGCTGTGAGGAAGGCGCCGGTGAAGGCGTCGCCGGCGCCCGTGGTATCCCGTGCCGTGGCGGTCACTGCGGGAATCCGCGCCCGCACCGCTCCCGCGCGCGCCACCACTGCGCCTTCGGCGCCCCGCTTGACCACGACCAGGGGGAAACGGCGGCTCAGCTCGGCCGCCGCGTCGACGTCGTCCGGCAGGCCCGTCAGCCACCGCGCCTCGTCGCCGCTGGGCAGCAGCGCGTCGATGCCCTCGGCCAGTTCCAGAAAGCGGTCCGCGCCCAGCCCTTCAAGGAAGCCGGTCGAGGCGGGGTCCATGCTCACCGGCACCCCACGCGCGCGTGCCGACGCAACAGCGGTCCTCACCACGGCGCGGCTCGGCTCTGAGAAGCACAGGTAGCCGGACAGATGCAGCCGTGCGACGCCGTCCAGCAGTGACGGCGACCAGTCGGCGGGGGAGAGCCGCAGGGACGCTCCGCTGTCCGTGAGGAAGGTGCGCTCCGCCGATGCGCCGGCGTCGACCAGGCAGATCACCGTCCCCGTCGGCGCCTCCGGATCGACGACGAGGCGGGGGCGTACCCCCGAGGCGGTCAGGGCCTGCTCGTGCCACGCAGCGGATTCGGCACCCACACGTCCCAGCAGGCGTACGTCCGCGCAGCCGCAATGGGCCGCCCAGCAGGCGACGTTGGCGCCCGCACCGCCCGGCAGCGTCCGTACCGTGGCCGCCGTGTCCGTGCCCGGAGCCAGTGGCGCGCGGTGCCGGGCGACGACGTCTGTGATGACGTCGCCGACGACCAGCAGCGCACCCGGCGCGCTCGGCGTCTTCGGCACGCTCTGCTTCCCGGTTGCAGTCGGCGCCTCCGACGTCCCTTGCGCCCCCAGAGCACAGGTGCCTGTGCGCGTCAGCGTCACGGCGGATGCATGGTGATCGGTCGCGGTTGCGCGGGACGCGTCGTGATCGGTCTCGGTCACGCCGGGGACCAGGCCGTCGCGATGCGTGCCGCCAGCCGTACGTTGCCGCGCACGGCCGCGAGATTGGCGCGCAGCGAGGCCCCGTCGGTGTGCCGCACCAGATAGTCCAGCAGGAACGGTGTGACCGCCTGCCCCGTGATGTGCTGCTCGTCGCAGGCCCGCAGTGCGTCGGCGAGCACGCGCGCGTGCAGGGCGGGATCGAGTTGCTCGGCCTCGGGCACGGGGTTGGCGACGATCAGCGCCGACTCCGGGCCACCGAGCGCGTCCTGGGCGCGCATGACGTCCGCGACCTCGCCGGGCGAGTTCAGCGTCCATTCGACGGGATGTCCCGAGTCGGACAGGTAGAAGCCGGGGAAGCGCCCCGTGCCGTACCCGGCCACCGCTACCCCCAGCGTCTCCAGGCGCTGGAGCGTCGCGGCCACATCCAGGATCGACTTCACACCCGCGCAGACCACCGTGATGCGGGTGCGCGCCAGCAGCCCCAGGTCGGCCGACTCGTCCTGCGTGACCGTCCACTCGCGGTGCACCCCGCCGAGCCCGCCCGTCGCGAACACCCGTACTCCCGCGCGCGCGGCGAGCATCGCCGTCGCCGACACTGTCGTCGCTCCGCTCGCGCCCGCGGCGACCGCGAGGGCGAGATCCCGGTGCCCCAGTTTGCGGATCCCCTCCTCGTTGGCGACCCGCTCCAGCTGCTCCTTGTCCAGACCCACATGGGGCCGCCCGCCCAGCACGGCGATCGTTGCGGGAACGGCGCCCTCCGTGCGTACGACCGCCTCGAGTTCCAGCGCCACCTGCAGATTGCGCGGGCGGGGCAGCCCGTGCGCGATGATCGTGGACTCCAGCGCCACGACCGGTCGCCGTGCCGCGACCGCCTCCCGAACTTCCTCCGACACCACCAGCACGCGCCTGCCTCCTGACTGTCGGTCTCCCCTCATCCCTGGCAGCTGAGGCGCCCGGTCAAACCCTTGTGCGGCGCAGGAGACCGCAGCAGCCTGGGGGTATGAGAGACACCATGCGCCTCGACCATGTCGTCCTGTGGGTGAGCGACCCGCTCGCGTCGGCGGAGTTCTACGAGAAGGTGGTGGGGCTGACGCCGCTGCGACTGACGGAATTCGCCGAGGGGAAGGTCTCCTTTCCCTCCGTGAGGCTCAACGAGGAGACCATCTTCGACCTCGCGCCGCTGTCCCTGGCCGAGCGGATGGACGTAGTCCCCGGCGCGGCCGACAGCGCCGGGCACCCCGTGAACCATGTCTGCATCTCCCTGCCGGGAGAGGACTTCGACGCTCTGCACGCCCGGCTGGAGGAGCGCAACACGCCCGTTTCGGAGTTCTCCTACGACGCGTTCGGCGCCCGCGGAAACGCCCGGCGCAGTTTCTACTTCCGTGACCCGGACGGCAACATCTTCGAGGCCCGGCACTACGAACCGGCGTGACGCGGGGCGAGGCGTGAGGCCTGACGGCGTGCACAGCGAGCGCGGCACCGTGTGACGTCGGGGGTGGCGGGCCGCCGGGGCGTGGGCCGCTGGACCGTCGGCCGCCTTGGGCCGCCGTATGGCGTCAGCGGCGAACGCGTCCTCAGCGGCGAACGCGTCCCCGGTCGAGCAGCGCGACGCCCAGCGCCGCCAGGCCGATCTGGATCAGCCACTCGGCCCAGTCGACACCAGCGGTGTCGGCCACTCCGATTCCGGCAGCGATCGCAGAGCCGAGCAGCGCGGCAACGATGCCCACCAGAAGCGTCAACAGGATGCCGATCCGCTGCCGACCAGGAAGCACGAGGCGCCCCAGGGCGCCGATGACGATGCCGATCACTATCGCGCTGATGATTCCGGAGATCTCCATGCCTCCACGACTCCCTCTGAATACGGGTGAGTCCCTCTGCATACGGCGAGTAGGCAGCGTCAGGCTTCCGCCCCCGCCCCGCCTTCCCACACCGAGTGCGTTCACCAACCGCCTTCCCCATGGGGTGGGTTCCAGTCCGGGCGTGCGGAAGCACGACGGCGCTCTGGCCGGTGAAAGGGTGATCCAGCGCCTGGGGGCGACCGGTGCGGTCGTGCACCGTCCTGCACCTTGTACCGCTTGGCGAGTGGACCGCTCAGCGAGCGCGTGTGAACAGGGCGAGCGCGGCGAGCGGCAGCAGCAGGCCGGCGGCTATCAGGTTGAGCCAGCCATAGCCCGCCTGCGCCACCACGAGACCGGCCGCCGCGCCGCCGAGGCCCGCCGCGGTGTTCATGGTCAGGTCTGAAAGGCCCTGTGCAGCGGCCCGCGCGGGCCCCGCGACAGAGTCGGTGAGCAGCGCGGAACCGGAGACCAGCCCCGCCGACCAGCCCAGTCCCAGCAGAAACAGGCCCGCGGCGCTCTGCCCATGGCTGCCGTCGGCCGTGCCCGCGAGCAGCGCCGCGCACGCCAGCAGTCCGACGGACAGTCCGATCACGGAGAGTCGGCCGAATCGGTCCGAGAGCCGCCCCATCACCGGCGAGAACGCGTACATCCCCGCGATGTGCACACTGATCACCAGACCGATGAGGTCGATGCTCGCGCCGTGATGGCCGAGGTCGACCGGGGTCATCGACATGATGGCGACCATCGCGGTGTGCGACACGGCGACCGTCGCCAGCGCGAGCCGAGCGCGTGGCGAGGCGCGGACCGCGGCGACGCCCGCCCGGATGGAGCGGCCTTCGGCGGACTGCTCATCGGCGGGCGAGAGGGCGCGGGCGGTCAGCAACGGGTCGGGACGCAGCAGAACCAGCACCAGGACTGCCGCGACCAGGAAAACGCCCGCGGCCCAGAGGAAGGGTCCCGCGGTGGCGGGTATGCCAAGCCCTGTGGCGCTGGCGCCCGCAGGTGCAGCGATGTTCGGGCCCAGAACCGCCCCGATGGTCGTCGCCCACACGACGTTCGCAATGGCTCGGGCCCGCCGTTGGGGCTCCGCCAGATCCGCGGCCGCGAACCGTGCCTGCAGATTCGCTGACGAGGCCGCACCGAACCCGGCCATGCCCACCAGGAGGAGCGGAAAACTCCCCACGACCGCGGCCACGACGACGACCCCCGCGCCCAGCGCGCCGATCAGATAAGCCAGCACCAGACCGGGCCGACGGCCGCGGGCGGTCATCAGCGCCGCCAGCGGCACCGACAGCAGCGCCGTGCCCGCGACGGTCGCCGTGGGCGCGAGCCCGGCCAGTGCCTCGGTGCCGCTGACCTGCTGGGCCAGCACGGCGGCCAGGGCGATACCGGTGGCCACGCCCAGCCCGCCGAGTATCTGACTGGCTATGAGCACGACGGATATACGGCGGCGCAGGGCGGCCATCGCGTGCGGTGCGACGGACGCGGCGGCGGGGCGCGGCTCGGTCGCGCTCATCGCGCACACCCCTGGTCTCTCCCTGAGGCGGGTGCGGCCACGGAGACACCGCCGATAGGTAGCGCGGCCAGCGGCAGCCGCTGCCGGACCGGCAGCCACCGGGCGTACGCAGCCGGCTGGGGCACGGGGGACGTGGAAGAGGTCACCGACGCAGTGTGTCAGCCCGCACTGACATCCGACCCAGCGGTCGGATCGGGACAGCGGGCGGATCGGGAGGGGCCCTCCGCAGCCGCCGACGTACCCGGTCATCCCACCGGGCTCAGAACAGCGGCTGCGGCAGCACCCCTTCGAGTGCGAGGAGGTGCCGCTTGGTCTCCAGACCGCCGCCGAACCCACCGATGCCGCCGTCGCTCTCCACCACCCGGTGGCACGGCACGACGACCGGCAGGGGATTGGCGCCCATGGCCGCCCCGACCGCCTGTGCCGCGCGGGGCTGGCCGACGCGGGCCGCCAGGTCGCCATAGCCCACGACCGTGCCGTACGGAACGGCTGCCGCCAGTTCGCGCAGGACCTGGCGGTTGAAGCCGGAGATCAGGGCCCAGTCCAGCGGCAGCTCGAAATCGTGCAGCTCACCGGCGAAGTACGCGGCGAGCTGACGTATGGGCTCGGCCAGCAGCGGCGAGTCGGGTGCCTCGGCCGGTTCGGTGCCCAGACGCTCCGCGAGCCGTTCGACGGCTTTGTCACGCACCGTGTCCGAGGCGTGGAACACGACGTTGACCAGGCCGTCCTCGGTCGCGGCCAGCAGCAGCGGCCCGATGTCGGTGCCGACGACGGTCCACACGACCCGCTGCCCGGATCGCCCGTTCTGCTGCCCGTCCTGCCCATGGCTGTTCATGCGGACCACCGTACGACCCGGCACTGACAACGACCCGGCACGGCCGATGCCCCCGGGTGCGGACGCCACCCCGCCCGCCCGCACCACCGGAGCCCCGCCGGCCCGTCGCATGGCGATGAGCAGGGGGCCAGACCTCAGTCCTCGGCCACGGCCCTGCGCACGACGTCAGGAGTGTTCGTGATGATGCCGTCCACGCCGAAGCCCGCGGCCCGCCGTGTGTTCGCGGCGGTGTCGACGGTCCAGGTGAAGATCTCCAGCGGCTTGCCGTGCGGTCCCTTGAGGGCGTGGATCGCGGACACGTAGTCGGCGGAGATCGACGTATGCGTCGCATTGATCTGGTCGGCGAACTCGGCGTACTTCGGCAGGTCCGCGGTCGCCGGTGTGCCGAGGAAGCCCGTCTTGATGTCGGGCCGCAGAGCATGCACCGTCTGCACGCTCTGCGCGCTGAAGCTCTGGATGACGAGCTTGCTGCTGACGTGGGTGCGGTCGAGCCAGCCCTCGTTGCGCAGCACGCGCAGTGTCTGCTGCTCGATGCCTGGGTACAGCTCCGGCTTCTTGATCTCCAGGACGAGCTTCTGGTGGTTGTGCGAGACGCGGTTCATGTACTGCTTCAGCGTCGGCACGCGCGCGCCGGCGTACTCGGGGCCGAACCAGCTGCCCGCGTCGAGGCGGGCGATCTCTGCCGTGGTGAAGTCCGCGACCTTCCACGGGGCGCGGTCGGGGAAGACCTCCTCGACGTTCGTCGTCCGCTTCAGATTGTCGTCGTGGATCACCACCAGCTCGCCGTCCTTGGTGCGCTGGACGTCGTTCTCGACCCAGCGGAACCCCATGTCGGCCGCCCGGTCGACGGCTGCCAAAGTGTTCTCCGGGGCGTAGGCGGAGGCGCCGCGGTGGGCTATGACCAGCGGTTCGTCGTGCTCGGCGGCGTGAGCTGAGGCTGTGGGGAGGATGAGTGCGCTGACTCCCAGAAGCGCGGCGGTGGTGGCTGCGGCAGGGCGTGCGTACACGTGTGCTCCTCGCATTCGTCGGATCACGGTGTGAGATCACGGACTGCTCGAGCGTGACAGCAGAGGAGCAACGGAAGACAGGTGTCGGATGGCCAGCCGCTGAACAGAGGTGCCCTCCGCCGGTTGTGCGCCCCGCCCGCGCGCGATGGCTACCAATTCTTTGCAGGAAAATCGCTCACCCGTTCCGGGCGGGCCATACTCTGCCTCGAGTACGCCCGCTCAGGCGACCATGGGGCAGGGGCCCACAGAGATCGCAGGGCACAAAGGGTGGAAGGGTTGCACATGCAGGGCACGGTCGACGGATTCAGCTATGGACTCGTCACCCCGGTGGTGGCGTATGTGATGGCCTGTCTTGGCGGCGCGCTCGGCCTGCGGTGCACGACGAGAGCGCTCCGCACGCCGTCCTGGCGGCCGGGCTGGCTCGCACTCGGCTCGGCGGCGATCGGGGCCGGAATCTGGACCATGCACTTCGTCGCGATGATGGGATTCACCGTCAAAGGGGTTCCGATCCACTACGACAAGCCCACGACCTTCGCAAGCCTGGGCATCGCGGTCGTCATGGTCGGCATCGGAATCTTCATCGTGGGCTACCGGGGCGCCAAGGGAGCGGCCCTCTTCACCGGGGGCACCATCACGGGGCTGGGCGTCGCCTCGATGCACTACCTGGGAATGGCCGGAATGCGTCTGCCCGGGGAGCTGGAGTACAACACCCTTATGGTCGCCGTCTCCGTGGTGATCGCCATGGCGGCCGCCACCGCGTCCCTGTGGGCCGCCGGCCAGGTCAGGGGGTTCCGGTGGAGCCTGGGCGCGAGCCTCGTCATGGGCCTCGCGGTCAGCGGCATGCACTACACGGGCATGGCGGCCCTCCGTGTGCAGTTGCACGGTTCGACCGGATCTCCGGTCGACCACTCGTCCGCCGAGGTGCTCGCGCCCATGATGATCGGCCCACTTGTCATCCTCGTCGTAGCCGGCGCGGTGGTGATGCTCGACCCGCTGCTGGTGGCGGGCAGGCCTGCCTGGCAGGGCACCGCCGGCGCACCGCTCCCCACGACCCGCTCGCCCGTGCGCGCCGGCCACCGTCCGCCGCGCTCCGGCGACCCCCGCACCCCGCAGAGCTGGTGACCACGCGCTGACCTGCACAAACCCGCTGGCCGGCCCCCGTTGTCAGTGGGGGGTCGTACGGTGGACTCCATGCGGCCCGTATCCAAGATCGAACGCACGGTGGCGCCCTTCGAGGTCGTCAGCCCCTACCAGCCCAGCGGCGACCAGCCGGCGGCCATCGCCGAGCTGGAGCGGCGCATCACCGCAGGTGAGAAGGACGTCGTCCTGCTCGGCGCGACCGGCACCGGCAAGTCGGCCACCACCGCGTGGATGATCGAGAAGCTCCAGCGCCCCACGCTCGTGATGGCGCCGAACAAGACGCTGGCCGCCCAGCTGGCGAACGAGTTCCGCGAGCTGCTGCCCAACAACGCCGTCGAGTACTTCGTCTCGTACTACGACTACTACCAGCCCGAGGCATACGTCCCGCAGTCCGACACCTACATCGAGAAGGACTCCTCGATCAACGAGGAGGTCGAGCGCCTGCGCCACTCCGCGACGAACTCGCTGCTGACCCGCCGCGACGTCGTCGTGGTCGCCTCCGTCTCCTGTATCTACGGCCTCGGCACCCCACAGGAGTACGTGGACCGCATGGTCCCCCTCAAGGTCGGCGAGGAGATCGACCGGGATGATCTGCTGCGCCGCTTCGTCGACATCCAGTACACGCGCAACGACATGGCGTTCACCCGGGGCACCTTCCGGGTCCGCGGCGACACCATCGAGATCTTCCCGGTCTATGAGGAACTGGCCGTCCGCATCGAGATGTTCGGCGACGAGATCGAAGCCCTGTCCACGCTGCATCCGCTCACGGGCGAGGTCATGAGCGACGACGAGCAGCTCTATGTCTTCCCGGCCTCCCACTATGTGGCCGGCCCGGAGCGCATGGAGAAGGCCGTCAACGGCATCGAGAAGGAGCTCGAGGAGCGCCTCGCCGAACTGGAGAAGCAGGGCAAGCTCCTGGAGGCCCAGCGGCTGCGCATGCGCACCACCTACGACCTGGAGATGCTCCGCCAGATCGGCTCCTGCTCCGGCGTCGAGAACTACTCGATGCACTTCGACGACCGCGAGCCCGGCTCCCCGCCCAACACCCTCCTGGACTACTTCCCTGACGACTTCCTGCTGGTCATCGACGAGTCGCACAACACGGTCCCGCAGATCGGCGCCATGTACGAGGGCGACGCATCCCGCAAGCGCACCCTCGTCGAGCACGGCTTCCGGCTGCCGTCCGCCCTCGACAACCGCCCGTTGAAGTGGGAGGAGTTCCAGGAGCGCATCGGGCAGACCGTGTACCTCTCGGCGACCCCCGGCAAGTACGAGCTTTCCCGCGCCGACGGGTACGTGGAGCAGATCATCCGCCCCACCGGCCTCGTCGACCCGGAGGTCGTGGTCAAGCCCACGCACGGGCAGATCGACGACCTGGTGCACGAGATCCGCAAGCGCACCGAGAAGGACGAGCGTGTCCTGGTCACCACGCTCACCAAGAAGATGGCCGAGGACCTCACGGACTACTTCCTGGAACTGGGCATTCAGGTCCGCTATCTGCACAGCGACGTCGACACCCTGCGTCGCGTCGAGCTCCTTCGCGAGCTGCGGTCCGGCGAGTTCGACGTGCTGGTGGGCATCAACCTGCTGCGTGAGGGCCTCGACCTGCCCGAGGTCTCCCTGGTGTCGATCCTCGACGCCGACAAGGAGGGCTTCCTGCGCTCGGGCACTTCGCTGATCCAGACCATCGGCCGCGCGGCGCGCAACGTCTCCGGCCAGGTCCATATGTACGCCGACAAGATCACCCCGGCGATGGAGAAGGCCATCGAGGAGACCAATCGCCGCCGGGAGAAGCAGGTCGCGTACAACAAGGCGAACGGCATCGATCCGCAACCGCTCCGCAAGAAGATCAACGACATCGTGGCGACCATCGCACGCGAGGAGATCGACACCGAGCAGCTTCTGGGTACGGGATACCGCCAGGCGAAGGACGGCAAGGGCGGCAAGGTGCCGGTGCCCTCGCGCGGCGGTGCGGCGGCCGCGGCCGGCAAGGGCGCCAAGCCTGCCAAACCGGCCAAGTCGGCCAAGGGCAAGGTGAAGGAGGCCGTGCCCACCGACCGGCCGGCGGCCGAACTCGCCGGTCAGATCGAGGAGTTGACCGAGCGGATGCGTGCCGCTGCCGCCGATCTGCAGTTCGAGATCGCGGCGCGGCTGCGCGACGAGGTGGCGGAGATGAAGAAGGAGCTGCGCCAGATGAAGGAGGCGGGCCTGGCCTGACGACGGATTCCCGGGGTACCAAGGATCCCCGGGGTCTGGCTGCGAACTCCGATGTGTTGCAAGACCGACACAAAGTGCCGCCCGCCGGGCGGCACTGTCAGTGGCCGTGCATAGGGTGCTGAGCAACCGCACTGGCTGCGGTTCAGGGGAGAGTTCGAGAGGGGACAGCACGTGACGGTCAACATGACCAAGGGTCAGGCCATCAGTCTGCAGAAGAACGACGGGGGCACCCTGACCGCGGTGCGTATGGGACTCGGCTGGCAGGCGGCCCCGAGGCGCGGACTGTTCGGTTCGCGCACCCGGGAGGTCGACCTCGACGCCTCGGCCGTGCTGTTCGCGGACAAGCAGCCGGTCGACGTCGTGTTCTTCCGCCATCTCGTCAGCGACGACGGCTCTGTGCGGCACACCGGTGACAACCTCGTCGGCGGTGTGGGCCAGGGCGGGGACGACGAGGCGATCCTCGTCGACCTGCAGCGCATCCCGGTCCACATCGACCAGATCGTCTTCACGGTGAACTCGTTCACCGGCCAGACGTTCCAGGAGGTGCAGAACGCGTTCTGCCGGCTGGTCGACGAGACCAACGGCCAAGAGCTCGCTCGCTACACGCTCGACGGCGGCGGCGCGTACACGGCGCAGATCATGGCGAAGGTGCACCGCGCCGGCTCGGGCTGGCAGATGACCGCCCTGGGCACGCCGGCCAACGGCCGCACTTTCCAGGACCTGATGCCGGCCATCCTGCCGCACCTGTAGCCGCGTCGGGCGGGCACAGCCCAGCGGAAGCACCGACGGCACAACACGAGCACCACCGGGCGGGCACTCACAGGCGCGGGATCTCCAGCCCGTACACCAGGAGCGAGCTGGAGGATCCGCGTTCGCGCAACGACGCCACGAGCACCACGGGCGCCACAGCCCACGAGCACGGAGAGTACGCAGCAGGGAACAGCCGCAGCTGCTCGTAGAGCGGGAACAGCCGCAGCTGCTCGTAGAGGGGGACGAAGGCGATGACGGCCGAGCTGGTCCGGGGGCAGAATCACCCCCTCACCCAGACCCGTCTGGAAATACGGGTGTCGGCCGGCAAGCCGGTCGTGGCGGGTGCCACGCTGGGCGACGAGCAGGGCAGGGTGCCGGGCGCGGAATGGGTGGTCCATCCCGGGTCACCGATTCTGCCCGGGCTCGAGGTCTCCAAGCAGGCCGCGGCCGACCACCGCCTCGCGGTGGACCTGGGCGTACTGCCGGAGTCGGTGCACCGGGTCAGTGTCCTGCTCGCGCTGCCCGTGAGCGTCGGGGGCCCAGTCCGGTTCGGAGCCCTCGCGGCCCCCTTCGTGGCGGTCACCGGACTCGACGGCAGCGAGGTCGCCAGCTACACCATCACGGGGCTGGACGCGGAGTCCGCCGTGGTCGCCCTGGAGCTCTACCGTCGGCAGGACGCCTGGAAGGTGCGCGCCATCGGACAGGGGTACGCGGGCGGCCTCGCCGCACTGCTGACCGACCAAGGACTCGGGGAAGCGGCGCAACAGCTCGCACATGCGATCAACGACGCGGTGACGCAGGGCCTCGCCCGCGCGGTTGCGACCCCACCGCCGCGCCCGTCGGGCGAGACACGGGTGCGTACGGCATCACCTGGAGCGGGTGCCACGAGTGCGCAGGCGGGTGCCCAGAACGGACCCGGCACGGCTGCGGCTCCCTCGGGCACTCCGGATGCGGCGCCGTCCACCGGGTCGCCCAGCCCCGTGGATCCGGTAACCGCACCAGCCGGCGCCCAGGCTGCACCGGCGGGCGCGCAGCCCGCACTAGGCGGCGGCAGGGCTCCCTCTTCAGGCGGCCCCATCAACTACACGCATCCGGGCCGCCAGACCGCCACGCCCCCGGCGCCGCCACCGCCCACAGCGCCTCCCCCCGGCCCCGGGCAGCCCGCCCAGCCGGTCGCGGGCGACGCCACGGGCTGGTCCATGGAAGAGCGGCTCTACAACCAGGTGTGGGGCATGTTCGAGGACCTCGCCCGCACGGCCGCGGCCTACCGCAGCGCCGTCGACTTCGCCGACTCCCGCATGGAGCAGGAACTCGACAAGGTCCTCTCCGACCCGCGCAGCCGCATCGGCGGCGCCGGTGACGCAGCGCGGGAGGCAGCCCGCGCCAGACACGCCCGACTCGTGGACCAGGCCCGGCAGGTACTCGACCGCGACCTCGCCCAGCTCCGCGCCGAGGCCGACGTCGTCGAGCCCGCCCTGCCCCCTGCCTACGCCCGCTGGGACAACCCGGTCTGGCATGCCTACCGGGCGCCGACGGAGATACCGATGGCCCTGCGCCTGGGCGATCTCCATCTGCCCGAGCGCGCCGATCTCCGGATCCCGATGCTCCTGCGGCTGCCGCTGGAGCGCGGCCTGTGGATCGACAGCGGCCGGTCCTCTTCGGGCACCGCGTCGTTCACGGACTCCGGGCAGTTGCGCCGCCTCGCCCTGGACGCGGCCGTCGCCCATGCCGCGCGTCTGCTCGCCGCCTATCCGGCGGGCGAGTTCACCGTGCACATCATCGACGCTGCCGGCTCCGGTGCCGGGCCGCTCGCGCCACTCGTGGCGGCCGGTGTGCTGGCCGGGCCGCCGGCCGTCGGTCTAACGGGCGTCTCCGGCGTGCTCGCCCAGCTCACGCAGCGTGTGGACCTCGTACAGATGGCGATACGCAACGGCGCCACGGACGCACTGCCGGCCGGCCTGGACACCGCACAGCAGCTGCTGATCGTCAACGACTTCCCGGGCGCCTTCGACGACCGCGCCGTGACACAGCTGCGCTATCTAGCGGACGAGGGCCCGGCCGTCGGTGTGCACCTGATGCTGGTGGCCGACCGCGAGGACGCCGCGGCGTACGGTCCGTTGCTCGACCCGCTGTGGCGGTCGATGCTGCGCCTGACGCCGGTCCCCGACGACCACCTGGCCGACCCCTGGGTCGGCCACGCATGGACGTACGAACCGCCGCTCGTCCCGCCCGGCAGCCAGGTCCTGCACCATGTGCTGAACCAGGTCGCCGCCGCGCGCGGCCCGTGGAATCCTTGAGGAGCCGGTGAGGGTCCCTGAGGACCCGCTGCAGGCGGCTCCCCGAGTCCGTGGTCGTCCCTGTCGGCGTCAACCCTGCAACCGATCCGACCCCCCAAACGAAGCTAAAGCGCGCCTCTGACCTGCGGATTTGGGGTGTGCTTTACCTCACCCTTTACCTTTCCTTGGTGATTCAAGTAGTGTGGTTCCCGCGGAGGGGAGTACTCCTGCTGCGGCGTTCCCGTCAATACGGACCAGGCCAGGTCCCGGGGCGTCGGCCCGAGGCGAACGCGCGTCATGCGCGACACATGCCTCCTGGGTGGAAGAGACCTCCGGCAGCGACGCGCTGAAAGATGACGTTACGTACTGCCGGAGGCGCAGTGGATGTTTCCCTGACCCTATGGGTCCTCACGATCCTGGGCCTGAGTGCCCTGATCGCGGTCGATTTCTTCATCGGCCGCAAACCCCATGACGTATCGATCAAGGAAGCCGGAATCTGGACGGTCGTCTGGATCGTCCTGGCGGCCCTGTTCGGCGTCGGCCTGTTGATCTTCGGGGGCGGTCAGCCCGCCGGAGAGTTCTTCGCGGGCTTCATCACCGAGAAGTCGCTGAGCGTCGACAACCTCTTCGTCTTCGTCCTGATCATGGCGAAGTTCGCGGTGCCGACGCAGTACCAGCAGCGCGTGCTGCTCATCGGTGTGCTGATCGCCCTGGTCCTGCGCGCGGTGTTCATCGCGGCGGGTGCCGCGATCATCGCGAGCTTCTCGTGGGTCTTCTACATATTCGGCGCCTTCCTGATCTACACCGCCTGGAAGCTGATCCAGGAGGCCAGGGCCGACGAGGAGGACGAGGAGTACGAGGAGAACCGGCTGCTCAAGGCCGCCGAGAAGCGCTTCGGGGTGGCCGACCGCTACCACGGCACCAAGCTGTGGATCCAGCAGAACGGCAAGCGCGTCATGACCCCGATGCTGGTCGTGATGCTGGCGATCGGCACCACGGACGTGCTCTTCGCGCTGGACTCCATCCCTGCGATCTTCGGTCTCACCGAGGACCCGTACATCGTCTTCACCGCCAACGCCTTTGCCCTGATGGGTCTGCGGCAGCTGTACTTCCTCATCGGCGGGCTGCTCAAGAAGCTGGTCCACCTCAGCTACGGGCTGTCGGTCATCCTCGGCTTCATCGGCGTCAAGCTGGTGCTGCACGCGCTGCACGAGTCGGGCCTGCACGTCCCGGAGATCTCCATTCCGGTCTCGCTGGGCGTCATCTGCACCGTCCTGATCGTCACGACGATCACCAGCCTGATGGCGTCCAAGAAGCAGGCCGAGGCTGAGGCGAAGGCCGCGGAGACGGCCGAGGCCGCCGAAGCGGCGGGGGAGACCTCGAAGAACAGCGTCGGCAGCTGACGGCAGCTGCGGTTGACCGCGGGTGCCGGGCGATTGCGCCCGGCACCGTCGGCGGCCGAGGAATCGGCCGCCGACGGTGCCACCGGCCGGGGAAGCGTGAGTGGCCGCGGCGCTATCGCCAGCCGCGGTTCACCGCTCATAGCGCCGTCGGTCGGCGACGGAAAGCGTCCGTTAGGCAGAAAGGCGCCCGGTAGGCAGGAAGGCGCCCGGTAGGCAGGAAGGCGCCCGGTAGGCAGAGAGGCGCTCGACAGGAGGCACTCATCAGCAGGCGCTCGTGAGCAAAGCGCCCGGGGCTCGCCGGGCATGCCTGGAATGCACCATCTGTACTCGTCTGAAAGCATCAACATCATGATCGTACGGCTCCGGGAATTGGCGGCGCACTGGACGACCGTCGTGCCTTTGTTCGCAGTGCTGTTGCTGGTCTCCACCTGGGGACGTTCCGTTCCCGGAGCCGTCGTCGTCCTCCTGACGGTGGTGCTCGCCGCCGCTGTGCTCGCCGCCGTGCACCACGCCGAGGTCGTCGCACACCGGGTCGGCGAACCCTTCGGCTCGCTCGTCCTCGCCGTGGCGGTGACGGTCATCGAAGTCGCGCTGATCGTCGCCCTCATGGCTGACGGCGGCGCCAAGAGCGCCACGCTCGCCCGGGACACCGTCTTCGCCGCCGTAATGATCACGTGCAACGGCATCGTCGGCCTGACCCTGCTGGTGGGTGCACTGCGCCATCGCGTGGCGGTGTTCAACCCGGAGGGCACGGGCGCCGCCCTCGCGACCGTGGCCACGCTGGCCACCCTCAGCCTGGCGCTGCCGACCTTCACGACGAGCAAGCCGGGTCCTGAGTTCTCCACGGCCCAGCTCGTCTTCGCAGCGGTCGCCTCGGTGGTGCTCTACGGGCTGTTCGTGGCCACGCAGACGGTCCGGCACCGCGACTACTTCCTTCCGATGACCCGGAAGGGCGAGGTGATCGACGCGGACCAGCACGCCGAAGCCCCGTCGGCCCGGATCGCCCTCATCAGCCTGCTTCTGCTGGCGTGTGCCCTGGTCGGCGTCGTCGGCCTCGCGAAGGGCGTGTCACCGACCATCGAGTCCGGCGTGGAGGCGGCCGGAATGCCGCACTCCGTGGTCGGCGTCATCATCGCGCTGCTCGTGCTGCTGCCCGAGACCATCGCCGCGTTGCGTGCCGCCCGCCGCGACCGTGTGCAGACCAGTCTGAACCTGGCCCTGGGATCGGCGATGGCCAGCATCGGGCTGACCATTCCCGCCGTGGCGCTCGCATCGATCTGGCTGTCGGGGCCGCTCGTCCTGGGTCTCGGTGCCGTCCACCTGGTGCTGCTCGCCCTCACGATCGGCGTCAGCATCCTCACCGTTGTGCCGGGCCGCGCCACCCCGCTGCAGGGCGGTGTCCACCTGGTGCTGTTCGCTGCGTACTTGGAGCTGGCGATCACTCCGTAGCAAGCGGCGCTCCATCCGAGGGCGGCGGCCTGCGGGCACCGTGATAGACCGGGTCTCGACAGCACCGAACGCAGCCGCCGTACGCAGCCGCAGGCCCCAGGCCGAATGCAGCCGCCGATCCGACAGGAGGCCCCCGTGCCCCGCACCCTCGCCAGCGCCCCCATCATGATCCTCAACGGGCCCAACCTGAACCTCCTCGGCCAGCGGCAGCCGGAGATCTACGGCTCCGACACCCTCGCCGACGTCGAGGCGCTGTGCGCCAAGGCGGCGGCCGCGCACGGCGGCACCGTCGACTTCCGTCAGTCGAACCACGAGGGCGAGTTGGTCGACTGGATCCACGAGGCCCGCCAGAACCACGTCGGCATCGTGATCAACCCGGCCGCCTACTCCCACACCTCCGTGGCGATCCTGGATGCGCTCAACACCTGTGACGGCATGCCGGTGTTGGAGGTCCACATCTCCAACATCCACCAGCGCGAGGAGTTCCGGCACCACTCGTACGTCTCACTGCGTGCGGACGGCGTCATCGCGGGATGCGGCGTCCAGGGGTACGCGTTCGCCGTCGAACGGGTGGCCGCGCTGGTCGGGCAGCGCGAGGCGTAATCACCGCCCGCCGCAGGAGCCGCCATTCCGTGAAGGCCTTGCCTTCGCCTGCGCTCCAAGTCGCAGACTCCTGTTCAAAGCCCGGGACGACGAGCCCGAACGGGAGGGGACCCCGTGAAATACCGCACCATAGGCAGCGATCCGCAGACCCGCCGCGAGGTGAGCGTGCTCGCTCTCGGCGCGATGCTCTTCGGCTCCGTGACCGACGAGAAGACCTCCTTCGCCATCCTGGACCGCTATGTCGAGGCCGGCGGGACGTTCATCGACACCTCCGACAACTACGCCTTCTGGATCGACGGCAGCCAGGGCGGGCAGAGTGAGGAGCTGCTCGGGCGCTGGCGGCGTAGCCGGGGCATCGGCGACGAGATCGTCATCGCCACGAAGCTGGGCGCGCGGCCGCTCGCGCCCGGCACCGGCTATGTCGACAATCCGGAGGGGCTGTCCCGGAAGGTGATCCGGGAGTCCGCAGAGCGTAGCCGGGAGCGGCTCGGGGTCGACCGGATCGATCTCCTCTACGCGCACATCGAGGACCGGAGCGTTCCCCTGCGCGACACGGTCGAAGGCTTCGCCGAGCTGGTGGCCGAGGGGACGGTGGGGCTGCTCGGGGTGAGCAACCACGCGATCTGGCGGGTGGAGCGGGCCCGTGCTCTCGCCGCGTCGGGCGGGTTGCCAGGCTACGAGGTTCTGCAGTACCAGCACAGCCACCTCCGGCCGCGTACCGACGTGCCCGAGCCGCTCTTCCCGGACGGCAGCCTCGGCCATGCCGGAGCGGAGTTGCTGAGCTATCTGCGGTCCGAGCCCGGCCTGACCCTGGTCGCCTACTCGCCCCTGCTCAAGGGCGCCTACACCAAGGAGGACAGGCTGCCGCCGGACTACGAGCACCCGGGGACACCCGCCCGCCTCGCGGTGCTGCGCGAGGTCGCGCAGGAGACCGGCGCGACCGTCAACCAGGTCGTGCTGGCCTGGCAGATCGGCGGCAGCCTGCCGGTGATCCCGCTGGCCGGGGCGTCGTCGGTGGCGCAGCTGGAGGAGAACCTGGCCGCGGTGGACCTGGAGCTGACGGAGGAGCAGCGGGCTCGGCTGGACGCCGTGCGCTAGCGCTTCGCTGGGAGTGCCGCGACCGCGATGTGCCGTCGGTCGTCTGCGGCGCCGTCGTGGCTGGTCGCGCAGTTCCCCGCGCCCCTTCAGGGCGCTGCCGAACCGCAGCAGGCAGGGCCGCAGCCGTACGCGCGCGGGGCAGGTGACGCCCGGTCACCAGCCCCGCGCGCGCCACTCCGACAGATGCGGGCGCTCCGCGCCGAGCGTCGTGTCGTTGCCGTGCCCCGGGTACACCCACGTCTCGTCCGGCAGCGGGTCGAAGATCTTCGTTTCCACGTCGTGGATGAGGCTGGCGAAGGCCTTCGGGTCCTTCCACGTGTTGCCGACGCCGCCCGGGAACAGGCAGTCGCCCGTGAATACGTGCGGGTGCCCGTGCGGGTCGTCGTAGATGAGGGCGATGGAGCCGGGGGTGTGCCCCACCAGGTGGCGGGCCGTGAGCTCGACGCGGCCCACGCGGATCGTGTCGCCGTCCTCGACCAGCACGTCGGTCGGGACGGGGATGCCCTCCGCGTCGTACCGCCCGGCGTAGGTGCGTGCGCCCGTGGCCTCGACCACCTGCGCCAGCGCCTGCCAGTGGTCGCCGTGGCGGTGGGTGGTGACGACGGACGCGATGCCGTCGTCACCGATCAGCGTCAGCAGCGTCTCGGGGTCGTTGGCCGCGTCGATCAGCAGCTGCTCGTCCGTGGCCCGGCAGCGCAGCAGATAGGCGTTGTTGTCCATCGGGCCGACCGCGACCTTGGAGATCATCAGGTCCTGCAACTCGTGCACGTCCGCAGGTCCGCCGACCTTCACCGCTCCGCTGTACGTCATGGCAGTCAGCCTACTCAGCGGATCACAGCGGTGGCAGTACGGGGAGCGGGCCGCCGTCCGTGGTCAGTGAGGATCCGTCGCGGCGCCCGGCCAGCCAGCCGAGCAGATCGGCACGGCGGCCGCTGACCGTGAGGTCGAACCGGGGCTCACGGCCGCGCTCGATCTCTTCCAGGCTGAGGCCCTCGACGGCCCCGGTGCCCAGCGCGCGGCCGTCGTCCTGCTTGATCAACAGCGCGGGTACGCCGGGATGGTGGCGGAACCGATGGGCGAGGAAGTTGATCTCGCGCTGCGTGAACTCCTCCGACAGATCCTCCAGCTCGTACCCGATGCCCAGATCCACGTGGTGCAGCTCGACCTCGATCCACCGCCGGAACGGGACCTGCGACGCGATATCCGTCACGCCGTTCCGCAGCTCCACCGTGCGGGACCAGTCCGCGGGCGCCGCGCACGCCTCCTGGAAGCGGGCGGCACTGTCGCGCACGTCCGTGAGCTGTTCCTCGAGCCCGCGCGGGGCGTCCCGTTCGATGTCGGCCTCACGCTGCTGGGCGTCCGCGTACATCGGACGCCCCTCGAGGACGTTCACGAGCGCGTCCGCGTTGCGGGCGAGGTGGGCGAGGACGTGGCCGCGGGTCCAGCCGGGAAGCCGTGACGGCTCGGCGACGGAAGCGTTGTCCAGTGTGGCGGCTGCGGTCAGCAGCCGGTCGGTCGCGTCACGTACAGACGCCAGGTCGCGCACATGATCGTTCATGGGGCCGACGATAGTCCTGCCACACGTTCGGGTGAAGGTGGTGGAGCGCCGACCAAAATCGAATGCACGTGCTATAGGGTCGAGTGCGTCGTCGGGCATGCTGGAAGGCCCGGGATTGTTACCAACCAGCGAAACCAGTCCGGCGCTGTCGGTGGCTCCCCCTAGTCTGTGAGAGACGGGGGCCCCGCCCCTGTCGCTTCTCTCAAGAAAGGTGCGGACCGGCGTGGCCGACCGTCTCATCGTCCGTGGAGCGCGCGAGCACAACCTGAAGAACGTCTCCCTCGACCTCCCGCGCGACTCCCTCATCGTCTTCACGGGTCTGTCCGGGTCGGGGAAGTCGTCGCTCGCCTTCGACACGATCTTCGCCGAGGGCCAGCGGCGTTACGTCGAGTCGCTCTCCTCATACGCTCGGCAGTTCCTCGGGCAGATGGACAAGCCGGACGTCGACTTCATCGAGGGCCTGTCGCCTGCGGTCTCGATCGACCAGAAGTCGACCTCGCGCAACCCGCGCTCGACGGTCGGCACGATCACCGAGGTCTACGACTACCTGCGCCTGCTCTTCGCGCGCATCGGCAAGCCGCACTGCCCCGAGTGCGGCCGCCCCATCTCCCGGCAGTCGCCGCAGGCGATCGTCGACAAGGTCCTCGAGCTGCCCGAGGGCAGCCGCTTCCAGGTCCTCTCGCCGCTGGTGCGCGAGCGCAAGGGCGAGTTCGTCGACCTGTTCAGCGACCTTCAGACGAAGGGCTACAGCCGCGCGCGCGTCGACGGCGAGACGATTCAGCTGAGCGATCCGCCGACGCTGAAGAAGCAGGAGAAGCACACCATCGAGGTGGTCGTCGACCGCCTCACCGTCAAGGACGGCGCCAAGCGCCGGCTGACCGACTCGGTCGAGACGGCCCTCGGCCTCTCCGGCGGCATGGTCGTGCTCGACTTCGTCGACCTCCCCGAGGACGACCCCGAGCGCGAGCGCATGTACTCGGAGCACCTCTATTGCCCGTACGACGACCTCTCCTTCGAAGAGCTCGAGCCCCGCTCCTTCTCCTTCAACTCGCCCTTCGGCGCCTGCCCGGACTGCACGGGCATCGGTACGCGCATGGAGGTCGACCCCGAGCTGATCGTCCCCGACGAGGAGAAGTCCCTCGACGACGGGGCCATCCACCCCTGGTCGCACGGCCACACCAAGGACTACTTCGGGCGGCTCGTCGGCGCGCTCGCCGACGCCCTCGGGTTCCGCACCGACATCCCGTGGGCAGGGCTGCCGCAGCGCGCCAAGAAGGCCCTGCTGTACGGGCACAAGACGCAGATCGAGGTGCGATACCGCAACCGCTACGGCCGCGAGCGGCGGTACACGACCCCGTTCGAGGGCGCCGTCCCCTTCGTGAAGCGGCGGCACAGCGAGGCCGAGAGCGACGCCAGCCGCGAGCGCTTCGAGGGATACATGCGCGAGGTGCCCTGCCCCACCTGTGAGGGCACGCGCCTCAAGCCGATCGTGCTCGCCGTCACGATCATGGACAAGTCCATCGCCGAGGTCTCGGCCATGTCGATCAGCGACTGCGCGGACTTCCTCGGCGAGCTGAAGCTCAGCGCCCGTGACAAGAAGATCGCCGAGCGGGTCCTGAAGGAGGTCAACGAGCGGCTGCGCTTCCTGGTCGACGTGGGCCTCGACTATCTCTCGCTGAACCGCGCGGCCGGCACGCTCTCCGGCGGCGAGGCCCAGCGCATCCGCCTCGCCACCCAGATCGGCTCCGGCCTCGTCGGCGTGCTCTACGTCCTCGACGAGCCGTCGATCGGCCTGCACCAGCGCGACAACCACCGCCTCATCGAGACCCTGGTCCGGCTGCGCGACATGGGCAACACGCTCATCGTCGTCGAGCACGACGAGGACACCATCAAGGTCGCCGACTGGGTCGTCGACATCGGCCCCGGCGCCGGTGAGCACGGCGGCAAGGTCGTGCACAGCGGCCCGCTCGCCGAGCTGCTGGCCAACAGCGAGTCGATGACCGGCCAGTACCTGTCGGGCAGGAAGTCCATCGTCCTGCCCGACATCCGCCGTCCCGTCGACCCGACCCGGCAGCTCACGGTGCACGGCGCCCGCGAGAACAACCTGCAGGACATCGACGTATCGTTCCCGCTCGGCGTCCTCACGGCCGTCACAGGCGTGTCAGGATCCGGCAAGTCCACGCTGGTCAACGACATCCTGTACACGCACCTCGCGCGTGAGCTGAACGGCGCCCGGAACGTTCCGGGGCGGCACACGCGCGTGGACGGCGACGACCTCGTCGACAAGGTGGTGCACGTCGACCAGTCGCCCATCGGCCGTACACCGCGGTCGAACCCGGCGACGTACACCGGCGTCTTCGACCACGTCCGCAAGCTGTTCGCGGAGACGACCGAGGCGAAGGTCCGCGGCTACCTGCCGGGCCGCTTCTCCTTCAACGTCAAGGGCGGCCGCTGTGAGAACTGCTCCGGCGACGGCACCATCAAGATCGAGATGAACTTCCTGCCGGACGTGTACGTGCCGTGCGAGGTCTGCCACGGCGCGCGCTACAACCGCGAGACCCTGGAGGTTCACTACAAGGGCAAGTCCATCGCCGAGGTGCTGGACATGCCGATCGAGGAGGCCCTCGGCTTCTTCGAGGCCGTGCCCGCGATCGCCCGCCATCTGAAGACGCTCAACGACGTCGGCCTCGGCTACGTCCGGCTCGGCCAGCCCGCGCCCACGCTCTCCGGCGGTGAGGCCCAGCGCGTGAAGCTCGCGAGCGAGCTGCAGAAGCGGTCCACGGGACGGACGGTCTACGTCCTGGACGAGCCGACCACCGGTCTGCACTTCGAGGACATCAGCAAGCTGATCTCGGTGCTGTCGGACCTGGTCGACAAGGGCAACACGGTCATCGTCATCGAGCACAACCTCGACGTGATCAAGACGGCCGACTGGATCGTCGACATGGGACCCGAGGGCGGCAGTGGCGGCGGCCTCGTCGTCGCGGAGGGCACGCCGGAGCAGGTCGCCGGGGTGCCGACGAGCCACACCGGCAAGTTCCTGCGCGAGATCCTCGGCGCCGACCGCATCAGCGACGCGTCGTCGACGAAGGCACCGCGCAAGACGGCGGCCAAGAAGACCGTCGCGGTCAACTCCACGCCGAGGAAGACGGCCACGGCCAAGACCGCGGCCAAGAAGGCGGCGGCGTCCCGGAAGGCCTGAGCGCCCGGAGAGCCGGCGCCGTCGGCGGACGCCCTCGATACGTGCGCTGAGCCGGACAGGCGACCCGGATACGTGCTGTGCCCCACGGGAACTCCCCGTGGGCCACAGCAGGTTGAAGGATGCGTCGCCGTCAGCGCTGGCCTACAGGCCCAGTTCGGTGGCGTACGGCGGCTGCGCTCCCGGGCGGGAGCAGGTGATCGCAGCGGCGCGGGCGGCGAAGCCGAGGATGTCGTGCCAGTCGTCCTCGCCGAGCGCCGCCACAGCCTCCACGGACAGCGCGTCGTGCGCGGCGAGCCGGTGCAGCAGCGCGGCGTTCACCGTGTCACCCGCGCCGATCGTGTCGACGACGTCGACGCGCACGCCCGGCACCGCGAACTCCCCGCCGTCCCTGGTCAGGACCGTGAGGCCGTCCCCACCGCGGGTCAGCACGACCGCGGCGGGGCCCGCCGCCAGCCACTCCTTCGGCGTGCCGCCGAGCCACTCGGCGTCCTCCGCGGACAGCTTCACCAGCCCGGTGTGCGGCAGCCAGGAGCGGAACCGTGCACGATACGCGTCCGCGTCCGGAATCAGCCCCGGCCGGATGTTCGGGTCCAGTGCCGTGAACACTCCCTGCGCGGCGGCGGCCCGCATCAGCTCCTCGTACGCGGTCGCGCCCGGCTCCAGGACCAGCGAACACGTTCCGAAGGACACCGCGCGCGTACCGGGCGGCAGCCGGTCCGGCACGGAGAACAGCCGGTCCGCCGTTCCCTCGACGTAGAAGGAGTACCCGGCCGAACCATCTGCGCCGATCGAGGCGACGGCGAGCGTCGTCGGTTCCGGGCCGCGCTGGACGTACGACACGTCCACACCGGCCGCACGCAGCCCGCCCAGCAGCGCCTCGCCGAACGCGTCGGCCGACACCCGGGAGCAGAAGGCCGTGGGGGAGCCGAGCCGGCCGAGCGCCACAGCGGTGTTGTAGGGCCCGCCGCCCAGGCGCGGGGCGAGGTCCGGCAGCCCGCCGCCGTCGGTCGGTCCCGGCTGCGGGACGAGATCGATCAGGGCCTCACCGGCGACGACGATCACGAGACGGTTCCTTTCTCAGCGCCTCTCATGAGGTGCAGTGATCACTGATCAGGGGTGGTGCGGGCGGGGTCGGTCCTCGGCAGGCACGCCCTACGCGGTTGCGGTGCCCGCGGGAACGTATCCCGTCTGCGCCCGAGCGTAAACGCCCACCTGAATCCCGTACACGCTGCATCGTCTCTTCCATGAGGGTTTGGTGCTGGTCGTTCCCCGGTCGTCCACGCCGGACCGTCCACCCCGTCCGATGGGCGGGAGCTCCGCAGGCACGCCGCGCTGTCGGTCCCCGCCAGTAGGGTGTGAGGCATGGCAGACCCCTCCAGCTACCGCCCCAAGCCGGGACAGATCCCCGACTCGCCGGGGGTCTACAGGTTCCGCGACGAGCACCGGCGTGTGATCTACGTCGGCAAGGCGAAAAGCCTGCGCCAGCGCCTGGCGAACTACTTCCAGGACCTCGCGGGCCTGCACCCGCGCACGCGCACCATGGTCACCACGGCGGCGTCCGTGGAGTGGACGGTGGTGTCGACGGAGGTCGAGGCGCTGCAGCTGGAGTACTCCTGGATCAAGGAGTTCGACCCTCGGTTCAACGTCAAGTACCGCGACGACAAGAGCTATCCGTACCTCGCGGTGACCATGAACGAGGAGTTCCCACGGGTCCAGGTCATGCGCGGACACAAGAAGAAGGGCGTGCGCTACTTCGGGCCGTACGCGCACGCGTGGGCGATCCGCGACACCGTGGACCTCCTGCTGCGCGTCTTCCCCGTACGGACCTGCTCCGCGGGCGTCTTCAAGAACGCGGCCAGGACCGGCCGCCCCTGCCTCCTCGGGTACATCGACAAGTGCTCGGCCCCCTGCGTCGGCCGCGTCTCCGCCGACGAGCACCGCGAACTCGCCGAGGAGTTCTGCGACTTCATGGCCGGACGCACGGGCACGTACATCCGTCGTCTGGAGAAGCAGATGATGGATGCCGCCGAGGAGATGGAGTATGAGAAGGCGGCACGCTTGCGTGACGACATAGGCGCCCTGAAGAAAGCGATGGAGAAGAACGCGGTCGTGCTCGCGGACGCGACCGACGCCGACCTCATGGCGGTCGCCGAGGACGAGCTCGAAGCCGCCGTCCAGATCTTCCACGTGCGCGGCGGCCGGGTGCGCGGCCAGCGGGGCTGGGTCACCGACAAGGTGGAAGCCGTCACGACAGGTGACCTGGTCGAGCACGCGCTGCAGCAGCTGTACGGCGAGGAGACCGGCGACTCTGTCCCGAAGGAAGTGCTGGTCCCGGCGCTGCCCGACCCCGCCGAGCCGGTGCAGGAGTGGCTCACCGGCCGCCGCGGGTCGAACGTCTCGCTGCGCATACCGCAGCGCGGCGACAAGAAGGCGCTCATGGAGACCGTGCAGCGCAACGCCCAGCAGGCGCTCGCCCTGCACAAGACCAAGCGCGCATCGGACCTCACCACGCGCTCGCGCGCCCTTGAAGAGATCGCCGAGGCCCTGGACCTGGACAGCGCCCCCCTGCGGATCGAGTGCTACGACATCTCGCATCTGCAGGGCGACGACGTCGTCGCGTCCATGGTCGTCTTCGAGGACGGTCTGGCCCGCAAGAGCGAGTACCGGCGGTTCCAGATCAAGGGATTCGCGGGACAGGACGACGTCCGGTCCATGCACGAGGTGATCACCCGCCGCTTCAAGCGGTACCTGGCTGAGCAGGAGAAGACGGGGGAGTGGGCCGGGGAAGGCTCGTCCGAGGAACTGCCCGGGGAGGGCTCCTTCGCGGAACTGCCTGGGGAGGGCTCCTCGGCGGGACCGGCTGAGAACGGCATCTCCGCGGGGCCGCCTGAGGACGGCATCTCCGCGGGGCCGCCTGAGGACGGCATCTCCGCGGGACCGGCCGTGGACGGCTCCTTCACGGGCGCCGAGGGCGACGATGCCCGCGCGCGCCTGGTCGACGACATCGGCCGCCCCAAGCGGTTCGCCTACCCCCCGCAGCTCGTCGTCGTCGACGGCGGGCAGCCGCAGGTCGCCGCGGCGAAGAAGGCCCTCGACGAGCTCGGCATCGACGACATCGCCGTGTGCGGCCTCGCCAAGCGACTCGAAGAGGTGTGGGTGCCGGACGAGGGCGACCCGCTGGTCCTGCCGCGCACGAGCGAGGGCCTGTACCTGCTGCAGCGCGTACGCGACGAGGCGCACCGTTTCGCGATCACCTATCAGCGCACCAAGCGGGCCAAGCGCTTCAAAGCGAGCCCCCTGGACGAGGTTCCGGGCCTGGGCGACGCCCGGAAACAGGCACTGATCAAGCACTTCGGTTCGGTGAAGAAGCTGCGGGCGGCGACCGTCGAGCAGATCTGCGAGGTTCCGGGCGTGGGGCGCAAGACGGCCGAGACGATCCTCGGCGCCCTGGCGCGTACGGCGCCTGCCGCACCGGCCGTGAACACGGCCACAGGAGAGATCATTGAGGACGAGGAGCCCGCATCCGCGGGTTCCGGGCAAAAAGCCGAGGCCGCGGGGGCCTCGGACGAAAGACGGGGGCAGGAGACATGAGCGAGCACGGCGCGTACGGACAGGGCGCACACAGTAACGACAGCGACCGTCCGGCGCAGAGCGACCAGCACGCACCGAAGGCAGGCAACGAACCGAGCGCGAGCCCCGCACCCGGCGCGAGCACCGAACCAGCCGCACCGGACCTGGGCAGCGCACCCAACGCACACAGCGCGCCCAGCGCACAACCCGAACATGGAGCACAGGTGAGTACGGGCACGACCACGGAGGGAAACGGAGTCCCCGACTCCGCGATCCCCGAGCTGGTGATCATCTCGGGAATGTCCGGCGCCGGCCGGTCCACGGCGGCCAAGTGTCTGGAGGACCTCGGCTGGTTCGTCGTCGACAACCTGCCGCCCGCGCTGATCCCCACGATGGTGGAGCTCGGCGCCCGCTCGCAGGGCAACGTCGCCAGGATCGCTGTCGTCGTCGACGTCCGCGGCCGCCGCTTCTTCGACAACCTCCGCGAGTCGCTCGCCGACCTGGAGGCCCGGCACGTGACCCGGCGGATCGTTTTCCTGGAGTCATCCGACGAGGCCCTGGTCCGCCGCTTCGAGTCCGTACGCCGGCCCCACCCGCTGCAGGGCGACGGCCGGATCGTCGACGGCATCGCCGCCGAGCGCGACCTGCTGCGTGAGCTGCGCGGCGACGCCGACCTGGTGATCGACACCTCCAGCCTCAACGTCCACGAGCTGCGCGCCAAGATGGACGCCCAGTTCGCAGGCGACGAGGAGCCGGAGCTCCGCGCCACGGTGATGTCCTTCGGCTACAAGTACGGCCTGCCGGTCGACGCCGACCTCGTCGTCGACTGCCGCTTCCTGCCGAACCCGCACTGGGTCCCGGAGCTGCGCCCGTACACCGGCCTCAACGAAGAGGTCTCCGGCTACGTCTTCAACCAACCCGGCGCCAAGGAGTTCCTCAACCAGTACTCGGAGCTGCTCCAGCTCATCGCCGCCGGGTACCGCCGCGAGGGCAAGCGCTATGTGACCATCGCGGTCGGCTGCACCGGCGGCAAGCACCGTTCCGTCGCCATGTCCGAGAAGCTCGCCAAGCGGCTCGCCTCCGAGGGAGTGGAGACCGTCGTCGTCCACCGGGACATGGGGCGCGAGTGAGCGAACCCAATCTCCGGCTGCGGAGGCTCCGCCGGATCACCGGGGGCGCCGGGAGGGTACGCCGCCGCGGCGCCCAGCCCAAGGTCGTGGCGCTCGGCGGCGGCATGGGCCTGTCCGCCTCGCTCGCCGCGCTGCGCCGCATCACGGGCGACCTCACCGCCGTCGTCACGGTCGCCGACGACGGCGGCTCCAGTGGACGGCTGCGCGACGAACTCGGCGTGCTGCCGCCCGGCGATCTGCGCAAGGCCCTCGCGGCGCTGTGCGGCGACGACGAGTGGGGCCAGACCTGGGCCCGCGTCATCCAGCACCGCTTCCAGTCCAAGGGGGACCTGCACGAGCACGCGGTCGGCAATCTGCTGATCGTCGCCCTGTGGGAGCAGCTCGGCGACCATGTCCAGGCCCTCGACCTGGTCGGCAAGCTGCTGGGCGCGCACGGCCGCGTCCTGCCGATGTCCGCGGTGCCGCTGGAACTCCAGGCACTCGTACGCGGCCATGACCCGGAGCGGCCCGACGAGGTCGAGACGGTCCGCGGCCAGGCCACCGTCGCGCTCACCCCGGGCGAGGTGCAGTCGGTGCACCTCGTGCCGAACGACCCGCCCGCCGTCCCCGAGGCCGTCGCCGCCGTCCTCGACGCGGACTGGGTGGTGCTCGGCCCCGGCTCCTGGTTCTCCTCCGTGATCCCGCATCTGCTCGTGCCCGAGCTGCTGGACGCCCTCATGGAGACCAAGGCCCGCCGGGTCCTCTCACTCAACCTGGCCCCGCAGCCCGGCGAAACCTCTGGCTTCTCCCCGCAGCGTCATTTGGAGGTTTTGGGACGACACGCCCCTAAACTCGCCCTGGACGTGGTGCTGGCCGACGAGGCCGCCGTGCCCGACCGCGAGTCGCTGACCGAGGCCGCCAGGCGGTTCGGCGCCGCGGTCGAGCTGGCGCCGGTCGCCCGGACCGACGGCAGTCCCCGGCACGACCCGGAGCTGTTGGCTGCCGCGTACGACCGTATTTTTCGGATGCATGGAAGGATCGGCCCATGGCGATGACGGCAGCGGTGAAGGACGAGATCTCCCGGCTACCCGTCACCCGGACCTGCTGCAGGAAGGCAGAGGTCTCGGCGATCCTGCGGTTCGCGGGCGGGCTGCACCTGGTGAGCGGCCGCATCGTGATCGAGGCGGAGCTGGACACGGCGATGGCGGCGCGCCGGCTGAAGCGGGACATCCTCGAGATCTTCGGGCACAGTTCCGAACTGATCGTGATGGCTCCCGGCGGGCTGCGGCGCGGCTCCCGCTATGTCGTACGCGTGGTCGCAGGCGGCGACCAGCTGGCCCGCCAGACGGGCCTTGTGGACGGCCGCGGCCGCCCCATCCGCGGACTGCCCCCGCAGGTGGTCTCGGGGGCCACCTGTGACGCGGAGGCCGCCTGGCGCGGTGCCTTCCTCGCCCACGGTTCGCTCACCGAGCCCGGCCGCTCCTCCTCGCTCGAGGTGACCTGCCCGGGCCCCGAGGCGGCGCTCGCGCTGGTCGGCGCGGCCCGCCGGCTGTCGATCGCGGCCAAGGCCCGTGAGGTACGGGGCGTGGACCGGGTCGTCGTCCGGGACGGTGACGCGATCGGCGCGCTGTTGACCCGGCTCGGCGCCCATGAGTCGGTGCTGGCCTGGGAGGAGCGGCGGATGCGCCGCGAGGTCCGTGCCACCGCCAACCGCCTCGCCAACTTCGACGACGCCAACCTGCGCCGCTCGGCCCGCGCCGCAGTGGCCGCCGGCGCCCGCGTCCAGCGCGCCCTGGAGATCCTCGGCGAGGAGGTGCCCGAACACCTCGCGGCCGCCGGCCGGCTGCGCATGGAGCACAAGCAGGCGTCCCTGGAGGAGCTCGGCGCGCTCGCCGACCCGCCGCTGACCAAGGACGCCGTCGCCGGCCGCATCCGCCGCCTGCTGGCCATGGCCGACAAGCGAGCCCAGGACCTGGGCATCCCGGGGACGGAGTCCAACCTCTCGGAGGAGATGGCGGACAACCTCGCGGGCTGAGGGCCGGCCCTCGGACGCGGAACCCAACGCCCCGGCTTCTGCCCCCACTTCGGAAGCGGGCGCCGTAGGTCACCCGTCACACGTGGGCGCCGTTGACGCGCGGCGCCGTATCCGGTAGCGCGGCCGACGGCCAGACCCAGACGCTTCGGCCGCGAGTGCCGATCAGACCCGGCGGCGGGTGCCGTCAAGGTGCTCCGGGGCGCGGTCGCCGAGGAGCCGAACCAGTGCCGGTCCCGCTCATCGGAGCGGGCCGACTCTCGGCCGTCAGCCCTTGAAACAGCGGGCAATGCCCCTACTGGCTGGTACGCGTCGTACGTGTCGCGTCGGGGCCCTCTCGATGTCACTTCGGGGCCCCTGGAGAGGTAGGGTCATAGGCGGTCGGGGACATCCCTATACAACTCGCCGGCGTCGAAAACCGGCGTACCTAACGAGGAGATCGGTTCGTGACGATCCGCGTAGGCATCAACGGCTTTGGCCGCATCGGTCGTAACTACTTCCGCGCGCTGCTGGAGCAGGGTGCAGACATCGAGATCGTGGCTGTCAACGACCTGGGTGACACCGCGACCACCGCTCACCTGCTGAAGTACGACACCATCCTGGGACGCCTCAAGGCCGAGGTGTCGCACACCGCCGACACGATCACCGTCGACGGCCACACGATCAAGGTGCTGTCCGAGCGCAACCCCGCCGACATCCCGTGGGGCGAGCTGGGCGTCGACATCGTCGTCGAGTCGACCGGCATCTTCACCAACCGCGACGACGCCGCCAAGCACCTCGCCGGCGGCGCCAAGAAGGTCCTCATCTCGGCCCCGGCCAAGAACGAGGACATCACCATCGTGATGGGCGTCAACCAGGACAAGTACGACCCGGCGAACCACCACGTCATCTCCAACGCCTCCTGCACCACCAACTGTGTGGCGCCGATGGCGAAGGTCCTCGACGAGAACTTCGGCATCGTCAAGGGTCTGATGACCACGGTGCACGCGTACACGAACGACCAGCGCATCCTGGACTTCCCGCACAAGGACCTGCGCCGCGCCCGTGCCGCCGCCGAGAACATCATCCCGACCACCACGGGTGCCGCGAAGGCCACCGCGCTGGTCCTGCCGCAGCTCAAGGGCAAGCTCGACGGCATCGCGATGCGCGTCCCGGTCCCGACCGGCTCGGTCACCGACCTGGTCGTCGAGCTCGGCCGCGAGGTCACCAAGGAAGAGGTCAACGCCGCCTTCCAGAAGGCCGCCGAGGGCGAGCTCAAGGGCCTCCTCGACTACACCGAGGACCAGATCGTGTCCTCCGACATCGTCAACGCCCCGGCGTCCTGCACCTTCGACTCCTCCCTGACCATGGTCCAGGAGGGCAAGAACGTGAAGGTCATCGGCTGGTACGACAACGAATGGGGCTACTCCAACCGCCTCGTCGACCTCACGGTCTTCGTCGGCGGCCAGCTCTGATCCGTATCTGACACGGCAGGCACTCCGATGTGAGCACCAGGGCTCGGGCAGCGCAACGCCGCGCTACCCGGGCCCTGTTGTACGAGTCCAGAGCTTTCCCTTAGGAGTCACTCCATGAAGACGATCGACGAACTTCTCGCCGAAGGCGTCGACGGCAAGCGGGTCTTCGTCCGCGCCGACCTCAACGTGCCGCTGGCCGAGGGCCGGATCACCGACGACGGCCGTATCCGCGCGGTCCTGCCGACCGTGAAGGCCCTCGCCGACGCGGGCGCCAAGGTCGTCGTCGCCTCCCACCTGGGCCGCCCCAAGGGCGCCCCGGACCCGGCGTTCTCGCTGCTGCCCGCCGCCGAGCGGCTCGGCGAACTGCTCGGCAAGCCCGTCGCCTTCGCCGAGGACACCGTCGGCCCCGCCGCGCACGACGCGGTGAACGGCCTCGAGCCCGGCCAGGTCGCGGTGATCGAGAACCTGCGCTTCAACGTCGGCGAGACCAGCAAGGACGACGCCGAGCGCGGCGAGTTCGCCGACCGGCTCGCCGCCCTCGCCGACGTCTACGTGGGCGACGGATTCGGCGCCGTGCACCGTAAGCACGCCTCGGTCTACGACCTCCCGGCGCGCCTGCCGCACTACGCGGGCTACCTCATCGCCACCGAGGTCGGTGTCCTGAAGAAGCTGACCGAGGACGTGAAGCGCCCGTACGTCGTCGTGCTCGGCGGCGCCAAGGTCTCCGACAAGCTCGCCGTCATCGACCAGCTGCTCGGCAAGGCCGACCGTCTGCTGATCGGCGGCGGCATGGTGTACACCTTCCTGAAGGCCAAGGGGTACGAGATCGGCACGTCCCTCCTCCAGGAGGACCAGATCCCGGCCGTCATCGAGTACATCGAGCGCGCGGAGAAGACCGGCGTCGAGCTGGTCCTGCCCGTCGACGCCCTGGTCGCGACGGAGTTCCCAGACCTGAAGACCAAGGCCCCGGCCAACCCCACCGCGGTCGCAGCCGACGCCATCCCCGCCGACGGGATGGGCCTCGACATCGGCCCGGAGACCTGCAACCTCTACGCCTCGAAGCTCGCCGACGCGGCCACCGTCTTCTGGAACGGCCCGATGGGCGTCTTCGAGCACCCCGACTACGCCGAGGGCACCAAGGCGGTCGCCCAGGCCCTCCTCGACTCCAAGGCCTTCACGGTCGTCGGCGGCGGTGACTCCGCTGCGGCCGTCCGCATCCTGGGATTCGACGAGAACGCATTCGGCCACATCTCGACCGGCGGCGGCGCCTCCCTCGAATACCTCGAGGGCAAGACGCTCCCCGGCCTCGCCGCACTGGAGGACTGAACACCCGTGAGCTCCCGCACCCCGCTGATGGCGGGCAACTGGAAGATGAACCTCAACCACCTCGAGGCCATCGCGCACGTCCAGAAGCTCGCCTTCGCCCTGGCCGACAAGGACTACGAGGCCTGTGAGGTCGCCGTCCTGCCCCCCTTCACCGACCTGCGCTCCGTCCAGACCCTGGTCGACGGCGACAAGCTGAAGATCAAGTACGGCGCCCAGGACATCTCGGCGCAGGACTCCGGCGCCTACACCGGCGAGATCTCCGGCTCGATGCTGGCCAAGCTGAAGTGCACATACGTGGCGATCGGCCACTCCGAGCGCCGGCAGTACCACAACGAGACCGACGAGCTCGTGAACGCCAAGGTCAAGGCCGCCTACAAGCACGGCCTGACCCCGATCCTCTGCGTCGGCGAGGGCCTGGACATCCGCAAGGCGGGCAACCAGGTCTCCTACACGCTCGCGCAGGTCGACGGCGCTTTCAAGGACGTCCCGGCCGAGCAGGCCGAGTCCATCGTGATCGCGTACGAGCCGGTCTGGGCGATCGGCACCGGCGAGGTCGCCACGCCCGAGGACGCCCAGGAGGTCTGCGGGGCGATCCGCGGCCGCCTCGCCGAGCTGTACTCGCAGGAGCTGGCCGACAAGGTCCGTATCCAGTACGGCGGCTCCGTGAAGGCCGGGAACGTCGCCGCGATCATGGCGCAGCCCGATGTCGACGGCGCCCTGGTCGGCGGCGCCTCGCTGGATGCCGACGAGTTCGTCAAGATCGTCCGCTTCCGCGACCAGTGAGCCACGCGGCGGACGGGAACCGACAGGCCGCGAGTAGGCGGTAGCGGCGATCCGTCGTACCCTTGCGGGGGCCGGGGCTGTCTCGTACGAGTGCCGCCGCGGCCCCCGCGTCGTTCATCAAGATCCGAGGGAAACCCCGGGAGAGGGAGTCCAGCTGTGGTTTTGGGGTTCTCGATCGCCCTGATCGTCTTCAGCCTGCTGCTGATGCTGCTGGTGCTGATGCACAAGGGGAAGGGCGGCGGCCTCTCCGACATGTTCGGTGGCGGCATGCAGTCGTCCGTCGGCGGCTCCTCGGTCGCCGAGCGCAACCTGGACCGGATCACCGTCGTGGTCGGTCTGCTGTGGTTCGCGTGCATTGTCGTACTCGGCCTGCTGATGAAGGTCAACAGCTGACGCCGCCACGGCGGTACGACGGCACATCGACAACTGAACACAGCTCACGTAAGGCCCCATGCTCGGTACGCGTTGTTTATGCGCGGCTTATCATGGGGCTTGCGTCTTGGACGGGGTGTAACTCCGGTCACTGGACGCGCGTTGGGCCTTACGTAGACTGAGGCGCCCGCAGCGAAGCGACAGGCCATGTGCTTCGCGGCACCATCACGCAGGGAGTTACGACCGTGGCAAGTGGCAACGCGATCCGAGGAAGCCGGGTCGGGGCGGGGCCGATGGGCGAGGCCGAGCGCGGTGAGTCCGCGCCGCGGCTGCGCGTCTCCTTCTGGTGCTCGAACGGGCACGAGACGCAGCCGAGCTTCGCAAGCGACGCGCAGGTTCCCGACACCTGGGACTGTCCCCGCTGCGGCTTCCCAGCAGGACAGGACCGGGACAACCCGCCGGACCCGCCGCGCACCGAGCCGTACAAGACGCATCTCGCGTACGTACGGGAGCGGCGCAGCGATGCGGACGGCGAGGCGATCCTCGCCGAGGCGCTCGCCAAACTCCGGGGCGAGATCTAGGAGTTGAAGTCCCCCAAGCTCTCGGCTCAGCTCGAGCAGGGGGGACCCACAGCCGGGCACGCACGTGCGGTGTCCGGCCGCAATCGTCTTCCTGCGTCGGATCCAGCCATCGCCTCGCATGCGATGCCGCCGAGTAAGCCGGGCGGGTCCTCCGATCCGCCCTCGCTCGCGGCCGATTGTCAGTGGCGGCCTCTACGGTTCTGAAGTACTGGACCGGGAGGGGACGTTGTGACGACGACCGAAGCCGTGGCTGCCTCCGTGCCCACGTGGCGCGGGGGATTCGGGCGCCTGTGGACGGCTGCCGTGCTGTCGAGATTCGGCGATGCGCTGCGGACTGCGGCCTTACCGCTGCTTGCCGCCTCGCTGACGGACGAGCCGATGCTGATCGCGTCCGTGACGGCCTGCGGCTATCTGCCATGGATCGTCTTCGGGCTGCTCGGCGGGGCCGTGGCAGACCGGATCGACCAGCGGCGCGCCATGTGGAGTGTGGACGTGGTGCGGGGTCTGCTGGTAGCCGGCTTCGCAACCGCCGTGGCGCTGGGGCACGCGACGATAGGACTGCTCATCGCCCTCGCCTTCGCGCTCACCACCCTCCAGACGCTCTTCGACAACGCCGCCACGGCGCTGCTTCCCACCCTGGTGGACGAGAAGGCACTGGGCAGCGCGAACGCACGTCTGCTCACGGGCCAGCAGATCGCAGGCGGTCTGCTCGCGGCGCCCGCGGTACCCCTGCTGATCCTCGCCGGAATGGCCGTCCCCTTCGCGGCAGACGCCCTGACCTATCTGGTGGCGGCGGTGCTCGTCGCATCGCTGCGTACGTCCGCTCCTCAGCGCGACCCCAGACCGGCGGGAAGCACCTTGCGCGGGGACATCGCCGCCGGGCTGAGGGCACTGTGGCGCGACCGTGCGCTCCGAGGGCTGTGCCTGGCGACGGCCCTGTGCAACATCGGCGTGGGGGCACTGATCGCCACGATGGTGCTCCTCGTGACGGGCTGGCTCGACGCGGGCACCGGCGGATACGCGGCCGCGATGACGGCGTACGCGGTCGGCAGCCTGACCGGGGGATGGGTCCAGGGCCGACTCGCGGCCAGGGTGGGCCGTATACGCAGCGTCGTCCTCGCGGGCTCGGCGCAGATAGTCGCCCTGGTGGCGATGGGCACCGTGCGCAGCCTGGCCGCGGTGGTCGTGAGTCTGGCGGTGTTCGGTCTCATGGGCATGGTGTGGAACGTCAGCACGACGACGCTGATGCAGCAGCGGGCGCCCGCGGAGATGCTCGGCCGCATCAGTTCGGCCTTCCGCACCCTGGCGGTCGCGGGGGCGCCGTTGGGTGCGCTGCTGGGCGGTGCCGTGGCCACGGCCTGGGGCCTGAACACGCCGGTGCTGTGTGCGGCCGCGCTGTTCGGCCTGTCCGTCACCGTCCTGTTGCCTGCTCTTCAACCCGCCAACGGCGGTCAGAGCGCTCGTGCCGATGCCTGATCAATTAGGTTGGGGAGTGCAGCGGGGCAAGGTACGCAGGACGTACGCAGGTACAAGAGAAGGCTGAAGTCCGAGATGAATGCAGCAACCCGTACCAGGCTCAACCAGATGCCGGAGTGGACCGCGCTGGCCAAGCACCGGGAGCAGTTGGGGGAGGTGCAGCTGCGCGAGCTGTTCGCGGCGAATCCGGGGCGAGGCGCGGAGTACACGCTCCAGGTCGGCGATCTGTACGTCGACTTCTCCAAGCACCTGGTCACGGACGAGACGCTGGACCTGCTGCGCGACCTGGCCGCCGCGACGGACGTGTTCGGGCTGCGGGACGCCATGTTCCGGGGCCAGAAGATCAACACCACTGAGGACCGCGCGGTGCTCCATGTCGCGCTGCGCGCCCCGGGTGACGAGATCATCGAGGTCGACGGGAAGAACGTCGTACCGGGCGTCCACGCCGTCCTCGACAAGATGAGCGCCTTCGCCGAGCGGATCCGCTCCGGCGAGTGGACCGGCCACACCGGCAAGCGCATCAAGAACGTCGTCAACGTCGGCATCGGCGGCTCCGACCTCGGCCCGGCCATGGCGTACGAGGCGCTGCGCGCCTTCACCGACCGCGACCTGACGGTGCGCTTCGTCTCGAACGTCGACGGCGCCGACCTGCACGAGGCCGTGCGGGACCTGGACGCGGCCGAGACGCTGTTCATCATCGCGTCGAAGACCTTCACCACCATCGAGACCGTCACCAACGCGACCTCCGCACGCACCTGGCTGCTGGGCGAGCTGGGGGCCGGTCAGGAGGCCGTCGCCAAGCACTTCGTGGCGCTGTCCACGAATGCCGAGAAGGTGGCCGAGTTCGGCATCGACACAGCCAACATGTTCGAGTTCTGGGACTGGGTCGGCGGCCGCTACTCGTACGATTCGGCGATCGGCCTGTCCCTGATGATCGCCATCGGCCCGGACCGCTTCCGGGAGATGCTCGACGGCTTCCACCTGGTCGACGTGCACTTCCGCGCCGCGCCGCCCGAGCACAACGTGCCGCTGCTGCTCGGCCTGCTGGGCATCTGGTACGGCAACTTCCACGGCGCGCAGTCGCATGCGGTGCTGCCCTACTCGCACTACCTGTCCAAGTTCACCGCGTATCTGCAGCAGCTGGACATGGAGTCCAACGGCAAGTACGTGGACCGCGACGGCCGGCCGGTGGACTGGCAGACCGGCCCGGTCGTCTGGGGCACTCCGGGCACCAACGGCCAGCATGCGTACTTCCAGTTGATCCACCAGGGCACGGAGCTGATCCCGGCCGACTTCATCGGCTTCGCCAACCCGGTCGCCGACCTGCAGCCGGGCCTGGTCCCCCAGCACGACCTGCTGATGGCCAACTTCTTCGCGCAGACCCAGGCGCTGGCATTCGGCAAGACGCCGGAGGAGGTGCGGGCCGAGGGCGTGCCGGAGGAGCTGGTGCCGCACAAGACGTTCAAGGGCAACCACCCGACGACCACGATCCTGGCCCGCGAGCTCACGCCCTCCGTGCTCGGTCAGCTCGTCGCGCTCTACGAGCACAAGGTGTTCGTGCAGGGCGCGATCTGGAACATCGACTCCTTCGACCAGTGGGGTGTCGAGCTCGGCAAGGTCCTCGCCAAGCGCGTCGAGCCGGCCCTCAGCGAAGGCGCAGATGTGCCGGGGCTCGACGAGTCCACCAAGGCGCTGGTCGCCAAGTACCGCGAGCTTCGCGGCCGTTAATCGGATGCGGGGGTGCCGTCCGGCGGGTGACACTGCTCCGGCTCGTCACCTGCCGGAAGGACCCCCCAATGGACCAGCTTCTAGCCGCACTCGCCGACCCGGAACGCCTCAGGCTCTACGCCCGCGTCGTGCTGGAGGACCTGACGCCGAGCGAGTCGGAGTCGCCCGAAGCGCGCAAGCACCTCGGGCGCCTGGTCGCCACGGGGCTCGTCGAGCGGTTGCCGGACGGCTCCCTGCGGGCGGATCCCGCGGTGTTCCGGCGTGCACGGCCCGAGGAACCGCGGCCCGATGTCCCGCGCCGCCTGGTGGGATTCTTCGCCGGTGGACGGCTGACCACGATTCCGGTGCGTCCGGCCGTACGCCGTGAGTTGCTCGCCCATCTGACCAGCACGCTGTTCGAGGGCGGGCGCAGCTACAGCGAGCGCGAAGTCAACGACGCCTTCCGCACCGTGCACGACGACACCTCGGCGCTGCGCCGCTACTCCATCGAGAACGGACTGCTGGTGCGGGAACGCGACGGCAGCAGTTATCGGCGCGTGGCCGCCTAAAACGTCAGCCCCAGGTCGACGACCTGGGGCTGACGTGTAGCGGTCGAACTCAGAGCACAGGGCTCAGGGCGAAGCCGGCGGATACAGGTCCCGCGGCAGGCGCGAGGCCGCCGCAGAATCCAGCAGCCACAGGGTGCGGGAGCGGCCGCGGGCGCCCGCTGCCGGGGCCTGGATCTCGCCGGCACCGGAGAGGGCGATCGCGGTGGCCTGCGCCTTGTCCTCGCCGGCCGCGAGCAGCCACACCTCACGGGCGGCCCGGATCGCCGGCAGCGTGAGGGTGATCCGGGTGGGCGGCGGCTTCGGGGCGCCGTGCACGCCGACCACCGTGCGCTCCGTCTCGCGGACCGCCGGCAGCTCGGGGAAGAGCGACGCGACGTGCGTGTCCGGGCCGACGCCGAGCATCAGGACATCGAAGGACGGGACCGGACCGTGGTCCTCCGGGCCGGCCGCGGCGGCGAGTTCGGCCGCGTAGGCCGCCGCTGCCGCATCCGCGTCGTTGCCGTACGGCCCGTCCGAGGCCGGCATAGCGTGGACGCGCTTGGGGTTCAGCGGGACCGCGTCGAGGAGAGCCTCGCGGGCCTGGGTGACGTTGCGGTCCGGGTCGCCCTCGGTCAGGAACCGCTCGTCGCCCCACCACAGGTCGAGGCGGCCCCAGTCGACGGCGTCCCGGGCGGGCGCGGCGGCCAGAGCGGCCAGCAGGCCGTTGCCGTTGCGCCCGCCGGTGAGGACCACCGAGGCGGAGCCGCGGGCGGCCTGGGCGTCCACGATCTTCGTGATCAGCCGGGCCGCCGCGGCCTGTGCCATCAGCTCCTTGTCGCGGTGCACGACGAGCTGCGGTGCCATGGTCACTTCGCGGCCGCCTTCTTCGCCGGGGCCTTGCCCGCTGTCTTCTTGGCCGGGCCCTTGGCGGGCGCCTCGGGCTCGGCGGGTGCCTCCGCGGTGGCGTCCGACTCGGCGGACCCGTTCCCGGCGGCGGCCGGCTCAGGGGCCCCGTTCGCGGCCGACGGGCCGTCCTCGCCCTCCGCGGGCGCCGACGCGGGACCGGCCAGCCGGTCGACGCCGTACTTCAGGGCCGACGCGTACGTGTCGTCCGGGTCCAGCCGGCGCAGCTCCTCCGCGATGAGCTCCGCCGTGTCGCGCCGCTGGAGCGCCACCGCACGGTCGGGCTGACCCTCGATGGACAGCGTCGCGAGCGCGCCGTCCGCGCGGTCAAGGACGATCGGGCCGCAGCTCGTGCCCATCCGCACGGCCGTCAGGCCCGGGCCCGACGACACCGACCGCCGGACCGGGACGTCCAGCCGGTCCGCGAGCCACATGGCGAGCAGCTCGCAGCTCGGATTGAACTCCTCGCCCTCGACCTCGACCGACGTGACCTCGCAGGTCACCTGGTCCAGGGCCGCGGCCAGCATCGAGCGCCAGGGCGTGATGCGGGTCCACGAGAGGTCCGTGTCGCCCGGTGTGTAGGCCGCGGCACGCGCGCTCAGCTCCCTCACGGGCTGCTCCGCGGCGTAGGTGTCGGTGACGCGGCGCTGGGCGAGCGCACCGAGCGGGTCGTTCGCGGGGTCGAGCGGCGCGTTGACCGGCCACCAGACGACCACCGGGGCGTCCGGCAGCAGCAGCGGCAGCACCACGGACTGGGCGTGGTTCACGATCTCGCCGTACAGCCGCAGCACCACCGTCTCGCCGGTGCCCGCGTCCGCGCCGACGCGCACCTCGGCGTCCAGCCGCGAACTCGTGCGGTCGCGGGGCGAGCGCGAGACACGCTTGATCACGACCAGGGTGCGCGAGGGGTGCTCGCGGGAGGCGTCGCTGGCCGCCTTGAGCGCGTCGTAGGCGTTCTCCTCGTCGGTGACGATGACGAGCGTGAGGACCATGCCGACGGCAGGGGTGCCGATCGCGCGGCGGCCCTCGATGAGCGCCTTGTTGATCTTGCTGGCGGTGGTGTTCGTGAGGTCGATGTTCATGGCCGACGCCAGCTCCGTCCGTCTCGTTCGAGCATTTCGTCCGCCTCGACGGGCCCCCACGTGCCCGCCGGGTACTGCGCGGGCTTGCCGTTGTCGTCCCAGTACTCCTCGATCGGATCGAGAATCTTCCAAGACAGCTCGACCTCCTCCGTGCGCGGGAAGAGGTTGGCGTCGCCGAGCAGGACGTCGAGGATCAGCCGCTCGTACGCCTCCGGGCTGGACTCCGTGAAGGACTCGCCGTACGCGAAGTCCATCGACACATCCCGGATCTCCATGGAGGTGCCGGGCACCTTGGAGCCGAAGCGGACCGTGACGCCCTCGTCGGGCTGGACCCGGATGACGACCGCGTTCTGCCCGAGCTCCTCCGTCGCCGTGTGGTCGAACGGGGAGTGCGGCGCGCGCTGGAAGACGACCGCGATCTCGGTGACGCGGCGGCCCAGGCGCTTGCCCGTCCGGAGATAGAAGGGGACGCCCGCCCAGCGGCGGTTGTCGATCCCGAGCTTGATCGCCGCGTACGTGTCGGTCTTCGACTGCGGGTCGATGCCGTCTTCCTGCAGATAGCCGATGACCTTCTCGCCGCCCTGCCAGCCGGCCGAGTACTGGGCGCGCACCGTGTCCTTGCCCAGGTCCTTCGGCAGCCGCACGGCCCCCAGCACCTTCGTCTTCTCGGCCGCGAGCGCGTCCGCGTCGAAGGAGGCGGGCTCCTCCATCGCGGTCAGCGCGAGGAGCTGGAGCAGGTGGTTCTGGATGACGTCACGGGCGGCGCCGATGCCGTCGTAGTAGCCGGCGCGGCCGCCGATGCCGATGTCCTCGGCCATCGTGATCTGCACATGGTCGACGTACGACCGGTTCCAGATCGGCTCGAACAGGGTGTTGGCGAACCGCAGCGCCAGGATGTTCTGGACGGTCTCCTTGCCCAGGTAGTGGTCGATCCGGAAGACCTGCTCCGGGGCGAAGACCTCGTGGACGATCGAGTTGAGCTCCTTGGCGGAGGCCAGATCGTGCCCGAAGGGCTTCTCGATGACCGCGCGGCGCCAGGAGCCGTTCTGCTGGTCGGCCAGTCCGTGCTTCTTCAGCTGCTGGACGACGTTGGGGAAGAACTTGGGGGGTACGGAGAGGTAGAAGGCGAAGTTCCCGCCGGTGCCCTGCGCCTTGTCCAGCTCCTGGATCGTGGCGCGCAGCTGCTCGAAGGCGGCGTCGTCGTCGAAGTCGCCCTGGACGAAGCGCATCCCTTGTATGAGCTGCTGCCACACCTCCTCGCGGAACGGGGTGCGGGAGTGCTGCTTGACCGCGTCGTGGACGACCTGGGCGAAGTCCTCGTCCTGCCACTCGCGGCGGGCGAACCCGACGAGCGAGAACCCCGGCGGCAGCAGACCTCGGTTCGCGAGGTCGTAGACGGCAGGCATCAGTTTTTTGCGTGACAAATCGCCCGTGACACCGAAGATGACCAGGCCCGACGGCCCCGCGATACGCGGGAGCCGTCGGTCTGCGGGGTCACGAAGCGGATTCGCTCCGTGTGCGGTCAAGGCGTCAGCCCTCCGAGGGGGCGAGGCGCTGAAGCTCCGCCTCGGTCGACTTGAGCAGGTCGTTCCAGGACGACTCGAACTTCTCGACGCCCTCGTCCTCGAGGACCTGCACCACGTCGTCGTAGGAGATGCCGAGCCGCTCGACGGCGTCGAGGTCGGCGCGGGCCTGCTCGTAGGTGCCGGCGATGGTGTTGCCGGTGATCTGCCCATGGTCGGCGACCGCCTCGAGCGTGGCCTCCGGCATGGTGTTGACCGTGCCCGGGGCGACCAGGTCGTCGACGTACAGGGTGTCCTTGTACGCCGGGTCCTTCACGCCGGTGGAGGCCCACAGCGGGCGCTGCTTGTTGGCGCCGGCCTTGTCCAGCGCCGCCCAGCGGTCCGAGGAGAAGACCTCCTCGTACGCCTGGAAGGCCAGGCGGGCGTTGGCGAGCGCCGCCTTGCCGCGGGCCTCCTTGGCCTCCGGGGAGCCCAGGGCGTCCAGGCGCTTGTCGATCTCGGTGTCCACGCGGGACACGAAGAACGACGCGACCGAGCGGATCTTGGAGAGGTCGAGGCCCGCGGCCTTGGCCTTCTCCAGGCCCGCCAGGTAGGCGTCCATGACCTCGCGGTAGCGCTCCAGCGAGAAGATCAGCGTGACGTTGACGCTGATGCCCAGGCCGATCACCTCGGTGATGGCCGGGAGGCCCGCCCTGGTGGCCGGGATCTTGATCAGGGTGTTCGGGCGGTCCACCAGCCACGCGAGCTGCTTGGCCTCGGCGATGGTCGCCGCGGTGTTGTGCGCCAGGCGCGGGTCCACCTCGATCGAGACCCGGCCATCCTGGCCGCCGGTCTCCTCGAAGACCGGACGCAGGACGTCGGCGGCGTCCCGCACATCCGCGGTCGTGATCATGCGGATGGCCTCTTCGACGGTGACCTTGCGGGCGGCGAGGTCCGCGAGCTGCTGCTCGTAGCCGTCACCCGACGAGATCGCCTTCTGGAAGATCGACGGGTTGGTCGTCACGCCCACGACGTGCTGCTGGTCGATGAGCTCCGAAAGGTTCCCGGACGTGATCCGCTTGCGGGACAGGTCGTCCAGCCAGATCGCGACGCCTTCGTCGGAGAGGCGCTTGAGTGCGTCTGTCATGGAAAATGCATCTCCTACTTGGTCGTATGTAAGCGTCAGCGCTGGGCGGCGTCGATGGATTCCCGCGCGGCGGCCGCCACGTTCTCGGGAGTGAAGCCGAACTCGCGGAAGAGGACCTTGCCGTCGGCCGACGCGCCGAAGTGCTCCAGCGAAACGATGCGTCCGGCGTCCCCGACGTACTTGTGCCAGGTCAGGCCGATGCCGGCCTCCACGGCGACGCGGGCCTTCAGCGAAGGCGGCAGGACGCTGTCCCGGTACCCCTGGTCCTGCTGCTCGAACCACTCCACGCACGGCATCGACACCACACGGGTCGGGACGCCGGCGGCCTGCAGCTGCTCGCGGGCCTCGACGGCCACGTGCACCTCGGAGCCGGTGGCGATCAGCACGACCTGCGCCGCAGCGCTCTGCCCGTCGGGCCCTTCCGCGTCGAACAGCACGTAACCGCCGCGCGCCGCATCCTCGTTGGGCTCGTATGCCGGCACGCCCTGACGGGTCAGCGCCAGTCCGTGCGGGGCGCCCTTGCCGAACTCCTTCGTCCAGCGGCGCAGGATCTCGCGCCACGCGATGGCGGTCTCGTTGGCGTCGGCGGGACGGACGACGTTCAGGCCCGGGATGGCGCGCAGCGAGGCCAGGTGCTCGACCGGCTGGTGCGTCGGGCCGTCCTCACCGAGGCCGATGGAGTCGTGCGTCCACACGTACGTCACCGGCAGGTGCATCAGCGCGGACAGGCGGACGGCATTGCGCATGTAATCGGAGAACACCAGGAAGGTGCCGCCGTAGATACGGGTGTTGCCGTGCAGCGCGATGCCGTTCATCTCCGCGGCCATGGAGTGCTCGCGGATGCCGAAGTGGATGGTGCGGCCGTACGGATCGGCCTCCGGCAGCGGGTTGTCCGCGGGAAGGAACGAGGAGTTCTTGTCGATGGTGGTGTTGTTGGAGCCGGCGAGGTCGGCCGAGCCGCCCCACAGCTCCGGGATCACCCCGCCGAGTGCCTGCAGCACCTTGCCGGACGCGGCACGGGTGGCGACGGCCTTGCCCTCCTCGAAGACCGGGAGCTTCTCCTCCCAGCCGTCGGGCAGCTCGCCCGCGGCGATGCGGTCGAACTCCGCGGCCCGCGCCGGGTTGGCGCTGCGCCACTCCTGGAACGACTTCTCCCACTTCGCCCGGGCCTCGCGGCCGCGGTCGAGCGCCTGGCGGGTGTGGGCCAGGACCTCGTCGGTGACCTCGAAGGACTTCTCCGGGTCGAAGCCGAGGACGCGCTTGGTGGCGGCGACCTCGTCGTCGCCCAGCGCCGAGCCGTGCGCGGCCTCGGTGTTCTGAGCGTTCGGGGCGGGCCAGGCGATGATCGAGCGCATCGCGATGAAGGACGGCCTGTCCGTCACCTTCTTCGCGGCCTCGATGGCGTTGTAGATGGCGTGCGGGTCGAGGTCGCCGTCCGGCTTCGGGGCGATGCGCTGCACGTGCCAGCCGTACGCCTCGTAGCGCTTGACGGTGTCCTCGGAGACGGCGGTCTCGGTGTCGCCCTCGATCGAGATGTGGTTGTCGTCCCACAGCAGGATCAGGTTGCCGAGCTTCTGGTGCCCGGCCATCGAGGACGCCTCCGCGGCGATGCCCTCCTGAAGGCAGCCGTCACCGGCGATGCAGTAGATGAAGTGGTCGAACGGCGAGGTGCCGGGGGCCGCGTCGGGGTCGAACAGGCCGCGTTCGTAGCGGGCGGCCATCGCCATGCCCACCGCGTTGGCGACACCCTGGCCGAGCGGTCCTGTCGTCGTCTCGACGCCCTTGGTGTGGCCGTACTCGGGGTGGCCGGGGGTCTTGGAGCCCCAGGTGCGGAACGCCTTCAGATCGTCCAGCTCCAGGCCGAAGCCTCCGAGGTACAGCTGGGTGTAGAGGGTCAGGGACGAGTGACCCGCGGACAGCACGAACCGGTCACGGCCCGTCCAGTCGGTGTCCGCCGGGTCGTGCCGCATCACCTTCTGAAAGAGGGTGTACGCGGCGGGGGCCAGGCTCATCGCCGTACCGGGATGGCCGTTGCCGACCTTCTGTACGGCGTCGGCGGCCAGGATGCGGGCGGTGTCGACGGCCCGCTGATCCAACTCGGTCCACTCGAGGTCTGTAGTGGTCGGCTCGGTACTCACCCTGGGTCAGGGCTCCTCTCCACATGTCGAATGCCGGCGTTCTCTGGGCACGCCGGACGGTGTCGAGACTACCGCTGTGAGTAGGCCCTTTTTATCGGGCCTTTCCAGACTGCCGGGCCTCGACGGTATACGCATCGCCAGGGCCGTTTTCCCAATTCAGCAGGTGAATACGGAGCCGCTCATTTGAATGCTCATTCGAGAACATCCGTGCACGTTGCAGCACCCGTGACCAACACGGCCGACCCCCCGCGAAGGCCTGAGACGGGCAACGTCTAAAGTGGCGTGGTACGCGCGAGCCTTTACCCGGCCTTCATGCCGGGGCTCGCTGGGATGTCTCTGTCAGGGGTGTGCGTGACGGCCGTTGAATCCCGTCCTGCGGGAGTAACCGGGACGAGCCCGACTCACCGGCCGTTCGGGGCCCGTGTCAAGGGGTTCGTGGCGCTGACCAAGCCACGGATCATCGAGCTTCTGCTCATCACCACGGTCCCGGTGATGTTCCTCGCCGAGCAGGGTGTGCCGGACCTGTGGCTGGTGCTCGCGACCTGCATCGGCGGCTATCTGTCCGCGGGCGGCGCCAACGCGCTGAACATGTACATCGACCGCGACATCGACGCGCTCATGGACCGCACCGCGCAGCGGCCGCTGGTCACCGGCATGGTCTCCCCGCGCGAGGGCCTCGTCTTCGGCATCACCCTCGCCGTCGTGTCCACGCTCTGGTTCGGCCTGCTCGTCAACTGGCTGTCCGCGTGGCTGTCGCTGGGCGCCCTGCTGTTCTACGTCGTCGTCTACACGATGATCCTGAAGCGGCGTACGGCGCAGAACATCGTGTGGGGCGGCATCGCCGGCTGCATGCCGGTCCTCATCGGCTGGTCGTCGGTCACGAACTCCCTGTCGTACGCCGCCGTCATCCTCTTCCTCGTCATCTTCTTCTGGACGCCGCCGCACTACTGGCCGCTGTCGATGAAGGTGAAGGAGGACTACGCGCGCGTGGGCGTGCCGATGCTTCCGGTCATCGCCTCGAACAAGGTGGTCGCCCGGCAGATCGTCCTCTACAGCTGGGTGATGGTCGGCGCATCGCTGCTGCTGCAGCCGCTCGGCTACACCGGCTGGTTCTACACGGTGGTGGCCCTGGTGACGGGCGGCTGGTGGCTGTGGGAGGCCCACGCGCTGCAGGCGCGCGCCCAGGCCGAGGTCACGGGCGCCAAGCTCAAGGAGATGCGCCTGTTCCACTGGTCCATCACCTATGTGTCGCTGCTGTTCGTGGCGGTCGCGGTGGATCCCTTCCTGAGGTAGCAGGGTCCTCGAAGCTGTTCGTCTGGCGGGCGGGGTGCGTGGTCAAGGCCACGCGCCCCGCCCGTCGCCAGTTGATCTACCCGTGGGTAGCATCGGGCCATGGCAGAGACCCAGCAGGTTGACGAGAGCAGCGAGACCGCCGGCGGCGACCGCAAGAAGGCCGCCCGGGCCGAGCGCAGGACGGCGAAGCTCGCCAAGGAGATCGGCGCCTTCGCCAAGGCGCACGGCGGCGCCGAGGGGCAGATCGCCTACGTCGGGCAGAGGGGCGCCCGTATCGTCCTCGTCGGCGAGGACGGCGGCTGGGGCGACCTCATGGCCCCCACGTACGAGATCGCGGAGCGGGCCGTCGAGAAGTCCGGAATCAGCCGCCACGAGGCCTTCGACGGCGAGTTCGCGGCGAAGGTGAAGACCGGGCCGTACGAGTGGAAGCGCATGGCGGGCATCCAGATCGGCGGCGCGAGCAAGGGCTGACGCGCAGGTCCCGGGGGCGTCCCGGTGTCACGGCGGCGGCCCCGCCGTGATCCTTGACCGCCCGCAGGCCCAAGTCGTCGAGCCGAGGGCAACACCTGACGGCCGGTTCACCCGTTAGGACCGTGTAGGCGCGGTCTATTTCTGGGGGGATCCGGATGATCGAAACGCCGTCGCTGGTGGACCAGTACTGCCATGGCGTGCTGCGTACGGAGCTGGGCCTCGGCACCTTCGAGGCCCAGCTGGGCCGGGGCGAGGGGCCGCCCGCCGCCGGGACCACCTTCTTCGACACCCAGACGGGGTTCGCCGTACGCCGCTGGTGTCCGCCGCTGCTCGGCCTGGAACCGCACTGCGATCCGGCCCGCTATCTCGCGCGGCGGCGCGAGCTGGGCGTGCTCGAGGCGGGGCGCAGGCTGCTGCGGGGCAGCGGCATCACGACGTACCTCGTCGACACGGGGCTGCCGGGCGATCTGAGCGGCCCGCCCGAGATGGCCGCGGCCGGGAACGCCGAGGCGCACGAGATCATTCGTCTGGAGCTGCTCGCCGAGCAGGTCGCGGACACCTCCGGCAGCGTGGCCTCTTTCCTCGCCAATCTCGCCGAGTCGGTGCACGCGGCCGCCGCGCACGCCGTCGCCTTCACCTCGGTCGCGGGCGTACGCGACGGCCTGGCGCTCGCGCCCGAACCGCCCGGCCCGGGAGAGGTGCGGGGCGCCGCCGGCCGCTGGCTCGCCGGCCGCCGGGCGGGCGGCACCCTCACCGACCAAGTACTGCTGCGGCACCTGCTGTGGATAGCCGTCGCCTCGGGCCGTCCGCTGCAGCTGCACGCCGGGCTCGCCGAGCCGGGCCTGCGCGTCGACCGCAGCGACCCGGCCCTGCTGACCGACTTCGTACGGGCCACGGCCGGGCTCGGCAACGACCTGGTGCTGCTGCACGGCTACCCGTACCACCGGCACACGGCCCACCTCGCCGCGGTCTTCCCGCACGTCTACGCCGACCTGGGCGCGGCGCTCGTCCGCACCGGGGCGCGGGCCGCGACCGTCCTCGCCGAGATCCTGGAACTCGCGCCCTTCGGCAAGCTCCTGTTCTCCAGCGGCGCACATGCCCTGCCCGAACTCCATGTGGTGGGAGCACGCCTCTTCCGGGAGGCGCTGAGCAGGGTGCTCGGCGGGTGGGTCGCGGACGGAGCGTGGTCCCTGGCGGATGCGCAGCGCGTGGCGGGGCTCATCGCGGCGGGCAATGCGCGGAGGGTGTACGGGGTGGGGTGAGTTCCGTCGGCCCGGTGATCGAGGACGTGGCCACAACAGCGCAGGGCGGTCGGGGTCAGTCCGGCGGCCTTGTCAGGAGGCGGGCGACCCCACCGCCTGCCGCGGCGCCGGGGCCACCGCCGCCGGCTCCTCGACAGGCCGCTCCCGCAGCGACAGCAGGACACGCAGGACCGCGATCCACGTGACCGCCGAGCCCAGCATGTGCAGCGCCACGAGGACCTCGGGGAGGTCCGTGAAGTACTGGACGTAGCCGATCAGGCCCTGGGCCAGCAGGATCAGGAACAGGTCGCGGGTGCGGGCCAACGGTCCCCGGGGGGCGTCGACCGCCTTGAGGACGAACCACAGGGCGAAGGTGAGGGTCACCACGATCCAGGCCAGCACGGCATGCAGCTTGGTGACGGCCTCCCAGTCGACCGGCATGCGCGGCACGTCGCTCGAGTCGCCCGCGTGCGGGCCCGCGCCGGTGACCACCGTGCCGACCATGATCAGCAGTACGGAGGCGGCGACCAGGATCCACACCATCTGCCGGACCGGCTTGCCCACCAGAGGACGGGGCGCGGCGTCTCCCTCGCGGGTGCGCTGCCACATCACCGTGGCGACCGCGATCAGCGCGGAGGAGAGCAGGAAGTGCGCCGCGACCGTGTACGGGTTGAGGCCCACCAGGACGACGATGCCGCCGAGGATCGCATTGCCCATGACCAGCCAGAACTGCGCCCAGCCGAGCCGCGTGAGACTCCGCCGCCACGGCTTCTGCGAGCGTGCGGCGATGATCGCCCAGCCCACCGCGGCACACAGGACGTACGTCAGCATGCGGTTGCCGAACTCGATGGCGCCGTGCATGCCCATTTCGCTGGTCGCGGTGAGCGAGTCGTCGGTGCACTTGGGCCAGGTCGGGCAGCCGAGGCCCGAACCGGTCAGCCGGACGGCACCGCCGGTGACCACGATGACGACCATCATGATGACGGTGGACAGGGCCGCGCGCTGAACGGTCCGGGGCCCCGGAGTCCAGCGGTCGGCGATGAAGGCCAGCGGGTTGCGCAGGGCCTGGGCGGCGTCGGCTCGGGTCACTTTTGGCACGCGCACCATGCTAGAGCGGAGCTTGTGCATGAATTCACGCGGGTCCAACGCGGGTGGGCATGTCGGGACAGACCGCCTGCGGGCAGCACGAAGCGGGGCCCGGCGCACACCGGACCCCGCCCCGCGCGGAATTCACGCTGCTCGACGGCCCCACAGCCACTCTGCGTAGCTGAGATCGTCCTCGGCGCGATTGCGGAACACCTCGTCACGCAGCAGCGCGGCGACGCCCTCGACGTGCCACATCTCACCCCAGACACGGGCGGTGGACTGCACGCGGGCGGTGCGCGGCGCGCGCTCGGCGGCGTACTCCTCCAGGGCGGACGGCCAGGCGACCGTGCCGTCGGAGGCGGTGTGCCGGGTGGCGGCGGAGGCCAGCGTGGCCGCGTCCTCCAGGGCCTGGCAGGCGCCCTGCGCCAGGTACTGGAGCATGGGGTGGGCGGAGTCGCCGAGCAGGGCGATCCGGTCCTTCGTCCAGCAGGAGATCGGCTCGCGGTCGGCCATCGGCCACCAGCGCTGCCGGCCCAGGCCCGGCAGCGCGCGGCGCACCGGCTCGCACGCGGCCGTGAAGACCTGCTCCATCTCCTCCGGGCCGCCCCACTTCTCCTCGCCGCGGTCGAAGCCGGGGCTGCGGAAGACGGCGACCTGGTTGTAGAGGGCGCCGGAGCGCAGCGGGTACTGCACGAGGTGCAGCTTCGGGCCCATCCACACCAGTACGTCGCGCAGGTTCTCGCCGCCCTGGACGTCCTCGATCGGGATCGTGCCGCGGTACGCGACGTAGCCGGACTGGATCGGCTCGTCGTCGCTGAAGAGGGCGCGGGTGCGCGAGTGCAGACCGTCGGCGGCGACGACCGCGGCGCCTGCGTACTCCGTACCGTCGGCCGTGCGGACCGTGACCGAAGCCGGATGCTGGTCGATGTCCTCGACGCGCTGTCCGGTCAGCAGCTCCACGCCGGCCTCGCCGGCGGCCCGGACCAGGATGTCGAGCAGGTCGCTGCGGTGGACGACGACGTACGGTCCGCCGAAGTGCTCCTCGTACGCGGCGTCCAGGCGGACCCGCGTCAGCTCCTTGCCGTCGACCGCGTTGTGGAAGACCAGGTGCTCGGGCAGCACGCCCGCCTCGATGACCTGGTCGAGTACGCCGAGGTCCCGCAGGACGCGGGTCGCGTTCGGCGCCATCTGCAGGCCCGCTCCGACCTCCGTGAAGGCGGGTGCCTGCTCGAGCACGGTCACCTCGTGGCCCGCGCGACGCGCGGCGAGGGCCGTCGCCACGCCGCCGATGCCGCCGCCGATGACGATGAGCCTGTCTTGGCTGCTCATTGCTTGCTCCTTCTGCAAGATCATGCGAGGGCCCGTCCGCGAGCGTGACGCTCGCCGGCTCTTGGGGGGTGCGGGCCCTCGCTCTTCGGCTCGTTCGCGCGCTCGTTCAGAGCCAGCGGGGCAGTACCGCCTGAGCGGAGCCGCGTGCCGCGCGGGCGCCCGCCGTGTCGCGGCCCAGCAGCCAGGCGCACAGCCCGGCCGCGGGCGCGGTCACGACCTCCGGCTCCGTGCCGTCCGGGCCGAGCCGGTACTCGGCGCCGTCCCGGTCGGTCGGCCGCAGCAGCACCGCCGGGCAGTCGTCCTTGGCGCCGACCGTCGCCGACACCTCGGCGAGCAGCGCGTCGACCAGGTCGGCCGGGAACGCGTCGGTGTCGTCGCCCGCGCCCAGGTCCACCAGGTGCACCCAGATCTCGCGCGTGCGCATCCACGGCACCTCGCTCGCGGGGATGGTGCGGCCCAGCGCGCTGCGGACGATGGACTCCCAGGACTCGGCGGGCAGCGCGTCGATGGTGGCGAGCAGCCGGGCGTCGGCGTCCCGGAAGTCTATGAGGACCACCGAGGCCGGGCGGCGGGCGCCCTGCTCGATGTCGTCCAGACGCGACTCGGGGTTCGGGTACATCGGCGTCTCGACGCCGGTACGGGCCCAGGTGAGCAGGTTGACCAGGGCGTCCGCGTTGCGCGCGAGATGCGTCAGGACGTGGGCCCGGGACCAGCCGGGCAGCAGCGACGGCCCTGCGGCCGCCGCGTCGCCCAGCTCGTCCAGGCGCTTGTGGAAGAGCGCCGAGCCCTCCTGCACCCAGCCGAGCGTGCGCGCGAAACCGCGCTCAGCCATTGATCTTCTCCGCGCGGCACACATTGCGCAGCTCGCCGATGCCGGACACCGAGGTGGTCAGGGTCTGGCCGTCGGCGAGGTACCGCTGCGGCTTGCGGGCGTGGCCCACACCGCCCGGCGTACCGGTGGCGATCACGTCGCCCGGCTTGAGGGTGAGGATCGTCGAGATATACGAGACGAGGGTCGCCGCGTCGAAGACCAGGTCGGAGGTGTCGGCCTGCTGCACGGTCTCGCCGTCGACCGCGCCGGTGAGCGTGAGGCCCGAGGCGGGCTCGGCCTCGTCGGGCGTGACCAGGACCGGGCCGAAGGGCGTGGTGGCCTCGAAGGTCTTGCCCTGCAGCCACATCGGGGAGCGGTACTGCCAGTCGCGGGCGGTCACGTCGTTGAGGACCGAGTAGCCCGCGATCGCGGCGGCCGCGGTCTCCTTGTCGGCGTGGCGGACCGTGGCGCCGATGACGACGGCGAGCTCGGCCTCCCAGTCGATCGCGTCGGACGCGGCAGGCAGCACGACCTCGTCGTACGGGCCGATGAGCGCCTCGGGGTACTTGGCGAACAGCGTCGGGTACTGCGGCAGCTCGCGGCCCATCTCGAGGATGTGATTCCGGTAGTTGAGGCCGACGCAGATGATCTTGCCCGGGTTGGGGACGACCGGCGCGTAGTCGAGCGAGTCGACGGCGTGCGTGGCGCCGGAGGCCGCGGCGGCGGTCTGCTTCCAGTTCGGGTCGGCGAGCAGGGCGCCCAGGTCGGCGTGGCCGGTCTCGACGGCGGCGTCCCCGTCGATGCGTACGGCGGCGGTGGTTCCGGCGGTGCGGATGGTGGCGAGCTTCATCAGTGGGTGGTCCTTTCGGCGACCGAGGCGGGCAGGGTGTGGAAGTGGAGGCGCTCCATGACGGGGGCGTCGCTGAAGCGGAAGAGGTCGAGCTGCTCGCCCGCACCGGCCTCGATGGACACCTCGGCCCAGGACGGGACGGTGACCAGGTCGCCGTGCGTGACGTCGAACCGCTCGCCGTTCACGACGAACGCGCCCTCGCCCTCGAAGACCTGCCACACCGAGGAGGAGACCTCGCGGGACGCGGGGACGGTCGCCCCGGCGCGCAGCCGGTGCATCTCCGTACGGATGGTGGGCAGCGCGTCGGCGCCGGTGGTCGGGTTGGAGAAGCGGATCGCCGCGTGGCCCGGGTGCGCGGTGACGCCCTGGTGGCCCTCGGCCTCCAGCTCCAGCTGGCCGGTCAGCGCGGCGTCGGTGTGCTCCCAGCGGTAGGCGGCGAGCGGCGACTTGGGGATGTCGGCGAGTCCGGAGAGGGGGCGCAGACCCGGGTGGCCCCAGATCCGCTCGGCCTTGGAGCGCTCGGGCGTCGAGCGGTCCTCCAGCGTGTTCGGGCCGAACTCGAAGAACTCGGTGTTCAGCGCGGAGGACAGCGGGATGTCCAGGCCGTCGAGCCACGCCATGGGCTGGTCGGTGGTGTTGTGGTGGCCGTGCCAGGCCCAGCCCGGCGTCAGGAGCAGGTCGCCGCGGCGCATCGCGACCGGGTCGCCGTCGACGATCGTCCACACGCCCTCGCCCTCCAGGACGAAGCGGAACGCGTTCTGCGCGTGGCGGTGGACCGGTGCGACCTCGTTCGGGCCGAGGTACTGGATCGCCGCCCACAGGGTGGGGGTCGCGTGCGGAAGGCCGTGCAGCCCCGGGTTGGAGAGGGAGATCGCACGGCGCTCGCCGCCCCGGCCGACCGGCACCAGCTCGCCCGCCTTGACGGCGGTGGCGTACAGCTCGGCCCAGCGCCAGCGGTGGGGGACCGCGGCCGGCTTGGGGTGCAGCGGCATCAGGTCCTCGCGCTCGGTCCACAGCGGGATCAGCCCGAGCGCGTCGAACTCCTTGTAGAGCTCGGTGAGTCTGGGGTCCTGCGGCTCGGCGGCCGCTTCCTGTCCGGACATGAGGAGCACGTTCCTTTCCCCTACGGGCGCCGCCGATGGCGGACGGCGCTGTCTCGCATGGCGATGACCATAGGGCGAGTTTTCTTCTGCGGAACACGCGGCGGTCTAGAATTCCTCTGTGAGGAACTCTCGGACATCAGCCGACACGACGAACGGCACAAAAGCGGACACAGTCGCAGAGGCGGCAACCGGAGCCGACACCGCCGCGCCCACCCCTTCCGGTGCAGGCCACACCCCCGGCCTGGAATCCGTCGAGAACGCCCTGACGCTGCTGCTCCTGCTTCGCAAGGACGGCCGCCTCCGGCTCAGCGACGCCGCCGACCACCTCGGCGTCGCTCGCTCCACCGCCCACCGGCTGCTCGCCACGCTGCGCGGCCGCGGCTTCGCGGTGCAGGGCGCCGACAAGGCGTACCGGCCGGGGCCCGCGCTCTACCGCCTCGGCATGTCGCAGCGCTCGGACTACGAACTCGTCGAAACCGCGCGGCCACACATGCTGTGGCTCAACAGCAAACTGGGCGAAACCGTGCACCTCGTGGTGCGCTCCGGGGCCGAGGCGCGTTTCCTGCACAGCATCGAAGGCACGCACGCTCTGCGCGTCGGCAGCCGCGCGGGCGCCGTCCTGCCCGCGCATCTCGCCTCGGGCGGCAAGGTGCTGCTGGCCGATCTGAGCGTGGCCGAACTCGCCGAGATCTACGGGGCGAGGGGCGACCACGGCGAGGAGACGGACCCCGAGACGCTGCACCGCCGCCTCTCCGCGGTGCGCCGCCGCGGCTACGCCATCAACATCGGCGACACCGAGCGCGGGGTCTCCGCCGTCGGTGCCGCCGTCCGCGAGCCCGGCGGGCGCGCCGTCGCCGCGCTCACCGTGTCGGCGCCGTCGCTGCGCTTCACCCGTGCGCACCTGGACGAGGCGGCGGCGGTGCTGCTGGAGGCGGTACGGCGGATGGAGGCTGCCCTGTGACGTCTGGTGACGGGGGCGTCTGGTAACGGGCGGCGTGGCGTGCGGGGTGTAGTTCCGCTCTGCGGAACCTATTGACGCAACTGGTTGCTCTCTGCGTAACAGCGCTGATTCCATCCCGGTCACCGACAGGTCGCCCGCGCGCCGCCGGAGGGACACCGGCGCATGCGCACCCGCGGCCTGCCGTGATCCCTGCTTTCCCGCGACAGGACGTGGCCGCATGACCATCGACGCTCAGGCACCCGCCACCAACGCCCCCACCGCTGCGCGCTCACCGGCACTGACCTGGGCGGTCGTCGCCCTGTGCACGGCGGCGATCACCGTGGAGGGGTTCGACCTCATCGTCTACGGCGTGGCGCTGCCCGCGATGCTCGGCGACGACGCACTGGGGCTCGACACATCCCTCGCCGGGACGCTCGGCAGCCTCGCCTACGCGGGCATGCTGATCGGCGCCCTGGTGTGCGGACCGCTCGCCGACCGGCTCGGCAGGCGCCGGCTCCTGCTGGCCGCGGGCACCGTCTTCACCGTATTCACGGTGGCCTGCGCACTCGCCGCGGAGCCCTGGCAGTTCGGCCTGTTCCGGCTGCTCGCGGGGATCGGCATGGGCGGTGTGATGCCGTCGTGCGTGGCGCTGAGCAAGGAGTACGCGCCACGCGGCCGTTCCGCGCTGGTGGCGACCGTGGTGCTGGCCGGCATCCCCGTCGGCGGGGTCCTGGCCGCGCTGACCGCCACGATCTGGGGCGAATCTCTGGGCTGGCGCGGTCTCTTCGGCGTCGGCGGTGTCCTGTCGGTGATCGTGTTCGCCGTCGCGTACTTCCTGCTGCCCGACTCCCGGCCCCTGCCCGCCGCCGCGGCTGCCCGCGAGCCCGAGCGCGAAGCCGCCGACGAGGCGGTCAACGGGGCTGCCCGCGACAGTGAGAAGGCCGGTGTCCGGACAGTGCTCTCCCGCACGTACGCCCGGCACACCATCCTGTTCACACTCGCCAACTTCGCGGTGCTGCTCGCCTGGTACGGCCTGAACACCTGGCTCACCCAGCTGATGCGCGAGATGGACTACCCGCTCGGCTCGGCTCTGCGCTTCACGCTGGTCCTCAACCTCGGTGCCGTCGTCGGATCGTTCGCGCTCGCCGTCCTCGCCGACCGGTTCGGACCGCGACTGGTCACCGCGGGCAGCGCCGTCCTCGCAGCGCTCGCTGTCCTCGCCCTGTCGCAGGGCGGCAGCACGGCCGTGATCCTCGGGGTCACCGCGCTTGCGGGCGTCGGCGCGCAGTCGGCGCTGACGATGCTCAACGATTGGGTCGCGTCCAGCTATCCGGCCTCGGCCCGGGCCACCGCGCTGGGATGCGTGTCCGGGTTCGGGCGGGGTGGCGCGATCGTGGCACCGCTGCTCGGCGGGTGGATCCTGGACGCCGCGATGGGGCCGACCACCGTGTTCTACGTGTTCGCGGCGGCCGCGCTGGTGTGTGCCGTGGCGTTGCTGGCGGTTCCGGGGCGCCGGGGCTGACGGGTTCAACGAACTGCGGATCCCGGGACGGAATCGGAGCCTTTACGCGGTGTTCACCAGCTGATGCCGGCCGCCACCGGCAGGTGGTCGCTGCCGGTGGCGGGCAGCACCCAGGAGCTCTCCGGCTTCACGCCGCGGACCAGGATCTGGTCGATCCGCGCCACCGGGAACTTCGCCGGCCAGGTGAAGCCGAAGCCGTTCCCGGCCTCGCCCTGGGCCGAGCGCAGCTGCGAGGTGATGCCGTCCAACGCGCGGTCGTCCGTGGTGCCGTTCAGGTCGCCGAGCAGCACCACCCGCTCGTTCGGGTCGGCGGCGATGGCCTCGCCCAGCGCCTGCGCGCCGCGGTCCCGGCTGACCGTCCAGAAGCCCCCTCTGGGCATCAGCCGTACGGATCCCAGGTGGGCCACATACACCGCCAGCGGGCCCTGGTCCGTGGCCACCGTGGTGCGCAGCGCCCGGTTGTAGGTCATCTTGACGTCGGCCGGCTTGGTGTCCGCCAGCGGCCCGGCGTCCTGCTTGATGTCGACCGGCCGGGTGTCCGACAGCGGCAGCTTGCTCCACAGCCCGACCGTGCCCTGCACCGTGTGGTACGGGTACGCCTTCGCCAGCCCCTTCTCGTACGTGCCCCGGGCCTGCGGGGTCAGCTCGACCAGGGCCAGCACGTCCGCGCCGGAGGCGGCCAGGTCGCGGGCGGTGCCGGCCGGGTCGGGGTTCCCCGCGCCGACGTTGTGGCTGGCCACGGTGAGGTCGAAGTCGCCGCCCGGGTGGGACTTGTCGCTGAGTAGCCCGCCGAAGAGGTTCAGCCACACCACGACCGGGAGCAGCAGAGCGACCACCGCGGAGGCGGAACGACGCCACAGCGCCCCGATCAGCATTACGGGGATGAACAGGCCGAACCACGGCAGGAAGGTCTCCACCAGGCTGCCGAGGCCCCCGCGGTCCGTGATCTGCGCGTGCAGCAGCAGGATCAGGCCGAGCAGCAGTGCCAGCGCCGCGAGCACCCAGCCGCGCTTCCAGGGGCCCGGCCGGGAGGCGGCGCGTATCGCCCGGCGGATGCGCGCGCGCCAGGTCCCGGCGCCGGTATCCCGGCGGAGGCCCGCGCGTCCGGTGATGGAACCGGTGTCCCGGTGGCCGGCGCCGTCCTGTCCGGTCTCCGCCGCGTCCACCTGCGTCGTCGTCTGTCCTCGCTCACTGCCGGTCACTGCTGGGTCCTCGGGGCCTGGGTGGGGTCGGCGTACATGGTCGGGCAGCCGTCGTGGGCGGCCTCGTCTTCGGGCCCGTACGCGGAGACCGCCGAGGACGGCGGGGCTGGCGAGGAGGCTGCTGATGGTGCGGGGTGATGCATGCCGCCAGTCAAGGCAGCGTGGTGTTGCCAGCGCGTATGTGTTTTTCGATACGCCGACGATATGCGCCGGCTCGTAGCATCACCTGCATGCGTGTGTTGATCGTCGAGGATGAACCCTTTATGGCGGAAGCCATCCGCGATGGCCTGCGCCTGGAAGCGATCGCGGCCGACATCGCAGGTGACGGCGACACCGCGCTGGAACTGCTGAGCAGCAACACCTACGACATCGCCGTCCTCGACCGCGACATCCCCGGACCGTCCGGTGACGAGATCGCCAAACGCATCGTCGCCTCCGGCAGCGGCATGCCGATCCTCATGCTCACCGCAGCCGACCGTCTCGACGACAAGGCCTCCGGGTTCGGACTCGGCGCCGACGACTACCTCACCAAACCTTTCGAACTCCAGGAACTCGCGCTCAGGCTCAGGGCACTCGACCGCAGACGTGCCCACAGCAGGCCGCCCGTGCGGGAGATCGCAGGCCTGCGGCTGGACCCGTTCCGCCGAGAGGTCTACCGGGACGGCCGCTACGTCGCGCTGACCAGGAAGCAGTTCGCCGTGCTCGAAGTCCTCGTTGCTGCCGAAGGCGGTGTCGTCAGCGCCGAAGAACTCCTGGAACGCGCGTGGGACGAGAACGCCGACCCGTTCACCAACGCCGTGCGCATCACCGTCTCGGCACTGCGCAAACGGCTCGGCGAACCCTGGATCATCGCCACCGTGCCAGGCGCTGGCTACCGCATCGACACGCACCCGGATGCCGTACATGAGGGACGACACCGTGGATAGGCAGCCGGGTGTGAGCGTTCGCTTCAAACTCACCCTCAGCTACGCCGGGTTCCTCATGCTGGCCGGCGTCCTGCTGCTCGTGGCGATGTGGGGGACCCTGCTGCGTTACGTGCCCGAGCGTGTGACCAGAACCCCCGACGGGCTGTCTCCCAACCGCGACTTTGTCGTGCACACCTTCGTGCAGGCCGCGGGCCAGGTGCTGCCCTTCCTGCTGGTGTTCGGTCTCCTGGGAGGGTGGATCCTCGCCGGCCGCATGCTCGCCCCCCTGACCCGCATCACGGACGCCACACGCATGGCCACGAACGGATCGCTCTCCCACCGCATCCGGCTACCGGGCCGCAAAGACGAGTTCCGCGAACTCGCCGACGCCTTCGACGCGATGCTCGCACGGCTCGAAACGCACGTCGCCGAACAGCAGAGATTCGCAGCCAACGCCTCTCACGAGCTGCGCACCCCGCTGGCGATCTCGAAGACACTTCTCGACGTGGCCCGCACCGATCCGAACCACGACGCCGGCGAAATCATCGACCGCCTCCACACCGTCAACACCCGGGCGATCGACCTCACGGAGGCACTGCTCCTGCTCAGCCGCGCCGAGCAGCGGTCCTTCACCCGAGAACACGTCGACCTGTCCCTCATAGCGGAAGAAGCCACCGAAACACTCCTCCCCCTCGCGGAAAAGCACGGCGTCACCATCGAGACCGGCGGCGGCATCGCCCCCACGAGCGGGTCGCAGGCGCTCCTGCTGCAGCTGACCATGAACCTCGTACACAACGCGATCGTCCACAACCTGCCTGAACAAGGCGCTGTGTGGGTCAATACCAGCGTCCGCCCCAAGACTGTGGTGCTCACTGTCGAAAACACCGGCGAGAAGCTCACCCCAGAGCTGGTCTCGACACTCACCGAACCATTCCAGCGCGGCACCGAACGCATCCGCACGGACCACGCAGGCGTCGGCCTCGGCCTGGCCATCGTCAAAACCATCGCCCACGCACACGACGGAACCCTCACCCTCACCCCGCGCTCTGCCGGCGGGCTCCGCATCACTGTGGAACTACCCGCGACAGACCCGCACACCGACAGGTGACGCATCAGGGAATTGATGCGCGGAAAGCGCCGGCGCCATGCATGAGGCGGCGGACAACTCCCCCCCTTCAGGGAGGGGAGCGGTCAATCCTGGAGCGGTCAATCCCAGCGGAAGAACTTCCCCGCCGCCCCCAGCCCCACGACCGCCCACACCGCCAGAATCCCGAGGTCGCCCCAGGGCATCCCGGCCCCGTGCTGGAGCACGTCCCGCAGGCCGTCCGACAGGGCCGAGATCGGCAGCAGGCCGAGCACCGACTGCGCCGCCTCCGGGAACTTGTCGAGCGGGACGATCACGCCGCCGCCGACCAGCAGCAGCAGGAAGACCAGGTTGGCGGCGGCCAGGGTCGCCTCCGCCTTCAATGTGCCCGCCATCAGCAGGCCGAGGCCGGAGAAGGCGGCCGTGCCCAGGATCAGCAGGAGGAGTACGGCGAGGGGGTTGCCCTGCGGCGACCAGCCCAGGGCGAAGGCGATCACGGTGAGCAGGACCACCTGCAGCACCTCGGTGACCAGTACGGACAGCGTCTTCGCGGTCATCAGGCCCCAGCGGGGCAGCGGCGACGTGCCGAGCCGCTTCAGGACGCCGTACCGCCGCTCGAAACCGGTCGCGATCGCCTGGCCGGTGAACGCCGTCGACATCACCGCGAGCGCGAGGACGCCGGGGGCCAGGAAGTCCACGGCCTGTCCGCTGCCGGTGTCGACGATGTCGACCGTGCTGAAGAGCACCAGCAGCAGGGTCGGAATGACGACGGTGAGCAGCAACTGCTCACCGTTGCGCAGCAGCATCTTCGTCTCGAGAGCGGCCTGGGCCGCGATCATGCGCGGCAGCGGGGCCGCGCCGGGCCTCGGGGTGTACGTGCCGGCGCTCGTCGGCCGCACTTCCGTTCCGGCGCTCATCCGCGCAGCTCCTTACCGGTCAGCTCCAGAAAAACGTCTTCGAGGGTGTGCCGCTCCACCGAGATCTTCTCCGGCATCACGCCGTGCTGGGCGCACCAGGACGTGACGGTGGCCAGCAGCTGCGGGTCGACCTTGCCGGACACGCGGTACGCACCCGGCGTCAGCTCGGCCGCGGCGCAGTCCGACGGGAGGGCTTTGAGCAGCGAGGCGATGTCGAGGCCGGGGCGCCCGGTGAACCGCAGGGTGTTCTCGGCCCCGCCGCGGCAGAGCTCCTCCGGCGAGCCCTGCGCGATGACCTTCCCGGCGTCGATGATCGCGACGTCGTCGGCGAGCTGCTCGGCCTCGTCCATGTAGTGGGTGGTCAGGATCACCGAGACGCCGTCCGCGCGCAGATCGCGTACGAGGTCCCAGGTGGCCCGGCGGGCCTGCGGGTCGAGGCCCGCGGTCGGCTCATCCAGGAAGACCAGTTCGGGGCGGCCGACGACGGCCATGGCGAGCGCGAGCCGCTGCTGCTGTCCGCCGGACAGCCTCCGGTACGTCGTACGGCCGCAGCTGCCGAGCCCGAGCCGCTCGATGAGCGCGTCCACGTCGAGCGGCTGCCGGTGCAGCTTCGCGACATGGCGCAGCATCTCGTCGGCACGGGCGCCCGAGTACACGCCGCCGGACTGGAGCATCACGCCTATCCGGGGCCGCAGCTCGGCGGCCTGCCGCACGGGGTCGAGGCCGAGCACACGCACGGTGCCGGAGTCCGGCTTCCGGTACCCCTCACATGTTTCGACGGTGGTGGTCTTGCCAGCACCGTTGGGACCGAGGACGGCGGTGATGCCCGGCCGGGCCGCCAGGTCGAGTCCGTCGACCGCGGTCTTCGTGCCGTACCGCTTGATCAGGCCGTGAACCTGGACGACGGGCTCGTTTCGCATGAGGGCCAAGTCTAGGGGCGGCCGGAGACCCCGGATGGGCCGGGCCCCGATGAGGGCGGGCTACCTGCCATTGCCGGCCGGCGGCTCAGGAGCGGGGGGACTCTTTCTTGATCCACTGGTCCCCGGCCGATGCTCGGCCAGCCACACCTCGGCATGCGCGACTGCATCGGCGAGCGAGAACAGCCGGACATCGGCCGCACCGATCCTGCCGCACACGACGGGCCCGGGTCCCCGCTCCTCGAAGTCCGCCCCGAGCTCCTCGAACCGATCCGAGGTGATCGAGACCTCGCGGACCGTCTCCCAGCGGCGGCCCGCGGGCGTCAGCACGGCCCGGGCCGAGTCGACCACCGGCGACGGAATCCGGTACTCGGCCAGATGGAAGGCCGTGCAGGATGCGAAGCCCACACCGAGCAGCAGTACCCGCGCGCCCTGCTCCTCCAGCCGCGCCAGCGGGCTCTGCTCACCGAGCCTGCAGTCGGTGGCGTGCCCATCGGTGACGGCGGCTGCCCGTGACTCGACGGCCGCGAAGGACGTCTGAGGATGAGCGCTGCGCAGCGAACCGGGCCAGGTGCGCACTGTTTCCGCGATCATGCCCATCCCACGCGACGGGGTGGTGCGGGGGTCATATGCGGGTGTGGAATCACGGATCTCGGGCCACCATTCCTCGGGCACCGGCGGATATCGCCACTCCGCCGGATCCGAGTTGTCCGGGGTCTGTGTCGGGACCACCAGCGTCCCTGTCGCGCCCAGGACGTCGAGGAGCGCCTGGACGACCGCGACCGGGCCGCCGCAGACCCAGCCCAGCGAGCTGAGCGACGAGTGCAGCAGCAGGGTCTCGCCGGAGAGCACGCCGAGCTCGCGCAGCTCGGCGGCGAGGGACGCCCGCGTACAGAGTGGGCCGGTCGGAAGTCCTTTTGTCATGCGCAGGAGTGTGCGGAAAAGGCCACTCGAGTACCAGCGATTTGATCGATCAATGATCATTTCCGCAGGTCAGTTTAGGTATGCCTAAGTGATGCACGGCACCGCGAGCGTTCCGGACGCGGCTTGTCAGGCTCTCGGGAATTACGCAACAATGGCGTTGTGAAAAACGGCGCGCGATCGACTGGGCCTCTTCAGGAGGAACTCGCGACCGGGGAGCGGTCCACCCGCAACCGGGTCGCGCGGTCCATCCTGGACCACGGGCCCTCGACCGTCGCCGACCTCGCCGGGCGACTCGGCCTCACCCAGGCGGCGGTGCGCCGCCACCTCGACGCACTCGTTGCGGACGACGTCGTCGAGGCACGCGAGCAGCGGGTCTACGGCACGCGTACGCGCGGCCGGCCGGCCAAGGTGTTCGCACTGACGGACTGCGGCCGGGACGCCTTCGACCAGTCGTACGACAAGCTCGCGGTGGACGCGCTGCGCTGGATCGAGCGGAACGCGGGAGGCAAGGCGGCGGTCGCGGCCTTCGCCCGGGCCAGGCTCGCGGCGCAGGCCGAGACCTACCGCAAGGCGATCGACGCCGCGGCCCCGGAGGAGCGCACCGAGGCTCTGGCCAAGGCCTTGAGCGTCGACGGGTACGCTGCTACGGCGCGGAGCGCACCCGGTCGGGCCAACGGCGAGCAGCTGTGCCAGCACCACTGCCCGGTGGCCCACGTCGCGGAGCAGTACCCGCAGCTGTGCGAGGCGGAGACCGAGGTCTTCTCCCAGCTGCTCGGGACGCACGTCCAGCGGCTGGCCACCATCGCCCACGGTGACGGCGTCTGCACGACGTTCATCCCGCGGAGCGAACCACCAGGACCGCCTACGGCGCAGAGCCCGGGCACCCCACAGACCACGAACAACCCATCTGCAAGCACGGCCGGGAGGAACCCCGCATGACTCTCCCCACGGAGACTGCTCACCCTGAGCTCGAGGGCCTGGGCAATTACGAATTCGGCTGGGCCGACTCCGACGAGGCCGGTGCCTCTGCCAAGCGCGGCCTGAACGAGGACGTCGTCAGGGACATCTCCGCGAAGAAGTCGGAGCCGGAGTGGATGACCAAGCTCCGTCTCAAGGGCCTGCGGCTCTTCGAGAAGAAGCCCATGCCGACCTGGGGCTCGGACCTGTCGGGCATCGACTTCGACAACATCAAGTACTTCGTGCGCTCCACGGAGAAGCAGGCGGAGTCCTGGGAGGACCTGCCCGAGGACATCAAGAACACGTACGACAAGCTCGGCATCCCCGAGGCGGAGAAGCAGCGCCTCGTCGCCGGTGTCGCCGCCCAGTACGAGTCGGAGGTCGTCTACCACCAGATCCGCGAGGACCTGGAGGAGCAGGGCGTCATCTTCCTCGACACCGACACGGCGCTGAAGGAGCACCCGGAGCTCTTCAAGGAGTACTTCGGCACGGTCATCCCGGTCGGCGACAACAAGTTCGCCTCGCTGAACTCGGCCGTGTGGTCCGGTGGCTCGTTCATCTACGTCCCGCCGGGCGTGCACGTGGAGATCCCGCTCCAGGCCTACTTCCGGATCAACACGGAGAACATGGGCCAGTTCGAGCGGACCCTGATCATCGTCGACGAGGGCGCCTACGTGCACTACGTCGAGGGTTGTACGGCCCCGATCTACAAGTCGGACTCGCTGCACTCAGCGGTCGTCGAGATCATCGTCAAGAAGAACGCCCGCTGCCGTTACACGACCATCCAGAACTGGTCGAACAACGTCTACAACCTGGTCACCAAGCGCGCCGTGGCGTACGAGGGCGCGACCATGGAGTGGATCGACGGCAACATCGGCTCCAAGGTCACGATGAAGTACCCGGCCGTCTACCTGATGGGCGAGCACGCCAAGGGCGAGACCCTGTCCATCGCCTTCGCGGGCGAGGGCCAGCATCAGGACGCCGGCTCCAAGATGGTCCACATGGCGCCGAACACCTCGTCCAACATCGTCTCCAAGTCGGTGGCGCGCGGCGGTGGCCGTACCTCGTACCGCGGCCTGGTCGAGATCGGCGAGGGCGCCGCGGGCTCGAAGTCCAACGTGCTGTGTGACGCGCTGCTGGTCGACACGATCTCGCGCTCCGACACCTACCCGTACGTCGACGTCCGCGAGGACGACGTGTCCATGGGCCACGAGGCAACCGTCTCCAAGGTCTCCGAGGACCAGCTCTTCTACCTGATGAGCCGCGGTCTCTCCGAGTTCGAGGCGATGGCGATGATCGTGCGCGGCTTCGTCGAGCCGATCGCCAAGGAGCTGCCCATGGAGTACGCGCTGGAGCTCAACCGGCTGATCGAGCTGCAGATGGAGGGCGCGGTCGGCTGACCCGGCCCCGCTCCCGAAACAGCAGCCTGAAGACTCATTGACGTAGGAAGAGAGCACAACGACAGCCATGGCTGAGGCTCAGAACATTCCGGTGGGGTCCACCACCGCCGGGTCCATCGCGGTGGCCGCCGAGTCGACCGTCGCCACGCGCATGAGCGCGCCGCCGTCCTTCGACGTGGCGGACTTCCCCGTGCCGCACGGCCGCGAGGAGGAGTGGCGCTTCACGCCGCTGGAGCGGCTGCGCGGGCTGCATGACGGCACCGCGGTCGCCACCGGGTCCGGCCTGAAGGTCGAGGTCGAGGCCCCCGAGGGCGTCACCGTCGAGACCGTCGGGCGCGACGACGCCCGGCTCGGCAAGGCGGGCACCCCGGTGGACCGCATCGCCGCCCAGGCGTACTCGGCCTTCGAGAAGGCCTCGGTCGTGACCGTCCCCAAGGAGAAGGTCCTCGAGACCCCGATCCGTATCGCCGTGCACGGCGAGGGCGGGGTCGCCTTCGGCCACCAGGTGATCGAGCTGGGCGCCTTCGCCGAGGCCGTCGTCGTTATCGACCACACCGGTGACGCCGTGCTCGCCGCCAACGTCGACTACATCCTGGGCGACGGCGCCAAGCTGACCGTCGTCTCCATCCAGGACTGGGACGAGAAGTCCGTGCACGTCGCCCAGCACAACGCGCTGGTGGGCCGTGACGCGAGCTTCAAGTCCGTGGTCGTGACCTTCGGCGGCGACCTCGTCCGCCTCCACCCGCGCGTGCAGTACGCGGGCACCGGCGGCGAGGCCGAGCTGTTCGGCCTGTACTTCACCGACAAGGGCCAGCACCAGGAGCACCGCCTCCTGGTCGACCACAACACGCCGCACTGCAAGTCCAACGTCGCCTACAAGGGCGCGCTCCAGGGCGACGACGCGCACGCGGTGTGGATCGGCGACGTCCTCATCGAGGCCAAGGCCGAGGGCACGGACACGTACGAGATGAACCGCAACCTGGTTCTGACCGACGGCGCCCGCGTCGATTCCGTGCCGAACCTGGAGATCGAGACCGGCGAGATCGTCGGCGCCGGCCACGCGAGCGCCACCGGCCGCTTCGACGACGAGCAGCTCTTCTACCTGATGGCCCGCGGCATCCCGGAGCACGAGGCCCGCCGTCTCGTCGTCCGCGGCTTCTTCGCCGAGCTGGTCCAGCAGATCGGTGTCGCCGACATCGAGGAGCGCCTCATCGCGAAGATCGAGGAAGAGCTGGAGGCGGCGGTCGCATGAGCGACGCATTTGTACGCGTCTGCGGACTGAGCGAGCTGGAGGAGGACACCCCGAAGCGGGTGGACATCGACGGCACGCCGGTCTCGGTCGTCCGTACCGAGGGCGAGGTGTTCGCGATCTACGACATCTGCTCGCACGCGAACGTGTCGCTCTCCGAGGGCGAGGTGGAGGACTGCCAGATCGAGTGCTGGCTGCACGGCTCCAGCTTCGACCTCCGTACCGGCAAGCCGTCCGGACTGCCCGCGACGCGCCCTGTCCCCGTATACCCCGTAAAGATCGAAGGGGACGATGTTCTCGTCTCCCTCACCCAGGAGTCCTGAGGCACCCATGGCAACGCTTGAAATCCGAGACCTGCACGTCACCGTCGAGGCCGACAACTCCACCAAGGAGATCCTCAAGGGCGTCGACCTGACCGTGAAGCAGGGCGAGACGCACGCCATCATGGGCCCCAACGGCTCGGGCAAGTCGACCCTCGCCTACTCGCTCGCCGGTCACCCGAAGTACACGATCACCGAGGGCACCGTCACCCTCGACGGCGAGGACGTCCTGGAGATGTCCGTCGACGAGCGCGCCCGCGCCGGCCTGTTCCTCGCCATGCAGTACCCGGTCGAGGTCCCCGGCGTCTCGGTCTCCAACTTCCTGCGCACCTCCGCCACCGCGATCCGCGGCGAGGCCCCCAAGCTGCGCACCTGGGTGAAGGAGGTCAAGGAGGCCATGGAGCGCCTCAACATGGACCCGTCCTTCGCCGAGCGCAACGTCAACGAGGGCTTCTCCGGCGGTGAGAAGAAGCGCCACGAGATCCTTCAGCTCGAGCTGCTCAAGCCGAAGATCGCGATCCTCGACGAGACCGACTCCGGCCTCGACGTCGACGCCCTGCGCGTCGTCTCCGAGGGCGTCAACCGCGTCCGCGAGACCGGCGAGGTCGGCACGCTGCTGATCACGCACTACACGCGGATCCTCCGCTACATCAAGCCCGACCACGTCCACGTCTTCTCCGGCGGCCGCATCGTCGAGTCCGGCGGTGCCGAGCTCGCCGACAAGCTGGAGGAAGAGGGCTACGAGGCATACACGAAGGGTGGCGCATCCGCGTGACACAGCTGCCGGGCCTCCTCGACACCGAGGCGATCCGCAAGGACTTCCCCGTCCTGGACCGCCTGGTCCACGACGGCAAGAAGCTCGTGTACCTGGACAACGCGGCGACCTCGCAGAAGCCGCGCCAGGTGCTGGACGCTCTCAGCGAGTACTACGAGCGCTACAACGCCAACGTCCACCGCGGTGTGCATGTGCTCGCCGAGGAGGCCACGGCGCTGTACGAGGGCGCGCGCGACAAGGTCGCGGAGTTCATCAACGCGCCGAGCCGCGACGAGGTGATCTTCACGAAGAACGCCTCCGAGTCGCTCAACCTCGTGGCGAACATGCTGGGCTGGGCCGACGAGCCCTACCGGGTGGACCGCGAGACCGAGATCGTCATCACCGAGATGGAGCACCACTCCAACATCGTTCCGTGGCAGCTGCTGTCGCAGCGCACCGGCGCGAAGCTGAAGTGGTTCGGCCTCACGGACGACGGCCGTCTCGACCTGTCGAACATCGAAGAGGTCATCACGGAGAAGACGAAGATCGTCTCGTTCGTGCTGGTCTCCAACATCCTGGGCACGGTCAACCCGGTCGAGACGATCATCCGCCGCGCGCAGGAGGTCGGCGCCCTGGTGCTGATCGACGCCTCGCAGGCGGCACCCCACATGCCGCTGGACGTCCAGGCCCTCCAGGCCGACTTCGTGGCCTTCACCGGCCACAAGATGTGCGGCCCGACGGGCATCGGCGTCCTGTGGGGACGGCAGGAGCTCCTGGAGGACCTGCCCCCGTTCCTCGGCGGCGGCGAGATGATCGAGACCGTCTCGATGCACTCGTCGACGTACGCCCCGGCGCCGCACAAGTTCGAGGCGGGCACCCCGCCGATCGCGCAGGCGGTCGGTCTGGGCGCGGCCATCGACTACCTGACCTCCATCGGCATGGAGAACATCGCCGCCCATGAGCACGCGCTCACGGAGTACGCGGTGAAGCGCCTGGGCGAGGTCCCGGACCTCAGGATCATCGGCCCGACCACGGCCGAGGACCGGGGCGCCGCGATCTCCTTCACGCTCGGCGACATACACCCGCACGACGTGGGCCAGGTCCTCGACGAGCAGGGCATCGCGGTCCGGGTCGGCCACCACTGCGCCCGCCCCGTCTGCCTGCGGTACGGAATTCCTGCGACCACGCGAGCGTCGTTCTATCTGTACTCCACGCCGGCCGAGATCGACGCTCTGGTGGACGGCCTGGAGCACGTACGGAACTTCTTCGGCTGAGGGGCTGCTGCCAGTGAAGCTGGATTCGATGTACCAGGACGTCATCCTGGACCACTACAAGCACCCGCACGGGCGGGGCTTGCGGGATGGCGACGCCGAGGTGCACCACGTCAACCCGACCTGCGGCGACGAGATCACGCTGCGCGTCAAGTACGACGGGGAGCGGATCGAGGACATCAGTTACGAGGGCCAGGGCTGCTCGATCAGCCAGGCCTCGGCCTCCGTGCTGAACGACCTGCTCGTCGGCAAGGAGCTGGCCGAGGCGCAGAAGATCCAGGGCGTCTTCCTCGAACTGATGCAGTCCAAGGGCCGCATCGAGCCGGACGACGCGATGGAGGAGATCCTGGAGGACGCCGTCGCGTTCGCCGGAGTCTCGAAGTACCCGGCCCGAGTGAAGTGCGCGCTGCTGAGCTGGATGGCGTGGAAGGACGCGACGGCCCAGGCCTTCGCGGAGGAGGCGAAGACCGCATGAGCGAGACCGTTGAGATGAAGCCCGCCTCGGAGGAGGAGCTCCGCGAGGCCCTGATGGACGTCGTCGACCCCGAGCTGGGCATCGACGTCGTCAACCTCGGCCTGATCTACGGCATCCACATCGACGACGCGAACATCGCCACCGTCGACATGACGCTGACGTCCGCGGCCTGCCCGCTGACCGACGTCATCGAGGACCAGGCGAAGTCGGCGACGGACGGCCTGGTCAGCGAGCTCCGGATCAACTGGGTCTGGATGCCGCCGTGGGGCCCGGACAAGATCACGGACGACGGCCGGGAGCAGCTTCGGGCGCTGGGCTTCAACGTCTGAGGACCCCGCCTGGACATGCTTGCCGAACGGCCCCTGTGCGCACTGCACAGGGGCCGTTCGGCTGCACGGGTCCGCGCGATGGTGGCGGGCGGGGCAGCCGGGGAAGACTGCCGGACATGGCTGTTTCTCTGTACCACCTGGTGGTCGACACGCACGATCTGCCGTCGCTGGCCCGCTTCTGGTGCCAGGTGCTGGACTGGCGCGTGCTCTTCGAGGACGAGGACGAGATCGTCATCGGGGCCGACGAGCACGCGATGCCCGGGATGTGCTTCCTGCCCGTCCCGGAGAGGAAGACCGTCAAGAACCGGCTGCACATCGACCTCACCCCCGACGACCAGGCTGCCGAGGTCGAGCGCATTCTCGCGCTCGGGGCGCGGCGCGTCGACGTCGGCCAGGGTGAGGACGCCACCTGGGTGGTGCTGGCCGACCCCGAGGGCAACGAGTTCTGCGTGCTGCGGCCGAAGAAGTCGCTGATCGACTAGGGCCCGGGTGTGCCGTGCGAGCTACGCCGGCGGGCGTGCGGCCGCGGCGGCCAGTGCGGTGGCCAGGCCCTCCTTGCGGATGCGCTGGTCGACGTAGAGCAGGGTGGTGACCAGCGGGAGGAAGACCGCCGTGAGCAGCTGCACCAGAAGGTTCACCAGCATGGACAGCACCAGATAGACGTCCATGTGAGGCAGAAAGTCCGAGAGTTGCGGTGACGGATCGGCGGGCGAGTACGGGGCGGACGCTGGGGCGGCGAACATCAGGGGCATCTGCACCACGAGCGACGCGACCAGCACCATCAGTACGCCGAGCAGGGTGATCCCGAATATCCGCCACCACGCGCCCCGCACGAGCCGTGCCGAGCGGCGCAGCGCCGTCAGCGGGCCCGCCGACTCCAGTACGGCCGCGGCGGGTGCGAAGCCGAACAGGACGTACAGCCAGATCGCCAGCGGCACGGTCAGCAGGAAGAGCAGGAAGAGGGGGCCGGCCCAGAGGGCCGGGCCGGAGTCCATCGACAGCGCGGCGACGAACAGGCCGATGGTGGCCGCGGCGATCAGGGCCGTCGGCACCAGCACGATCAGGGCCATCAGCAGCATGATGCCGAGGACGGCCGGGGTGCGGGACAGCGCGTGCCGGGCGACGGCGCTGACGGTCGTACGGCGGCCGAGCACCGCCTCGCGGAGCGTGGCCGTGCACGACGCCTGGACGAAGGCCGTGACCGCGATCGTCGCGATCCCGCCCACGGCCCAGACCACGCCGAACGCCGTCAGGATGGGGCGGATGTCGTCCCACTCGACGTCGGCCCCCGGGGTGTAGACGGCGTCCAGATGGTCCTCCATGGCCACGTACGAGAGCGCGAACAGGCCCGCCAGGAGGACGGTCAGCGCGGCATACGCCGCCAGGGCGGAGCCGAGAAGCGGCTTGGCGTAGTGCCGCAGAGTCGCGAACACACCACCGAAGACGGCTTCCAGGCCCAGGGGAGCCAACGGTATGACGCCCGGCTTCGGCGGGGGTGGCGGGGCCCAGCCGGCGCCCCAGCCCCTGGGCGGCGGGCCGTAGCCCGTGGGTCCGCCGTATCCGAGGGAGCCGCCGGGGCCGGCGGGTCCGCCTGGACCGGCGGGTCCGCCCGAGTTCGAAGGACCTGAAGAGTCAGCCAGGTTGTCGCCCGACCCCGGTATCTCCGCCATGGTTCTCTTCCACGCTCCGTATCACCGCCGGACCGCCGCACGGCCCGGGTGTCCGTATCCCGTGGCCCCCCACGTGATCGCGACACGATAACCGGTGAGCGTCAAGCGGTGTGCGCTCGGCCTTCGGCCGCCCGTTGCGTACGGGCGTACGCAACGATGTGTACACTCGTACGCATGGGATACGCACTGCTCGCGGGAGCCATCGCGGCCGAGGTGGCCGGCACCACGGCGATGAAGTACAGCGAGGGGTTCAGCAGGCCCTGGCCCTCGCTGGCCACCGTGGCCGGGTACCTCGTCGCCTTCGCCCTGCTGGCGCAGACGCTCCGGACGATGGAGGTCGGCACGGCGTATGCGATCTGGGCCGGGGTCGGCACCGCGGTGATCGCCGCGATCGGCATGGTGTTCCTCGGCGAGGCCATGACCGCGGCCAAGGTGGCCGGCATCGCGCTCGTCATCGCCGGAGTCGTGCTGCTCAATCTCGGCGGGGCCCACTGATGGGCGCCCGGCGCTACGACCCCGAGCGGCGGCAGCGCATCATCGACGCCGCGATCCGGGTGGTCGGCGAGAAGGGCATCGCCGGTCTCAGCCACCGCTCCGTCGCAGCCGAGGCCGACGTACCGCTCGGCTCCACCACATATCACTTCAAGACGTTGGACGAGCTCATGGTGGCCGCACTGCGCCAGGCCAGCGAGGGCTTCGCCAAGGTGGTGCGGAGCCGAGGCGCCCTCGAGGACCCGCGCGTCGACCTCGCCGGTGAACTCGCCGCACTGACGGGGGAGTGGCTCGCGGGCGAGCGCACCGGCGTCGAGCTCGAGTACGAGCTGTATCTCGCCGCCCTCCGACGCCCGGCACTGCGGCCCGTCGCCGCCGAGTGGTGCCAGGACCTCGCCGACCTGATCGCCGACCGCACGGACCCGGTCACGGCCCGCGCGCTCGTCGCGCTGATGGACGGCATCTGTCTGCAGGTGCTGCTGACGGGCGGGGAGTACGACGAGGCGTATGCGCGGGAGATGCTGGCGCGGCTCATCCCGTGACGGCTTCCCTGATGGCGGCGAGTGCCGCCGTGACGCTCGCCGTCCCGCCCGCCGCGCCCGGTACCTGAGACGCCGGCTCCACCGGTTAGCCTCCCCGGCCCCCGGCCGGTTAGGTTTCTGGCATGACCGACACGACTGCAACTGCACCTCGCACCACCGGCGCCGTCGCCGCCGGCCTCGCCACCGTCACCGCCGACGGCACCGTCCTCGACACCTGGTTCCCCGCGCCCGAGCTGTCCGGCGAGCCCGGCCCGGCCGGCACCGAGCGGCTGAGCGCCGAGCGCGCCGTGGAGCTGCTCGGCGAGGGCGCCGCGAAGGCCATCGGCCCGGACGCCCGCCGCGGTGTCGAGGTCGTCGCGGTCCGTACGGTCATCGCGTCCCTCGACGACAAGCCGCTGGACGCCCACGACGTGTACCTGCGTCTGCACCTGCTCTCGCACCGCCTGGTGAAGCCGCACGGCCAGAGCCTGGACGGCATGTTCGGCTTCCTCGCCAACGTCGCCTGGACCTCGCTCGGCCCGGTCGCCGTCGACGACCTCGAGAAGGTCCGGCTCAACGCCCGCGCCGAGGGCCTGCACCTCCAGGTGACCAGCATCGACAAGTTCCCGCGCATGACGGACTACGTCGCGCCGAAGGGCGTCCGCATCGCCGACGCCGACCGCGTGCGGCTCGGTGCGCACCTCGCCGAGGGCACCACGGTCATGCACGAGGGCTTCGTGAACTTCAACGCGGGCACCCTCGGCACGTCGATGGTCGAGGGCCGCATCTCGGCCGGCGTCGTCGTCGGCGACGGCTCCGACATCGGCGGCGGCGCCTCCACCATGGGCACCCTGTCCGGCGGCGGCAACGTGGTCATCTCCATCGGCGAGCGCTGCCTCATCGGCGCCGAGGCGGGCGTCGGCATCGCGCTCGGCGACGAGTGCGTGGTCGAGGCCGGTCTGTACGTCACGGCCGGTACGCGCGTCACCATGCCCGACGGCCAGATCGTCAAGGCCCGCGAGCTGTCCGGCGCCTCCAACATCCTCTTCCGCCGCAACTCGGTGACGGGCGCCGTCGAGGCCCGCCCGAACAACGCGGTGTGGGGCGGCCTCAACGAGGTGCTCCACAGCCACAACTGAGGCTTCTCGCCGCAGGCAGTCGGCCCAGGCGGCCCGCACCGGACGACGGTGCGGGCCGCCCGTTTATTTTGGCCGTCCACACAGGCATAGCGGGGGACGGCCGCACGCGTCACCACAGGCAGCAAGGTCCGCCGAACAGACAACAAAGAACAGAGGACCGAAGAGAAGGTGACGATGGATGCCGAGGTCCAGGAAGACTTCCGGGAGTTCGTGGCGAACAGGTCGTCCGCGCTGCTGAAGACCGCCGTCCTGCTGAGCGGCGGCGACCGGCACGCGGCCGAGGATCTGCTGCAGAACGCGTTGATCAAGGCCGCGGGACGCTGGCACCGCATCGACGAGCCCGAGGCGTACGTACGGCAGATCCTCTATCGGCAGCAGGTGAGCCGCTGGCGGCTGAAGTGGCCGCGGCGCGAACTGAGCGTGCCCGAGCTGCCGGAGACCGGATCGGGCACGGACGCCTCGTCCGCCGCCGAGCTGCGCCTCGTGATGCGCGCGGCACTGGCCCGGCTCACCGCCCGCCAGCGCACCGTGCTCGTCCTGCGCTACTTCGAGGACCTGCCGGAGGCCGACGTGGCCCGCCTGCTGGGCTGCTCGGTCGGCACGGTGCGCTCCACGACGCACCGCTCCCTCGCCCGGCTGCGCGACCTCGCCCCCGAACTGGCCGCGCTCGGCCCTGCCGGCGCCGAGCAGCAGCCGTCCCGCGACTTCTCGCCTGTGGAGGTGCGTCCGTGAACGTCGAAGAGCTGGTACGTGACTCGCTGCGCGAACAGGCCGACGAGCCCATGCCCGTCCAGCCGGGCTTCGCCGACCGGGTCCTGACGGCCCGACGGCGCCGCAGGACTCGCACCCTCGCATCAGTCGCCGCGGCCACCGCCGCCGTGGTCGCCGTCGCGGTGGCCGTGCCCCTGCTGGACTCCGGCAAGGACGACGTGCGTCTGGCGAGCGAGATGAACCCGAGCGACATCATCGCCCACCCCGACCAGACGCCACCGCGCGACCTGATCGCGGCGGGGAACGTCGCGCTGGCCTCGTACTACACCTGGAGCACCGTCAAGCAGACGGACGACCGCGGCACCGCCGTCCGCACGTACTGGCTTCTGGACCAGAAGACCGGCAAGTACGTGAAGACCACCAAGTGGTCCTACATCGCCGTCGCTCCCGGGATGCGGACCGCCGCCGTCCTGGAGAAGGACCTGCCCGCCCAGCGGATCGGCCTGCTCGACCTGCTCACCGGCGAGGTCGAGCGCTGGATCCCGGTCGGCCGCGGCGTCGCGGGGGTCGAGTTCTCGCCGGACGGCAGCAAGCTCGTCGCGACGACGTACAGCACGAACCCCGACCTGCGGTACAGGGCGGACTACGACAGCGACGGTGACGGCAAGAAGAACGACTGGATGCCGCAGTTCGGCCAGTCCGGCCGGACCGGCTTCTACGTCATCGACGTGGAGTCCGGCGAAGGCTCCTGGAGCGAGGTCACGTACAACAGCCAGGACCTCAACGTCCGCCAGGACTTCGCCTTCAGCCGCGACGGCAAGCTGGTCTACTCCGGGCTCACGACGGCCCCCCACATGCAGTACTACGACTTCGAGGGCAACGAGGTCCCCAAGCCGGCGAACGAGGAGTACGTGCACTGGTTCAACGACGCCGGACTGTCCCCGGACGGCAAGCTCGTCGCGGGCGGCTACGCGGGCGACAACAAGCAGTCCGCCTCCGAGCTCCTCGACCCCTACACCGGCAAGCGGGTCACCAAGGTGCGCGGCCAGCAACTGCTCGCCTGGGTCGACGACAAGCGGCTCATCGCCTGGGACATCCCGCCGGGCTCGAACGAGTTCCACAATCGGCTCGTGCTCGTCACGATCGGCAGCGACAAGGTCGTACCGCTGAGCGGCTTCCGCAAGGGGAACGACGGCGCGGCCGGCCGCTGGACGCCCATCTTCGCCGAGCGCTGATCAGGCCCCCGCGTTCACGAGCCGCTCGAACGCCGCCAGCAGCCCGTCGGTCGCATCGCGGCCGGCGGGCCGCAGCGGTGCCCGCACCGGGCCCGCGGGCAGCCCGAGCGCCCCGAGCAGCGCCTTCGCCGTGACCGTGCCGGGCAGCCCGGACGCCATCATCAACTCGATGAGTTCGATCACCTGTTGTTGCCGCAGCGCGGCACCCGCGGTGTCACCCGCGTCGTACGCGTCGAGGATCCCCCGCAGATGCCGCGGCGCGACGTTGGCGACCGTCGACACATAACCCGCACCGCCCACCACGTACAGCGGCAGGATGAACTCCTCGCAGCCCGTGTAGTACGCGAGGTCCGTGCGCGCGAGGACCTTCTGGGTGCCCAGCAGGTCGTACGCGCAGTCCTTCACCGCGGCGATCCGCGGATGTTCCGCGAGCCGCAGCATCGTCTCCGGCTCGATCCGGGTGCTGGTGCGGCCGGGGATGTCGTAGAGCATCAGCGGCAGCCCGGAGGCGTCAGCGATCTCCCGGAAGTGCTCCTCGACGGCGTCCTGGGGCGGCCTGCTGTAGTACGGAGTGACCACCAGCAGACCGTCCGCGCCCGCCTTCTCCGCCTCCAGAGCGAGCTCGACCGTGTGCCGGGTGTCGGAGCTGCCGACGCCCGCGACGACCGCCGCACGGTCGCCGACGACTTCGGCCACGGCGCGTACGAGAGCCGACTTCTCGGCGTCGGTCGTGGTGGGCGACTCGCCCGTCGTGCCGGACAGGACCAGCCCGTCGCAGCCGTCGGCCACGAGCCGCTCGGCCAGCTGCCGGGCCCCGTCCAGATCCAGGGCACCCGAGTCGGTGAACGGCGTGATCATCGCGCAGAGGGCGCGGCCGAAGGGAGCGGTGGGGCGTGAGGTCGTCATGCCTGCAGTGTCGGCACGGCGACGGTGAAGCTCCACTTAATTCTGCTAAGCGGTATGAGCAAGGAACGCTACGGCCCCGCACCGCCGCTGCGACTGAGGCTTCCGCTGCGTGCCCGCCCCGCTGCGGCGCGCCCGGCGTGCCGGAGCTGATCGCGGAGGCCGCGCTGCCGCAAGGGAGGCTGGACCTGTTCCAGAGCCGGCTCGCGCGGCTGGACGGCGGACAGGAGGGCACGTAGGAGGGGTAGTGCCGCCGTCGGCGGGTACCCGGTCGTCCCAGACGGAGGGAGGCGGGACACATGACCGCGGTCACGGATCAGCGTCGTACGGAACACTCGGTGGGAGAGCTGGTGAGCCGGGCGACCGCACAGCTCTCCACGCTCGTACGGCAGGAGATGCGGCTCGCCACCGCGGAGCTCGCCTACAAAGGCAAGCGGGCCGGGCGGGGCGGGGGGCTGCTCGGCGCGGCCGGCGCCATCGCCTATGTCGGGGTGATGGCCCTCGCCGCCACGGCCGCCGCCGCCCTCTCCCTGACGCTGCCGGTGTGGGCGAGCGCGCTCATCATCGCCGGGGTGCTCTTCGCCATCGCCGGCGTGCTCGCACTGATCGGCCGCCGTCAGCTCCGCGGCGCGACTCCGCCGCTGCCCGAGCGGGCGATGCACAGCGTCAGGGCCGATGTCGAGGAGCTCAAGGAAAGGGCGCACCGATGACGGACGGCATGAGGGCCGGCGCCAAGGGACCCGACGAACTGCGCCGGCAGATCGAAGAAACCCGCGCGGAACTCGGCGCGACAGTCGAGGAGTTGGCGGCCAAGACGGATGTGAAGGGCCGCGCCCGGCAGAAGGCCGCCAGGATGCGCGGCCGCATGAGCGAACGGGCCACGCACGCGAAGGGACGGATGCGAGGGCGCGCAGGGCATGCCGGGGAACAGCTGCAGGGGCGCGCGGCGGAAGCGAGGGAACAGGTGCAGATACGCGCCGAAGAGGCAGGCGAGCGGGTCGAGACTGCCGCGGCTCAGACTCAGGAGACCGCCGCGCAGGCGGTGGAGCGGGTGCGGCACGGCGCGCCCCAGCCCGTGCGCAGCGCCACGAGCGCCGCGGTCCGGGCCGGACGGCGCCACCCGCGGGCGGTGCTGATCACGAGTGCCGGGACCGGCGCGGCCGTCGCCGCGGGCGTGCTGTGGCACCGCAGCGGCGCCGGTCAGGTGGCCAGGGCACCACTCGGCCGCCGCCTCATCTGGAACAGCGTCCGCCACAGCCCCCTGGTCCCGAGCGGCCTGAGGCGGAGTGCGTTCGTCCCGAGTGGCTTCAGGCGGAGTGCGTTCGTCCCGAGCGGCATGCGCCGAAGCGCGTTCGTCCCGAGCGGCCTGCGCCGAAGCGCGTTCGTCCCGAGCGGCCTGCGCCGGAGTGCGCTGGTCCCGAGCGGGCTGCGCCGCCGTAGGCACAGCTATCTCCCCAGCGGCCTGGACCGTCTGATCGGCGGCCGCTGGAGCCACCGCCGGGGTCGCGGCCACCAGGTGGTCGAGATGCTGAACCGAGGGTGACGGTGCCGTAGCGGGCTGAACGCGACGCCTGCCGAAACCGGCGGTCTGCCGGCGGATGGGACTCCGCCGGCAGACCGCTGTTTTACGTTCCTCCGACCGACAAGCTCAGCAGTCTGGACAAAAATTGTTTTCGGTGGCACGGTGGACGCATGCTGGACGTGACCGTGATCGAGGACCCCGCGGCGGCAGCCGTCTCGCTCGACCCCATCAGGGCCCGGCTGCTGGCCGAACTGGCCGCCGGCCCGGCCTCCGCCGCGATGCTGGCCGCCCGTGTCGACCTGCCGAGGCAGAAGGTGAACTACCACCTCAAGGCCCTGGAGCGGCACGGCCTCGTCGAGCTGGCCGGAGAGCGCCGCAAGGGCAACGTCACCGAGCGCCTGATGCGCGCGACCGCCGCGTCGTACGTCATCTCGCCGCTCGCCCTGGGCGCGGTGCAGCCCGACCCGGACCGCGCCCGCGACCAGCTCTCGGCCCGCTGGCTGCTTGCACTCGCAGCCCGTCTGGTGCGGGACGTCGGCTCGCTCATCACGGGCGCCACGAAGGCCCGCAAGCGGCTCGCCACGTACGCGCTCGACGGCGAGGTGCGCTTCGCGTCGGCCGCCGACCGCGCCGCGTTCATCGAGGAGCTGACGCAAGGCGTCGGAGCCCTGATCCGCAAGTACCACGACGGGACCGCGGAGGGCGGCCGCGATCACCGGATCGTCATCGGCGTGCACCCCACCGTCAAGGGCGCGAGCGCTCCCGATGCGCGGCCCTCGGACGCACAGTCCCCGGCCGCCCGCCCCGAAGCAGAGGCGGACACCGCCTCGCCCGCAACCGCACTTCCCGCACCTCCGCAGACCGACTGACATCCGCAGACCCACTGATCCGCAGGAGCCACCACCATGTCCAAGGAATTCGAGATCGCCCGGGAATTCGAGGTCGACGCCAGCCCCGAAGAGGTCTGGGACGCCATCACCACCGGCACCGGCGGCTGGCTGTGGCCCAGCGAGTTCGAGCCGCGCGAGGGCGGGGCCGGACCGTTCGGCAGCACCATCGTCAACTGGGATCCGCCGCACCGGTTCACCGTGCGCAGCGAGGACGTCGGGTTCCCGACCCAGTCGCTCAACCAGCTCGACCACACCATCGAGCCCCGCGAGGAGGGCCGGAGCGCCTGGGTGCGGTACGTGCACAGCGGGATCTTCACCGACGACTGGGACAACCAGTACGACGGCGCCTCCAAGCACACCGACTTCTACCTGCACACCCTGCGCGAGTACGTGACGCACTTCGCGGGCCGCCCCGTCGCGTTCGCCACGCTCAACGGGCCCGAGGCGTCCACGGCCGCCGACGCCTTCGCCGCGGTCGGGCGGGCGCTCGGCCTCGCCGACGACACCGCCGGGGGAGCGCGTATCCAGGCCCGGGGGCCCGAGGGCCGCCCCCTCGACGCCGTGGTCGACTTCCGCAACCCGTACTTCATCGGGCTGCGCACCGACCACGCGCTCATCCGCTTCTTCGGACGCAACCACTGGGGCGCCCCGGTCGGCATCAGCGTCCACGACTTCGCGCCCGACGCCGACGCCAAGCACAACGAACTCGCCTGGCAGAACTGGCTGAACGGCGTCTTCAACGCCTGAACCGCCGCCGCCCCACGGCACGCCCGGGCCCGGCCTTCTGACTTCCGACGAAGGCCGGGCCCGGTCACGCACGGAACCACAAGACGGAACTACGAGACTACGCCAGCTGCTTACGGCCGGAAGCGCAGCACCTGGGGATCGTGGTCGCTGTTCTGGTCCGCGAACTCCGCGTTGATGTGCACGCTGTCGTACGAGAAGCCGTCGCAGCGGATGGACGGGCTCACCAGGATCTGGTCGAGGACCTGGCTGTTGCCCTGGTAGTCGTAGGTGTAACGCTCGCTCTTCGGCAGGGACTTGATGGCCGAGTACAGCGCGCCGCCGTCCTCCAGGAGCTTGGTGGTGGTGGAGAACTCGAAGTCGTTGATGTCGCCGAGCGTGACGACGTCCGCGTTCTTCTGCGTCTTGAGGATCTCCTTCACGAAGGCGTTCACGGCCGTCGCCTGCTGGTGGCGCTGGGTCTCCGAGCTCCGCGTGGGCGGCTGGTACTGGGAGTGCAGCGCCTGGTCGCCGCCCTTGGACGCGAAGTGGTTGGCGATCACGAAGACCGTACGGCCGCGGAAGACGAACTCGCCCGCCAGCGGCTTGCGGCTGTTCGTCCAGGCTCCGTTGCCCGGGTCGATACGGCCGGGCGACGCGGTGAGCGCGGCCTTGCCGTCCACCTTGGTGACGCCGGTCGTCGTCGAGTCGCCGCCCGAGCGGTCGGTGAAGGAGACCCGCTCGGGGTTGAACAGGAACACCTGCCGGATGTTGCCACCGGGCTCACCGCCGTCGGCGTTGTTCACCGGGTCGATGGAGCGCCACTCGTAGCGCGGACCGCCCGCGGCGACGATCGCGTCCACGAACTTCTGCACGGTCTGGTCGGCGGCGACCGTACCGTCGTTCTTCGCGCCGTTGTTGTCCTGGATCTCCTCCAGGGCGACGATGTCGGGCGCCTGCAGGTGCGTGACCACGCCGTCCGCGAGCTTGGCGAACTTGTCCTGCGCGTCGGTCGGGTCGAGGTTCTCGACGTTGTACGTCGCGACGGCCAGTTCATCGCTCTTCTGCTTGCGGGTGGTCTCCCGCTGCAGGCCCCCGTCGGTGACCGTGCCGAGGGTCCGAGCCGTCAGCGTGTACCCGCCGAACTGGCTGTAGTCGAGCGGGCCTTCGGTGGTGCCCTCCAGCACGTCGCCGACGTTCGCGGTGGGGAAGGGCTGCTGGGCGGTGGGCACCAGCGACTGGATCTGCAGGCGGCCCGTGTTCTGGGAGGTGTACGAGCCGTAGACGGTGCCGCCGCGGCGGGTGGGGTGCTCGTGCGGCTTGACCGTGACCCACAGCTCCGCGAACGCGTCGGTCGCGGTGACCACGCGGGACGTGCCGATGCGGACGTTCATGCCCTCGAGGGACTCGTAGTAGTCGAGGGCGTACTTGGCGGGCTGGAGCGTCAGGCCGTTGACGGAGCCCTGCGCGGCCGGGTCGCCGGCCGCCGTGTATGTGTCCGGCACCGAGCCGGCGTCGATGACCTCCGCCGCGGGCAGCGGGTTGCCGGACGACACCACCGTCACCGTCGGCTTGGTGATCTCGGTGAGCGACTGGTTGCCGGACGAGGTGCCCCCAGGGACGTACTCCGTGACCGTGCCGGACACCGTCACCGCGTCGCCGACGGCGACCGTCGGCGTAGAACCGGTGAAGACGAAGACGCCCTCACTGGTGGCCGAGTCGCCGTCCGGGTCCGGATCCTGGATCCAGAAGCCTCTGGAGGAACCGTAGGTCCGGGTGCCCGTCACGATCCCGGTCACGCCGGTGACCTGCTGACCTGCGAGCGGGGATATTCGGGTGCTGCCCTGGATGTCGTGGATCTGCACCTCGGCCGCCTCGGCGGGCGAGGTGAGGACGACGGCGGACACGGTGGAACAGACGGCGGCGACGGTCAGCGCGGCGATGCGCGACGAGCTCTTGCTCGGCAAGGGATCCCTCCGGGGACGATGGTCAGAGCGCCGGGACGAGGGTGGAACCGCGAACGGCACGAGGGCGGAACCGCGAACGGGAAGGCCCGCGTTCGCTCTCTACGCGCGTCAATCTCTTGTGCCGCCACGGGACTTGTCAAGGGACGACCGGGTAACGACCCCTGACCGCAACATGAACCGGAGCGACGGGTCCTTGCCGCCGCCCCGGATCCGGTTCCGGACCGGGCGCGGGGACGGGTCCAGGGCGGCGGACGGGCAGGCGGGACGCGGTCATGTCGGTCTAGGCTGGGCCGGTCGGACCTTCGCGGACCGGCCGCCCCACACGTCCCGAGGAGAACCAACCGATGTCCGTAAGCCCCTCCACGCTGCCGCCGGTGCGGCTGCACTCCGAGGCGGAGCTGGCGAGGGACGCCCTCGCCGCGCCGCTGCTCTCCCGCGCCGTGCGGCTCGCCCGCTGGGCGGGGCCGGACACCCGCGTCGGGGCGGGCGGAGAGCTCGTGGACGAGCAGCTCCCGGCCGCCGCGGCGGAGCTGGGCCTCGCGGACGACGAGGACGGAACGGCGTATGCGAGCGAGGCGTGGCGCGTCGCCATCGACACCGGCCTCGTCGAGATCACGGACGAGGAGGAGGGCACCGTCACGCGCGGCGACAACCTCGGCCTCATCACCTCCGGCGGCCCCCGGGACATCCTCGGCCTGTGGCTCGACGCGCTGGAGACCGTGCTGGCCGACGCGTCCGTGCCCGACCTCGACGATCTAGTCGACGCCATCGAGGACGACGGACAGATCGACTTCGAGCAGCTCGACTGGGACCCGGAGGCGGAGGCCGAGTTCCTGGACGGCGTGCTCGGCAACCTCTACCTGCTGAGCGTCAGCGAGGACGGGCCCGCCGGAGAGCCCGTGCCGCTGCCCGCGCTCGCCGCGTCCATGATCGTGCCCGACGGCATGGGCAAGCCCACCAACGACGTCCTCGAGCAGGTCTCGGACGCCATGATGCGGCTCGACGACCAGTTCCGGATGCTGGAACCCGTCGGGCTCGTCGAGTTCCAGCCGGTCGACGAGACCCTGCTGGCCGACACCGAAGAGGCCGGCGAGGAGCCGGGCGCATCCGCCGACGACATCGACGTCACGCGGTACGGCATGGTCAGGCTCACCCCGCTCGGCCTCTACGGCATGCGCGCGCGCATGCTGGAGGCAGGCCTCGACGCGCCCGCTGTCGGCGATCTCGCGGACAAGGGCGCCGACGGCCTGCTCGACGGCACCGCCGGTTTCCCGCAGGCCGCGGCGCAGGCCGAGATCGAGCAGTGGCTCGCACGGCGTGAGCCGCTCGCCGCGGCCGAGGAGCTCCTGTCCGCCGCGCGGGGCGGCGACGAAGGAGCGCCACTGCGGCGGCTGCGCTGCCAGCAGGCGCTCTCGCTGGTCGGCGGCGCGGCCGAGCCCGCGCTGCGCGCCGTACTCGACGACGCCGAGCTCGGCGGACTCGCACGCGTCTGGCTCACCGAGCACGGAGCGGGCGACGTGCCGCCGCCGCCCGAGTCCATGATCTTCTGGCTGACGATCGACACGCTTGCGGCGCAGCTCGCCGCCGAGGGCAACTCCGCGGAGCTCCAGGCCCTGGTGGAGGGTCTGGCACAGCAGCACAGCGGCTTCTTCGACACGGCGTGGCGCGTCGACCACCCCGCCACGGGCGACGTCCTGGAGGCGATGGGGCGGCTGCACCCCGACAAGAAGGTGGCCAAGGAAGCGCGTAAGGCGGCGTTCAAGGCGCGGTCGGCGCAGGGGGGTTGAGCGCCGCGGATCGGTGGCGGGCCGGGGGCCCGCCTACCGCCCGCAGCCCAGGGCGGGTGGTTCGCTGTCTCTCGGTGGGTGGTGGGGTCCGCGTGCGGCTGGCGGTCCGTGACCGGTTCGCCACCTGTCGGTGGGTGGGTGGGTCCGTACGCGGTTGTCGGCTGGTGGGCGGTTCGCCGTCTGCCGGTGGTGGGTCGCGGCGCGTGTGCGTCTGTGGGCCGTCGGCGGCTGGTGCGCCCCCTGCCGGTGGGTGGGTCGGGGCGTACGCGCCTACCGGTCCGCTCCGGTTCGCCACCTCTCGGTGGGTGGGTCGGGGCCGCGCCGGGATGTACGTCCTCGGTCTGGCGCCTAGCC
>NZ_LOHS01000028.1 GCF_001642995.1 Streptomyces jeddahensis
TCGATCTTGCTGGTGTAGCCGGCCGTGGAACCGTTCTTCGACGGAATGTCCGGCTTGGCGACCGTGCTGGCGACGAACGTCGGGAGCAGCTTGTCCGCGGCCTTGCCCGACGTGGCGCCCTCACGCGAACCGCTGTTTGAACCGCCACAGGCGGTCAGCAGCGGCATCCCACCGGCCACGGCCGCCGCGGCGACCGCCGTGGAGGCGAGGAAGCTTCTCCGGCTGGGTCCGGAGGTGGAGGCGGCGTTCGGCGTCATTGCATCAACCCTTCATGGCGCACCTGGACACCCGGCGGTGGGCCGTCGGCTGCGGTGTCGTGACTGGAACTGGCTGAGCTGGAAGCTGACATCCCATCACTGCGACGCGATTCGCAGTCGAAGCGCTTCGATGTTGCTGCGAGGTTAAGTGAACACCCATAGGCGCACAAGGGTCGGTTCCAAGATTCATCCGAGGTGCTGGAGGGACCCTCCGTATGCCCTGCTTGATGCAACGATGTTGATGTCTTGCCAGTCCCCTGGTGTCTGACGGGCATCGAAGCGCTTCGAAAGCACTTGCCGCCCCCTATCAGGGAATCCCACCTGTCCGCGCACACGCAGCCTTTCCGCGATCCGCAGCTGCCGTTCGCGAAGCGCATCGACGACCTTCTGTCGCGGCTCACCCTCGACGAAGAGATGGGATGCCTGCACCAGTTCACGCCCGCCGTCGAGCGCCTGGGCATCGCGGCCTTCCGCACCGGCCAGGAGGCCCTCCACGGCGTCGCCTGGATGGGCCCGGCCACCGGCTTCCCCCAGGCGGTCGGCCTCGGCGCGACCTGGAACACCGATCTCGTACGACGCGTCGGCGAGGCCGTCTCCAAGGAGACCCGCGCGATGCGCGCCCGCGACGACCGCGTGGGACTGAACGTCTGGGCCCCCACCGTCAACCTCCTGCGCCACCCCCTGTGGGCCGCAACGAGGAGGGCTACTCGGAGGACCCGAAGCTCACCTCGGCCATCGCCACCGCGTACTCCCGCGGCCTGCGCGGCGACCACCCGACGTACTGGCGCACCGCGCCCGTCCTCAAGCACTGGCTGGCCCACAACAACGAGACGGGCCGCGACGTCACGTCCTCCTCGGTCCGCCCGCGCGTCCTGCACGAGTACGACCTGCGCGCCATCCGCGAGACGGTCGAGGCGGGCGCGACGGCCGGGGTGATGCCGGCGTACAACCTGGTCAACGGCCGCCCCGACACGTCTCCCCGTATCTGCGCGAGCACGTGCGCACCTGGACCGACGAGGACCTCCTCGTCTGCTCGGACGCGGGCGTGCCGTCCAACCTGGTCGACTCCGAGCACTGCTTCAACACGCACGAGGAGGCCACGGTCGCCGCGCTGCTGGCCGGCGTCGACAGCTTCACCGACCACGGCACCGATAGCTCGGAGATCACCGCACGGGTCCGAGGAGCCCTGGAACAGGGCCTGTTGACCGAGTCGGACATCGACCCGGCGGTCCGCCGCCAGCTCTCGGTCCGCTTCCGCCTCGGCGAGTTCCACCCGCAGTGCGACCCGCACACGCTCACCAAGGACTTCGACACCCTTCGGGCCACCGCGCCCTCGCCCAGGAGGCGGCGGAGCAGGCGGTGGTCCTGCTGAAGAACAGCGGGGGCCTGCTGCCGCCCGCGCCCGACACCCGGCTCGCCGTGGTCGGCCTGCTCGCCGATGAGTGCAGCTCGACTGGTACAGCGGCACCCTCATCCACCGCTCGACCCCGCTGGAGGGCCTGGCCTGTACGAGCGGTTCGGCGCGGAGCGGGTGGAGTTTGCGGAGGGCGTGGACCGCGTCCTGCTGAAGACCTCGGCCGGAGCCTTCCTGCACGTCCCCGAGGCGGACGCCGCCGACGAGGTGCGCGGCGCCGAGGGCGCCCTCACCCGGCCCTGCTCGCCGGCCGTACGGACCTGCCGCCGCTCACCACGGACACCGCTGGCACCGAGCTCGCCCTGGTCGACTGGGGCGAGGGCGTGCTGACCCTGCGCGCCCCTGACGGCCGCTACCTCTCGGTCGCCGAGGACGGGTGGGCGACCTGGACGCAGCGGACTTCGACGACCAGAGCGACACGGGGATCGTGGACCGCGCGAAGAAGTCGGGTGACTCCGTCGCCCCTGTGGCCGGCCGGAGGGGCGAGCTGGTGTTCCGCAACTGTGACTTCGGAAAGGGGGCTGCCGGGATCACGGTGGGCGTCCATCTTCGGCTGCACGACGGCGGAACCGCGCGGGTGGTGCCGGTCATGCAGGACGCCGCGGCCGAGAGCACACGCCTGGCGGATCTGCTCCGAACAGGCCGTGACGGCCATGCCGACTTCTCCCCGCGAGCCACGGCCGAGGTCTGGACCGCACTGTGGCGCATCTCCGAGTTGCCGAGGGGCGATGGAGCCGGGCGCCGCCACCCCTTCGTGGCTGCCGCACAGGCCTACGTCGAGGAGCACCTGGCCGGCCCGTTGTCCGTACCGGAGGTCGCTCGCGCCGTCGGAATCTCCCACACCGAGGTCAAACTGACCACCGACGGCCCACGGCTGATTGAGGTCAACGGCCGACTGGGCGGATTCCAGTACGGCCTGTCCCACATGGGCGGCGGCGTTAGGTTCTGGCTCTGGTAAGGGGATGCCGCAAGTGGTGCAGGGGCCGGTCCAGTACCGTGCCTCGACGTCGAAGGAAGTGAGTGCCATCGGCCCTCAGCCTCTTGGGCGAGACGTGTGCCTGTCGTGTTACATCTACCAATGCCTTGTGACTCCGGGATCCCGGACTACCGCGGGCCGAACGGGCTGTGGCGGCGCGATCCGGAGGCCGAGAAGCTCGTCACGTACGAGTACTACATGGCGGATCCGGAGATCCGCCGCCGCTCCTGGCAGATGCGGCGTAAGAACCGGACCCTGCAGGCCCAGCCGAACGCCGCGCACCGGGCGGTGGTCGACCTCGAGCGTGCCGGAGTGCCGGTGCGCGTCATCACGCAGAACGTGGACGGGCTGCACCAGCTCGCCGGGCTGCCGGACCGCAAGGTCCTCGAACTGCACGGGACGGCACGGTCCGTGATGTGCACCGGTTGCGGCGCCCGCTCCTCGATGGAGGACGCGCTCGCGCGGGTCGCCGCAGGTGAGGAGGACCCGTCGTGCCTGGACTGCGGCGGAATCCTGAAGTCCGCGACGGTCATGTTCGGCGAGCGGCTCGATCCGGAGGTCCTCGGCCAGGCGGTCACGATCACCAAAGCCTGCCAGGTGTTCATCGCGGTTGGGACGAGTCTGCAGGTGCAGCCCGCCGCGGCGCTCGCAGGCCTCGCGGCCGACCACGGCGCACGGCTGATCATCGTCAACGCCGAGCCGACGCCGTACGACGACCAGGCCGACGAGGTCGTACGGGAGCCGATCGGGACGGCGCTGCCGGAGCTGCTGCGGGGCCTGGCCCACTGACCGCGGAGACCGAGAACCCTCGGCCTGCTGACTGCAGATGAGCACCTGGCCCAGCTCAGAAGAGCCCGGCCCCCCTCTCGAAGTCCAGCAGCTGCTGCTTGCGCTCCAGGCCGCCGCCGTAGCCCGTGAGGCTCCCGTCCGCGCCCACCACGCGGTGGCAGGGCACGATGATGCCGACCGGGTTGCGGCCGTTGGCAAGGCCGACCGCGCGGGAGGCCTTGGGGTTGCCGAGTGCGTCGGCGAGTTCGCCGTAGCTGCGGGTCTCGCCGTACGGGATCTTCCTCAGCTGTTCCCAGACGGCGCGCTGGAAGGGCGTTCCGTGGAGGTCGAGGGGCAGCGTGAACTCCTTCAACTGGCCTGCGAAGTACGCCTTCAGCTGGCTGGCGATCTCGGCGAAGGCGGAGGCGGTGTCGTCTCGGTCGCCGAAGTCCTCCTCGGGTGGGCGGTGGCGCTGGGCGGTCATGTAGAGGCCGGACAGGACACCGTCGGTGAGGACGAGGGTGAGCGGGCCGTAGGGGCTGTCCAGGACGGTGTGCTGACGGTGCTGGCGGGATGTCGGTGACATGTCTTCGTACGTCCTTCTGCGTAAGTCGTCTATACGGGCATGAAGTTGATCGGGTGGTCGTCGGTGGCCCACAGGTACTGGACCGCATAGGCGCGCCATGGGCGCCAGGCCGCGGCGCGGGCGGTGAGCGCGGCCGGAGTGGACGGCAGGCCCAGCTCCTGGGCGGCACGCCGCATGCCGAGGTCGGTGGCGAGGAAGGCGTCCGGGTCGCCGAGAGCACGCATGGCGATGGCCTCGACGGTCCAGGGGCCGAACCCGGGCAGCGCGGCAAGCCGTACCCGGGCCTCGTCCCAGTCGCTCTCGGCTCCCAACCGCAGTGTCCCGTCGGCGAGTTGCCGGACGAGTGTGGTGAAGGTGGTGCGGCGGCTGCGCGGCAGGGCGAGGGACTCGGGGTCGAGTCCGGCCAGCGCTTCGGGGGAAGGGAAGAGGTGGGTGAGGCCGCCCTCCGGGTCGTCGACGGGCTCGCCGTGGGCGATGACCAGCCTGGCCGCATGGGTACGCGCGGCGGCCGTGGAGACCTGCTGGCCGAGCACCGCGCGCACCGCGAACTCGGCCTCGTCGACGGTCCGCGGCACGCGGCGGCCCGGCGCCTTGTCGACGAGCGGCGTGAGCAGCGGGTCCGTGCGGAGCAGGTCGTCGATGGCGACCGGGTCCGCGTCCAGGTCGAGCATTCGGCGGCAGCGGCTGATGGCGACCGGCAGATCGCGCAGGTCGGTGAGGGTGAGGCGGCAGCCGATGTGGTCGGGGGCCGGGGTGAGCGCGGCGATTCCGTGCCCGTAGGGGAGGCGGAGCGTGCGCCGGTATGCGCCGTCGAGCCACTCCTCCACGCCGGGTACGGCGGTCGCAGCGAGGTGGCCGAAGAGGTTGTCCGGGTTGAGCGGGGCACGGAACGGCAGGCGCAGGGTGAGCGCGCCCGGGGTGGCCGTTCCGTTGGTCTTCTGGCCGTTGGTCTTCTGGTTGCTCTTCGCCGTCAGGGCGCGGGTGCGAAGCTCGCTCGGGGAGAGTGCGTAGACCTCCCGTACGGTGTCGTTGAAGGTGCGGATCGAGGCGAAACCGGCGGCGAAGGCGATCTCCGCCATGGGGACCGCGGTCGTCTCGACGAGCAGGCGGGCGGTCTGGGCGCGCTGGGCCCGGGCGAGCGCGAGCGGCCCGGCGCCCAGCTCCGCGAGCAGCTGGCGCTCGATCTGCCGGGTGCTGTAGCCGAGGCGGGCGGCGAGTCCGGGGACGCCTTCGCGGTCGACGACGCCGTCGCCGATGAGCCGCATGGCGCGGGCCACGAGGTCGGCGCGCTGGTTCCACTCCGGTGAGCCGGGGCTGGTGTCGGGGCGGCAGCGCTTGCAGGCGCGGAAGCCGGCCTGCTGGCAGGCGGCAGCGGACGGGTAGAACGTCATGTTCTGCGGCTTGGGCGGCACGACCGGGCAGCTGGGGCGGCAGTAGATCCCCGTGGTCAGTACGGCGGTGAAGAACCATCCGTCGAAGCGGGCGTCCTTGGCCTGCACGGCGCGCAGACAGCGCTCGGTGTCGGTGTGCATGGCTCAAGGATGGTGCACGGCGACGGGTGCGGGCTGGCGGGAATCCGACATCAACCTTGCGCTGCCTGCGGAATTCGGCGTCGCCCTTGCGCTGGCTGCGGGCGCGACAGAATCCGGCATCGCCTTGCGCTGCCTGCGGGCACGCCACGCCTGACCGTGTCGCGCGCCCGTGCGCCGCGCGCCGCGCGCCCGCGGGTCAGTGTGCCCGCGCGTCAGTGTCTCGCCGGTTTCGCCGGTTTCGCCGGTTCCGCCAGCGCCGCCTCGAACGCGTCGTACGCCTCCTGGTCGAAGAGGACGAACCGCACCTCCTCGACGGGCGGCGCGGCGGCCTCCCGCACCGTGCGTACGGCGATGCGCGCGCCGTCGGCGATCGGCCAGCCGTAGATTCCCGTGGAGATCGCCGGAAAGGCGACCGTCCGTGCGCCCAGCTCGGCGGCGATACGCAGCGACTGTCGGTAGCAGGAGGCCAGCAGCGCGGAACGGTCCTCGCCCGGGGTCCAGACGGGACCCACCGTGTGGATCACGTGGGCGGCGTTCAGCTTCCCCGCCGTGGTGGCGACCGCCCGGCCGGTGGGCAGCCCTCCGCCGTAGACGGAGGCCCGCAGCTTGCGGCACTCCTCGAGGATGGCGGGCCCGCCCCGCCGGTGGATCGCTCCGTCGACGCCCCCGCCGCCGAGCAATGAGGAGTTCGCGGCGTTGACGATGGCGTCGGCCGTCTGCTCCGTGATGTCCCCCTGGACCAGGGTGATCGCGGTCATATCACCATCGTACGGAGCCGGGCGCGGGCTCGGCAGGCCCTCGTGGGTCTTATGGCGGTGCCGATCCCGGAAAGTCTGCGTGGCCGCGGCGGGGGCGCTGCCCCCGGACCCCCGCTCCTCAAACGCCGGAGGGGCCGAATCTCCGCAGCCGCCGCCACACCGCCTTCGCCGCGTTGTGGCCCGACATCCCGTGGACCCCGGGTCCGGGCGGTGTCGCCGCCGAGCAGATGAAGATCGCCGGGTGCGGGGTGCTGTACGGGAAGAGGGACAGCTTGGGGCGGAGCAGGAGTTGCAGGCCGGAGGCGGCGCCGCAGGCGATGTCGCCGCCGATGTAGTTCGGGTTGCGCGCGGCCAGCTCGGGCGGTCCGGCCGTGGCGCGCGCCAGGACGCGGTCGCGGAAGCCGGGAGCGAACCGCTCCAGCTGACGCTCGACGGCGTCGGTCAGATCGCCGTCCCAGCCGTTCGGCACATGGCCGTATGCCCAGAAGACGTGCTTGCCGTCGGGCGCGCGCGACGGGTCGGCGACGCTCGGCTGGACGGTGATCAGGAACGGCGAGTCGGGCGCCCGGCCCTCCCGCGAGGCCGCGCGCAGGGCCGCGTCGATCTCCTGGCTGCTCGCCCCGACCTGCACGGTCCCCGCACGGCGTGGCTCCTCGGCGGTCCACGGCACCGGTCCGTCGAGCGCGTAGTCGATCTTGAACACGCCGGCGCCGTACCGATACCGGTCGTAGGCGCGGCCCAGCCCCGCGATCCGGGCCAGCGCGGCGGGCGAGGTGTCGAAGACGTAGGCGCGGGCGGGCGGGAGATCGTCCAGCCGCTTGACCTCGTAGTCCGTGTGCACCAGGCCGCCGAGGTCCTTCAGGTACGCGGTGAGGGCGTCGGAGATCGACTGGGAGCCGCCGCGCGCGACCGGCCAGCCGCGCGCGTGCGCGGCCAGCGCGAAGACGAGGCCGACGGCGCCGGTGGCCAGGCCGTCGAGCGGCGCAATGACATGGGCGACGAGGCCGGAGAACAGCGCTTTGGCCCGCTCGTCGCGGAACCGGCGCATCAGCCACGTCGACGGAGGCAGGCCCACGAGGCCGAAGCGGGCGAGGGTGACGGGGTCGCGCGGGAGCGCGGTCAGCGGCAGCGACATGAAGTCGCGGGCGAGTGTGTCCCATCTGCGGGTGAAGGGGGCGACCAGCCTGCGGTACGTCCCCGCGTCGCGCGGCCCCAAGGACGCGGCCGTCTCGGCGACGGAGCGCGACAGCACCGCGGCCGTGCCGTCGGGGAAGGGGTGCGCCATGGGGAGGGGGGCATGGAGCCACTCCAGGCCATACCGCTCCAGGGGCATCGCCCTGAAGGCGGGCGAGTTGACCCCGAGAGGGTGGGCTGCGGAACAGGGGTCGTGCCGGAAACCGGGCAGCGTGAGCTCCTCGGTCCGCGCTCCCCCGCCCACCGTGTCCCGCGCCTCGAAGACGGCGACGGAGAATCCGCGGCGGGCCAGCTCGACGGCAGCAGTCAGTCCGTTCGGCCCCGCACCCACGACGACGGCATCGAGCATCGACGGCACCTTCGGACTCCCTTGTCAGCCGACGGCCACTGCACCCCAGGATATGCCGGGGGTCTGACAGCCCGACGGCCGCGGTAGCGTCGGCCGGATGGTGACGCACCGCTTCCGCGCCTGGTCCGAGGAGAACGAGACCTCGTACTGGTTCGAGACCGCGCAGGACGGGTGGCCGGCGCGCCAAATCTCGTTCGAGGGTCCGGACCGCGTCCCGGCGACAGCGGCCTCGCTCGCCGAACTCACCTATCTCCGTGAGGAGTTCGGCCTGTTTCGGGAAAACCGCAGCGCGGCTTCAACTCAGCTCAGGCTCCGTCCGACAGCAGGCCCGCGACGCGGCGAGCCGTGGCCGCGTCCCGCGCGGCCGTGAACGGCAGCGCATTGCCCCCGGTGATACGGAACGGCTCGCCCGCACGCGTCAGGTGCGCACCCCCCGCCTCCTCGACCAGCAGAATCCCGGCGGCGTGGTCCCAGGCGGCTTCCCACGAGAAGGCCACGGCGTCCAGCTCACCGCGGGCGACGGCCAGATACTCCAGCCCCGCCGAGCCGCACGGCCGCGGGTCCACGCCGTCCACGCGCAGCCCGACCAGGGCCTGCTTCTGCTCGGGTGTGGTGTAGTCCGGGTGGGACGTGGCCACCTGCAGCACCTGGCCTGCCGCCGGTGAACCGGACCGCAGCGGCGCGCCGTTGAACACGGCGCCCTGCCCGCGCACGGCCACGGCCAGCTCGTCGAGCGCCGGCGCGTACGTCCACGAGGCGAGGACCTCGCCGCCCAGCGCCAGCGCGACGAGCGTGCAGAACCCCGGGTTCCCGTGCACGAACTGCCGCGTCCCGTCGACCGGGTCGACGATCCACACCGGCGCCTCGCCGCGTATGGCCTCGTACGTCCTCGGGTCCGCGTGCACCGCCTCCTCGCCGACGACCACGGAGCCGGGCAGCAGCTCGGTGAGCGCTGTCGTCAGGAACTCCTCGGCCAGCCGGTCGGCCACCGTCACCAGGTCGTGCGGCCCGCTCTTCTCGACGATCTCGTGCGCGGCGAGCTGCCGGAAGCGGGGCACGATCTCGACGGCGGCTGCCTTGCGGACCGCCTCCTCGACGTCGGTCAGTCCGTGTACGAGAAAGTCATCAATCATGCGTCCCATGAGAGCACGCGTCACTGACATCGCCCGCCGAGCCCGGTGTACGGCGGGTGGAATCACCGTGAACGGGGTGAAATCCCCTACCGGCCGGGCCGCCTCGTCGTCAAGGAGAAGGCCACGACCGGGCAGGCCCGGCCGGCGTTTCGCCCTCAGCGCCCCCGTTAGCGCCCCACCGCGTACCCCTGCATCCCTCGTGGATTGGCTGCCGCGGACAGGACCCCGGTTTCCGGGTCCCTGGCCACCGCGCACAGGCGCCCCTCCGACCACGCCGCCCCCACAGTCACCTCATGTCCCCGGCGCCTCAGCTCCTCGATCACCTCCGGGTCCATGCGGGACTCGACGGTGACGGACCCCGGGTGCATGCCGCGCGGGTAGAAGGAGCCGGGGAAGCTGTCGTTGTGCCAGTTCGGGGCGTCGATGGCGCCCTGCAGGTCGAGCCCGCCGCGCACCTGCTCGCGCAGCGCGACCGCCAGGAAGAAGTGGACCTGCCACTGGTCCTGCTGATCGCCACCGGGCGTCCCGAAGGCCATCACAGGCACACCGTCCTTCAGGGCGAGGGACGGGGTCAGGGTCGTGCGGGGCCGCCGCCCGGGCGTGAGCGAGTTCGGCAGGCCCTCCTCCAGCCACGCCATCTGGAGCCGTGTGCCGAGCGGGAAGCCCAGCTCGGGCACGACGGGGTTGGACTGCAGCCAGCCGCCGCTGGGCGTGGCCGCGATCATGTTGCCCCAGCGGTCGACGATGTCGAGGTGGCAGGTGTCGCCCCGGGTCCCGCCGTCCGGTGCCACATCGGGTTCGCCCAGCACGGACGATGCGCCTGCCGATGACGCGCGGCCGCTCCCGCCCACGGTGGGCTCGCCCACGCCCGCCCCCGGGATGCCCAGAGGATCGAATCCGGGCTCTCCGGAGGCCACCACGCGCGCGTGCGCGCTCAGCTTCGGCACACACCCGCCCGGGCTCCCCGGCCGCAGCTCGTGCGAGGCCTTGGCGCCGATGAGCGCGCGCCTCTGCGCGTTGTACGCGTCGGACAGCAGCTCGTCGACGGGCACGTCCGCCGCGTCCCCGTACCAGGCCTCGCGGTCGGCCATCGCGAGCTTGCAGCCCTCGACGAGCATGTGCACGTACTCGCCGGAACCGTACTCGGGCAGCTCCGGCGGAAGCAGGGCCAGCTGCTGCAGGAACACCGGCCCCTGGCTCCAGCCGCCCGCCTTGCACAGCGTCCAGCCACGCCAGTCGTACGTGACCGGCGCCTCGTACGACGCGGACCAGGAGGCCAGGTCGTCCAGGGTGAGCGTGCCGGTGTGGCGGGTGCCGCTGGTGTCCATCGTGGGGCGCTGCGCCTGCCGTACCAGCGCCTCGGCGATGAATCCGCGGCTCCAGATCCGCCGTGCGGCCTCGATCTGCCCGACCCGGTCCGTGCCGCCCTCCTCGGTCGCCTCGGCGATCAGCCGGCGCCAGGTGACGGCCAGCGCGGGATTACGGAACAGCTCACCCGGCGCGGGCGGCCGGCCGCCGGGCAGATACACCTCCGCCGACGAGGTCCACTCGGTCTCGAAGAGCTCACGGACCGTCTCCACGGTCTCGCCGACGCGCTCCACGGGCGCGTGCCCGTCCTCGGCGTACCCGATGGCGTACGCGAGGACGTCGGCGAGGGACTTCGTGCCGTAGTCGCGCAGGAGCAGCATCCAGGCGTCGAAGGCGCCGGGCACGGCCGCGGCGAGCGGCCCGGTGCCGGGGACGAGGCCCAGCCCGAGCGAGCGGTAGTGCGCGACGGTGGCCCCCGCGGGCGCGACGCCCTGGCCGCACAGCACGCGCACCTCGCCGCCCGCGGGCGCGAGGATGATCGGTACCTCGCCCGCGGGCCCGTTGAGGTGCGGCTCGACGACGTGGAGGACGAAGCCCGCGGCGACCGCGGCGTCGTAGGCGTTGCCGCCGCCCTCCAGCACCGCCATCGCGGACTGCGAGGCGAGCCAGTGGGTGGAGGAGACCATGCCGAAGGTGCCCTGGAGCGTCGGCCGGGTGGTGAACAAGAGTGCAGCTCCTAGCGTGCTGTGCGGTGTGCGGGGTGTGCGGGTGTTCGGGATCGTACGCAGGGGTCAGTCGCCGACGGGAGAGCCGGCTCCGGCGGGAGAACCGGTTCCGGTGGGAGAACCGGCTCCGGCAGGAGAACCGGCTCCGGTGGGAGAGCCGGTTCCGGCGGGAGAAGCGGTGCCCGTACCGGCCGTGCCCGTCTGCGGTGGTGCTGCCGCGTCCGGTGCGGTGCCGTCGTCCGTGACCAGGTGGCACGACACCTCGCGGCGGCCGCCCGGCAGGACGCGCGGCTCCGGCTCCTCGGTGCGGCAGCGGCCTGTGGCCAGCGGACAGCGGGTGTGGAAGCGGCAGCCGGGCGGCGGGTCCAGCGGACTCGGCAGTTCGCCGCTCAGCACGATGCGCTGCCGCGAGCGCTGCTCGGCCGGGTCCGGGACGGGCGCCGCGGACAGCAGCGCCTGCGTGTACGGGTGCTTGGGATCGGCGAACAGCTCGGCTGTCGGGGCCTGTTCGACGATCTGGCCGAGGTACATCACGGCGATCCGGTCGGCGAGGAACTCGACGGCCGCGAGGTCGTGCGTGATGAACAGGCAGCCGAAACCGCGGTCGCGCTGCAGGTCGGCCAGGAGGTTGAGCACGGAGGCCTGCACGGAGACGTCGAGCGCCGAGGTCGGCTCGTCGGCGACGAGCAGGTCCGGGTCGACGGACAGGGCGCGGGCGATGGAGATGCGCTGCCGCTGCCCGCCGGACAGTTCGTGCGGATGCCGGTCGGCGTGCTCCGGGCGCAGCCCTACCTGCTCGAGGAGTTCCGCCACGCGCGCGCGTGCCGCGTCCCCCTTGGCCAGCCCGTGCAGTCTCAGCGGTTCGGCGATGATCGCCCCCACGGTCATGCGCGGGTCGAGTGACGACGAGGGGTCCTGGAACACGAGGTGGAAGTCCTTGCGTAGCGGGCGCAGGGCACGCCGCGACATGCGGGTGATGTCGGTGCCGTTGACGCGTACGGTGCCGCCGGTGGGCTCGTCGAGGCGGACGGCACAGCGTCCGACGGTGGACTTGCCGCTGCCCGACTCGCCGACGAGGCCCACGACCTCGCCGCGGCCGACGGTCAGGGTGACGCCGTCGGCTGCGCGTACGGTGCCGCCGGAGCCGGTGAAGTGGCGTTCCAGGCCGACGAGTTCGAGCACGGGCCCCGGCCCGGTCCCCTCGATGGCGCCGGCGGTTGCGGTGGTCGCGGTGGTCACTGTCCGGCCTCCTGGGTGATGGGCTGCAGGGCGACGTCGTGCGGGTGCCAGCAGGCGGCCCGATGCCGGGCGTCCGCGCCCGCGTCGGCCGTGACGGCCTTGAAGCCCGGGCGGCTCGATGTGCACTGCTCGTCCGCGCGGGCGCAGCGCGGGGCGAAGGTGCAGGCGGCGGGCTGTTCGTCGAGGCTCGGCACGAGGCCCGGGATCTCGAGCAGCCGACGCTTGGCCCCGCTGCCGGACCCTGCCGCCCCGCCGGACCCTGCGGCCCCTCCGGACCCCATGGCCCCGCCCTGCCCGGGCGCCGCGCCCGCCCCGCG
>NZ_LOHS01000029.1 GCF_001642995.1 Streptomyces jeddahensis
TCCCAATGACCGTCGAGCTGCACGAGACGGAACCGCCCCTGGACGCCGACGCCTGGGAGGACATCGTCGAGGCGTCGTTCCGACCCGAATCGGACACGACCTATCTCGTGGAGTGGGACTACCCCAGGCATCCGCTCCCCCTCTCCGAGACCTCGTACCGGGTCCGCTACCACTGCCGAGGTATGGACGAGGCGCGCAACGCGGTACGCGACGCGGGCGAACCCGTGCTGGAGGAGTATCTGCTGCGATTCTGGCCAAGCCCGCCGGCCCCTGACCGCGTGGTCAAGGAAACCAGCCGAGCCGCCGCCTATTGGCACGAGTTCGCGCGCAAGCAGCCCCCAGGCCCCACCCCCGAGGAGCGGGCCGAGGCAGAGCGGCAGGCCCGCGAGGAGCAGGAGCACGCCGAGCTTCAAAAGGAGATGGACGCCTGGGGCGGGCGCCTGCCCAGCAACCGACTGCGGGATGTCCGGAACAAGCTCCGGGGGTTCCAGGGCTATCCCAAGGGCCTCGTCGGCCTCGATGCCGCACTCGTGCATGTGATCGACGCCGCAGGTCCCGAGGAACAACGCGCGCTCGCCCACTGGGCAGCGCACCGCGCCTGTGCGACAGCAGGGATCAGCGAAATCGACTGGGTGGCGCGCGGCCTGGCGGAGCTCGACCGGGGCGAGCCCTACTCGCCGCCCCTGGACGACCCACGACGGCTGCGGGACGCCGTGTTCTCCGACGCACGCGTTCCACAGTCCCACGACGGAACCCCCGGCTTGCCCCAGGTCGCCGCCCTCACCGCGCTCTGGGACGCCGCCGCCCCCGACCCCCTCAAGGCGGCGCTGGACGCCCTCCTCGCGGCGGTGGTCACCCATGACACCAACTACCCCCACCTCTTCGCGGAGCTCCGCCGCACCTTCCCGGCGACGGCCACCGCGCCCCAGATAGAGAGGAACGACCGCCAGTAGCACCACCGCGTGCTCACCGTCCGCATCGCGCCCCAGCGCAGCATCCGTGCCCGGCTGGCTAGCTCAGACTGAGGATGGAAAACGCTCAGTGACACGAGCGTCTTTGGCCGGTTCGAGGCCACGAGGGGCAACGAGTCGTGGATCGGGGACGCCCTGCACGGGCCGAAGATCGGGGGGCGGAAGACGTACTTGTTCGCCTTAATCGACGACCACAGCCGGGCGATTGTGGGTTGATGGCTGCGGAGGCACGCATGCTGTGACCAGCAGTGATAGCGAACTGGAGCTGGGTACTAGGCCGTCGACGGGGCGCAATACGCAATGGGAGTAATGAGATACGTCTCCTGGGTAGAGGTGTTGTGGAAGTTGACCGTCCAACTGTCGTCGGGATTGCCGCTCGTGCTCCGATAGCTGTTGACCGGGATGACCTTGCTGGCCGAGAGCCAGCCTCCTGAAATAGCCGTCTGTCCAGCTGGACAGACGGCGACCAACGCCCTCGTATCGTCTGGTCCCAGCGCCGTGGCTTCTCCGTATACGGGGGTGATGTTGGCAGTGCCAGCGGGTCCCTGTGGTCCGGCAGGTCCTTGTGGACCCTGCGGTCCGGCAGGTCCTTGGGGGCCCCTTTCTCCCTGTGGCCCCCGGGGTCCCGGCGGGCCTGGCGGACCTGGCTTGCCGCACGGCGGCACGGCACTAGAGACGCTGACGTAGCGGGCACTCACCCAGCCCGCGCGGTTCGCAAGCTTGTACCATGTTTTATTTCCGCCGACACTTTGTCCGAATGACTTGCACGAGATACTGATACGGGCACCCTTAGCGTAAGTACCGAGGTGCGCAGCCTGAGTTGTCGGCCGGGCGCGGACAATCAGACCAGTCCTCGCCGTAACGATCCCGGCGACTGCCGCTCGGGACATGCTCCGCTCTGCGTGTGTATTACCAACCTTTGATGGGGCCGTACCCGTGAGCCCCTGAGCTGCTACGGGGCCAGACATCTCACACGCGAGCCCAAGGGTCACCGCTCCCAGAACCAGCGGCCAAACCGCAATCCTTCGCATCAAAAGTACCGCGCCTTCCACAGTCTGCGACCAAGGGGACAAAAAGAGAAAAGCGTACATACCTTTGTGAATGTTGCTATGACACGAATTTGATCTCAATGAGTCTCATTGCAGTCCGTTCGGGCGCGCCTGTCTTGGCGGGCAAGGCAACGCACCGGCCCCCACCATCCCCCTGCCCGCCGACACCGCCCCGATCCGCCAGGCCCTCACCTCGCCCGACCCTGCCCGGGCCGCCGTCACCGCCCTGCTCGCCTTCCACGCCCTGCGCGCCGCCGAGATCCGCCACTCTCCAGGCGGCAGTGAGGGCCCGAACCGCCGCCGGTTCGGGCCCTCACACGCGTATCCGCGGGGGACGGAACGTCCAGCCCGTCCAAGGGTGTTCGTCACCAGCGGGGGCCAGCAGGCTGGCGAGGGCGCTACTGTCCGTCTGTGGGAGCGAGGTGGTGCGGCCGGTGTACTGCAGGCGCTCGCCCGTGTCATAGCGCCCCAGGAGCAGACTGCGCGGAGCGGCCAGGGTGCCGGTGACCGCGCCGACGATCGCCTCGGTGGTCTCGCGCACCTTGTGCTTCTGCCACCCGCGCACCGCCGGCCGGTATGGGTCGTCCAGCCGCTTGAAGACGAGCCCTTCCAAACCGACCGCCGTCCAGGACAGCCACTCCCGAGCGGTGTCCGGGTCGGTGGTCGACGGGCACAGCGCCCACGGAGCCGTCAGCCCGTGTTCGACGAACAGCTCCTCCAGCGCCGCCCGGCGCCGCCGGTACGGCCAGGAGATGGTGTCCTGTCCTGCCAGCCGCAGCACGTCGAAGGCGACGAAGTGGGCAGGCCACTCGGCAGCGAGCCGGGCCGCCCCGGCGCCGCGCTGCTGCAGTCAGCCCTGGAGGCGTTCGAACGCCAACCGGCCCAACTCCCACACCACCAGCTCACCGTCCAGCGCCGTTAGATCCGGCAGCTGCGCCGTCCCCGCCGCGATCTCCGGGAACGCCGGCGCCATGTCGGTGCCCCGCCGCGAGCGCAGCACCACACGCGCCCGGTCGACGGAGACTTGCGCTCGCCAGCCGTCGCTCTCCAGACTTTGATATGTCTCATGAGACATCAGCTCGCTGTCTGGGCCACTTCAAAACCGGCGCATGATCGGCAAGCAGCTCAACATCGCCGAGGCCCGCCACCGCCTGGCCCGGCGGATCTTCTTCGGACAGCGCGGCGAACTGCGCCAGCACTACCGCAAGGGCATGGAGGACCAGCCCTTTTTCCGCCCCGCGCGGGCCGGCCCGCCGACCGCTGCGCCAAGCGTCGGCCGATGAGAATGCTAGCGAAGCGGAGCGTTGCCCAGGGCAGAACAGTTCACGTTTCGTAGCGGCCATGGTGCGCGCGTGAGAGGGCGGCGGCGCCCTCGCAGGCGAGGGTGGCGGCATCGTCTGCGTACTGGGTGATGTCGTCGGGCCATTTCGAGGTCGGCTGGAGGATCAGCAGCGAGACGGCACCGTGCAGGCACGCGCAGATGGCCCGGGTCAGCGCCGTCACATCGCCGTGGAGCACGCCAGCGTCGGCGCATCGCTGCACCGTTTCCCGCAGGAATCGGAAGCAGGCGTCGGCGACCTGCTCAGTGGCGGCTGTCGCGGGTCCGGTCGCGACCAGGCGGTAGCGCAGGGGATGGTCGAGCCCGAACCTGATGTAGGCGACACTGCGCTGGTGGAGTTCGGCGAACGGGTCGGTGGTCTGGGCGCTGATGCTCAGCATCCGTCGGCCGAGCTCGTCCCAGACCCCGAGGCACACGGTGTGCAGCAGTTCCAGTCGGTTGTCGAAGTGCAGATATACCGATGGGGTGCTGACCCCGACAGCCTGTGCCACCGCACGGATGGTCACGCCTTCCTCGCCGGCGTCGTCGAGCAGCGTGCCGGCCGCTTCGATGAGCTCGTCCCTCAGTCGGCCGCCGTGGCCTCGCTTGGCGCGACTGCGCCGACGGCCTTCGGTTGTGCTGGCGCGGGTGTCGGCCGTGGTCTGGCCGGGTCCTTTAGTCATGGCGCCTCCGGAGGGCGACGAGTTGAGTGACGCGGACGCAGAGCCGGTCCTTGTCATCCCTGATGTCGATTTCCACGGCGACCGTTGACTTGCCGACGTGCAGCGGGCGGGAGGTCGCGAAGGCGCCGGTGCCGTGTACGGGCCGCAGGAAGTGGGTGGTGGATTCCATGGTCGCGGGGACGGTGTCGGCGGTCCCGTTCAGCGTGGCGCACACGGCGCCGGCTACATCGGCCAGCCCCATCAGTGCCCCGCCGTGCATCGCGGCGCCGACGGTGGACTGCTCGGGCGTGTAGGCGAGTTGCGCGGTGACAGCGTCGGCCTTGAGGGATCCGAAGCGTATCCCGAGCGTCCTGGCGAACGGCGCCAAGGTGTAGACGTCTTGCGCGGTGATGGTCATCGCGGCCCCTCAGGTTCTCGCCGTTAAGTTAACGGTGACATGTTATGTGGACGTCACGGTTCGCGTCCACGCCTGTGGCGCGAGGCTGCAGGGCTGTGCGGTCTTCTGGTGCCGATCGGAGGCGTGCTGAGAGACGCCGAGCTGTCACTCGGATGAGACAACTTCAAGTGTCTGGAGAACCATCCTTCTCCAGATCTTTAGATGTCTCACGAGACAGCGGGCGCATCTCCGACTGAGCTCGATGACGAGCGGGGTCACCGTCGTGGCGTAAGAGATACGACGGTCGCCGACTGGCTCGAGATCTGCTCACGGAGCGCCGCGTTCTCGGCGTACAGGGCGGCGATGACGGTTGCTGCGGCGTCGACCTGATCCTGGAGACGGTCGCGGTCTGTTTGGGCTTGTCGGAGATGCTGGCGTAGTGCGGTGATGGTCTCGGCCTGCTTGCGGTCTTGGGCATGGGCTGGACTGTGCCCGATGCGGTTGTCCCAGTCGGCCAGCACGTTCGTGGCGCGGTTCATGGTGGCGCGGCTGACGCCGGCTTCCCGCCAGAGGTTGTTCTTGGTGAGTTTGCCGTCGGTGCGGGCTGGGCGGCCGGCGAAGAGCCGTTCCATGGCGTCGCGCAGAGCGCGTTCTGTGCGGGGTGAGACGCTCGGACGCTCGGCTGAGGTCATGAGGTGGTCCTTCGCAGGACGTGATCGACTTCGTTGAGTTGCTCGGTCAGTTGCTTGCGGCGATTGGCCGGGAGCTTCGGGGTGGCTAGCAGATCCTGGATGGAGGCTCGCTCGGCGGTCCAGATCGGCAGATGCGCGGGGGCGATGATGCTGCGTGCGCTGCGGGCGGGTTGGCACCGGTCGATGAGAGGGCCTTGATGGCCTTGGGGAACGACGGCGTCCTCGAGGCATTTGGCGCCGACGGGGTTGGCTTCGTCCATCGTGCAGTGGTTGAGCTTGCCGAAGCGCACGGTGAGGTGGACTTGGCGGAGGAGGCCGTACTCGACCCGGAGATCTCCGCGCTGGGCTTTCTGGTTGGCGCGGAGGTGCTCGGCCTGGGTTCGTACGGTGGTGAAGGCGCCGCGGAGCTGGTCAGCGCCCGGGCCGTAGCCGATGTTCTCGCCTCGTCCGTCGGCGTCGAAGAGTTCCTTGAGCTGCTCGAAGCGGCGCTCGCTGATGGCGGTGGTGAGGTGGCTGGCCCAGGCCGGGGATGGTTCGGTGTAGCCCTGGGTGGTGGTGTTGGCGAGCGCGCGCGTTGCGGCGTGTTTGAGCTGCATTCCGAGGGCGATCTCCGATCCGGGGAAGTCCCGGGTAAGCATGGCCATGGTGCGTCGGAACATGTGAGGGCTCAGCTTCTGCTCGGGAATGGCCGGCAGACCGGTGATGTCCCGGTGGCGATTGACGTGCTGAAGGAAGCTCGTGATCGCCTGGCAGCTGTCCAGGTGGGCGATGGGCGACTTGGCCTGTACTGAGGCGAAGGCGAGCGTGTCGTGTACGGAGAGCTCGGCGGCCGTCTGGATGGCCTGGGCGACCGGTTCGATGATCCACCAGTGCTTGACGGGCAGGTTGGGGTTGAGTTTGTGCAGGGTCGACTTCACTGCCGGGCTGCCGTAGTGCTCGACGACCGAGTCCTTGAGGATTTCCCGGACCTCGCTGTCCCGCATCATCGACAGCGCGGTAACGAACACCGGAGCCGCATTGCGCAGCGCTGTGAACTCGATCCAAAGGCGCTGCGGATAGAGGCTCATGCACCAGGGCCCCGCGGTGCCGTCCTTCCGGTCGACCTGGGTGAGGTCGCAGAGCAGACCACTCTGCGTACGCCCCTCGGCGGCCAGTTCCTCGACACGCGCGCGCAGTTGGCGTCCGTGCGGTGCGGTTGCGGCGAAGACGGTGGTGGGCTGCGCGACGCCGATCATTGCCGCCAGCACGGACCAGTTCACGATCGTGGTGGCGTTCTTGTTCCGCGTCATGTCGTTCGCCAGCCACACCGGAATGCGGTGGGAGGGGTCGGCCAGCCACTTCTCGCACAGCTGGCGTGCCTCGGGTAGAGGGACTGGACGGGCGGTTGCTTGAAGGTCCCGCCAGTAGGCGCGGGCCCGCAGGATGTCGGGCCCGAAGGTGTCGATGTATGTCCAGGCAGAGTGGATGAGGGGAAACCAGGTCTGCGGCGGGATGACGGGCGTTCGCAGCGGCCTGTTGCGCGACAGCTCGAGTACCTGGGCACCGGTTTGTCCCGGCCACGGGTCCGCGGTGAGCCCGCCATGCGTGAGCGCGGGCGCCAGTCGGTGCAGCAGCTTGATGGTCAGGATGTGGGGCCGGACCGCGGTCAGGTCAAGGTGTTCGCGGCGGTCGGTGAGGTAGCGGTGGAAGTCGGCTGTTGACCATTGGCCGAAGTCCTCGGGCAGGCCCTCGCCGGCTCCGAACGTAGCCAGTGCGCGCAGGATGCCGACGTGCCGCTGCACCGTGCCGACCTTGCGTGGCCGAGGCTGCAGATGGAGCCCTCGGGCCAGGATCTTGGGATGGCGTGGGTTGAACTCGATCATTGCCAGCTCGCGGGCGAGCAGGTTCTGCACCTCGGTGAGCTGCATGAGCGTCAGACGCCATTGCCCGGGCACGAGCCGGGCAGGGCGGCGCAGTACGTCGTTGAAGTCCCAGGTCTGCGTCTCCCCGAACAAGAGTGGACGTGCCCTGGGCAGTAACGGCAGGGACTGCAGGACCGGTTCGTCGTCCGCGAAGACGCCGGGGCGGCCGGATGGGGCCGGCAGGCCGCTCATACGTCGAACTCCACCTGCGAGGAGATGGGGAGTTGCAGCGTCAGGCCCTCGTCGGCGATGCGCTGGCGGGCCCGGGAGATCTCGGCGTCGGTACGCAGGCCGAGGACTTCGGTCAGGTTGGCGTGGCTCTGTCCCCACAGGGCGTGAAAGTGGCGCGGGGCGAGCCGGTGACGCAGCTGTTCCAGATGGGCGGCGAACAGCAGAAGTTGAGGAAGGTTGGACGGCAGGATGAACGCATTGCGGCATTCCAGGCAGCGGGTCGGGGCGACCGGGCACATCTGCCCCGGGCGCCCGAACGGGGAAGTGAAGGGGTCGCGGCAACTGGAGACGCCCATGTCGAGTTCACCGGCTCGCAGCTGCTCGATATCCTGCGCCGATAGCCCCAGTGCCGCTTCGGCTTCCGGATCCTGGAGGGACTGTTCTTGGTCGAGGACGACCGGGCCCGCGAGGGCCTTGGACAGCCAGTGCTGTTGTGGCCGTGGTGATGACCTGGCCTGCGATGACGCGCAGCGTGGTGCCGTGGGCGTAGCTGCGGCGGAACGTCTCCTCGGTGTGGTCGTCGGCGATGTCGCTGATGCGGCCCTTGAAGGTCAGGGCTTTCTCGACCTTGCCGGACTTCCGCAGCCGGCGGATGTCCGCTGGCCCGTCGATGCGGACGTTGTGGATGTCCAGCTTGCCGACCATGTGGTCCAGCAACGTCGCCATCGGAAGCTTTCGAGCCTTGATGTCGTCAAGGGCCTCACGCGTGAGGTAGATGAGAAGCCGCAGGGCGAACGTGTGCCGCAGATCGTGATAGCACCAGCAGTGCCGCGGAAGGACCGGGGCCTCCCGGTCGCTCGACCACTGCTGCATCCGTTCCCAGGCCCGCCAGCGCACCCGGTCCCAGCCGGAGAACGACAACATCGCCCCGCCCTGCCCGAGGAACACCGCGAGCGGATCCAGACCGTCCCCGGTCTCCAGTACGGCGATGCGCCGCAGCTCAGGATCCATGTCCTTGATCACGCGGGTGACCGTGCACCCGTCCAGGACCCCGCGGATCCTCGTGCTGTCCGCGTCCAGGCGCTGGATGACGAACAGTTCCCGGCTGCGACGGCGCAGCGCGCGCTGCGCCTTGGCCACGATCCGGGGGCGCTCGAGCAGCAGGTAGGGGTCCAACAAGGCCATCGCGCCGAGCGGAACGTACGCCGAGCGCGGGCGCTGGTACTTGGCGCAGGCAGCCAGATCGACGTCCGCGATCGTGGGCTTCGGCCCGCCGGCAAGGCCGAGTTCGGGCAGCAGCAGGGTGGACCACTCCTGAAGGCGCATGCCCGTCAGCAACGCCAGCTCGCACGCGGCACGATTGCGGTGCGGCCACCATCCACGGAACGTGCCGTCCAGGCCGGCGTCCGGCCGCAGCCCCCCGAATCCAACGTCACGGCAGAACAGGTACTGCTCGAGTTCCATGTGGCGCACACGCAGGTCACGGCTGACACCGCTGCCCAGCGAGGCCGTACGGCCGGTGGGGCGCCACGGCCGCCCAGGGACCTGACCACGCTGGACCAGGTAATCGTAGAGCTGGCCGAGCGCTGCCGAATCACGATCCCAAGCGGCCTGTCCGACCGTCTCCTCGGCTTGCTCCCGCCGCCACAACCGAAACTCCAGCAGGTCCGCCTCGCTCGCCGAGACGAAATCGCGGCTACGGGTGGCCAGGAAGTTGAACAACATCAACGCGGTGTACGCGTATGCCTTCATCGTCTTCGCATCACGGCCCGCGAGGCCCATCGCGCGGAACCAACTGGTCAGCGGTTCGACCGGGCGCATCGTGTCATCGAGCAGGATCGGGGTGCCCCGGGGCAGTCGGCGTCGCTCGAAGAGCTCGCTCAGCTCTGCATAGCTCCGCCCCGCGACCGCACCCACCTTCCAAACTCGGCGCTGGTCCACGAAGAACAACCGCACAAGACCCCCGAGAGCAGCCCCAACATCCGACATTCCGCTCAACGGACGAATGGCCGACGAGGAAACTGCCGCAGCAAGGTTCGGGACACGGACGCCGAGTCAGCCGAGCTACCGGTCTGTAGCCAACTGCATCCCCGACCGCGACGCGGACGGGGACGGGGACGGGATCTACATCTCGTTCGCCACGCAGAACTGGCGGAAGGCCATCCGTCCCGGCGAGGGTGTTCCGCCATCTCCCCGTCGAGGTGTCGCGCGATCGTCCGGCGCGCGCATTTCGTGAACCAGAGTGCGCGCGCCGCGCCCGGTGCCTCAGTCGTGGGTGACGTTCCCGGTGAGCAGGCGGAGCAAGTGCTTCGCGGTGGCGTCCTGTTCGGGGGTAAGACCCATGGCCTCGCCGATGGCCAGCGGGACGGCGCGGGCCTTCTCCTGAAGGTCCGCGCCGGCCGGGGTGAGGCGTACGGCGACGGAGCGTTCGTCCTCGGCGCGTCGTTCGCGGCGAATCAGGCCGCCGGCCTCAAGGCGCTTGAGGAGCGGCGAAAGGGTGCTGGATTCCAGCTGGAGCGCCGTGCCTAGCTCCCGTACGGAGACCGAGCCCTGCTCCCACAACACCAGCATGACGAGGTACTGCGGGTAGGTCAGCCCCAGCTCGTCGAGCAGTGGACGGTAGCGGGTCGTGACCGCCCGCGAGGCCGCGTACAGGGCGAAGCAGAGCTGGTCCTGAAGCAGCAGCGAACCTACTGCGGCGTCGTCGCGCGTGTTCTGGCCCATGAGCGCCGTCCTTACCTCTGATGATCGGCCAGGTACATCCTACCCATTCCAAGCGCCCTCGACTATGTCTTGGTCGATTCAGTTGTGCACGACTAAATTGAGCGCTACGGTGTTCTCGTGACCGCCGAACGGCCGGACACATCCCTCGCCGAGGCTGCCGCCCCGGTATCAGTCCAAGGAGTCCCCATGCCCGAGAACATCACCGGCCCCGTGCTGGAACCGGCCGCCGCCGCGTTCGCCGAGGCCACCGCCAACCCGCCGTATCTGTTCGACCTCGGTCCGGTCGAGGGCCGCAAGGTGGTCGATGAGGTCCAGTCCGGCGAGATCGCCAAGCCCGAGATCGCCGAGGAGTGGGTGGCCGTGCAGGGCGGGCCCACCGGCATCGTCCGGGCGCGCATCGTCCGTCCCGTCGGTGCCGCCGGTCCGCTGCCCGTTGTCCTCTACATCCACGGTGCGGGCTGGGTCTTCGGCAACGCCCACACCCACGACCGCCTGGTGCGCGAACTCGCCGTCGGCGCGAACGCCGCCGTCGTCTTCCCCGAGTACGACCTCTCGCCCGAGGCCCGCTACCCCGTCGCGATCGAGCAGAACTACGCCGTCGCCCGCTGGGTCGTCACTGACGGCGCTTCAAAGGGCCTGGACCCCACCCGGATCGCGGTGGCCGGTGACTCGGTCGGCGGCAACATGGCCGCCGCACTGACCCTGATGGCCAAGCAGCGCGAGGATGTCCCCCTGGTGCAGCAGGTGCTGTTCTACCCCGTCACCGACGCCGCGTTCGACACCGGCTCCTACCACCAGTTCGCCGAGGGCTACTTCCTGCGCCGGGACGCCATGCAGTGGTTCTGGGACCAGTACACGACCAACGAGGCCGAGCGCGCCCAGATCACCGCCTCCCCGCTGCGCGCCACGACCGAGCAGCTCACCGGTCTGCCTCCGGCCCTGGTGATCACCGGCGAGGCCGACGTCCTGCGCGACGAGGGCGAGGCGTACGCCAACAAGCTCCGCCAGGCGGGCGTCCCCGTCACCGCCGTCCGCTACCAGGGCGTCATCCACGACTTCGTCATGCTCAACGCCCTGCGTCAGACCCACGCCGCCGAAGCTGCCATCAGCCAGGCCATCGACACACTGCGCACCGCACTCGGCACCGCCTGAGCGCGCTCAGCCACATCCGGCGCCCGTAACACCCCCGCACTACACCCGGCCGGACCGCCCGGGTCCCGCCTCAGTACCCGCGTTGCGCGCGCCCTGCGCCACGCACCAGTTTCCCATGCGCACCGCTCCTGTCCGAATCCACCGCAAGATCGCCGTCGCCGCAGCAGCCGCCCTCATCGCCGGGGTGACCATCACCGCCCACGCGTCGGCCTCACCTGCTGCACCGTCCGCCACCACAACCGCGCCGGTGCTGGAAAAGGACGCCCAGGCGTTCGCCGACGCGGCCGCGAAGAACCCGCCTATCTACACCCTGTCCTATGGCGACGCCCGCAAGGCACTCGACAGCGCACAGGCCGGCCCCGTAGGCAAGCTCCCGGCGGACATCAGCCACCGCACCCTCAAGGTGGGACCCACCGGCGAGGTGACCATCCGGATCGTCCGCCCCGCCGGAGTGAGCGGCAAGCTCCCGGCCGTCATGTACTTCCACGGCGGCGGCTGGGTCCTCGGCAACGAGAACACCCACGACCGGCTGGTGCGGCAGATCGCCAACGGCGCCCGCGCTGCGGTCATCTTCGTCGACTACACGCCCTCGCCCGAGGCGCGCTACCCCATCGCCATCGAGCAGGCGTACGCGGCCACCAAGTGGGTCGCCGAGCACGGCGACGAGATCAACGTCGACGGCTCCCGGATCGCCGTCGCCGGCGACAGTGTCGGCGGCAACATGACCGCCGCCGTCACCCTCATGGCCAAGCAGCGCCGCGGCCCTGCCCTGCGCGAGCAGGTGCTCTTCTACCCGGTCACCGATGCCAACTTCAACACGGCCTCCTAGCGGGAGTTCGCCGACGGGCCCTGGCTGACCCGCAAGGCCATGAAGTGGTTCTGGGACGCCTACGCCCCCAACGCCAAGGACCGCAAGCAGATCCTTGCCTCGCCACTGCGCGCGAGCCTCAACCAGCTCGAAGGCCTGCCCAAGGCCCTGGTCATCACCGACGAGGCCGACGTCCTGCGCGATGAGGGCGAGGCGTACGCCGCCAAGCTCCGCGCCGCCGGCAACGACATCACCACCGTCCGCTACCAGGGCATCATCCACGACTTCGCCATGCTCAACGCCCTCGCCCACACCAACGCCGCCAAGACAGCCGTCGACCAGGCCAACCACTTCCTCTACACCGGCCTTCACACCGGCTCCTGACCCCCGCTCCAGAGCGGACCGGCTCCGGCCGTGCCGCCGAGCCCGGCCCGCGGCGGGGAGCGTGAGAACCAGCCCGACCCCCGCCGGCGCACGGGACGGCGCCGCCATCGACGCCGCCTTCGCCCAGCCGCAGCCGGACTGCAGAGCCAGTGGAACGTGGTCCGCAACCCGCCCGCGGGCCCAAAGACCCAGAGAAGCACCAGAGATGCCGCCGCGCCCTTCCCTGACCCACTACTTAGCGGGTCCGGGAAGGGCGCGGCGGCATTCGCCTATCAGATGCCCCGGTGGCCACACGTATCCACGGCCCGCCCTCAAGCCGCAAGAAATCGCTGGTACTCCCGAACGCGGGGCCTGTGTCCTGCCCGGCTGCCGCCCGCGACGGTGACAGCGGCGTCCGTGACCGACCGCGAGAGCTGAGCGAGCCGTGCGGGCCTTGTCAGTCGATCAGAGGGCGTGCCGTACGAAGGAAGAGTTCCACAGCTCGACCCGTCCGCTCGACAGACGGCGTCCCTGTGCCATGGGGCCACAGCCCGCTGCCTCCGCGACCTCACGGAGAGGAGGAGTATCCGCTGGAGGCGACCCATTGTCGGGTGAGGTGGGTGAAAGCCCGGGCGGCAGCGCTTTGGTAGGAGCCCGAGCGGCAGAGCAGAGTGACAGTGCGCTCGGGCAGGGGCGGGTCGAGGGGTATGGCACGCAGATGCGGGTGATCTCGGGTGATGGCCTCGGGCAGCACAGATGCCAGAGGGGTGCGCTGGATCATTTCGGTGACGGCATTGACCGAGTTGGCTTCCATCGCGATGCGCGGTGTGGTGCGGTGCTGATCGAAGTAGGTGTCGATGTGCCTGCGTGTGGCGAAGTCGCTGCTGAGCACGGCCAGGGGGCGGTCTTCCAGTTCTCGCACGGGTAGCGGGTCTGTCCGGTCGGCGTAGGGGTGGTGCGTGCCGACGACGAGGCTGAGGGCTTCGGTGAACAAGTCGTCCGTGGTGATGCCGGGCAGGTGGGCACCGCGAAAGGCGATCCCGAGGTCGAGGTCGTCGGCAAGGAGGGCGGACTCGATGCGGTCCTGTGTCATCTCCCTGATGCTCAGGGTGATGCCGGGATGTCGGACGTGGAACTGTCCGGTGAGGGGGCCGATGAGGTAGGCGGTGAACGTGGGGGTGACCGCCAGGCGCAGGCTGCCGCGGGAGAGGTCGGCCACGTCGTGGACGGCGCGTTCGGCAGCGGCGAGTTCCTGCAGGGCGCGACGGGCGTAGTGGATGTAGGTCTCGCCGGCATCGGTGAGGCGCACCGCACGACCCGTGCGGTCCAGCAACTGCGTGCCCATCAGGCGTTCCATCTGTCTGATCTGCTGGGACAGGGTCGGCTGGGAGATGTGCAGGACTTCGGCGGCGCGGGTGAAGCTGCCTTGTTCGGCGACGGCGAGCAGATAGCGCAGATGACGTAGTTCGAAGCCCATGACATCACTATAGATGAGGCCAATAGATCTTATATTCAGGGCGTCTTGGACTCTATAAGCACAGTTCATGCATGGTGGATTTCGTCAACCCGCACCAGTCGGGCACTGGCCGAAAGGAGTGATCATGCAAGACCTCGCCGAGGGAGTCGCACATTTCCAGCGGGGCGTCTTCCCCGCCCAGGCGGCGCACTTTCAGCGCCTGGCCACCACGCACCGGCCCAGCACCCTGTTCATCAGCTGCTCCGACGCCCGCGTCATACCGGAGCTGATCACACAGAGTGAGCCGGGCGAGCTGTTCGTCATTCGGACGGCCGGAAACCTGGTGCCCGCCTACACCCCGAACGCTGATGGGATCGCGGCGAGCATCGAGTACGCCGTCGCCGTCCTGGGCGTGTCCGACATCGTCGTCTGCGGGCATTCCGCCTGTGGCGCGATGACCGCCCTGGCGGACGACCACGACCTCGCCGCCCTGCCGGCCGTCGCCCATTGGCTGCGGCATGCGGAGGCCTCCCGGGTCCGTACGGCCTGTGCCGAGCCCGGCGAGGACAAGGTGAGCGTCCTGGTACGGAACAACGTGATCGCTCAGCTGGCAAACCTGGCGACGCACCCCAGCGTCGTCCGGGCACTGGCGGCGAAGACCCTCACGCTGCACGGCTGGGTCTACGACATCCCCACCGGCGCGGTCGACCAGCTCGACCCGGTCACGGGTTGCTCCGCCGCCCTAGCGGCCTGAGCTGCCCTGGCCCTTTCGTCCAGGCCGCCGTCCGGCGGCCTGATCCCCCGACCGTATGACTCCGCTGAGCTCGCTGTAGGGCGGGCCGGCATGTTGGAAAGGAACACCCTCATGGTGCACGCTCAGTTCGACCCTGCCGCCCGGCAGGCCCTGGCCGCTGTGGTTGTCGAGGCCAAGACGCGCAAGGACCTGACCTGGCAGCAGATCGCCGACGCCAGCGGCCTGTCGGTCGCGTTCACGACCGCCGCGCTGCTGGGTCAGCATCCGCTGCCGGAGGCCGCCGCCAGGGCGGTCGCCGAGCTGCTGGAGCTGGATGAGGAGGCGGCCGTGCTGCTGCAGGCCATCCCGACACGGGGCTCCATTCCCGGCGGCGTCCCGACCGACCCGACGATCTACCGCTTCTACGAGATCGTCCAGATCTACGGCACCACGCTCAAGGCCCTGGTCCACGAGCAGTTCGGTGACGGCATCATTAGCGCGATCAACTTCAAGCTCGACGTGAAGAAGGTCGCCGACCCCGAGGGCGGCGAGCGCGCGGTGATCACCCTGGACGGCAAGTACCTGCCCACCAAGCCCTTCTGACCCAGCCGTCCGCCGTGCCGGCGGCCGCTGCCGATAGGCGCCCGGGCCGGCTCGCCGATTCGCTTCGGGCGACCAGGGCCACCATTACAGGGCTCCCCCGCCGCTTCCCGCGCCCCCAGCACGACATGGGGTCGCGGTGAGGCGGCGGTGCCTTGCGCTCACTTGTGCCACGGGATCAGTCAGAACGACGTCAGAGTGCGGCGTCCAGTTGGCCGAGGCGGGCGGTGAGCCTGAGGTTTTCGCTGTAGTCGACGGGGCAGGCGATGATGGAGACTCCGGGGTCGTCCAGTGCTGTTCGCAGTGTGGGCAGCAGTTCCTCCGCGGCGGCAATCCGATATCCCGTGGCTCCGAAGCTCTCCGCGTAGCGGACGATGTCGGGATTGCCGAAGGCGGTGGCGTCGTGTTCGCCTAGCGTCAGGTCCATCTTCCACTCGATGAGCCCGTAGCCGTTGTCCTCCCAGATCAGCACGGTGAGCGGGATAGCTTCGCGGACGGCAGTTTCGATCTCCTGGGAGTGCATGAGGAACGAGCCGTCGCCGACCGCGGCCAACACCTTGACGTCCGGTTCGGCCAGGGCCACGGCGAGCGCCCCGGGCAGTGCGAAGCCCATTGCGGACAGGCCGTTGGAGATCAGGCAGGTGTTGGGCGCGTACGTGGGGTACAGCCGCGCCATCCACATCTTCAGGGCGCCGGTGTCGACGAGTACGACATCGTCGCGACCCAGAGCGGTGCGGGTGTCGGCAACGATGCGCTGCGGTGCGAGCGGGTACCGGCCGTCGGCACATCCGCGATCCAGCTCGGCTTGCACCATTTCGCGACACCTGGCCGGGGCCGGGCCGCGGAAGCGGTCGGAGACGGCGGCCGACAGCGCGTCCAAGGACTGCGAGATGTCGCCGATGATGCCAAGGTCGATCGAGTAGTGCGCGTCGACCTCAGCGGGGAAGCGGTGCACGTGGATGATTTTCTTGTCGCGTTGGGGGTTGATCCGGGCGGGGTCGAACTCCTGCAGTTCATAGCCGACGGCGATGATCAGGTCGGCCGCGTCGAAACCGAAGTTGGTGTAGTCGCGGCGCATGAAGCCGATCGAGCCCATGGAGTTGATGAGGTCGTCGGCAATGACTCCCTTGCCATGGAAAGTGGTTGCCACCGGCAGTCCGAGGGAGCCGGCGAAAGCGGTGAGCGATGTGGCCGCGGCGTTGCGGGCCGCGCCATGGCCGGCCAGCACGATGGGGTGGCGAGCGTTGTGCAGGAGTGCTGCGGCGCGGGCGATCTGGGCCGGCGACGGTGCCTCGGCGCGCACCACGTACCGAGGCAGCGGTTGCAGCTCGGCGGCGGCGGGCGCGGCATCGACGTCCTCGGGTACCGCCAGGTACACCGCGCCGGGCCGCTCAGTTTCGGCGGTCTTGAACGCGCGGCGCAGCATTTCGGGGATCGCGCTGGCGCTGGGGACGCTGGCCGACCACTTGGTGATTGGAGCGAACATGTTGACCAGGTCAACGAACTGGTGGGTTTCCTTGTAGTTGCGGTTGTGGCCGACCTGCGCCGACAGGGCAACCAAGGGGGTGCTGTTCGTCATGGCGTCGGCGACACCGAGCTGAAGGTTGATGGCTCCCGGGCCGAGCGTGGCCGAGACGACCCCGGCCCTACCGGTGACCCGGCCGTACATCTCGGCCATGAACGAGGCGGCCTGTTCGTGGCGGGTCAGGATGTATCGGATGCCGGAGCGCGCCAGGGCGAAGGTCAGGTGAAGGTTCTCCTCGCCGGGAAGGCCGAAGACGACGCGGACACCTTCGTTCTCCAGGCAGCGGACCAGCAGTTCCGCTGCGCTGTGCTGATCCCGGTCTGAGAATTCGCTGGGCCCGGTCATGGCACGCCTTCCTTGCCGGGGGCCATATCCAAGCTACGCCTCCCTCCGGGTCCGGACCCACCGCAGTCGCGTGGGGGCCGCGTGGGCTGGCCGGGGGGCACTCCGAGTCCGTCACACCGTGATCACCGGCGCCTAGAGCATGGCGCGCGAGGTGGCCGATGCAAGGTCGGCGCTGCCGCGCGTTCTGGTGGCTGTGGACCACCATGCTCGTCAAACCGGCTCGGCGGCTTCGCAGTGGTCCTCCTGTTTCGCCGGTTTCGTCACCGCGCTCTACGGCGTCGGCGGCGCCGTGGCGCGGTCGCCGGTGGCGTGCTCGCGGACCGCCTGGGCAGGCGGGGTGTCCCTGCTGGCATGGCCGATGGGATCGCCGAACTCGTCGCCGAGGTGGGTACGTTGTGGCACAAGCGGCACCACGCCAGGCTTCCCGTCGCCGCCGTACGGATCTGGACTGGGAGTTCAGCGAGCGCTGCCTGCCGATCGGCAGGTTCGCCCCCGTACCTCGCGCGGTCACCGCGGCGGTTCGCGGCTTGGCGGTGAAGGACGGGCGGCAGTGGCGGGAGATGCCGGGCGAGTTCGGTGCCTGGCCGACCGTCCACAACCGATTCCGGCAAGGGAGAGACGCCGACGTCCTCAAAGCCGGTTGGAGGGGCTGATCGCTGAAGCGAAGCAGGGTGAGGTGGGCCTGTCCCTGGTCACTGGTGCGACGAGGACGGGAAATCGCCCAGGAGGGCCAGCTTCGGTGCGCCAGGCTCACCGGTTTCCCGGTAGAACACCCGGTATCCAGTTACGTCGATGGTGCGGAAGCTGAGGGTCATGGCCATTCACTCATTGCTGTGCCCTGCTCAGGCGCCGTCATGGGCACTTGGGATGTGCGGTGGTTTCAGGCGAGGGGGAGGTCGTGCCCGGGGCCGCGCTCGCTGTCGGGGCGGGGGCCGAAGTAGCGGCGGTCTTCCTCGTTGATGGGCAGGTCGTTGATGCTGGCCTCGCGGCGGCGCATCAGACCGTTGTCGGCGAACTCCCACAGTTCGTTGCCGTAGGAGCGGAACCACTGGCCTTCGGCGTTGTGCCATTCGTACTGGAAGCGGACGGCCATCCGGTTGCCACGGAAGCCCCACAGGCTCTTGCGCAGGACGTAGTCGAGTTCGTGTTCCCACTTGGCGGTCAGGAACTCGGTGATTTTTTCGCGGCCGGTGACCAGGACATCGCGGTCACGCCAGGCGGAGTCCTCGGTGCAGGCGAGGGCGACCTGACGCGGGTCGCGGGTGTTCCAGGCGTCTTCGGCGGCTTGGACCTGGGCGAGGGCGCTGTCGATGTCGAACGGAGGAAAGGGCAGGCGGCTGTCGGTCATGGCGGGGCGGTCCTTCATTGTGCGGTGGGCTGGTCGGTCAGCGGCGGGTTGTCGGGGGCTGCGGTAACTGCGTCTGCCTGGAGTGGCAGGGGGCGGCCGGCCACGAGATGGCGGGGGGTGAAGTGGACGCGGCGGCCGGTGCGGTCGTCGTCGCCGGGGATGCCCGTGCGGGTCCATTCCAGGGCGGCCAGACCGGACAGGTGCAGGGTGTGGCCGGTGGTGAAGTCGCAGAAGAGCAGGGCTGCGGTGGGGTCGGCCTGAAGATTGCCGAGGGTGTTGAACATGTTGTTGCCCCAATAGTCGGGCCACCACAGTCGTCCGTCCTCGACGCGGACGAATCCGGGAGGACCGCCGCGGTGTGAGGCGTCGTTGCCGCGGGTGGGGTGGGTGGTGCCGATCAGGAAGGTGTCGGACCGACGGATCAGGCCGATGTCGCTGGCGGCGAGGGTGTCGGCGATCCGGACCGGCTCCCTGTGAGGGATACCTGCGGGCGTGGCGTGGAGTTGCCGGCTCTGGATGTACTGGGGGCAGTTGCCGTATGCCTGCTCCACGTCGATGCGCAGGCCGTCGCTCCCGGTGTCTGAGAGGGTGCCGTTGATCCGCAGGCGTCTGCGGGTGGCGTACTCGACCACGATCAGCCCGGCCGGCTGGGCCGCCGGTAGGTGATGCAGTGGGTCGCCTTCGGCGGGCAGTGCCCGCACGGTGAGGGCTGCCGGCGAGGCGACGTGGAGGAACCCGGGCGGGCCGGTGAGCGGGGAGACCCACAGCGTGCCGTCCTTGGCGCGGGCGGTGATCGCGGCGAAGGTCCGCTCGCCCAGGAATCGGGCCACGCCGCCGCGCAGCTGGGCGGGGGCCAGCATGCCGGAGAGCCGTGCCGCGTCCATGGCTACGCCTGCCTGAAGCTGGACGTCCAGCTCGCCGTCGTGGAAGCCCACCGGGGTGCTACGCGCCGGGTCTGTCATCGTTTTTCCTTTCACGGGCGGTCGGGGGTGTCGCCGACCGGCGGGCGAGGGGGGCCGCCGGCCTGGCCCCCGGTCGGGGGGTGGGGCCGGGCCGGCGGGGCGGGTGCGGGTCAGACCGCGGAGCGCGGCGTGACCACGGGCCGGTCGTTGTCGACCTTGGCGAGCATGTTGAAGTGGTTCATCAGGACGTTCAGGGCCAGGTGGGCGACGACCCCGCCGATCTCGGCGTCCGAGGCGCCCGCGTCGCGCGCGGCCTGCAGGGCGCCGTCGTCGACACGGTCGCGTCCGCACGCGGTCAGCCCGCCCGTTCGGCGCGGAAGAGGGGGACGGCGAGGACAGCGGCGAGCAATGCGGTGGCGCCGGAAGGCAGTGAGCGCGACGCTGAAGCCGGCCGTGAGCAGGGACTGGAAGGCGAGGCTTCCCAGGCCAAAGCCGGTGAACAGGGCGAAGACGTTCAGGCCCATGGCTTGGCCGCGGGGGCCGGGCAGGTCGGTGACAATGCCGCCCAGGGTTTGAGGGCCGGCTTTTGGGGCCCCGGAGGTTGATCGTGGGTTCGGTTCCCGTTGCCTGCTCGTGCAGCCCTGCAACAGCGCGCTCAGTGGCCGCCCGGTTCAGGCGCTTCGACCGACTGGCACGCTCGGGCTGCCGTGCCTCGACGGCCCGCTGTTGGCCGAGGCCACAGGCTTCGCCGCGAGGGCTAGAGGGCTGGCATGAAGGGACGGGGACGGTCTCGCCCCACTCCCTCAGGCCTGTCCTCTGTCGGGCGCACGCACCACGCCGCGTCCGCCCTCCGATCGACGGCCACCCGGCAGGCTCTCAGCCGGGTGGCCGGCCTGGGACCTGTCGCGGCGGCGAGGGTCACAGGCCCAGGTCGCTCAGGCCGGGGTGGTCGTCGGGGCGGCGTCCGAGGGGCCAGTGGAACTTGCGCTCCGATTCCTTGATGGGGAGTTCGTTGATGCAGGCGTAGCGGTGGTGCATCAGGCCGTTGTCGTCGAACTCCCAGTTCTCGTTGCCGTAGGCGCGGAACCAGTTGCCCGAATCGTCGTGGTACTCGTAGGCGAAGCGCACGCCGATGCGGTTGCCGTCGAAGGCCCACAGTTCCTTGATGAGCCGGTAGTCCAGCTCCCGGTTCCACTTGCGGGTGAGGAAGGCGACGATCTCGTCGTAGCCGGTGGCGAACTCTGCGCGGTTGCGCCAGTAGGAGTCCACCGTGTAGGCGAGGGCGACCTTTTCCGGGTTGCGGGAGTTCCAGCCGTCTTCCGCCAGGCGAACCTTCTGGATGGCGGTCTCCCGGGTGAACGGCGGGAACGGGGGGCGCGGTTCGTGACTCATGTCGCTTCCTTCGGTTGTACTCGGGCCCACGCAAGGAGGTGGGCACCCTCGACGGCAACCGCATCGCGGCAGTCGGCCGACCAGGCAGAGAACGAGCGTTCTCCATGCACTCAACGATAGTAGAACGTTGGTTCTCGCGCAAGCTGCTGAATTCAATTGCCTGATGCCGGCGTGATCCGATCCGGCCACGGTGTCCAGCCCAGTTCTCGTCCTGGGCCTTCACTGAACGGGCCCGGGGCCTCGGCCTTGGTTGCCGAGATGGGCACGATCGGCGACTGCTACGAGGGGTCCCATACCGGGTCTTCAGAGTTGAGGGGTGCGGAGGTGTCCGCGGGCCCGGCGAGCGGTGACGTAGCGTGTCCGTAGCCGTTGTTTGTCGGCATTGCCAAAGCCGACAGCCGCGCGGGCGACAAGCTTGATCACACGGTTGATGCCTTCGCTACCTGGCGGTGCTGTCCGGTGTCGATGAATGCGGCGGTCTCGGGCCATCAGCGGACGACGGTGACGGCGAACTGCCGCACCTCGGGGATGTCGGAATCCGCGCGCCATGTGGGGAACTTCCAGCGGGGTTGGCCGACTTGGTTCCGGTCGGCGCCAGTTCCGGCCAGAGCGAGGAGGCTGCGCAGGTTCTCCTTGGCGATCCATGTCCTCAGCAGGGTCTGCTGCCCGATTGCCCCTCGCCGAGCGCGTTCCACATCGTCGCGAACTGCTCGTCGGTGAGGTCCTCACGGCTGCGCAGCAGGCGCCGGCGGGCCGACCGCTTCGGATCGGTGGCTCGTCCGCGTCGGCCGCCGACCTCGGCAGTGGTGCGGCGCCGGGCCGCCCAGAGCATCTTGTTCGCCAGCTGCACCACGTGGAAGTGGCCGACCGCGACCCTGGTGTGCGGCAGGCCGGTGCGGATCGCGGCGCGGTAGGTGGCGGACACGTCGATGGCGACGTGTGTGATGCTCTTTCTCCAGGTCAGCGAGGTGGTGGCGAGCCAGGCCAGCACGTCGGCGACGCCGCAGCCCTCGACCTGGCCCAGCAGCCCGCCCGCCCCGAGGGCGTCGGTGAAGCCGGTGTGCCACCGATCGCGTGCCCCGCCCGTCTGCCGGTGTCAGGGCCTCGTTCCCAGCGCGGCTTGCCCCGGCGGGTCCTCACCGACGCCCACCGCGTCGGCCTCGGGCAAAGGTGCGTCGACGACCTCGCGGGCCTGGTCGCGGAAGGCATGCATCACGGTCGGCCAGGACAGGTGCAGATCCCGGGCGGGACGACGGTGGAACCCGGCGTCGCGTATCCGGCGTTCGGCCGCGACCCGCACTCGCATGGTCATCCGCGCGCCGGCCGGTAGCTGCGGGTCCTGCTCGGTGGACGACCGGCGCGGGCAGGGTCAGAAGCCCCTATCGAGGACCAGCCGCACGTGCGCCCTGCTCACTGGGTGCACCCCGCAGGGAACGGAAGCGGGGCTGTGAGTGAAGGCGACGGCGTGCTCAGGCAGCGGTGACCACGCCTGCGTGAGCGGCCCGCAGCAGGGTGCGGGCGGCGTCCTTGGCGTGACGGGCGTGCTCTGGAGTCCCGGAGATGGCCGCTGTGGTCATCGCGCCCTCGGCGAGGAGGACGAGCTGGTCGGTCAGCCACGCGGGCGCGTCTGCGACGGCCACGAGATCGGCAAGATATCGCCGGAAGGCATCCTTGTGGGCCTTCGCGATGTCGGCCACGGTCTGGGACGTCGCCCCCAGCTCCCCGAAGGAGTTGATGAAGCCGCAGCCGCGGAACCCCTGCTCGCTGAACCAGAGGAACAGCCAGTCGAAGACCGCCAGAATCCGCTGCTCGGGTGAGTCGTAGGTATCCACGTACTGGGCAAGATCGCGGAGCCACCTTGCGTCCCGCCGCCTCAGGTACGCCTCGACCAGGGTGTCCTTGGAAGGGAAGGTCTGGTACAGGCGCTTGAGGGGCACGCCGGAGGCGGTGCGGATCGCATCCATTCCCACCGACTGAATGCCTCGGCCGTAGAACAGTTCCTCGGCAGCGTCAAGGATCCGCTGCTCGGTCGTCTCGGGTTCCACTTCGCTCACCCATTCTCGAAAACGGTCGTTCTCCTACGGTACAGCCACCAGGTCGCACGGCATATTCCCGGGCGCGGGCCGGCCAGCCCGCCGTATGCGCCTGCCCGGGGGCCGGGCGGGTTGCCCGCTGCCCACTCAAGCGAGCGCAAGGTCCGCCTGGGGCTGCTCAGCCGGTGCGGTGGCGACGCGGAGGCCGGCGCGGTCCCGCCGGTGATCCCGTCCCTCGAGTGTTTCGGTCCAGTCCGCCAGGAGTTCGACGATGCCCATGCCGCGGCCGTGTTCATCAGAGGCACCGGTGCAGCGAGGGTGGGGCGAGGGCGCCGTGGCGCCGTAGTCGGCAACCTCGATATGCACGGCGCGGCCTTCGAGCGCGAGGCTCACGATCATGTCGGCCCGTCCGTGCTGGGCCGCGTTCCCCGCAAGCTCGCCGACGATCAGCAGGACGGAGTCCCGATCCTCCGGGACGACGTCCCATCGGGCGAGCAGGGATGCGGCGAAGTGGCGGGCGGTGCGTACCCAGCGCTCCTCGGCGGGAAGGGCGATCATGCCGTGCCGGTGCATGCCCGTACGGACATGGGCCAGCGCCGGGGTCACGGGGGCCGGCCGAGCCTGCTCGCCGGACGAGGGCAGCGCCATCGGCGGGGGTCGCATTGCGGTGTGCGAGAGAGTCATGGGATCACCCACCTGAACTTTCCGAGTCCGCATCAACAGGCTCGTGTTCTGCAGCTTCTCTGCCCTCGGCCCTGGAGTGGGCCGGCGTCAGGGCCCAGGCGGCGGTCCTGCGGCACTCGCGGCGACCGAACCGGCAATCCGTCCGGCCAGCGATCACAGTGTCGTGAGCCTCTAGCCGAGAACGATCGTTCTATTGATTGAGGCCAGCCTATAGAACGGTCGTTTTCGGCGCAAGAGGGATGCGCCGGACTTCCGAAAATCCGGAGCAACGCCCACGCTCACCGCAGGTGAGAGGGTCTTCAGGGCCTGCAAGGGACTCCTGAATCCAAAGCCCCTCCAGGCGTGCGGCGGCCTCTGTCGCAGGTACGGCCACACGCACGAACGGCCGCGCCGTGGATCCGGCGTCGGGCCCGGATCCACGGCGCGGGGGCGGCCAGTCAGAGACCGAGGTCGCTCAGGCCGGGGTGGTCGTCGGGGCGGCGTCCGAGGGGCCAGTGGAACTTGCGCTCCGATTCCTTGATGGGGAGTTCGTTGATGCAGGCGTAGCGGTGGTGCATCAGGCCGTTGTCGTCGAACTCCCAGTTCTCGTTGCCGTAGGCGCGGAACCAGTTGCCCGAATCGTCGTGGTACTCGTAGGCGAAGCGCACGCCGATGCGGTTGCCGTCGAAGGCCCACAGTTCCTTGATGAGCCGGTAGTCCAGCTCCCGGTTCCACTTGCGGGTGAGGAAGGCGACGATCTCGTCGTAGCCGGTGGCGAACTCTGCGCGGTTGCGCCAGTAGGAGTCCACCGTGTAGGCGAGGGCGACCTTTTCCGGGTTGCGGGAGTTCCAGCCGTCTTCCGCCAGGCGAACCTTCTGGATGGCGGTCTCCCGGGTGAACGGCGGGAACGGGGGGCGCGGTTCGTGACTCATGTCGCTTCCTTCGGGTCTGTCGGTATCGCCGCTGGCGGGGTGTGGGTTCCGTTGGCGTGGGTGCACTGTCGTGAGAACGGACGTTCTCACCGGCAGGCAAAACCGTACGGGAACGATGGTTCTCGCGCAAGACCCCAGGACCACGACCTGGCAGCCCTCTCCCTGTCGGGCCCTCGCGCGCAGACGCCTCGCCCGGTGGAGCGGTGCATCCGGGGCAGGCCACCGTGAACGGGCTTGAGATGAGGGAGTCGAGGGCCGGGCCCGCGAACTCGCAGTCGCCCTGCACGCTGCCGTGCACGGAAGCCTGGTGCCGCTCGCCCGCGCGACGCCGGCCGTTTCCTGACCAGCCGCCTTCAGGACTCCAAGGTCATCTCGTGGCGGCTTTTGGGCTCACCTTGGCTGAACCCGGGGAAATCCCACCGGGCGCTCAGCAGTCGGGCAGACGTGCTTCGTTGATCTCCCCACCTCCGATCCGGGAGTGGGGTGTGCATCAGGTCGTGGACGTGCCGACTCCCACCGTGCCGTCGACGAGGTGTTCCGCACCTCCCAGGGCGCCTGAGAGCCGGCATGACGTAACTGCGGTCTAGTCGCCCGGATGAACTGCTCGCTGGTCCGGCACGTCGGGACTTCCGTCTTGTCATAGGACGTATTTCCTATGGCCTATGCCAAACGTTATGGTCGTGGACGGAGGTGGTGCTCGGTGCGAATCAGCGGGACGACGGCGACAGAGATCGCGAGCAGTGTGCGGGACCTGATCGCGTCGGGTCAGCTGGCGCCGCAGGACCTACTCCCGCCGGTGCGCAAGCTGGCCGAGGAGCTGGGGGTGAACCGGAACACGGTGGCCTCGGCGTACCGCCAGCTGGTGGCTGCCGGCGAGGCGGAGACCCGCGGCCGCGGCGGGACTGTCGTGACAGGGGTGCCGCAACTGGCCAGCGAAGGCGCGTGGTTCGGCGGCCGTCTGATCGATCTGGCCAGCGGCAACCCCGACCCGGAACTGATCCCCGATGCACTGCAGGCGCTCCGGGGTGGTGACTACCGGCCCGCGTTCTACGGCGCACCGTCGGTCGATCCGGACCTCGCCGGCTGCGCGGCGGAACAGTTCGCGCCGGACGTGGCCACGGACGGCTTCCGGATTCTGGTCACGCACGGCGCGGTCGATGCCACGGAGCGGCTGCTGACCGCATATCTCACCCGGGGCGACGCGGTCGCGGTGGAGGATCCGTGTTTCCTGGCCAGTATCGGTACCCTGCGGCTGAACGGTCTGCGCACCGTCGCGGTCCCGGTCGACGAGGCAGGGATGCGGCCGGAGGCCCTGCGGGCGGCATTGGAGGGCGGGGTGCGGGCGGTGGTGTGCACGCCGCGGGCCCACAACCCGACCGGTGTGAGCGTCACCGGCGAGCGCGCCGCCGAACTGCGGTCGGTCCTTGCGGCGCATCCCCAGGTCCTGGTCATCGAGGACGACCACTTCTGGGCCGTCTCCAACGCGCCGTACCACCGGATCACGCCGTCCGAGGTCTCCCGGTGGGCGCTGGTGCGCTCGGTGTCGAAGTTCCTCGGGCCGGATCTTCGGCTCGCGCTCGTCGCGACGGACGAGGAGAGCGCCGAGCGCCTGCAGACGCGGCTGAACACCGGGACGACGTGGGTGAGCCGACTGCTGCAGCACACGGTGTACCGGCTGGTGAGTGATCCGCAGGTGCACGAGCTGACCGCCCGCGCGCGCGACGCCTATGCCAAGCGCAGCGCGTTGCTGTTGGCCGAGCTGGCTGAACGGGGCATCGGCCATCCGCCCGGCTACCGGCCGGACGGCCTGAACGTCTGGGTGCCACTGGGCACGGAGGCCTGCCCCATCGCGGATGCACTGGCACGACGAGGGTGGGCAGTCCAGCCCGGCCACCTCTTCGCAGCCAAGGCCGGCACCAGCCAGGAGATTCGGGTAACCACCTCCACGCTCACCACGCAGCAGGCCCGCGAGTTCACCGACGACCTCGCCGCCGTCCTCCCCGTCCACTCCACCTGACCCGGCCACGCCGTCGGCGGCATGAGCTACCGCAGCGCACCGCTCCCATCCCACACAGACCGAAAGGCCAGCACAGTCATGCGTACCCACATCGTCGTCCACGAGGCGTTCGAGGCCCCGGGGGCCTTCGAGGACTGGGCCGGAGCCCGGGGCCACGACCTCAGCTTCTCGCGGGTCCACGAGGGGGACTCGCTGCCCGCGTCCGGACACGACATAGACCTGCTGATCGTGATGGGCGGCCCCCAGCAGCCCAGCACCACCGTCGAGGAGTGCCCGCACTTCGACGCCGCCGCGGAGAAGGCCCTCATCTCCTCCTGTATCAAGGCGGACAAGGCCGTCATCGGCATCTGCCTCGGCGCCCAGCTCGTCGGTGAGTCCCTCGGCGCCGCCTGGGCACCCAGCCCGAACACGGAGATCGGATCCTTCCCCGTCACACTCACCGACGCTGGCCGCGAGCACCCCTTCCTCGCCGGCTTCGGGGACTCCTTCCACGCCGGCCACTGGCATAACGACATGCCGGGCCTCACCGACCACGCGACTGTGCTGGCCACCAGCGCCGGATGCCCCCGCCAGATCGTCGCCTACAGCCGCTACGTGTACGCCTTCCAGTGCCACATGGAGTTCACCCCCGACTGCATCGAGGCCCTGATCGAGCACAGCGAGAAGGAACTGGCCGCGCTCACCGACCGGCCATTTGTCCAGCAGCCCGACCAGCTGCGCGCCAACGACTACACCGAGATGAACGCCAAGCTCATGACGTTCCTCGACCGGCTCGCCGCGGACTACACCGCGCGCTGACGAGCGGGCCGCTGAATCAGACCGGCCGCTCGCGCAGCATCGAGGTCCTCGCGATGTTCGATTCGTGTTCGATATTATTGATCTCAGAGGTGCATCGGCAGCCCTCGAAGCACTGGGAGGCGGATGGTCATGCTGCTGCGAACGGCGTGCGTCTCGCGGCCTATGGAGACGAACCCGTCCGCAGCAGGAAAACGAGACACTCTGAGGCATCTGGAGAACCAGGGAAGCGCTGGGTGATCACCGTGGGTATTGGTAACCCGGGCAATCAGAAGCTGCGGAATAGGCATCGGTCTACGGGCTCACTGCTCCGGGTGGCGCTGGTCGGAGGCTGGATCCGCCGGAACATCTGTTCCATGACCGAGATGGGCAGCGCCGGGTTCTGGGCCGCGGTTTGTGCGGTGTCGGTGTCCCGCAACAGCCGGACCAACACCCGTGCAGGCAGTCTGGGATGCCGAGCGGCGGCGTTGCGCACGCGCTCGTGCGGGTCGTCGAGCAGCCGCACTGCCGATTCGGGCATCAGCCGAGGATCGGATGCAGCCCGGTGCCGTACTTCCTCATCGCTGTCCCAGCTGAACCTCTCCACCAACTCTGCCGTCGACTCCGGGTCGTCCAATGCCAGTCGGCGCATCCTCGGGTTCGGATCGTCGGCGTAACGGAGCAGGTTGCGGGACGGGGGAGTGAGGATCCAACGGTGCCGGGCATCCTGTTCCCCCAGGATCAGGCGTGCCCACTGCTCAGCTGCGAGGTCCGGCTGGGCTTCGGCCAGCAACTGCCGCACCTTCCACTCCGGGTGGACGATGGCCGCCTCGACGACCGCCGCCGGCAGGCGGCGCCACAGAAGGAAATGCGACAAGCCCAGAAGGCCGGCGCGCAGGGCATCGGGGGTGGCCGGGTTGAGTGCCAACCCGTGCGCCCAGATCTCACGCAGCCTCTTCGAAGGCCCTGACCCCTGAAGCAGCGATGCCCAAGCGGCTGCTCGCTCCTGCGGGGTTTCCTGGGCCGCCACCTGCGCGGCCGCCTTCTGCCGCTCTCGGATTTGATCCACGGCGATCAGCCAGATCTCGTCTTCTTCGGTGGTCGCCCCCAGCAATGTGTTCCCGTCCATCGAGAGGGTGACGAACTCTGGCTGCCCGGGCCGCTCGCCCAGCACTCCGGCGAGGTCCCACCGGCTGGTGAGTCGCACCCGCGTCCAACGCCGGGGCGCGCAGCCTGTCCAGTCGCCGGCAACGTCGATGAAGAAGACGCCGTCCTCACCGAGGATCCCGCTCTCGGTCGCGAGTCGGTGCCACTGGGCATTGAGCTCGGCGACCAGGTCAGGTTGGTCTCCCCGCACGCTCACGGTCGGTGTGGTTTCGCCCGCGACGATCGGGCGCCATGCGGCTCGGGGCGGCAGTACCTCCTCAGTCCTCCAGTCTCCCGCTATTTCCAGCCCAGCCCGCTGGAGCAGCTCCATGAGCTTGTCTCTCCCACCCGTCATGAGAGCTCATCCTGCCCGAGTCTGGTCCCTGCCGTTTCAGCGGCGGGTGGGGTACGGAGTGCATGTCTAGTGCTGTGACCGAGAACCTTCGCCGGGTTGCCGATCGCCCCCCGGATCGGCTATCGAACGGGTTCTGGCGCTGTGGCGACCTGATCATCGAAGTCCTGGCGGGCTGCCAGGACTTGCTGGGCATGCTCCACGGCCCATGCGCCGATGGCGCTGGTCAGCCGTCCGGCCTCGACCCCGAGCTCGGTGAGTCCGTACTCCACGCGAGGCGGAACGGTGGGGTAGACCGTGCGGTTCACGAGGCCATCCCGTTCCAAAGCGCGCAGTGTCTGGGTCAGCATCTTCTGTAGCCCCGCGGGGGATCCCGTAGGTGGCCCGGAACAGGCGGCTGAAGTGTGTCGAGTTGGTGAAGCCCCAGTGTTCGCCGAGGCCTGGATGGGGCGGGCGTTCAGGCGGGCGTTGGCACGGGTCACCTCCGCCAGCTCGTCGTCCCACATCGATCCCGCAGACGACCTCGCCGACGTTGTCCTACAGAGGTCGTTGTTCCTCAACCCCCTGCCTCTGCCCTCCAGGGGGATCAAGTCGATCGACTACTCAGCCATGAGGCACCTCCCAGCTCGGCACGACGCACCGTCACTCACCGCCGCGGGAGCCGGGCTTGAACGTCGTGCCGAGGTCGTACTGCGCGATTCCGAACGGCTGGAAATCGGCGTCGGCAAGTACTCGGTAGAGGAACTCCGAGGTGGACATGTCGTAACGGTGCCATGGGCCGACGTCATGGGCCCGCGCGAGGACGGGGTACTCGCCCGGCCGCTCGGCATCGATCAGCCAGCAGTATTCGTCGGCCCATTCGGTGGAGCCCCACTCAACCAGCCCCTTGCCGCCCGGCGCGTAGGTCGCATAGGGATCGACGGCGGAGACCTTTCCGAACTTGCTGTCCTGGTCGGTCGACAGGGCGGCCCGCCACTGGGTCAGGAAGTCGAACGTGAGACCATCGTCGCGCCCCAGAAAGTAGACGGAATCACTGAAGACGCCGCCGCCGAACGCTTCGTAGAGCTCCTTGTAGTCCGCTGGCAGCGGGACCCCCAGCTCTCCCTCGATCGCCGCCCAGTCGACGGAGATCCCGAGCGGTTCCCGCGCGGTCAGTTCGATCACTCGCTGAACCCACATACAACCTTTAGCGCCGGCTTTCGCTCCGATGTTCCTCAACCCCCAAGAGGCCAGGGGAGTGTCTAATCAACGGCCCTGTCTCACTTTCGGTGGTGACGGAGCGTCGTGACGCGTCGTTGACATTCGCGTGAAGGATGTCAACGAGCTTGTACAGATGGTGTTTTCGGGCCTGTTCCCGCTGGTCATAGACGACGTGGTCGACGAGGGTGAGCGGATCGTGGTGCGGGCGCGAACGCCGCAGGACATGGCGCCGTGTCCGGTGTGCGGGGTGTCGTCGGGGCGGGTGCACGGCTATCACTGGCGGACTGTGGCTGACGTGCCGGTCGACGGGCGGCGGGTGGTGGTCCGTGTGCGGGTGCGGCGTCTGGTGTGCCCCACCCGCGGCTGCCGACGTACCTTCCGCGAGCAGGTGCCCGGAGTCCTGGACCGATACCAGCGACGCACCACCCGCCTGACCAGGCAAGTCAAGGCGGTGGTCAAGGAGTTAGCGGGCCGGGCGGGGGCACGTTTGCTGGCGATACTCGCGGCGGGCGTCTCGCGTCACACGGCTCTGCGTACCCTGTTGCGCATCCCGCTGCCCGCAGGGCGGACGCCCCGCGTGATCGGCGTCGACGACTTCGCTCTGCGCCGGCGGCACCACTACGCCACCGTGATCATCGATGCCGAGACGCATGAGCGGATCGACGTGTTGCCCGACCGCACGGCCGACACCCTGGAGGCGTGGCTACGCGAACATCCGGGCATCGAGGTCGTGTGCCGCGACGGCTCCGCGACCTACGCCGAGGCCATCCGCCGCGCCCTGCCCCGCGCGACGCAGGTCGGTGATCGGTGGCATCTGTGGCACAACCTGTGCGAAGCCGTCTTGAGCGAGGTCAAGGCGCACAGCACCTGCTGGGCCACCGTACTGGACGCGCCTATCTACGACGGACCCCGCGCCCAGACCACCCTGGAACGCTGGCACCAGGTCCACGGTCTGCTCGACCAGGGCGTGGGCCTGCTCGAATGCGCCCGACGCCTGGAACTGGCCCTGAACACCGTCAAACGCTATGCCCGCGCCGACCGGCCCGAGCGCATGCTCCGCGTCCCTAAGTACCGCGCCAGCCTCGTCGACCCCTACCGCGAGCACCTGCGCAAACGCCGGGCCGAGGACCCTGGCGTCCCCGTCAAGCACCTCTTCGACGAGATCAAAGCCCTGGGCTTCACGGGCTGCCTGAACCTCCTGCACAAGTACATCAACCAAGGCCGTGCGGACGCCGACCGCAGCCATATCTCCCCGCGGCGGCTCGCCCGAATGCTGCTGACCATGCCCGATAACCTCAATGCCGAGCAACACGAGCTCCTGTCCAAGCTCACCGACGCCTGCCCCGAGATGACCCAACTGGCCGCAGATATCAGCGACTTCGCCCCGCTCCTTGCGCCCCACGCCGACAATGCCGACGCACTCTCGCGCTGGATCGTCCAGGTCCGCGGCGCCGACCTGCCCCACCTGCATGCCTTCGCCCGAGGTCTGGAACGAGACCGCGACGCCGTGAACGCCGCCCTCACGCTTCCGTACAGCAACGGCCCCACCGAGGGTGTCAACACCAAGACCAAGCGGATCGCGCGCCAGATGCACGGACGAGCAGGCTTCACCCTGCTTCGCCACCGCATCCTCCTCGGATAGCAGCACTCTCCGTCACCACCGAAAGTGAGACAGGGCCGTTGATTAGACACTCCCGACTCTGCTGCTACGTCCAGTCGATGCCGAGTTCGGCGAGTGCGGTGCGTTGGTCGTGGGTGAGTTTGTCGCGGCGGGTCTTGGTGTTGGAGATCCATACGCCGAGCTTGTGGTCGTGCTCTTGGCCGTCGATGACGACGCGTTCGACGTGTCCTCTCGGCACTGCCTTCTGGATGCCCTCGCGCTGGATCCACTGGGCGAGGGCTGCCAGACCGCGTTGGAAGGCTGATGCCTTCCCCATGCCCTTGGCTGCCGGGACGGGGTTGGGCCGTACGGTGGGTTTCACGCCCAGCGCTGTGAGCCGCTGCTGCTGCTCTTCGGAGAGTTCCGCCCAGCTGCGGCGTTGCCGCTGGAGCCATTTCCCGAGATCGTCGCCTTCGAATTGCACGCCGGGGGCGATGTGGGGGAGTGCGCCGTCGGGTTCGTCGGCGGCGAGTTCGGTGAGGACGCGGTAGTGGCGTTGCCAGTCCAGTGGCCAGGGGCAGTTCCAGTCGGGGTCGATCTCGGCGAGTTGTGCGGCTCGGGCTGCGGCGCGTTCGGTCTTGCCGAGGCCGTCCTTGCGGCGGAGGTTGGCCATGTGTTCACCGACCGGGACCAGTTCGCTGTCGGCGTCGCCCCATACGGCGTCGCGCCTGGGGGCGAGGTGACCGTGCGCGCGGTGGTACGACCGCAGTACCGCCAGCTTCTGCTCCCAGGCTTCGTCACCTGGTTCCCAGACCATCCCGGCCTCGTCGAGCAGCACCTTGCGGTGGTCGTCGAGGTCGCCCGCGCGGTACACGCGCCGCTGCTGGTGGACCCACCGCCCCAGCGGAAACGCCTTGGTGGCGCCGGCCTCGGTCTCGGTGTCGTACGGGACTGCGTACAGGCCGGTGATGTGGTTGTCCTTCCGCCAGCGCAGGAGCGCCTGGTAGCCCTCCAGCCAGACCAGTGACTCCGGCCGGTACACCCGGGTGCGCAAAAACGCGGCGATCGTCGCCGCGTCTCTCGGAGTGGAGAAGTGCAGCAGCGCGGACTCCACCGTGCCCTCGGCCTCGTCCTGCCCGCCTTCTTCTTCAGCCGTGGTGCCGATGATCCGCCCGTCCTCGTCGCGCTTCACGTGCACTTTCCGCTGCCCGCTGCTGCGCGCCCGGCTGGCGAGCTGTTCGACGAGGCGTTCCGAGTGACTACGGAGCCCTTGGAGCACCGCTACAAGCGGTGTGAACGAGGCGGAGGCGACCATGCCGGTGGGGTCCTCGCCGGGCTCCAGGAAGACCGGCACGATGATGCGCGCGACCTTCGTGGTGCCGTCGCGGTTCAGGCGGAGTGCGCGGCCGATGTTCTGCACGATCTCCACCTGGGAGCCGCGGGTGTCGGCGAAGCAGATGGCCTCGACTCCCCGTTCGCCGACGATGTCGACGCCTTCGCCGAGCACCCGGACGGAGGCGAGGAAGGCCCGGTGTACGCGGCGGCCCGCGGCATCGATGCCATTGGCGAACTGCCGTAGGACTTCGCGTCGTTCGGCGACGAGGTGGTCGCCGCACAGCCATGCCGACCAGACCCGGTCCGGGGGTACGTGGCGGCCAGCCTCCAGCTGGTAGAAGTCCGCGTCGATCGTCGACTTCGGCAGCCGGTCCGCAGCGGCCAGGTCCTCGTCGGAGACGTCGCCTGCGTATAGCTCGGCAGCGGTCTGGGGCAGCTTCTGCGCGAACGCGGCGGCCTCCTCCACCCGCTGGTGGAACGTCATCACAGTACGCAGGTTCCACTTCGCGGCGTGCTCCAGCAGCGCGGTCTGCAGAAGCGCCATGCGCCGGCCCCGCTGCGCCTCTTCCGATTCTCCGCGGACCGGGGAGGGGTCGCGAATCTCCAGCACGTCGATCTCGAAACCGGCGAGGATGCCCCGCTCGATCGCCTCCGAGAGCCCGAGCTCGGCCAGCCACGGCCCGTAGGTCTCGGAGTCCTGGCACATCGATGCCAGCTCCAGCTCCTGGCCTTCCGCGCCCTTGTGCGGCCGGGGCGCGGCAAGCATGCGCGGGGTGGCGGTGAGGTAGAGCCGGAAGTCGGCAGGGATCCGCTCGTTGTCGTGGATCGCGGCCCACGGCCGACCGAGATCACCGGCGGTCGAGTGGGCCTCGTCCACGATCGCGAGGTCGAAGCCTGCCATCTGCTGGCCATAGAGCCGCCGCCCGCCCGCCAGAGCGGCCTCCAGCGGCCCGCGCACGCGGCCCTGGCCCTCTGGCGCGTCGATGTCCTCGCGGTCGACCAGGGAGGCGTACGTGGCGAACACGACGACCGGCCCCTTCCCGGCCCACAGCGCCAGCTGGATGGGGTTGGTGGTGGCGCGCACCCCCAGCTCGCTCAGGACCGGGTCGCTCTCCAGCGAGCACACCGCCACCATCGCAGCCCGGTGGCCCACCCGGCGCCACGCCTGGGCGGTCTGCACGAGCAGATCCAGGATTGGCACGGTCACGAGGATCCGCCCGCTGGGGAAGCACTCCAGCGCGCACGCGGCAGCCGTGATGGTCTTGCCCGATCCGGTCGCGGACACGATCGTGCCCCGCGCGCCCTCCGGCGGCACAGACGATCTTGCAGGGAATCCTACCCATTTCTGGAACCGTGATTTCTGTTCCACCTGGTGTTCTCGGAGCTGGATCAAAACATTTCTCCCGGCTCGGGAAGGACCTGTTTGACGGAAGCGATGTGGTGTCCGCCACGTTGGTAGAGGCCGCCGTCTCTTCCGTGCATGGCCCAGGCTCGCTCGGCCGCTTCATCGGGTGATGCCGCCATCAGGTGGACGGTGGGGGCAGGTATGCCGGCGCTGCAACTGCCGGCGGTGGGCCGGGCATCGATCCGGTAGACGCGGTGCCGCCGGATTTCCACAGCCGCGACACCTGACCGCTCGGCCTCGGCCACGTCTGTCATCAACCGCTCCAGACGCTGCGTTTCGTAACGGATGGCACGCGGGTCGCGGGAGGGCGCGTACGCGGCCATCCGCTCCGTGTCCATGAGACCGGCGATCCGCTCCCACTGAAGGCGCCGCAACTCCGCGATGAACACCTCGCTCAAGTGATGCGGTTCGGGGGGGGCCTCGCTCTCCCGACGCGTTCCTGAGCCAGACGTACCTGCGCGCCCACCTGCTGTCGATCGAGTCCGGCGGCTTTCGCGACCACCCCGAGCCGGGCAAGCTCATGCGGAAGATACTCGTAGATCAACACGCCAACCGCTCCCCACCGGGTGTCCCTGAATTACGCCAATGCTACATGCTGCATCACATCGAGATGCAGACATCCGAGACGCCCCCGAAAGCCCCCACACGAGACTTCTTCCGTCCTGATGGCCGGGGCACATCGGGGTACACGGCCCCGCATGGCACCGAACACCGAACGCATCCAGTTCCTGCGGGCCACGCGGCAGCTGCACCGCGTCCGCTCCTTCTACGCCGTGGGCGTCCTGCTATGGGCCGCATCCGCCGCCTGGACCGGCTGGCAGGCCCCCGGAAGCCGGCAGATGTGGGTGTCCGTCCTCCTCCTGACCGTCTTCACCAGTCTCCTCACCACCGCCACCCTGTCCCTGCGGCGTCTCGCAGTCCCCCCGACAGGCCGGCCTGCGCATCACCCCGCCTCCCATAAGGCGGCAAATACGCGCCACGCCCACGCCTGAAGACCCATCAAGAGGCGCCGCCCATGTCTGTGGGAGCGGCGGCCGGGCATACGGGCTTCACTTCCTATGAGAGGGGCTCGTCATGCTCGGCGTAGTCGCGGCAGTGCTGTTCTTCATCGCGTTCCTCATCAACGCAGCCGAGATCAGCACCAATCACACATTCTCGTCAGTCAACGTCATGCTCCTGGGGCTGACCGCACTGGCCCTGCACGTTGCGGGAGTCGGTAGCACTTGGTCCCGTAGACGCTGACTCGGCGTCAAGCCCCAGAATCCGCAGAGGTCAGCCGGCAGCCCACCCTTGCTGCCGCTCGGGCCGTAGGCCCGTTGGCCAGCCCCGCGCAGCGGGGCCGGCCTTGCGCGAAGCGCCACACGGCAACCGGAGCGCAGCGCAGGGCACCGCGTGCGGGGGCTGCTCCCCCGCTCCGCTCCGGGAGCGCAGCGGACGGAGCGTCACCTGCCTTGCGCAGCAAGGCAGGTGAGCTGACCGCGCAGCGGTCAGCCAGCGCTCCCGCGGAGCGGGAGCGCAACACCCATGCGCAGCATGGGTGTTTGCTTGCACATCGCGCAGCGATGTGGTACCCGC
>NZ_LOHS01000030.1 GCF_001642995.1 Streptomyces jeddahensis
CATGCAAGCATCAACGCATTGGCGTTCGGCGTGATCCTGCACGTGGCGGTCTGCCACCGCTGGCCACTGGACGACAAGACCTCGGCACTGCGGCAGTCCGAGGCGCCCGACCAGTCGCCGTGAGCCGGACCGGACCGGCGTCCGCCCGGCGCCACAGATACCGGTGCAGCGGCTCCACCACCTGCCCAAACTTCGCGCCTTCGCCGCCGCGGATGTCCGGTTACGTGGTCTCCAAGCGGGGGAGCCGCGGACTGGCCAAGACCCGCCGCACTGGAACTGGGCGCCTACGGGATCCGAGTGAACGCAGTCCACCCGGGGCAGACCCGCACGCCGATGACCGAGGGCGTCACCTTCGACACAAGCAACATCGCACTCGAACGGGTCGGCGAGCCCGATGACGTCGCCCACACGGTGCTCTTCTTCGCCTGCGACGACTCTCGATTCGTCACCGGGAGCGAGGTCGCCGTCGACGGTGGGCAGATCGCCTGCCAGGCGACAACCAGGGTCTTCCCGACTAGCGGCAGCGCTTCCCGCGTCACCCAGTGGTGCCGATACGCAGCAGCACGGACGGATCCGTTCATGCCGGTTGTGTGCAACCAGGCGGCACAGGCCGCCGCTTCCGATCCGAACCACCGAGTTCGGTTTTGCAGCTCACGGCACTGGTCAGACAAGACCATCGCCCGGGCGTCATACGCCCCACTTCACCATCACCTTCAGCAAATCGGAGTACAACTGTGTCCACCCCCGTCAAGCTCGCGGTCATTTACTACTCGTCCACGGGTTTCAGCGCCGAGATCGCCAAGGAGATCGCCCAAACCGCCGAGACGGCGGGCGCCGAGGTCCGCCTGCTCAAGGCCGCCGAACTCGCCCCCGAGGCCGCCATCGCCTCCAACGAGGCCTGGGCCGCGCACGCCGCCGCCAGCGCCGGCATCCCGGTGGCCACCCCCGCCGACGTCGAGTGGGCGGACGCCGTGATCTTCGGCTCTCCAACCCGCTTCGGCAACATCTCCTCCCAGCTCAAGCAGTTCATCGACACGCTCGGCGGCCTGTGGGCGCAGGGCAAGCTCGCGAACAAGGTGTACAGCGGCTTCGTCACCACCGCCACAGCCCACGGTGGACATGAGTCCACCCTGCTGGCCCTGTACAACTCGATTCACCACTTCGGCGGTCTGATCGCCTCCCCCGGCTACACCGATACCGTGAAGTTCGTCGACGGCAACCCTTACGGCACCTCTCACACCGACGCCCAGGGCAATAACCCCGTCGGCGAGCAGACCCGCAACGCCGCGCGTCACCAGGCAGAGCGGGTGGTCCAGATCGCGGCCGCTTTGAAGGCCGGCCTCGCCGCCTGACCGGCTCACCACGTCCCCGACGTATGACGTCGGGGACGTGGTGCCATGCACCACTCGGGTGTCTGAGCCCCTTTCCAGCGGCCGAAGGTCCACCATCTCTGCTGACTCTGTGACGGTAAGGACATCCAGCACAGGGGGCCACACTCCTTGAACAAGGAGGCGCTCGTGGCTGAGCTCGCCACCCTCATAGCCGGTGGAGCTGTCCTTCTCGCAGGGGCCGGGTGTGTCAATTAACGGCTGATCTTGGTTGCTGAGTGATCAGTTGTTGCTCGGGTTCAGGTGGCCCTCGAAGGCGATCTGGAACGCGTTGAGGGGTGCCTTCCAGCGCATGGTCCACCTCATGCGGCCCTTACCCGTCGGGTCCAGGCTCATCAGCGCCATGTAGATGCACTTGAGGGCCGCGGCTTCGTTGGGGAAGTGGCCGCGGGCGCGGACGGCCTTGCGGATGCGGGCGTTGACGCTCTCGATGGCGTTCGTACTGCAGATGACCTTGCGGATCCCGACGTCGAAGGAGAGGAAGGGCACGAACTCGGCCCAGGCGTCCGACCACAGCTTCACGATCGCCGGATACGTCCGGCCCCACGCCTCCTGGAACTCCAGGAGGCGTTCCGTCGCCGCGTCCTCGCCTGGAAGCGAAGGAGGACTTGACCGCGTTCGCGGACTTCCCTGATCGGCACTGGAAGAAGATCCAGTCGACCAACCCGCTGGAGCGGATCAACCGCGAGATCAAACGCCGGACCGACGTCGTGCAGATCTCCCCCAACCCCGACGCCCTCGAACCTCTCACCACCGCCGTGCTCATCGAGATGCACGACGAGGGGATCGCCTTCCCACGCCGCTACCTCCCCGAAGGCAGCATGGACAAGATCTACCCCAACAACGATCAGATCGGTCCGGCTACACCACCACAGGGGACATGACCCCTCCGGCCTCAACTTCTTGCGGAAGGCCCTCCGCTCGTCGGCCAGCCCGCCCATTGCGCATACCTCATCCAGTCGGCAAACCGGAGGGATCATGAGCCGTCAGCCCCTGCCGACACCACGCTATGAGGCTCAGTAGCCCTCGCCTCTCCCTCCTCCGACAGGAGGCCTAGACAGGGGCGAGCCCAGCCGTCCACGGCGGCCCTCACCACCGCAACTTGCCCCGTCCGTTCCCCCAACCCACTTCTGCGAGGACGCCAGCAACTGTGCCGTGCAGCCGTCCGCTTCTCCCCACGCGGTTTGATCCTGCCTGTCGCCTCCCTGACCTGCGATAACTCAACCAGGTACGCCAAGACGGGCCAATTCGACCCGGATTCGACCCAGCACGCCCTCGCCACTGCACTGACCAGTCTTGAACTGCAAGAATGCAACTTCTGCCGGTGTACCGCTCAAGAACCAGCAAGAAGTTGGTGCGTTAACCAATAAGAATCCCACTTCCGGACAATTACGACAGCACCACGATCGGACGTGCTCGCCAAATGCATCAGCGGCCGCCTCGGGAGTGATCCACCCAGCGGCGTCACTCCGCAGCCGCTGCCAGTGATACGCAAGGCGGATGGCAGGGCCCTGACCAGCTCTTTCATAGAGACGCTTCCGCCTGGCGGAAGCCGCCTTGCGCGGCAACCGCAGTCGTCAGGAGCCTGATCCCAACCACGGCACGCGGGGCGAAGACGCCCCGCCGACAGGGACGGGAACCCCATGCCTCACATGACCGCCTTCGCCAGGAACCAGTGGTACGTCGCCGCCTACGCGCACGAGGTGGGCCGCGAGCTGCTCGGCCGGACGATCCTCGGCGAGCCCCTCGTCTTCTACCGCACCGAGGAGGACGGGACGCCCGTCGCCCTGCACGATCGGTGCGTGCACCGCCGCTTCCCGTTGTCCGAGAGCCCGACCCGCCTCGACGGCGACCGGATCGTGTGCGGCTACCACGGCTTCACGTACGACACGACGGGCACTTGTGTGTACGTGCCGGGTCAGAAGCGCGTCCCGCGCACGGCCCGCGTCGCCTCGTACCCGGTGGTCGAGCAGGACTCCCTGATCTGGGTGTGGATCGGGGACCCGGCCCTCGCCGACCCGGGAGCCATCCCGCGGGCGAAGCACCTGGACTCCCCCGGCTGGGTCACCGTCCGCGGCATGGAGCCCATCGACTGCGACTACGGGCTCCTGGTCGACAACCTCCTCGACCTCTCCCACGAGACGTATCTGCACGGCGGTTACATCGGCACCCCCGAGGTCGCCGAGACGCCGATCACCACCGAGGTCGACGAGGGCGCGGGCATCGTGCGCGTCAGCCGGCACATGGACGACGCCGCATGTCCGCCCTTCTACGCCAAGTCCACCGGCATCGAGGGCCGCATCACCCGCTGGCAGGACATCGAGTACCACGCGCCGTGCCTGTACCTGCTGCACAGCCGTATCGCCCCGGTCGGCGTGCTGCCCGAGCCGGACGGCAGCGACCCGAACGGCTTCCACACCGAGATCACGTACGCCATCACGCCGTCCGCCGACGGCAAGGTGTACGACTTCTGGATGGTCTCGCGCGACTGGGCGACGGATGATGAAGAGGTCACCGAGTTCCTGCGGGGCAACAACCACACGGTCGTCATGCAGGACGTGGACGCGCTGAACCTGCTGCAGAAGACCCTGGTCACCGAGCCCGCCGGCTACCAGGAGCTCAGCATCAACATCGACACCGGCGGTCTCGCCGCCCGCCGCATCCTCGCCCGGCTGGTCGAGGAGGGCGCGAAGCCCATGGAGAAGGTCCAGTGACCGCACCGACCGGAGAGATCTACCGCATCGACTGGCTGCCGGGCACGGACATCCTGCACGGCACCTGCCACTGCGGCCGCGAGCACACCGCGCAGGACCCCATCGAGATGTGGGAGTGGATGCTCGCCCATCCGCAAGGACACGAGCCGCACGGACACGAGCCGCAAGGAACCAGCTCATGACCTCGTACGAAGCCGAACTCGTCGTCGACCGCCGGGAGTCCGCGGCCGACGGCGTGCTCGCCCTGACGCTCCGCCACCCGCTGGGCGAACCGCTCCCGGTCTGGGAGCCGGGAGCACACATCGACGTGCTGCTCGGCCCCGGCCTGGAGCGGCAGTACTCGCTGTGCGGGGACCCGGCGGACCGTGGCGTCTGGCGGATCGCCGTCCTGCGCGAACCCGACGGGCGCGGCGGATCTGCTTACGTCCACGGGGAGTTGAGGGAGGGCGACAAGGTCCGCGTGCGCGGCCCCCGCAACCACTTCGCACTCGAGCCCGCCCCGCGCTACCGCTTCATCGCGGGCGGCATCGGCATCACCCCGATCCTGCCGATGCTGGCCGCGGCCGAGGCGGCGGGCGCGGAGTGGACGCTGCTGTACGGCGGCCGGACGCGCGGATCAATGGCGTTCACCGACGAGCTGGACGCGTACGGGGACAGGGTCACGATCGCTCCGCAGGACGAGACGGGGCTGCTGGATCTCGGCTCCGTCCTCGACGACGTTCCCGAGGGCACCCTCGTCTACTGCTGCGGTCCGGGACCGCTGCTGGACGCGGTCGAGGCGCGGTGCCCGGGCGGGCTGCTGCACGTCGAGCGGTTCCAGCCGAAGGAGCAGGAGACCGGCCCGGACACCGCCTTCGAGGTGGAGCTGTCCCGCTCGGGCAAGACGGTGACCGTGGCCGAGGGCGTCTCGGTACTGGATGCCGTGCGGTCGGCGGGTGTCGAGGTGCTGTACTCCTGTACGGAAGGGACCTGCGGCACGTGTGAGACCGACGTCCTCGAGGGCACACCGGACCACCGGGACTCGGTACTCACCGATGAGGAGCGGGAGGCGGGCGAGACGATGATGATCTGCGTGTCGCGCTGCCGAGGGCCACGGCTCGTCCTGGACCTCTGACCTGCAGGAGACCGCGCACGGGCCGTCCGTCGACCGGCCGTCGGCGACCAGCTGTCGGCTGTCGGCCAGGCCGGCCGGTGCGCTCAGCGCCGCCGCGCCACCACCCGCAGATCGGCCTCGATCCGCGCCACCGCGGCCAGCAGCGGCGGCAACAGGTCCCTGCGAACGGACTCGACCGAGTTCCGGCTGGCGTGGACCGGGATGTTGACGGCTGCGACGACGTCGCCGTCCCGGTCCCTCACCGGGGCGGCCACCGAGCGGAGCCCTTCCTCCAGTTCCTGGTCGACGATGGCGTACCCGTGGCGGCGCACGCGTCGGAGCTCGGCGCGCAGCAGGCCGGTGGTGACGATCGTGCGGGCGGTCAGCGCGCGCAGTTCGGCGCGTGCGAGCCGGGCGTCGATCTCCTCGTCCGGCAGGTGCGCGAGCATCACCCGGCCCACGGACGTCACATGGGCCGGGAAGCGCGTGCCGACCGTGATCGACGCGGTCATGATGCGGCTGGTGGGCACCCGTGCGACGTAGACGATGTCGTCGCCGTCGAGCACGCACAGCGAGGAGGACTCGCGTACCTCGGCGACCAGCTGCTCCAGATGCGGTTCGGCGATGTCCGGGAGCGAGAAGCTGGAGAGATACGCGTAGCCGAGCTCCAGCACGCGGGGGCTGAGCCGGAACAGCCGGCCGTCCGTTCGTACGTACCCCAGGTCGGAGAGCGTGAGCAGGAAGCGGCGCGCCGCCGCCCGCGTGAGGCCGCACGTACGCGCGACCTCGCTGAGGGTCAGTTCGGGGTGGTCTGCGTCGAAGGCGCGGATGACGGCCAGTCCCCGTTCGAAGGACTGCACGAAGTGCGGTTCCCGTGCTCCGGCGCTCATGGCTGCCTTCCCGAGAGCGGACGAGGGTGCGCTGTGCGCACGCTAGGAGCGCGCTTCACGCGTGTCAACGGACAGGAAGACTCCTCCCAACTCCCTTGCGAAGAGGGGAAATCGACAGTTTCGGCACGCCCCATTGACCCTCGCTTGTGCGGGCTCTACGTTCGCGCTCAGCACTGCCGTGCGGCCTGCGCACACTCGCTCGGAGCGATGTCCATCCGGTCCATCCGGTCCCACAAGGGGGATTCATGCGTCGTCTGCTCATCGGCTTCGCCGTCGGCGCGTTACTGGTCGCCACGACGGCCTGCGGCTCGTCCGAGTCCCCCGGTTCGTCCGGGCCCTCCGGTTCCGGCAAGGGATCGGGGAGCGGTACCACCACGCTCAAGGTCGGCGTCATCCCGATCGTCGACGTCGCGCCCCTCTACCTCGGCCAGGAGAAGGGCTTCTACAGCAAGCGCGGCATCAAGCTGGAACTCACCACCGCCCAGGGCGGCGCGGCGATCGTGCCGGGCGTGGTCAGCGGCCAGTTCCAGTTCGGGTTCTCCAACATGACCTCGCTGATGATCGCCCAGACCAACAACGTGCCCGTGAAGGCCGTCGTCAACGGCGCCTCCTCGACGGGCGTGGAGGGCGAGGACTTCGGCGCGCTCACCGTGAAGAAGGGCAGCGCCATCAAGACGGCGAAGGACCTGGAGGGCAAGAAGGTCGCCGTCAACACCCTGAAGAACATCAACGAGACAGCGGTGCGCGAGTCGGTACGCAAGGCCGGCGGCGACCCCGACAAGGTGAAGTTCGTCGAGCTCGCCTTCGACCAGATGCCCGCCGCCCTCGACAAGGGCCAGATCGACGCCGCCATGGTGGTCGAGCCCGCGCTCGCCACCATCAAGGGCCAGGGCGGCAGCGCGATCGCCTCGTCGCTGGTCGACGTCGCGAAGGGCCTCACCGTCGCGATGTACTTCACGTCGACGCAGTACGCGCAGCAGAACCCGGAGTTGGTGAAGAAGTTCCAGGAGGCCACCGCGGAGTCTCTCGCCTACGCGAGCGAACACCCGGATGAGGTCCGCGAGATCGTCACCACGTACACGAAGATCCCGGCGGCGACGCTGGAGAAGGTGACCCTGCCGAAGTGGCCCGCCGAGCCGAACCGCGCCTCGATCGAGGCGCTCGCCGCACTCGGTGAGAAGGACGGCCTCTTCAAGTCCTCGCCGGATCTGGACACGCTGCTGCCATGAAGGAGAGGCGACTCAGCGACCCCGGGGCGGGGTCGGGACCGCTCGTCAGCCTGACGAACGACGAGCGCCCCGGCCGCCCGCGTCCGGGGCTGACGAACGCCGTTCTCGGTGTGGCCGGGCTCGCGGCCTTCCTCGCCCTGTGCGAGGCGGTGCCGCGGCTCGGCATCGTCTCCGCGGAATTCTTCCCGCCGGCCAGCCGCATCGCCCGCGCCCTCGTCACCGAGCTGGGCGACGGGGCGTTCTGGACGGCGCTCGGGGACACGCTCACCGGCTGGGCGCTGGGACTCGCGATCGCGGTGACGGCGGGAATCCTGACGGGAGTCGTCGTCTCGGTCGTCCCGTACCTCCGCGAAGCGACCGCCTCCACCATCGAGTTCCTCCGGCCGATCCCCTCCGTCGCCCTGATCCCGCTCGCCGTCCTGCTCTTCGGCACCGAACTCCGCTCGGTCCTCCTCCTGGTGGTGTACGCGTCCTTCTGGCAGGTCGTGGTCCAGACGCTGTACGGCGTCCAGGACGTCGACCCGGTCGCCGAGGAGACGGCCCGCAGCTACGGCCTTGGCACCTGGGCGCGGATCCGTCACGTGCTGTGGCCCACCGCCCTGCCGTATGTCATGACGGGCGTCCGCCTGGCCGCCGCGGTCGCCCTCATCCTGGCGGTGACCGCCGAACTCGTCATCGGCGCACCCGGGTTGGGCTCGCGCATCGCCGTCGCCCAGACCTCCGGAGCCGTGCCCGCGATGTACGCCCTGGTGGTGGTCACCGGCGTGCTCGGGCTGCTGATCAACGTGGGTGCGCGCACGGTGGAGCGGCGGGCGCTCGCCTGGCACCAGTCGGTGCGCGGGGAGGTGGCGGTATGAAGCACCTGGCGCTGCGCTTGTTCTTCGTCATCGCTCTGCCCGCGCTGCTGGTGGCGACGTGGTGGCTGGCGTCGGATGACAGCACCGACGTGTACTGGCCGCCGCTGCGGACGATCCTCACGGCGTTCCCCGAGGTGTGGACGGGCGAGCGGCTGCGCGACGACGTACTCCCCAGCGTGCTGCGGCTGTCGGCCGGCTATGCGTCGGCGGCCGTCGCCGGCGTCGTGCTCGGCACGGTCATCGGCTCGTACCGCCGGGTGCGGGCCGTCTGCGAGCCGGTTCTGGAGTTCCTGCGCGCTGTGCCGCCGCCCGTCCTGGTCCCGGTGATCATGCTCTTCGCGGGCATCGGCGACACCATGAAGATCGCTGTGATCGCGAGCGGCTGCGTGTGGCCGGTCCTGCTCAACACGGTCGAAGGGGTCCGGGCGGTGGACTCCGTGATGTCCGAGACCGCACGCTCGTACGGCATCACGGGCGTCGCGCGACTGCGCCATGTGGTGCTGCGCTCGGCGAGCCCGCAGATCTTCGCCGGGCTCCGCCAGGCCCTGTCCATCGGCATCATCCTCATGGTCATCAGCGAGATGTTCGCCGCCAGCAACGGCCTCGGCTTCACCATCGTCCAGTTCCAGCGCGGCTTCGCCATCCCCGACATGTGGACGGGGATCCTGCTGCTCGGGCTGCTCGGCGTCCTGCTGTCGCTCCTGTTCCAGCTGGTCGAGCGGCGGGCGCTCGGCTGGTACCACGGCCTTCGCGCCGCTTCCCTTTCAAGGCTCGGTTCGCCTCCGGGGCGCAGAAGTCGGTTTCGAGTGACCGACCGTGCTCAGCCCTCCTCCGTCGGGCCTCCGCGCTCCCCCAAGCTCTCGGCTTCGCTCGAGCAGGGGGGACCCCCACGCCCCCTCGAAACCGACGCGCCCCTTCGGCTCACTCGCCGCCGGCGGTCGCAGTGAACGTTCCGGACACTCCTGCAACTCTGGCCGATTCCCCAGCGAGGCCCCTCGCGAAGTCCCGCCCACTCCGTGGCGAAGCCCTTGCGAAAGGACGCTCCATGCAGCCCCTGCTCGCCGTCTCCGGACTGCAGAAGGTCTACGAAGGGTCCGGGCGCCGGGTGGAGGCGGTCCGTGATCTGACCTTCACCATCGAGCCGGGTGAACTCGTCTGTCTCGTCGGCCCGTCGGGATGCGGCAAGACAACGCTGCTGAAGTGCGTAGCCGGACTACTCACGCCCACCGGTGGTGAGGTCCTGCTCGAGGGGCGCCGGGTGAGCGGGCCGCCGCCCGGCATGGCCGTCGTGTTCCAGGAGTACGGCCGCAGCCTCTTTCCCTGGATGCGGGTGCGGGAGAACGTCGAGCTTCCGCTCAAGCAGAAGAGTCCGCTGAGCAGGGCTCGACGTCGTGAACTGGTCGCGGAGGCCCTGGAGTCCGTCGGCCTCGCGGACGCCGCAGGAGCCTATCCATGGCAGCTGTCGGGCGGTATGCAGCAGCGCGTCGCCATCGCCCGCGCCCTCGCCTACGAGCCCGGCGTGCTGCTGATGGACGAGCCGTTCGCCGCGGTGGACGCCCAGACCCGTGCGGATCTGGAGGACCTGGTGCGGCGGCTGTGGCGGGAGCGGGGCATGACGATCCTGTTCGTGACCCACGACATCGACGAGGCCGTCTACCTCGGGGAACGGGTACTGGTCCTCTCGGCGTCCCCGACCGTTGTACAGGAACAGCTGAAGATCGACCTGCCCGCTGAACGGGACCAGTTGCACACGCGCGTCGCCCCGCGCTTCGCGGAGCTGCGCACGCACGTGTACGAGCAGATCCAGGCGGCGAAGCGCGGGTCATAAGACGCCGCCGGGGGCGACACGAGGACAAGCCACAGTCACCGTCCTATGCGTTCATGAACTCCCGTACCACCAGCGCTCGGTCCACGACTCTGACGTCCCCGACCCAGGCGCTGAGCAGCTGGTCGAGGACGCCTGCGTACTCGTATCCGCCCAGCAGCCAGGGCAGACCGCGCGTGGCGACACCCGTGGACACCGCCGTCGGGTTGCGCACCACCGGGCAGCTCTCGATGTACATCGTGGTGTGCCGCCCGTCGTTGACCACCGCCACGTGCTGCCACTGCCCGAGTGGTGTCTCGTGGCCCCAGTTGGTGATCACATCGCCGCCCGCGGGCGGGAAGACCGCCCACTGTGTCTCGCGGTCGTTGGAGAGCGAGAGGGTGGCCGGGGGTTCGTCGGAGCCCTCGGCCGCGCCCGCCCTGCCGAGGATCGCGGACCAGGCGTTGCGTGAGGCGTCCCAGTCGGCCGGGAGCCGGAAGAAGGCCTCGATGGTGTAGCCGCGCGGGAACGTGGCCTGGTTCAGCGGGGCGTCGTCGGCGGTGCGCAGGTATCCGCCCCGCAGCGGTGGCTTGCCGCCGTCCAGGCGCAGGCTGCCGTGGCCGGGCTGGTCGGGGTGGTGCGCGCCCGACCAGGTGAGGGCTCCAGAGGGGCTGCCGGACACGCGTACGGCGGTGAGGTCGTTGCCGTGCCCGGACAGATCGCGGACCCGGGCGCCGTCGGCAAGCGCCGTCCCGTCCTCGCCGGTGTCGAAGCGCCAGTACGCGACCGTGCCCGGTACCAGCAGGGCTGAGGCGGGACGGGCCGGGCGCGCGGGCACCGGGGCGAAGCCGGAGAAGCGCTGCTCGAAGTCGATCGCCAGGGAGAACCGGTCGTCGGGACCGGTGAGTTCGATCTCCTCGCGCTCGAGCTCGTTCAGCTCGTCGGCGGCCTTGCTCAGCAGCCAGGGCGAGAAGGTCTCGACGTCGATCGTGCCGCGGGCGAGGTCGAAGTGGTACAGGCGGATCATCGCGGACCCGCCGTAGTAGCGGTTCTGGTAGTTGGTGAGGTGCAGATGGACCTCGCGTCCGGCGGCGTTTTTGCGGACGGTGCGGGCGGCGGGCCAGTCGTGGCCGTTGAGGGTCAGGAATATCTGGTCGTGGGACTCGATGAGCCTGTCCCACAACTCCTGTCCGTGCGCGCTGAGTCCACCGTCGCCCTCCACGAGCTGGTGGGTGGTGAGGATGACGGGCGTCCTGGGGTTCTCGGCCAGGACCTTCTTTGCCCAGTCGTACGCCCCGGCCGACGGCCGCCAGTCCAGTGCCAGCACGAGCCACTCGCGCCCGGCGGCCCGGAACACGTGGTACGTGTTGTAGCCGTCGGGGGTCGCACCGCGGAAGGTGGGCGACGAGCCGAAGCGGCCAGGACCGAACGTGTCGAGGTACGGGCTGTCGCCGCGCTGGTCGTCGGTGCTGGAGCGGATGTCGTGGTTGCCGGCGAGCACGCTGTAGCCGACACGCCGGTCGTCCAGCAGCTCGAACGCCTTGCCGATCGCGGCGAATTCCTCCGGGCGCCCGTTCTGGGTGAGGTCGCCCAGGTGGGAGAGGAACACGATGTTCTCGTCACGGCCGCGCTGGAGCAGGTAGCGCAGCGATGCCTCGACGGGGGCGGCCTGGATGCTCGGGCCGTCGAAGAGGTACTGCGTGTCCGGCATGACGGCGAGCGTGAATCGGGGGCTCTGCGGGTCGGGAGCCCATCTCTCGGCGGCCGCCTGCGCGGGTGCGGCCGCCACCGCCGTGGCCGCACCGGCGAGTGCCGTGGCGGAGAGGAACATACGACGGTTGAACCCCGGGCGCGGACCCGGTCCCTGGTGCTCTCGGCACATGGCCGACTCCTGTCTGCCGTTCGGGGGTGGCGAAGTGTGTGCGTACGGGCGTTTCGGCCGCCCGCAACAAGGCGGAGGCCCGCACGGTGTCACGCAGAGAGGTATGCGGGCCTGTTGTCGCACAGACTTACACCCGGGAACGAAGAGGTGTCAGTAGTCAGAAGTGGCACCGTCGCTGCGTCGACGGTCCGCTGCCGGCGGAGCGGCCCGGCCGCACTCCACCTCAGCCCGGCCGCGCGCCGCCTCGGCCCGGCACGCGCCCTGATGGTTCACCCATTCGCGCTGACCTGAGTGTTCACCTCCGCTTCGCCCGGCCGCTCCGTGTCACCCGTTACCGTCCGCGGCATCCCGCCTCGCCGAAGGAGAGCCCCGATATGTCCAGACCTCTGCCCGTATGGGCCGACCCGCGGGTGTCCGCGGACTCGCTCGACGCCCAGGGCCTCAGCCGGCGTGGGCTGCTGCGCCGGACAGGGCTGTTCGGCGCCGCGTTCGCGGCCGGCGCGGCACTGCCCGCGGGCCAGGCGTACGCCGCCACCGGCGGGAACGATCCCGAACTGGCCTACCTGGTGGGCGACCACCACAACCACTCCGTCTACAGCCACGACGCCAAGTACACGTTCTCCCAGATCGCCGCGGCCGCCGCCGGGTACGGCCTGGACTGGATGGTGTTCACCGAGCACAGCAACGTCGGGCACGCGAAGTACGGCGCACAGCTGGAGAACGAGCAGATCCTCCAGGCCCGCGCCGACAACCCCCGGCAGCTGATCTTCCAGGGCCTGGAGTGGTACATCCCGGGCGCCGAGCACTGCACCGTGTTCACCGCGCCAGGACCGAACGAGGTCGACGTACTGACCCGCTTCGAGACGGCCTACGACGGCAAGCTGCTCGGCTACACCGCGGGCGCGCCGGACGACCCGGCCACCGCCCGCAACGAGGGGCACGCGGTCGCGGCCCTCAAGTGGCTCGCCGAACAGCGCCGCACGGGCTACGTCGACGACGTGCTCGTCCTCGCGAACCACCCGATGCGGCTGGGCATCGACTCCCCGCACGAGATGCGCAACTGGCGCGACGCGGCCCCCGGCATCATGATCGGCATGGAGGGCGCTCCGGGTGCGCAGGGCGCGGCACTGCCCGGCTGGCGGGGCGCGAACAGCATCCGCGGCGAGTACGAGAACGCTCCCTCGGCCAACTCCTGGGCCGGTTACCCGCGCGACGCCTACCTCACCTACGGCGGTTTTGACTGGGCGACGGCGACGGTCGGCGGGCTGTGGGACGCGATGCTCGCGGAGGGCAAGCTGTTCACGATCACGTCCAACTCCGACGTGCACCGGGTCGTGTTCGACACCTGGAAGAACGGCGACTGGGCGCCGGGAGAGAACTTCGACACCACGGGCCGCCTGCCCGACCCGGTGAACACGACCGAGCCGCAGCCCGGTTCCGACTTCTGGCCGGGCCAGTTCAGCCGTACGCACGTGGGTGTGACGGGCTACGGATACCGCAGTGTCATGGCGGGGCTGCGAGCCGGCCGGGTGTGGGTCGACCACGGCCATCTCGTGGACGGCATCGACGTACGCGTGCAGGGTGCGGACGGCCGGGGCCGGGGGGCCACGCTGGGCGGGCGGCTGCACGTGCGGCGCGGTGAGCGGATCACCCTGTCGGTGACCGTGACGACGGCGTCCCGCCGCAATCCGTACGGCATCCTGCCCGAGCTCGCGCATGTCGACGTGGTCCGGGGAGCGGTGCGCGGGCCGGTCGCTGACCGCGACGAGTGGCGGGCGCCCGACACCAGGGTGACCCACACCTGGGACGTGTCGGGGCGTACGGGCACGTACACCCTCACGCTCCCGGTGGGCGCTGCCGAGGAGTCCTTCTACCTGCGGCTGCGCGGCAGCGACGGCAAGCGCAACGGCGCCGGCTACCTGGGCGCCGCGATCGACCCGCACGGGCCGGTGACGCATGAGCCGGGTAACGGCAATCCTTGGCTGGACACGTGGTTCTACACGAACCCCGTGTTCGTGGAGGTGGAGGGCTGACGACGGCCGGCCGAGCTGTGGCTGTGGCGTACCGCTACGCCTCGGCCACCGGCACCGCCCGCAGATGCGCGCCGCTCACCCCGGCGCGCCGCCCCCCGTGCGTCCGCGCGCGGGGCGCGGCGTGACTCCCTCAGCACCAGCGTCATAGCGTCCATGATGGGGTTTGTCGCGCGGGATGGCCGTGAGATGCGGGCGTACGCCGCCGAACAGTGCGTCGAAAGCGGAGTTGGCGACGCACGCCCTTGGGGGCCTCACGCCACGCGGCGATCCTCCTGCCCGCGCACCATCGTGTCTACGTTCGTGGCGTTCAGGGCCTGTTGAGGACAGCTGCTGAGGACCGGATCCCGCTCTCCGATCCTTCGCCGTCCGCCTGGCGGGCAGTCACCGCCTGGAGTGCCAGCGCCAGTACGCACAGCACTGCGCCGAGCCCCCAGAACGTCAGATAGGCGGAGAGTGCCGGGACCTCCGTACCGTCGACGACCAGAGCGCCGAGGACGACCGACGCACCCGCGCCTGCGACACTGCCGCCGAGCGTCTTGAGGTTGTTGTAGACCGCGGTGGCGCTCGCCGTACGGTCCTCGGCGCTGCCCTCCACGATCACGGTGGGCAGTCCGCCCATCGCGAGGCCCATGCCGAAGCCCGCGACCGCGAACGACAGGGCGAACAGCGGCAGCACGGCGTGGGTGGCCATGAGTCCGGCGCTGCCGGCCGCCATGAGGGCGAAAGCGAACAGGAGCGTGCGGCGGTAGCCCGTGCGTGCGGCAACCCGGGCGACGATGCTCGCCCCTATGAAGGCCAGGACATGCGGCACCCCGCCCCACATGCTGATCTCCCAGGTCGCAAGCCCGAACCCGTATCCCTCGTCGGACGGCGACGCGGCCAGATAGCTGATCGCGACAGCCTGGCCACCCAGCATCACCGCCCCGAAGACGAATCCGGAGACGTAGTACGGCGCCACCCGCCGCCCGGCCACCGCCCGCACATCCACCAGGGCATGCGGCCGGTCGCGTTCGATCCGTACCCACCAGGCCATGAGCACGGCGGCAAGAAGAAGCCCGGACAGGGTGAGCGGCGAGGCCCAGCCCCACGACGCGCCGCGCGACACCGTGCCGAGGAACAGCACCAGGGCCAGGCCGAGCAGCACGGTTCCCGCCCAGTCCATCCGGCCCTCGGCGCGGGATGGGGATTCCGGAACGCCGCAGTACGAGAGCGCCAGACAGCCGCAGGCGAGTGCGGCGAGCGCCCACAGCGTGACCTGGATGTCTCCCGTGACGTGGAGCAGCGGTCCCGCCAGGCCGTGGCCGAGCAGTGAGCCGAGGGTCAGCGCGCCTACCAGTAGCCCGACTGCGCGGCGCCCGCCCTCGAGGTCGAGCCGGCCGCGGACCAGGCCGATCTCCAGGGGCAGAAGCGCCGCCAGCGGGCCCATCAGCATCCGGCCGAGCAGCAGGACGGCCAGATTGGGTGCCACCGCGACCAGCAGCGCGCCCACCGTGATGCAGGCCAGGGAGATCCGGATGAGGCGGCGGTGGCCGTGGAGATCGCCGAGCCGGCCGAAGACGGGCACGCTCACGGCGGCCGCGAGGAACTGGATCGCCGTGAACCACTGGGCCTCGGCCGTACTGATGGACTGCCAGTCCTGGACGGCCGGGAGCAGTGCCGGGGCGGAACCCTGCAGGAACCCGCTGACCAGTTCGAAGACGACGAGCAGTCCCACGACTGCCTTGACTCTCCCGGGTCCGCCGATCACACTCCCGGGTCCGCCGCTCGCGGCGCCTTTGGGTGTCATGCCCCGGCCTCCGTCGCCGATCGCGTCCGTCATGCCCCGGCCTCCGTCGTCGTCCGCGTCCCCGTCGGCGCGAGGCGCTGCTCTGCGAGCTGCGCGAGCAGCGCCGCCTGGCGGGACAGGACGGCGTCGTCGAAGACCGCCTTCGGCGAGTGGTTCTGGGGTGCCCGCGCCACATCGGTGCCCTCGGGCGCGGCGCCGACGAGGAGCATCGCGCCGGGCACCTGGCGCAGCACCAGCGAGAAGTCCTCCGAGCCGCTGGCCGGTTGGGGGGCCTCCCACACCTCTCCCGCGCCGATCAGCTCACGCGCCGTGTCCAGCGCGAACGCCGTCTCGGCCGGCTCGTTGACCGTGACCGGGTAGAGCAGCTCGTACTTGACATCCGCCTCGAGCCCGTGTGCCTCGGCGATGCCGCGCACCAGCCGCGGCAGGCCCTCGGCGAGACGCTCGTGGTTGGCCTCCGAGTAACTGCGCACGGTCGCCTCGAACTCGGCCGTCTCCGGGATCACGTTGTGCTGCGTACCGGCGTGCAACCGTCCGACGGTCACCACCACCGGGTCGAAGATGTCGAAGGTCCGCGTCACCCAGTTCTGCAGCGCCGTGACCATCTCGCACACCACCGGGACCGGGTCCTTGGCGTAGTGCGGGGCGGAGCCGTGACCGCCCTCGCCGCGGACCGTCACTCTCAGGACGTCAGCCGCGGTCATCACCGTGCCGGGGCGGGAGGCGATCCAGCCGCCGGGCAGCCGATTGGCCGCCACGTGCAGGGCGAACGCCGCGTCGAGCGGCTTGCCCGCGGCCTCCAGGACACCCTCGTCGATCATCGCGCCGGCTCCGTTGTGGCCCTCTTCGCCCGGCTGGAACATGAGGACGACATCGCCGTGCAGAGACTCGCGCCGGTCCGCGAGCAGGGTCGCGGCGCCGACGAGACCCGCGGTGTGGAGATCGTGTCCGCAGGCGTGCATCCTGCCCGCCGCCTCGGAGGCGTAGTCGAGACCCGTCCGCTCCGCTACGGGCAGGGCGTCCATGTCGCCGCGCAGGAGCACGGCGCCACCGGGCCGCCCGCCGCGTAGTACGGCCGTGACGGAGGTGAGGTCACGGCCGAGCGTGATGTCGAGCGGGAGACCGTCCAGTGCGGCGAGCACCTTCTCCTGGGTGCGGGGCAGTTGAAGGCCGAGTTCCGGCTCGCGGTGCAGTGAACGGCGGAGCCGGACGAGATCGGGCTGGAGTTCCCTGGCGCGTTCCAGTACGGACATGCTGCGTCTACCTCCTGATACGGTTCCGGCCGTCGTGGGGCAAGGCTGCAGTCCCACGCGGTCCACCACCTCGTATGCGCAGGAAATCCGCGGAGGGATGCCTGATGGCGCAGGATTCACGGCAGGCGGGCACACAACTGTGGGGGCGGCCGCCGGTGGAGCCGCCGGTGCGGGCACTCGACGACGTCGACCAGGCCCTCGTCCACGCCCTGCAGATCGCCCCCCGCGCGAGCTGGACACGGATCGGCGCCGTCGTCGGCCTCGACGCCGTCACCGTCGCCCGCCGTTGGAACCGGCTCACCGAGGCGGGCGCCGCCTGGATCAGCTGCTATCCCGCGCCCGTCCTCGCCACCGCCGGAGAGGGCCTGCTCGCCTTCGTCGAGGTGGACTGCGCCAACGGCAGCCTGCTCACCGTCGCCCGGGCGCTGGCCGAGCAGCCTCATGTCACCGCGGTCGAGCACGTCAGCGGCGACCGCGATCTGCTGATCACGGTGCTGGCTCCGGATCTCGCCGCGCTGACCCGCTGGGTCACCCAGGGGCTCGGCTCGATGACCGGCATCGTCGCCACCCGCACCCACCTCGCCAGCACCGTCTACACCGAGGGCAGCCGCTGGCGCCTGCGCGCCCTCGACCGCGAGCAGATCGCCCGACTCGCGGACCTGGAGCCGACGCGCGGCGAGGCGCCCGTCTTCCCGCTCACCGACATGGACCACGCCCTCATGGCCGCGCTCTCGACGGACGGCCGCGCCACCTACCGCGCACTGGCCGAGACCTGCGGCGCCAGCCCCGACACAGTACGCCGCAGGCTTGGCCGCCTCTTCGCCGCCGGGATGTTCCAGACCCGCTGCGAGGTCGCGAGGCCCCTCTCGGAGTGGCCGGTCACCGTGATTCTCTGGGGGCGGGCGGCCGCAGGGCAGTTGGAGACCGTCGCGCGGCTGGTCACGGGCGTGCGGGAGGTACGGCTCTGCGCCGGGGTGACCGGCCGGCACAACGTGCTCGTTGTCGCGTGGGTGAAGTCCCTCGCGGACGCCCAGCGCTTCGAGGTCCGGCTGAACGAACGCGTCCCCGACCTGGAGATCAGAGACCGCGCGGTCGCGCTGTGGCTGATGAAGGTGAGCGGCCATCTCCTCGACGAACGTGGCTACCGGCTCGGCGCCGTCCCGCTCGACGTCCGCTCCGCGGGAGCGGTGGCCGGCGGTTGAGCGACCGCCGAAATCGCCGCCACCGTTGTTCGCCGCCTGCCCGACCTACGTCGCGCTGCGCTCGCTCGCCTCACGCAAATCACGCTCCACGTCTGCGGAGACCCCGGACTCGGCCGGTCCTTTGGCGACGGGCAATCCCTCCCGCAACAGCTCACGCCACCGCTCCCGGCTCCAGTCCGCCGGCCGCGTCGTGGCCATGAAGTCCTCGACGAGCGAGAGGAACCGCACGGGATCGGCGTGAAACGGAAAGTGCCCCGCCCCCTCGAAGATCTCCAGCCGGCTCCCCGGCATCGCGGCATGCGCCCCGTACGCGTGCCGCACCGGCACCACGCTGTCCCGCGACCCCCACATGAGCATCGTGGGCATGCCCTCCGTCAGATAGCAGCGGTCGAGCATGGTCACGACCTGACCGCGCCAGTCGACGACGGCCCGCAGCGTACGGATGAACGCGCTGCGCGACGTGGCGTCGGGCAACGCGTCGACGAGCGTGAACAACTCGGGGGCGTCCTGCCCGAGATCGGTGTCGAGCAGCCGCATCAGCCGGGCGAAGAGGCCCGCCTGCAGCCGCATACCCGGCAGCCGCAGCGTCGACAGCAGCAGATCCGCACCCGGCAGGGACACCGCGCGCAGAACGGGGTTGACCTCACGCCCGACACCGCCCGCGCTGACGAGGATGAGCCGGTCGGTGCGCTCGGGGAACTGGTAGGCGAACTGCATCGCCACGCCACCGCCGAGCGAGTGCCCGATGAGCGTGGCCCGTTCGATCCCGAGTACGCCGAGCAGATCCCGCATGCCGTTCGCGTAGGCGGCAACCGAGTAGTCCGCGCGCGGCTTGTCCGATGCGCCGTGGCCCAGGAGGTCGGGGGCGATGACGGTGTGGCTGCGCGCCAGGCCGGGGATGATGTCCGCCCAGGTGGCCGAGGAGTCCCCTATCCCGTGGATGAGCAGGATCGCGGGGCCTTCGCCGGCGATCCGGTACGCGCGGCGGTAGCCGTGCACGACACGATGGTGCAGCCGCGTCTCCTCCGCGTCCACGGAGCGCAGCCGCAGCCGCCCCGTACGCTGCTGCGGGCCCCGGCCTGGTTCGCCGAACACGGGCTCGCCTCCGTTCTTTGCAAGTCCCCGACACGGTGGTTCCGTTCGCCGGACGGTGGTCGGCCGCCCGGCTCCTCCGAGCGTAGAAGACCTACCGCACAAGGGATTTCCGTAACGTTTCACCTCGGATACAGCGCATTCCCCGCCTGGGCCGGCGGGACTTGGGCTCTTGGCGGAGCGGCAGGAACACGAGAACGCGGGAAGGCGGGAACACGGCTGGTCACAAGGCCTATCGCGGGGATTGTCAGTGGTGCAGGGCAAGCTGGGCGGTGACAGAACGCTGTGCGCCACTCCGGTCCGTCACCGCGGCGGAGCACGGCACACGGCACACGGCACGAAGCGATGCGATACGGGGAGAGCCGACCCATGCACATGTCCAGCGCCGTCCTGACCGGCCACGAACGCACCGCGGTACAGGCGTATCTCCGCCTGCTGCACACCGTCCGCGCCACCCTCGACAGCCCGGCGAGCGCGCCGCGACCGGTGATCGTCCCGGCCTCCGCGCTCGCGGAGGCCGACGATGCGCTGGCGGTGGCCGGGCTCGCGGGCAACGAGGAGGCGTTCTTCGCGCTGGTACGCGGCTGGTGCTCCGAAGGCTCCGAGGGCGGCTGACGCGGCGTCACCCGAGGACGCCGGTCACGCGGGTACGTCACCGTGCGGTTCAGGCGAGACCTTGCGGTTCAGCCAGGTCACTCGCGGCGGTACCGATGGCGTGGCAGCGCCCGATGCTGCCGGCGACGTACGCCACCTCACGCAGGTCCCTGACGGCGGCCAGGGCCTTGAGCTCCAACCCCGCGAACCGGCCCTTCCTGTGAACCGGTTGGGCTTTCCTATCGATTCGGACGCGAGTTGAGTGACCGCGCCGGTGCGGACCGTATTCTTCCTGTAGGCATCCCCCATACGCAGGGCGGGCGTTCGACGCTGCCTGTCGGCCGGCGCACGGCGCCGCTGTGCGGGGGTCTGACGCGCGGCGCGGCCGTGCGCGGGAAGGAGGCGGGCGAGTGCAGGAGGTCAGCCTCCCGCGGCTGGTGGAGCCGCTGCGCTCGGGCGGGCTCGCGGACTCCGTCTTCCAAGTCGCCGAGCAGACCCCTGAGTTCGTGCAGTTCTCGCGCCGCTCGGAGAGGCAGCCGGACGAGTGGTATCCGGTGACGGCGGCCGAGTTCCGCGACGAGGTGCTGGCCGCCGCGAAGGGGTTCATCGCGAGCGGCATCCGCTTCGGCGACCGGGTCGCGCTGATGTCCCGCACGCGCTACGAGTGGACGCTGCTCACGTACGCCCTGTGGGCCATCGGCGCCCGCGTCGTACCCGTCTATCCGACCTCCTCGTCGGAGCAGGTGCGCTGGATCCTGGACGACACCCAGGCGGCGGCCATCGTGGTCGAGCACGAGGACCACGCGATGACGGTCGGTGCGATCTGCGGCTCGGTGCCGCGGCTGGCCCACATGTGGCAGCTGGACTCCGGCGGAGTGCGCCGGCTGGTCGAGGCCGGCCAGGACGTCCCGGACGATGCGGTCACCAGGCGGCGGGCAGCGGTCCAGCCGCAGCACATCGCCGCGATCCCGTACACCTCCGGCACCACGGGGCGGCCGCGGGGCTGCCTGCTCACCCACGCGAACCTGGCCGCCGAGTGCGACACGCTCATCGCGGGCTGGCGCGAGCTCACCGCCGAGCCGGGCGAGGAGCCGTCGATCCTCACGTTCCTGCCGGTCGCGCACTGCTACGGGATCATGGTGGTGGTCTCCTGTCTGCGCGGCGGCGTCCGGCTCGGCCACCAGCCCGACATGACGCCCGCCGCGCTGCTGGCCGCCCTCGACTCATTCCGCCCGACGTTCCTGTTCGCCGTGCCGTACATCTTCGAGAAGATCTTCCAGCGCGCTCGGCTCGCCGCCGCGGAGGCGGGCAAGCTGGCCGTGTTCGACAAGGCCGCGGACGTCGCCGCACGTTACGCGGAGGCGCTGGAGCGGCAGGCCTTCGGCAAGGGGCACGGTCCCGGCCCGGCGCTGAGAATGCAGCACGCGCTGTACGAGCACGCGGTCTACGCGCGGATACGGGCCGTGCTCGGCGGCCGCGTGCGATACGCCGTTTCCGGCGGTTCGACGCTGCGCCGCCGCCTTGGCCTGTTCTTCGCCGGTGCCGGCATCACGGTCTACGAGGGGTACGGCCTCACCGAGACGTCCGCAGCGGTGACGGCGCAGCCCGTGCACCGGGTCAGATTCGGCACCGTCGGCAAACCGATGCCCGGCAACACGGTGCACATCGCGCTGGACGGCGAGGTGTGGGTGCGCGGCGACGTCGTCTTCCTGGGCTACCTCAACAACCGTGAGGCCACGGACCAGGTGCTCCGGGACGGCTGGCTCGCGACCGGTGACGTGGGGTATCTCGACGCGGACGGCTATCTCGTCATCACGGGCCGCAAGAAGGACATCATCATTACGAGTGGCGGCAAGAGCGTCGCCCCGCTGGTCCTGGAGGAGCAGCTGCGGGAGGATCCGATGGTCTCGCAGTGCCTGGTCGTCGGCGACAACCAGCCGTACGTCGCCGCGCTCGTCACGCTCGACCCCCAGGCCGTGGCCAACTGGCGGAAGCTGATGGGCAAACCGCAGGCGAGTCCCGAGGCGATGACGGACGACGATGACCTGCGGGCGCTGATCCAGCGGACCGTGTCGCGCGTCAACACCGGTGTCTCGCGGGCCGAATCCATCCGCGCGTTCCGCATCTTGCCGCAGGAGTTCAGCGCCTCGAACGGCCTGATGACACCGTCTCTGAAGCTCCGGCGCAGCGCGATCGTGAGCGCTTTCAAGCGGGAGATCGACGACCTGTACGCCCGGAACCGGTGACTCCGCCCGTGTCCCGGCAGCATGGGCCGTGGCCAGGGATTTCTTAACACGTACGTAGCAGCACAAGGCGCGTTGGAGCCCTATGATCGGCCCAACACGGGCCGCAACGACATCGGTTGTTCGGACGGCGGTTCCGTGCCCTTCATCTCCCCTGCCCGGGTGCGGCATCGCTGTGCCGTGCCCTGCCCGACCCATGGAAGGCGGCCTGAATGGTCTCTCGCGTACGCGTCTGGCTCAACCGCACGTACGCGGAGAACGTCTTCTTCATGGATCAGCTACGGGGTAATCCCCATGGCGCGCGGGTCGAGATCCATGCCACCCACGGCGACCCCGACTCGCCCGTCCTGGCCGCCGCGGACGCCGCGGCACTGGAACCCGAGGGCCTGTCCCCCGCCGCCTACGTCGAATACGCGCTGGCGCAGTGCGCCCAGCACGCGATCGACGTCTTCGTGCCGGTGCTGCACCAGGGCGTGATCGCGGCGCATCGCGAGGAGTTCGCCGCCCTCGGCACCGTGCTCCTCGCCCCGCCGGCCGAGGCGATCGCCACCTTCCAGGACAAGGCCGCCGCCTATGAGGCGGCGGCGACCGCGGGTGTTCCGGTGCCGCCGTGGTGGCGGGTGCACACCGAGGACGAGCTGGTGACGGCCTTCGAGGCGATCGAGGCGACGGGTCACAAGGCGTGCTTCAAGCCCGCGGCCGGTGCGGGCGGTGTCGGCTTCCGCGTCGTCACGCGCTCCCCGTTCTCGCTGATGCACCTGACCGGATTCCCCAGCCCGTACGTCCCGTTGAACCTGGTCGTCGACGCGCTGCGGCACGCCGACGAGCCCGTGGACTGGCTGGTGATGCCGCGCCTGGACGAGCCCGAGGTGTCCGTCGACTGCCTCACCGGCCCGGACGGCCGGGTCCGTATGGCGGTGGGCCGCACCAAGCACGGCCGCCGCCGCGGCTTCACGCTCCACCCCTCCTGGATCGAGCCGTCCCGCCGCCTCGCCGAGACCTTCGGCCTGCACTGGCTCACCAACATCCAGTACCGCCTCCATGACGGCAAGCCGGTCCTCATGGACGTCAACACCCGCCCGGCGGGCGGCCTGCACCAGCTCTCCCAGTGCGGCCTGAACGTCCCGTGGTCCGCCGTCCGCCTGGCACTCGGCGAGGACCCGGGCGATCTGACGCCGGACTTCCTCGGCCCGGACTACGCGGTGGTCGCCGGACCACGGCCGGTCCGCCCGGTGACGCTCCCCCAGCAGCGAACGGACTCACTACCGCTGATCCCGGCGCCGTCGTCGGGCCCGGGTCCCGACGAGGCACCGCCTGCCTCGCCAGCACAGGCCGCCGCGGTCACCCCGGCGGACGCGGGCCTGCCGATCGCCTAGGGGGCGCCCCTTCGGGGCGCGCCCCGAAGGGGCGCGGGGAACTGCGCGACCAGCCACGACGGCGCCGCAGACGACCGACGGCACATCACGGCACTTCCAGCGGGGCGCGCCCCTCGGTCAGCGCCCCAGTCGCAGGGCGTGCTGCGCAGCCAGCCGCACGGGCGCGTTCTGGGCGCCATAGCCGCGGTAGCCGCCATCGCGCTGGACGAGCTCGAAGAAGACGCGTCCGACGGTCTCGGTGTAGCAGTGGCGGAATTCGCCGTGCTCGTCGCGGTCGTAGAGGATGCCGAGTTCGCGGTAGGTCTCCAGCTCGCCGGGGGCGAACTCGTAGCGGGCCGCCAGGTCGTCGTAGTAGTTGACGGGCACCGGCAGGAGCCGGCCGCCCGCCTCCCTGACCCGGCGGACGGCCGTGACGAGATCGTCGACGGCGAACGCGATGTGCTGGGCGCGGCCGCCCTCGTCGGTGGGGGCGGGCCCGACGCCGAGCGCGATCCGCACGCCCCCGTCGGGGGTGGTGACGGCACGGCTGCGCAGCAGTCCGTACGGGTCGGCGACGTCGACGCTCTCCTGCGCCTGGAGCCCGAGCACACTGCGGTGGAAGAGGGCGGCCTCGTCGAACTGGTGCCAGGGCTGGGTGAGCGCCAGGTGGTCGATGCGACGGATGCCGGTGCCGGGTGCGGGGGCGTACTCGACGGGCGTGAAGTCGCCTGTCCAGCTGGGGAGTTCGGGCTGGTCGGTGGCGCAGAAGAACAGCTGTGTGCCGTCGGGGGCGGCCACCGCGTCGAGCGGCGCGTCCTCGGGGGCGCGGCGGCGCGGCAGCACGGGGGCGAGCAGCGCCTCGGCGCGCCGGGCTGCGGCGGCCGGGTCCGGGGACTCCAGGCCGATGGCGGCGAGGGAGAGGACGTCGCGGCTGCCGACCGGACCGGTGTTGAGCAGGACGCGTGCGTCGCCCTGCTGCCACAGCTCCACCGGCTTGCTGCGGTGCCTGGCGGTACGGGCGAAGCCGAGGGCGCCGAGCAGCGCGGAGGCCGGTTCGGCGTCGGGCGTGACGAGTTCGGCGAAGGCGACTCCGGTGGGCACGACCGGGTCCGGCGGGGCGACCAGCCCGGTGGCCTCCTGCAGGACGATCAGTGAGCGCTGGGCGTCGACGGCGGTCGGGCGCGCGTCGGCCTGCCGGAACACGTCGTTGAACACCTCGAGGGACAGCGGCCCTTGATAGCCGGCACGCACCACATGGCCGAGGAACCCGGCGACGTCGAATCCGCCCTGCCCCGGGAAGCAGCGGTAGTGGCGGCTCCACTGCAGCACGTCCATGGCCATCAGCGGCGCGTCGGCCAGCTGCAGGAAGAAGATCTTCTCGCCGGGGATCTCCTCGATACCCTTGGGATCCGAACCGCGGGCGAGGATGTGGAAGCTGTCCAGGCAGGTGCCGAGCGCCGGATGATCGGCGGCCTCGACGATGCGCCAGGCGTGGTCGTACGTGTTGACGTGGCGGCCCCACGCGAGCGCTTCGTAGGCGACGCGGATGCCGTACTCCTCAGCCAGCTCGGCGAGTCGGCGCAGCTGGGCGGCGGCGAGGGCGTCGTCGTCCACGGCGAGCGGCGAGACGCTGGAGCACACGAGCACCGTGTCGGCGCCCAGCCGCCGCATCAGCCGGAACTTGTGCTCGGCCCGCCGCAGATTGCGGGCGAACTCGTCCTCCGGTACGGCCTCGATGTCGCGCATCGGCTGGTAGAGGTCGATGGTGAGGCCGAGGTCGGCGGTGCGGGCCCGGATCTCCTCCGGGGTGAGGGGGCTGGCGAGCAGATCGTTCTCGAAGATCTCCACGCCGTCGAAGCCGGCCCGTGCCGCCGCCGTGAGTTTCTCGGTGAGGGGGCCGCTGAGCGAGACGGTGGCGATGGACGTACGCACGGCGGTGCTCCTTCGATGAGTTCTTATCGGGCTCGGTGCTGTCCCGGGACTGCTTCGGACGCCCTGTCAGGCTCGGGCTCGGCCCTCTCAGGCGTGGGCTTCGGCGGCGCCCGCCAGTTCCGCGATGTCGGCGAGCATCCGGGCGCTGTCGGGCTCCCTGCCGGTGAACAGCCGGAACGCGTCGACCGCCTGGAAGACGGCCATGCCGCCGCCGTCGAGCGTGGCGCAGCCGAGAGCGCGGGCGGTCCGCAACAGCTGGGTCTCCAGCGGCCGGTAGACCACCTCGGCGACCCACAGGCCCGGGTGGAGCAGCTCGGCCGGGAACGGCAGTCCCGGATGCGCGGCCATGCCGGTGGGTGTGGCGTGCACGAGGCCGTCGCCCGCCGCGATGAGGGCCGGGAGCCGGTCCGGAGCGGCGGCCGTCGCCCGCCCGTCGCCGAAGTGGCGGTTGAGCGATGCGGCGAGATCGGAGGCCCGTTCCGGCAGCGCATCGACGACGGTGAGCCGTCCGGCGCCGAGAGTCAGCACAGCGTGCGCCACCGCGGCCCCGGCACCCCCCGCCCCGAGCTGTACGACATGGTCGAGCGAGGCGTCCGGCAGCCCACGGGCGAACGAGGCGGCGAAGCCCGTGACGTCGGTGTTGTGTCCGACGGCCCGGCCGTCCTCGAAGACGACGGTGTTGACCGCGCCGAGGGCCTCGGCCCCGGGTGAGAGCGCGTCGAGGTGCTCGATGACGAGCTGCTTGCACGGGTGGGTGATGTTCAGCCCGTCGTAGCCGAGGTCGCGGGCGGCCCGGAGCAGATCGCCGACCCTGTCGGGCGTGACACCGAGGACGTCGATGTCGATCAGCCGGTAGAGGTAGCGCAGGCCCTGGCGGTCGGCCTCACGTTCATGGAGCGCTGGGCTGAGCGAGGGCCCGACGCCGGCGCCGATCAGGCCGATGAGGAAGGAGTCCTGGGTCGTGGGTGCCATCGCTGCCTCTCGCCGTCTTCCAACGTAATGTACGAACTGGTTCGTTAGTCATATCAGGCGCTCGGCTCGACAGGAAGCCCCCTCCGGAAACTCCGGGGGCTGCGCGGACCGTTGATCTACACGGGCCCGCGAGCGGGACCGGCTTCTACAATCGCCACCATCGGGCAGGACCCAAGCCCCGCCCGGCGGCACCAGTGCCCCACACCGGCTTCACCCACTCCGAAGGAACCAACGGATGACCACTGTCGAAGAACCGGCCCGACCCGGCGGACGCATCCGCGACGCCGCCCGCACCAAGGCCGAGATCCTCGACGTGGCGACCCAGGAGTTCGCCCGCGCCGGGTACACGGGTGCCCGCGTCGACGAGATCGCGGCCCGCACGCGCACCACGAAACGGATGATCTACTACTACTTCGGCGGCAAGGAGCAGCTGTTCACGGCCGTACTGGAGCGTGCGTACTCCGTGATCAGGCAGGCCGAGCAGGAGCTCGAAGTCGAGCATCTCGACCCGGTCGCGGCCATCCGCCGGCTGGCCGAGCTCACCTTCGACCACCACGAGGCGCACCCGGACTTCATCCGGCTCGTCAGCATCGAGAACATCCACGAGGCGGAGCACATCGCCGCGTCCGAGGCGCTCGGCAAGCTCAGCTCGCCCGCGATCGAGGTGATCCGGCGGATCCTCGAGGCGGGCCGGGCATCGGGCCTGTTCACGGCCGATGTCGACGCGGTGGACCTGCACGCGATGATCAGCGCGTTCTGCTTCTTCCGGGTCGCCAACCGACACACGTTCGGCGCCCTCTTCGGCCGCGACCTGGTCGCCGCGGACCAGCGGGAGCACTACCGGAACATGCTCGGCGACATGGTCATCGCCTACCTCACGGCGGACCGCTCGGCGGACTGAACGCCAGAGCCACGCAGGACCGGTTTCTGCGCGACCCCTTGACAGGCGGGATACGCGAGCGCAACATCCGTAGCCACTCGCTATTAACTATCCAGTGAGTTAATCACCCGCCTTCCGACCGGAGCGCCGGTGACAGCCGCCCCCGACCCTGAGGGGCCCGGCTCTCCTCACCTCACCCGCTCTACCCTTCTCCGGAAGCCCCCAAGGAGCCGCCGTGACCGTCCCCGACGCCCACCAGGGCCAGCCGCGAAAGGCTGCGCTCGCTGCCTGGATCGGCAGCGCCCTCGAGTACTACGACTTCTTCATCTACGGCAGCGCCGCCGCGCTGATCTTCCCCAAGATCTTCTTCGACGAGTCGGACCCGGCCACGGCGACCCTGCTGTCGCTGGCCACCTTCGGCGTCGCGTACGCGGCCCGTCCGATCGGCGCGCTGTTCCTGGGCCATGTCGGAGACCGTCTGGGCCGCAAGAAGATCATGGTCTTCACACTGATCCTGATGGGCGTGTCCACCTTCCTCATCGGCTGCCTGCCGACACGGGCGCAGGTCGGCACCCTCGCCCCCGTCCTCCTGGTGCTGTGCCGCATCCTGCAGGGCATCTCGGCCGCAGGTGAGCAGGCGAGCGCCAACTCCATGACGCTGGAACACGCACCGCCGCACCGCCGCGGCTACTTCACGAGCTTCACGCTCAACGGCACGCAGGCGGGCCAGCTCCTCGCCACCCTCGCCTTCATCCCGGTCGCGGCCCTGCCCGAGGACCAGCTGCTCAGCTGGGGCTGGCGCGTCCCGTTCTGGCTCAGCGTCGTCGTCGCCGTCGTCGGCTACGTCATCCGCCGCACGCTCGAGGAGACCCCGGCCTTCACCCAGCAGGCCGCGACCGAGGGCGTGGCCAAGCTTCCGCTGCTGGTGCTGTTCCGCGAGCACTGGGCGGACGTGCTGCGCGTGATCGCCGGTGCCCTGGTCGCGTCGGTCAGCACGATCTTCACCGTCTGGGCCCTGGCGTACGCGACCAGCGACTCGGTCGGCCTGGACCGCTCGAGCATGCTGTGGGTGGGCGCGCTCGCCAACCTGGTCGCCCTCGGCGCCATCCCGCTGTGGGCCAGGCTCTCCGACCGCATCGGCCGCAGGCCGGTCTTCCTCACGGGTGCCGCCGGCAGCGCGATCATGATGTTCGCCTACCTCTGGGCCATCTCCACCGGCTCGTACCCGCTGGTCCTGATCCTCGGCATCGCCACCTTCGGCATCGTCTACAGCGCCGCCAACGGCATCTGGCCCTCCTTCTACGGCGAGATGTTCTCCACGCGCGTACGCCTGTCGGGCATGGCCATCGGCACGCAGATCGGCTTCGCCGTCGCCGGGTTCGCCGTGACGTTCGCCGCGGAGATCGCCGGCCCGAACGGTGACGACTGGTCGGCCGTGGCCCTGTTCACGGCGGTGCTCTGCATCCCGCCGGTGCTCGCCGCGCTCACCGCGCGCGAGACGCACAAGGTGCCGACGGAGCAGCTGGGCCTGCGGCGACCGCAGGAGGCGGCAGGGCGCGAGACCGTGGCGGCCTGACATTCGGGCGCTTCGGGGCCGGGCTCGGTGAGGCTGGCCCCGAAGCATGTTCACGCGGCTTGTGCCGGGCTCACGCCGGCTTCAGCTGCCACTGCTGGCAGGTGTTGCTCAGCCACGACCACTGCCGTACGTCGGCTCCGTCCGCCGTCGAGCAGTTCGCGACGTCGGCGACCTTGCCGGTGGCCTGGTTGACGATGCGCACCCAGCCGCCCGACGCTGTGGCGACGAACCGGAACTTGCCGCTGTTGCGGTTGACGATGGTGTACGTCGTGGAGGCGGTCGACGGTTCTCCCGACGGCCCCGCGAGGGGCGTACTGAGGGGCGCCCGAGCTGCACTACTCGGGCGGGCGCAGGCCGCCAGCAAGGTCAGTAGGCGACGGGCCATCCGCTGCTCCAGTTCAGAAGGTTGATCCCGAGCTTCGGGGTGCCGTTGTCGTTGGCGTCGTAGTAGTGGTAGACGATCAGGTCGCCGTCCACGTCGTTCATGATCGACTGGCCGCCGGGGCCGATGATGCTGCCGTGCGACTCGAGGACGGGCGTGCCGCCGTTGTTCATCATGGCGACTCCGTTCTTGTCGTAGTACGGGCCGGTGATGCTGGTGGCGCGGCCCACCTTGACCTTGTACGTCGAGCTGGTGCCCGCGCAGCACGTGTCGTACGAGGCGAAGAGGTAGTAGTAGCCGTTCCGCTTCACGATGTACGGCGCCTCGACGGCCTTGGTGCCGGTCGGGCGGGAGGCGAGCGAGTACCGGGTGGTATTCGTGGAGAGCTGCTTCCCGGTCGACGGGTTGATCTGGATCATCTTGATCCCCGTCCACCAGGAGCCGAAGGACAGCCACCACTTGCCGTCACTGTCGACGAAGAGGTTCGGGTCGATGGCGTTGTAGTCGTTGAACGAGTTCGACGTGTAGACGATGCCCTGGTCCGTCCAGCTGCCCGGCTGCCCTGTGGTGGAGGTCGCGAGCCCGATGGCCGAGGTGTTCGAGCCGAACTTCGAGACGGAGTAGTACATCAGGTACTTGCCGCCGTGGTACGAGATGTCGGGCGCCCAGGCCTCCGGGACGGAGGAGTAGCTCGACCACCAGCTGGGGCGCGAGCCGAACGCGTCGGCGCCGGCGCTGAAGGCGATCCGGTCGGTCGAGGTGCGGTTGCTGATGCCGCCGCCGGTGGCGTAGAGCAGGTATTGGCCGGACGAGGTGCGGATCATGGTCGGGTCGTGGACGACGGTCGCGCCCGTGACACGGCCCGGGTTGGGGTACGCGTTCGCGGTGCTGGGGATCAGGGCGAGCAGCGCGGCTGCCGGGACGGCGAGGAGCACCCGTCCGCGGGCGCGGCCGGTGCGGGTACTGCGGGAGGTGCGGCTCACTCGGGACCTCCTGGGCGGTTGTGGGGGTTGTGGGTGGTGGCAGGCGGCAACAGACACCTGCCACCAAGCAGCCGGACAGAGGCCATGGGGCGTCCGAAATACCGGACAGCGGCCGCCTGTTCGGACACTTACGGCTCGGAAACGTAGAATCGAAGCGCTTTCGCGTCAACGCTTCTCACAGCACGACTTCCGCCACTCGCACGCCATTTCACGCCACACGTCACGACACCTGCCGTCACGCGCAGTGCAGAAAGCCGGGCCCGCGCCACGCGACCATGGATCACAAGTCGCGCGGCGCGGGCCCGCTTCATGTTCGGCGACCGTACGTCAGCCGCGTACCGGAGCCACCTGTATCCGGTCGATGTTGGGCGCCCACGCGGACGCGTTGCCGAAGGTGACGGTGTTCGAGCCCTCCTTCAGCTCGACCGGGACGCCGAGGGTCCAGTAGTCGTCCCAGCTCCAGGTGTTCTTGAAGGTCACCGTCCGAGTCTCGCCGCCGACCGTGACGTCCGCGGTGCGGGACATGATGTCGGTGTTGTACGCATGGCCGTTGTCGCGGCGGTCGTTGTGGCTGTAGTCGACGACGAGGACGTACGTGCCGGTGCGCGGCGCGTCGACGGTGAAGGTGGCGGTGCTGGAGGCGCTGTTGCCGAGCCAGCCGATGTACGACCCCGACGAGGCGTACGCGCTGTCCACGAGCCGGGCGCCACCCGCCAGCGTCGCCTGGGCACCCTCGTACGTGAGCGTGCCGGACGACGAGCCCGAGCCCGTCACGTCGAGGGACCGCAGCGCCGCGTGCCCGGTGGCCGTGATGCGGTTGTTGCCTGCGACGAGGTACAGCTTCAGCGGCCGGTTCGGGGCGGCCGCCACCGTCTCGCCGTGCAGCGACAGCTGCACGGCCGCCGACGCGCGCGACGTCACGGTGAAGTAGCCGTCGCGCGGTGCGTAGACGTCGAACACCGCCTTGTCGCCGGAGTCGAGGACCAGCGCGCCCGTGCCGGTCCCGGACGAGTCGCCGTAGTCGTACGACACGTTGCCGGAGATGTCGGCGAGCGTGGCCTCGTACGACGCCGCAGGCGTGACGTGCGCGGTCAGGTCGATGCGGTCGAGCGTGGCCTCGCCCCTGTCCCGGGCCAGGGTGAGGGTGTGCGTCCCGGCGGTGAGGTCGACGGTCAGGTCCTTCTTCGCCCGGTAGGTCCAGTTCTCGGTCGACGGATACGTGACCGTGGTCGCCGGGCCGCCGTCGACGGACAGCTTCTGGGTGGAGGGGGCGCCGGACTGGTTGCCGTACAGGATCGACAGGTCGTACGTGCCGGTGCTCGGCACGGTGACGGTGAAGTCGACCTTGCTGTCGGCGGTCTTCAGCGAGCCGACGTCCTTGGTGCCGGAGGCGGCGTAGCCGTTGGCGTTGGAGACCGTGCCCTGGGTGTAGACCTGGCCTCCGGTGATCTTCGCGTCCTCGGCCTCGTACGAAGCCGACCACGGGACGCTCGCCGCGGCCGGGGTGCCCGAACCCGCCGGGGTGAGCACGATCCGGTAGGCGGACATCTGCTGCATGCCCTTGAGCGGGACGGTGACGCTGCCGTCCGCGCCCACGCTCAGCTTCACCCGCGACAGCACGCGCGGCGCTGCATGCTGACCCTCGTACCCGGACCAGGCCGCCTCGGCCACGGTCGCCGTGACCGAGGTGCCGAAGACCTTCGGGTCGACGTGCTGCACGGCGACGTCCGCGTCACCGGAGGCCCCGCCGACCAGCACCTGCGCCTGCCGGCGTGAGGTGTCGAGCGAGGCCAGGCCCTGGAGTGTGTCGATCGTGTTCGGCGACGGCGGGGTGACCTTCACCGTCTGGCCGGTCATCCCCGCGTACCAGCGGAAGAGCCACCAGCTGCCGTTGGGGATGTTGGTGCGTACGACGTTGCCGCTGAGGTTGCCCGCGGCGTCCCAGTAGGCCTGGTTGGCGAGAACCTTGTTCCGTTCGAACATCGAGACCCACTGCACCAGTTGTCCCGGGACGGACAGGTCGCGGCGGTTGGCGTACTCGTCGATGTTGACGGGCAGCGGCGGGATGCCGAGGGACTTCTCCAGGGCGCGGTAGTGGTCGTAGTTGGACTGGAAGTACCTGAGCGAGTCCGGGGACAGCTCGTGCCAGGTCATCACGTCGGGCAGGACGTCGTTGGCCTTGGCGTAGGCGAGGAAGTCGGGCAGCAGCCGCTTGTCGTAGTAGGCCTCGTTGGGGCCCGCGATCCGGGCGTCCGGGTCCTGGGCGCGGATGCGCTGGTAGACGGTCTTCCAGTCGGCGAGGAAGCGGTCGCGGTTCTTCTCGTACTGCGCCGGGTCCTTGGTGTTGAGGCCGTACCAGATCCAGTCGGGCTCGTTGAACGGGACGTAGACGAAGCGGTCACTGTGCTCGGCCGCGTTGACCTTCTCGACGATGGAGTCGACCTTGGTGAGGTAGTCGTCGAGGCCCAGGTCCTCGTACGGCCACTTCTGGTAGATGTCCTGCATCATCACGTTGACGTCGCCGCCGCCGTTGCGGAAGAAGGACTTCGAGACGGCGATCGCGTCGCCGTTCGGGTGCTGCAGTCCGCCGTCCGGCTTCTGCGAGATGGACGTGATCTTCAGCGGGGCGAGGGCGGCGTCGCTCGGGACGCCGTCGTCGCCCAGTCCGTAGAGGGCGCCGTTGGCGCCGTACATGACCTTGCCCTCGGGGGCGCCCAGATCGACGGTGATGCTCTGGGCGGCTGCCGCCCGGGCGGGCTGGGCGGTGGGCAGGGTGCCGGCCATCGCTGCCGCTCCCATCACTGTGGTCAGTAAGACGGTCGATATCCGCCTTGTTCTTCTCTTGCCGGGTGTACGTGACGTGCGGCTCGTTCTGCTCACAGGGACCTCCTGGTTACTTGACGGCTCCACTGGTGATTCCGGAAACGATCTTTCGTTGGGCCACCAGGAACACGGCGACCATCGGCAGGCTCATCACCACCACGTACGCGAAGATGAGGTGCCAGTTGTTGAGGTAGAGCTGGGCGCTGGCGACCTGGTAGAGGTTGATCGGGAGGGTCGCCGCATCTCCGCCGCCGAGGACGAAGAAGGCGTAGAAGATGTCGCTCCAGGCGTAGAGCATCACCATGATCGTGGCGGTGGCGATGACCGGCCGCAGCAGCGGCAGGATGATGCGTAGGAAGATCCGCAGCGGCTTCGCCCCGTCCATCCGGGCGGCCTCCTCCAGCTCGGCCGGGATGGAGCGGATGAATCCGGTCATGAAGAAGATCGACGTCGACAGATACATCCCGGTGTAGACGGCGATCATGCCCGGCCTGGTGTTCGCCAGGCCGAACTGGCGCAGCTCCATGACGATGGTGATCACGGCGGGCGGCAGCAGCAGTCCGCTGATGGTGAGGGCGTACGCCGCGGAGACCAGCTTCGACGTGCGGCGGGCGAAGACCCAGGCCGCGCCCGCGCCGAGGATCAGCACGAGAACCACCGAAGGCACCACGACCGCAAGGGAGTTGAGCAGGCCGCGCAGCATCTCGCCCTGGCTCACGGCGTCCGCGTAGTTCTGGGCGGGCTGCCAGTGGTGCGGCAGGTCGAGGTTGGGTTTGACCGCCTCGCCCTGCGGCTTGGCCGAGGTGACCAGGACCAGCCACAGCGGCACGCCCACGGCGAGGCCGGCGAGCAGCAGGACGAGTGCGGGGCGACCGAAGCGCCAGACACGGGCTCCCGAAGACCCGGTTCCAGACATCACGGAGAGCGCGCTCACAGCATCTGCTCCCTTCGGCGCAACCCGATGACCAGCGGGATCGCGATCGCGACCACGATCAGGAAGAGGACCAGGCTCATCGTGGACGCCTGCGCGTACAGGCCCTGCCCGAAGACCCGGAACATGTAGATGTTGAAGACCTCGGTGGAGGCGGCCGGGCCGCCGCCGGTGGTGGCCTGCACGATGTCGAAGGTGTTCATCGAACCGATCAGCGCGGTGGTCACGTTGAACGTGACGGCCGGTGCGAGCATCGGCCAGCGCACCGACCAGAAGGTCCGCCAGGGACCGGCACCGTCCATCCTCGCCGCCTCCAGCATGTCGCCCGGGATGCCCTTGAGCCCGGCGAGATAGATCAGCATCGACAGGCCCATCCACTTCCAGCCGTGGATGACGGAGACCAGGACGAGCGTCCAGGTGGTCGAGCCCAGCCAGGGGACGTCCATGCCCAACACCGAGTTGACCGCACCGTCCTGGTCCAGGAGCGCCTGGAACACGTATCCGACGGCGAGCGCCGAGATCAGGACGGGCAGGAAGAAGACGGCGCGGAAGAACCGGTTGAAGCGGGTGTCCTCCTCCAGGAGCAGCGCCAGGCCGAGACCGAAGCCGTTCTGGAAGAGGGCGGCGAGGGCCGCGTACACGAGCGTCGTCCTGATGGCCCTCAGCAGCGAGCCGTCGTCCACGACCGTCTTGAAGTTGTCGAGGCCCGTGAAGGCGATGTCCGCGTGGTACGAGGACCAGTTGGTGAACGGGTAGTAGAAGTTGAGCAGGTTGGGCACCAGGAAGAAGGTCACGAAGACCGCGACGGCCGGGAGCGCGAACCACCAGGGGTGGTGGACGGCCGCGCGCGGCAGCCGTCCCACGTTCTTCTGCGTCCTCCGCTGCTTCCGGGCGGACGGTGCCGCCTCGTCCATGCGTATGGCTGTGTCCGCCACGACGGGAACTCCTCGTTCCGAAGCGTTTCGCAGATCAGAAAGCAGATCAGAAACCGGGCGCGCCCTGGGCCTTGGCCACCTGCGCGAACTGGTCCTGGATCGCCTGGGCCACCTGCTTCGGGGTCTTCTTGCCGTAGAGCATGTCGGCGAGATACAGGTGCGTGTCCGGGGCGACGATGGCCTTGGCCTGGAAGACGCCGTTCGCCGTCGGCAGCGCGTTCATCTGGGCCTTCGAGGTGTCCGGGAGCCCGTCGGGGCTGGGCACTCCGGGCTGCACCGAGGGGATCTTCATCGCCTTGATGTACGAGGCGTAGTCCGTGTCCAGCCAGAAGGCCAGGAACTGGCGGGCGGCGTTCTCCCGCTTCTCGTCGCCGGTCTTGAAGGCGACGACGCCGTTCGTCTGGTCCGGCGAGTACATGCCGGTGTCGTCGGAGTTGGAGATCGGGAACCAGCCCAGCTTCTTGTTGATCTCCTCGGTGCTGTGTTTGGCCTGGATCTGCGTCTGGAAGGAGGTGACGTTGAGGACCATGCCGACGTCGCCGTTCCAGAGTGCGTCGGCGGAGCCGGTGAAGGTGCCGGTCTTGTAGTTCTTCTGCGCGAGACCGGCGTCGAGCAGCTTCTCCTTGTACTTGGTGATGGCGTTGACGACGACCGGGTCGGTCCACTTCTCCTTGTTCTTGTTGAGGTCTGCCCACCACTGCTTGTCGAGGTCGGTGAGCTGCACCTGCATCTGCCACTGCAGGGGCCACTTGTCGGAGCCGGACTCGTAGAAGGCGGCGGCGTCCGTCTTGTCCTTGATCTTGTGGCCGAGGGCGAGCAGCTCGTCGTAGCTCTTGGGGAACTGGTCCTCGGTGATGCCCGCCTTCTTGAAGACGTCCTTGTTGTAGTAGACGCCGAGCATGGCGGGGACGGTGACGATGGCGGCGTAGCGCTTGCCGTCGATGACGCCGAGGGACTTCTCGGTGTCGCCGAGCTTGTTCACCCAGGGCTCGTCGTCGAGGGTGAGCAGGTTCTGCTGCGGCTGGATGAACGGCAGCGTGGAGATGGACGGCTGCCAGAACATCAGGTCCGGCTTGTCGCCCGAAGCGAGCTTCGTCGGCACGTTCTGTTCGTACAGGTCAGGGATCGCCTGGGTGTCGACCTCGGCACCGGTGGCCTTCTCGAAGGCGTCGATGACCTGCTTGGGGGCGTTGACGGTGTTCTGCGCCGTCCACATGGTCAGTTTCACGCCGTCGAGCTTCGCCGTGGGGTCGACCTTCGACTGGGGCGCGGAGTCGGCGCCGCCGTTCCCCGCGGTCGGATCGCTGCAGGCGGTGGCGGTGAGGGCGGTGGCGCATATCAGCACGAGGGCTGGGAGAACTCGCTTCATCGGGGCTCTGCCTTCGCTGCGTGGACGGGTCTGGAGAGGGGTGTGAGCGGGGGCTTGGGAGGGGCTTTGGTCGGCGGGGCGGGATGTCTGGCGCTGAATGTCGGTCGCTCGGAGCACTCTCTGACGGGTGGTCAGGCTGCGCTCTGCGGCGGACCGGAGCTCTCCCTGACGACCAGTTCCGGTACGGAGACGGGGTGCGGGGCCACGGGAGCGGACTGTTCGACGACCCCGTGCAGCAACCCGAAGGCCGCCCGCCCGAGGCCGGTGAAGTCCTGTCGTACGGAGGTGAGCGACGGGGTGAGGTACGCGGCGTGCGGGGCGTCGTCGAAACCGACCACGCTCACATCGCCGGGGATACCGCGGCCCGCCTCGTGCAGCGCCCGCATCACCCCCAGCGCGAGGTCGTCGTTGCCGCACAGGATCGCGGTGACGGACGGATCGGCGGCCAGCTTGCGGCCCGCGGTATGGCCGCCCGCCGGACCCCACGTGCCCTGCACGGGGCGGGGTTCGGTGGCTCCCGCCTCGCGGAGCGCGGCCCGCCAGCCCGCCGTACGCGCCGCGGTGCGCCGTGTGCTCGAGGGGATGGCGACGTAGTGCACGGTCTCGTGGCCGAGTGACAGCAGATGGCGGGTGGCCTCGTAGGCCGCCACGCGGTCGTCGGTCCACACCCAGGGCAGGTCGCCGCCGGGTGTCCGCGCGGGGGTCTCGACCACGCCCACGACGGGGATTCCTGCGGGTACCTCCTGCAGGGCCCGCACGCCGGCCGGATCGTATGCGATGACGATCAGCCCGCCGCCGGCGTCGGCGGCGCGCTGCACGTCGGCCCGTACCGCGGTCTCGTCGGCCGACTCCAGCACGCCGATGGCCATGGTGTACGAGGCCGAGCGGGCGGCCTCCTCGATGCCCTGCAGGATGTTGGCGTAGCCGTGGTGGGTGATGTTGGCGGTGAGCACGGTGACCGACCGGGAGCGGCCGCTGGCCAGCGCGTGCGCGGTGGCGCTGCGCCGGAACCCCAACTCCTCGATGGCGGCGAGCACGCGCTCCCGGGTCGACGGCTTCACGCTGGGGTGGCCGTTGATCACGCGGGAGACGGTCTGGTACGAGACGTTCGCCGCGGCTGCGACGTCCCGGATGCTCGCCGTCCTGCTTGTGTGACCGGTCACATTCATGCCAGGATTGTGACCGGTCACACAGACCCCGTCAAGAGACCGTAACGACGGATTCACACGTAGGACGACGCACGCCGTCGGCAGCGGCGGACACAGGAATTCAGGAGGGTCCACGTTGACCGGTGACGCACCCACCAGCCCCGCCACCAGTCCCGAGGAGAAGTTCACTTGGGGTCACGCGGGACTCGAGGCCGAGTTCGCCACCGGTCCCGACGGGGCACTGAGGGTCACCCGACTCGCGAGGCCGGAGGAGAGCGCCCTCACGACCGTCGACTCCGCATCGGCGCTGCCCCTGGTGGAGATCACCGCGCTGGGACACGGCAACGGCTGGTCGGGGCCTCGGTTCATCGACTCGGCGCTCGGCGGGCGGCTGCGGCACCGCGCCCACCGCTCCGAGCGGGACGGCGTCTGGCACCGACTGCATGTCGAACTCCTCGACGAGACCACCGGCTTGGCGGCCGAGGTGGTGTACTCCTCACCGGACGGCATCCCGGTCATACGCTCCGAGGTCCGGCTGCGCAACGAGGGAGCCGAGCCGCTCGTCCTGCGATCCGTGTCCAGCCTGCTGCTCGGCGGCCTGCCCTCGCCCGACGTCCTCGACGTGCACCGCGCGCGCAACGACTGGCTGGCCGAGTGCCGCTGGTTCACCGAGCCACTGCGCGCCCATGTCGCCGACATCGGCCGGGAGTTCCACGAGCACGACAGCCGCGCCTGCCTGGCGGTGAGAAGCCGGGGCAGCTGGCCCACCGACGGCCATCTGGCGATGGGAGCACTCTCCGACCGCACGGACGGCCGGACCTGGCTGTGGCAGATCGAGTCGGCGGTCGCCTGGCGCTGGGACACGGGCGAGTGCGGGGGCGGTACGTATCTGGCGCTCGGCGGGCCCACAGATGCCGAACACCAATGGCGCGAACACCTCGCTCAGGGAGCGGAGTTCACGACCGAACCGGCAGTGCTCGCCCTCGGTTCCGGCTTCGAGGACGCCCTGGCCGCGCTCACCGCGTACCGCCGTGCCGCGCGCCGGCCGCACCCCGACCACACCACCCTGCCCGTCGTCTTCAACGACTACATGAACACGCTGATGGGCGACCCGACGACGGAGAAGCTGCTGCCGCTGATCGACGCGGCGGCCTCGGTCGGCGCCGAGTACTTCTGCATCGACTCGGGCTGGTACGACGACGACGCTCGAGGGTGGTGGGACAGCGTCGGCGAGTGGCTGCCCTCAGAGCGCCGCTTCCCGGACGGCGGGATCACGGCAGTCCTCGACCACATCCGCAGCCGCGGCATGGTGCCGGGACTGTGGCTGGAGCCGGAGGTGGTGGGCGTGCGCAGCCCGGTCGCCCGGTCCCTGCCCGACGAGGCGTTCGTGCGCCAGGACGGCATGCGCGTCACCGAGCACGGCCGCCACCAGCTGGACTTGCGCCACCCGGCTGCCCGCGCCCACCTCGACGCGGCGGTCGACCGGATCGTCGGCGAGTGGGGCGTGGGCTACCTCAAGCTCGACTACAACATCACGGTCTCCCCCGGCGGCCCACTGCTCGGCCATTCCCGCGCCTGGCTGGACTGGCTGTCGTCCCTCCTCGACCGCCACCCCGGCCTGGTGATCGAGAACTGCGCCTCCGGCGGCATGCGCATGGACGGCGCCTCGCTCGCCGTCACCCAGCTCCAGTCCACCAGCGACCAGCAGGACCCCCTCCGCTACCCGCCGATCGCAGCCGCCGCGCCCACCGTGGTGCCACCGGAGCAGGGCGCGGTGTGGGCGTATCCGCAGCCGGAGTTCACGGACGAGGAGATCGCCTTCACGCTCGGCGGTGCGCTGCTGGGGCGGATCCATCTGTCGGGCTATCTGAACCACATGTCGCCGGGCCAACTCGCCCTGGTACGGCAGGCCTTGGACACGTACAAGTCGCTGCGCCAGGACCTGCCGCGGACCGTTCCGTTCTGGCCGCTCGGGCTGCCGGGCTGGGACGACGCGTGGGTGGCACTGGGGCTACAGGGGGAGGACGCGACGTATGTGTCGGTGTGGCGCAGAGGTGGTGCAACGGGCCGGACGCTGCGCGTGCCGCACCTCGCGGACCGTGCCGTGCGCTCCGAGATCCTGCACACGTCGATCCTGCACACGTCATCGCCGCAGGCCACCGCAGTGTGGCATGCCGACCGGTGCGAACTCGCCGTCGACCTGGCGGGGGATCCGGCTTGCCTGCTCGTCCGGTTGACGGAGATGGTCCCCGGACAGGCGGCGTGAGAGGAGTCGCCGACGAACGGCGTGCCAGCCCCACGAATCCCCTGTTATCCCACCATAGTGGGATCCCATGAGCACGGACTCCACGGCCCCGGCCGGCCTCGACCAGCAGCCGAAGGATCACCCTCCGGACCCGGCGATCGTGACCATCGGCGTGGTCGCGGTGCTGGTGGTCGTGGCGTGGGCGGCCATCGGCAAGGACAACTTCGCCGCTGTGTCGGACAGCGCCCTGAACTGGGTCCTGTCCAACTTCGGCTGGCTTTTCGTGGTGGCCGCCGACTTCTTTCTGGTGCTGTGCCTGATCCTCGCCTTCAGCCGGTTCGGGATGATCCGCCTGGGCCGGGACGACGCGGAACCGGAATTCACCAATACCGCGTGGATCGCGATGATGTTCAGCGCCGGAATGGGCATCGGCCTGATGTTCTACGGCGTGGGTGAGCCGCTGCAGCACTATGTGGAGCCGCCGCCCGGCTCGGGCGTGGAGCCCCGTACCCCGGGCGCGGCCCTCACGGCCATGGAGTACTCGTTCTTCCACTGGACGCTCACCCCGTGGGCGATCTACGGGGTGGCCGGTCTCGCCCTCGCGTACGCGGTCTTCCGCAAGTCCCGGGGGAACCGTCTGAGCTCGGCTTTCGTGCCGCTCATGGGCGAGCGGTGGGCGGACGGCTGGCCCGGCAAGGCGGTCGATCTGCTGGCGGTCTTCGCGACCGTCTTCGGCACGGCCACCAGCCTCGGCCTCGGCACCCTCCAGGTCGCCAAGGGCCTCGATCTGACGGCAGGGGTGCAGGAGTCCAGGGCGCTCGACATGATCATCATCGTGTCGCTGTCGGCGGCCTTCGTGATCTCGGCCTTCTCCGGTGTCCACCGGGGCGTGAAGTGGCTGAGCACCCTCAACGTCGTGCTGGCAGCGCTGCTGATGCTGTTCGTGTTCGTGGTCGGCCCCACCGTGTACGTGCTGGACAGCATCCCGGCGAGCGTGGGCGGGTACTTCAGCGAGTTGCTCCCCATGGCCTCCCGGACCGGCGTCTTCACGGACCCGGAGTGGACCGGCCGGTGGACGATCTTCTACTGGGCGTGGTGGCTGTCGTGGGCGCCGTTCGTCGGCACCTTCCTCGCCCGCATCTCGCACGGCCGGACGATCCGCGAGTTCCTCGTCGGGGTGCTGCTGGTGCCCAGCGGCGCGACCATGATCTGGTTCTCCGTCATGGGCGGCAGCGCGATCCGGATGGACGCGACCGGGCAGGCGAACCTTGCAGAAACGGTTCAGGAGGGCGCGGAGGCCTCGCTGTTCGGGCTCCTTGACAACCTGCCGCTGGGCACGGTGACGTCGTGGATCGCGATGGCGCTGGTGATGATGTACTTCGTGACGAGCGCCGACTCGGCGTCCATCGTGATGGGCTCGCTGACCAGCCGGGGAGCGCTGCACCCCCGTACCTGGCTGGTCGTCCTGTGGGGCGTGCTGATGGCCGCGGTCGCGGCGGTGCTGCTGCTCGCGGGCGGGCTCGCCTCGCTGCAGACGGCGACGATCCTGGTGGCGCTGCCGTTCGTGATCGTGATGCTGATGGTGTGCTGGGCGCTGATCGCCGAGCTGCGCGAGGATCCGGGGGCCGGGCCCCCGCGGCACGCCCTGCACGGCTTGCGGGACGCGGTGACGGCGATGCTCGGCGACGAGATCACCGAGCACGGCCACGCCCGCCATCCGCGGCGTGGGCGGGGAGAGGGCGCTCGCCGCGACGGCGGCGGCGACGGCCCGGGCGTATGAGCCCTGGCTAGCCCGCCCGGGCGGCGAGGTGGGCGTCCACAGCGACGACACCGTCGACGCCTTGGCAGAGGCCCACGACCACCGGGACGAGACGCGGTTCCGGGACGTGCCCCCGCAGGGTGACGGCCCCGTCCCGGACCTCGACCGCGACGGTGCCCTCGTCCAGGCCGAGGATGCGCCCCAGGACGTCCCGCTCGACCTCACCGCGGATCTCGGCGTCGGAGCGGATGTAGGCGTCGAGCAGGTCGCTACGGCTGACGATGCCGGTGAGGAGCCCGTCGTCGCCGACCACCGGCAGCTGCTTGACGCGCCGCTTGCGGAGTTCCCGCGCGGCCCGGGGGATCGTCCAGTCGGCGCGGGCGGTGAAGACGGGGCTGCTCATGAGTGCGCCCGCGGTCCGGGCCCGGGCCTTGCCCCAGGCGCGCTCCTCGTTCCCGTCACGCCCCAGCGGGTCGGGCATGCCGGTCTCGTGCCGCAGCACGTCGGATGCGGTCACGACGCCGACGGGGGCGCCGTCGTCGTCGACGACCGGGGCCGCGGCGATGTCGTTCGCGTCCAGCAGGGCGGCCACCTCCTGGAACGGTGTGCTGGGGCGGAGGGTGACGACCTCCTCGGTCATCACGTCACCGACCGTGCGTCGGTGCAGCATGGCATCGGCCTCTTCCGCTGTGCGACGGGGCGGCCGCGGTCGGACCGCCCGGGCGGACGACGCGCGGGCGCCGGCCTCCGCGGCCTGTCGGCTCGTCCGCGCCGTCTCCTCTACCCATCACAGCACCGCGCCGCTCCGGCGACCAGTGACGTTCGGCCCGGCGGGGAGGGTCGGCGGTCCCACGGCCAGGAGCGCGGACGGCGACTTCGTCGTCGCGTCGGCCGGAAAACCGGGTGCGGAAAACAAGGTGCATCCGGCAGCGACCGTCTCCTACGGTTGCGGGCATGCGCGTCGTTTTCACCAAGGGCCCCGGTACGAGCTACGACATCGCGGTGCACCGCGAGACCGGGGCTGCGCTCGCCCCGCGCAACGGGCCCGGCGGGCATCCTTATCTGCCGCACGACCTGGTGCACTTCCTCGTCGAGGCGGAGGCGGGCATCAAGCTCGGGGTCTACGGGCGGCTGGCCGCCGGTGACAACGGCATGTTCTGGCCGGCCGACCCCGCGGAGCGCGCCAGGGCCGCGCGACGCCGCAAGTCGAAGCGGGTGAAGTCGTCTCCCCAGGCGCAGGCGGACATGGCCCTGTCGGAGGAGCTGGCGGGCATCGCCGTGCCCGTATGGGAGGTGCGGCACGGCCATGCGCAGGAGCTGCCGGCTTATGTCACGGCAGGGGAGATCCCCGCGGTGGTCGACCGGATCGTGTCCCGGTTCGAGGACTACGCCGACCGCTGGCACACGCTGCCGATCGGGGGTTCGCTGACCCTGACGTGGTGAGGCGGGCCCGGGCCGTGCGTACGGCAACCGTCGGGTTGCCGTACGCACGGCCGGGCGCGGCGCTTGCCGTCGCTCGTCTGCGGCACCATCGTGGCTGGTCGCGCCCGCGCGGCGGAGCCGCATATGTCACAGCCCCGCGCCCCTTCAGGGCGCGTACCGGGCAGGACCAGGGGGCGATGTACCCCGCCACAGCCGCCAACACGGTCGCATAGGCTCGGCCGCACCATGAGCAACCACCTCACTCCCCTGGAGCCAAAGGCCGACAAGGCCACGGTGCGGCGGCACAATCTGAGTCTCGTGCTGCGGGCCGTCCGTGACGCGGGCGAGGTGACCCGGGCCGGGGTCGCCGCGCACGTGGGGCTGACCAGGGCGGCCGTCTCTTCGCTGGTGGAACAGCTGCTGGAGGGCGGGTTCCTCACGGAGTCGGGCAAGACGTTCAGCGGGCAGGCGGGGCGGCCCGGGACCGCGTTGAAGGTGGCCCGCACCGGACCCGCCGGGCTGGGCGTCGAGATCAACATCGACTATGTCGCGGTGTGCGTCGTGGACCTCGCCGGAACCGACCGGGTGCGGCTCGTCGAACGGCTCGACAACCGGGGCGTACCGGCCGCCGACGTACTGGCCCACGCGGCCCGGATCGCCTCCCGCGCGCTGGAGTCGGCCGCCGAGCAGGGGCTGCGGCCGGTGGGCGTCGAGCTGGCCCTGCCGGGTCTGATCTCCGGTGGCACGGTGCGTCAGGCGCCCAATCTGGGCTGGCAGCGCGTCGCCGTCGAGGGCCTGTTCGCCCAGGCGCTGTCCACGCTGCGGCGCACCGAGCGCGCCCTGCCGGTCAGCGCCGACAACGAGGCGAACGTGGCGGCGCTGGCCGAGCTGTGGTTCGGCGGCGCGCCGGAGGGCGCCCGCACCTTCGTCTACGTGAGCGGCGAGATCGGTATCGGCGGCGCACTGGTGCTGGGCGGTGAACTGCTGCGCGGCGCCCACGGTTTCGCCGGTGAGATCGGCCACGTGGCGGTGGACCAGCTCGGTCCCCTGTGCCGCTGCGGTGCGCACGGCTGCCTGGAGCAGTACGCGGGCCAGGCGGCCCTTCTGAAGGCCGCGGGCCTGGACGACGTGGCGGCGGGTCCGGGGGTGGCCGAGCTGGAGCGCCGGGCACGGCGCGGCGACGAGCGGGCCGTGACGGCGCTCGAGCAGGCCGGGCAGAAACTGGGGCTTGTGCTGTCCGGCGCGGTGAATCTGTTCGATCCGGACGCCGTCGTCCTCGGTGGCATCTACCGCGAACTGATGCCGTGGCTGGCGCCTGCCGTTGACCGCGAGCTGACCGTACGCGTCGTATCGGGGCTGTGGGAGCCGGGCAGCGGACGGCTGCGTGCCTCCTCCTCGTCCGGGGATGCCGCTCGGGGCGCGGCGGCTCTGGTCGTACGCGAGGTACTGGCCGATCCGTTGGCCTATGCGCAGCACGGGAAGCCGACGGAGTGACGGCCCTGGGTGCGCGGGGCCAACTGACGGCGCCGGGTGCGGGGCGGACGTGACGGCGCCAGGTGCGCGGGCGGGCGCCTGCGCCCTGACGCGTCCGCCCCGCGCACCACAGCCCGCCGATCAGCCCCGATGGGCCGCGATCAGCTGCTGGTACCAGCGGTAGCTGTCCTTCGGGGTGCGCTCGAGGGTGTCGTAGTCGACCCGGACGATGCCGAACCGCTTGGCGTAGCCGAGGGCCCACTCGAAGTTGTCGAGCAGCGACCAGACGTAGTAGCCGCGCACGTCGACCCCGGCGTCCATGGCTGCCCGCAGAGCGGTGAGGTGGCTGCTGAGGTACTCGACGCGGTCCGTGTCGTGCACCGTGCCGTCCGCGTCGACCGTGTCGTGCTCGGCGGAGCCGTTCTCGGTGATGTGGACGGGCGGCAGGGCGTCGCCGTAGCGCTGCTTCATGGCGACGAGCAGGTCGGTGAAGGTCTCGGGGACGACCGGCCAGTTCATCGCGGTGTGCCGGACACCGGGGTAGGCGACCTCCGTGTACCGGTTGTCGGTGGCGACGCGCTTCGCGGGATCGGCCTCCCGGTGCGGGGCCGCCGCGACCACGATGGGCCGGTAGTAGTTGACGCCCAGGAAGTCCAGTGGCTGCCCGATCAGCTCCAGGTCGCCCTCGCGGCGGAAGTTCTGGCCGGTGATGAGCTCGCCCCAGGTCTCCTCCTCGGTGGCCGGGTAGCGGCTGGCGAACAGCGGTTCCGTCCACACCAGGTTGTGCAGGGTGTCGGCGCGGACGACCGCGGCGAGGTCGGCGTCCGAGTCGGAGGCGGGGACGTTCCAGTCCGGGTTGAGGGTGATCCCCACCTCGCGTACGCCCGCGGCGCGCAGCGCCTTGACCGCGAGGCCGTGGCCGACCAGCAGATGGTGTGCTGCGGCCAGCGCGCCCGTGCCCTCCTGCGCGCCGGGCGCGTGCCGCCCGACCGAGTAGCCGAGGAAGGCGCTGCACCACGGCTCGTTGAGGGTGATCCAGCGGGGTACGCGGTCGCCAAGGTGCTCGGCGACGATCGCGGTGTACTCGGCGAACCGCTCGGCGGTCTCGCGCACCCGCCAGCCGCCACGGTCCTCCAGCGCCTGGGGCAGGTCCCAGTGGTAGAGCGTTGCGGCCGGTTCGATGCCCGCCTCCAGCAGCTCGTCCACCAGCCGGGAGTAGAAGTCCAGGCCCTTGGGGTTGACCGGCCCGGAGCCGTCCGGCTGGATGCGCGGCCAGGCGATGGAGAAGCGGTAGGAGTCCACGCCGAGTTCGCGCAGCAGCGCCACGTCCTCGCGGTAGCGGTGGTAGTGGTCGCAGGCCACGTCTCCGGTGTCGCCGCGGTCCGTTCGGCCGGGGGTGTGGCTGTAGGTGTCCCAGATGGAGGGCCCGCGGCCGTCCTCGTTCGCCGCGCCCTCGATCTGGTACGAGGCGGTGGCGGCGCCGAAGACGAAGCCGGGCGGGAAGCTCGGGAAGCTGGGGAAGTCGCTCATGTCTCCCTTTACTTGACGGATCCGCCGGTGATACCGGCTGCGATGTACTTCTGGGCGAGGACGAGCAGGATCGCGGCCGGGACGGCCGACAGCACGGATGCCGCCATGACCGAGCCCCAGTCGCCGACGTGCGCGCCGATGTACTGGTAGATGCCCAGCGTGATCGGCTTCACGTCGTCCGTGGTGTTCAGCGTGAGGGCGAACATGAAGTCGCTCCACGCGTACAGGAAGGAGAACAGACCTGCGGTGATGAGGGAGTTGCGGCTCATCGGCAGCACCACCTGGACGAAGGTGCGGACCCGGCCCGAGCCGTCGACCTGGGCGGCCTCGATGACCTCCCTGGGGATGGCCACCATGAAGGACCGCATCAGCACGATCGCGAAGGGGATGCCGAGCGAGGCGTCGGCGAGCATCAGGCCGAAGTACGAGTTGACGAGGCCGAGGTCGACGTACGCGCTGTAGAGGGCGTTGGCGATGACGATGCCCGGCACCATCTGGGTGATGAGGGTGCCGAAGACGATGGCCTTGGTGCCGGGCAACCGGAACTGGGCGAGCCCGTAGGCGGCGGGCGCGGAGATCGCCAGGCAGATGGCCACGGCGCCGAGTGCGACGGCGAGCGAGGTGAGCAGGTTGGTGCCCTGTTCGGTGACGGCGGAGCTGAAGCCGGACAGGTCCAGGCTGCTCGGGAACGGGTCCACCTCGAGCAGTCCGGCCTCGGGCTGCAGCGCGGTGTTGACCATCCAGTACAGCGGGAACAGCATCACGGCCAGGACGGCGACGCCGAACGCGGTGGCGCCCCAGCGGCGCTTCGGCTTGTTGACGGCCGCGGCCGGAACTGCCGCGGCCGGAACTGCCGTGGGCGGGACGGCGGCGGTGCGGGTGGTGGTCGCCATGCCGGTCACTTCCCCTCGTTGCGGTTGGCCCACAGGTAGAACACCGCGAAGACGGCGGAGATCAGGATCAGGACGTTGCCGACCACGGCACCGGCTCCGAAGTCCAGCTGAACGAAGGAGTTCTGGTACGTGAGGGTGCCCAGGGTCTGCGTCGAGTCGGCGGGGCCGCCGTCGGTGAGGGCGAGGATCAGGTCGAGGATCTTGACGGTCGACATGAAGCCGAGCACCAGGACCACGGTGATGACGGGCTTCAGCAGCGGCAGGGTGATGGAGCGGAAGGTACGCCAGGCGGAGCCGCCGTCCAGCGAGGCCGCCTCGTAGAGCTCCTTCGGGATCTCCTGAATGCCGCCGTAGAGGATCACCATGTTGAACGGGATGCCGATCCAGATGTTGACCAGGACGACCGCGAGCAGCGCCACGCTCGTGCTGGTCAGCCAGGGGGTGTCCCCCAGGCCGAACAGGCCGAGGAACGAGTTGAGGACCCCGGTGTCCTGGTCGAGGATGCGCCGCCAGACGATGCAGGAGACGACCATGGGGACGAGCCACGGCAGTGGGATCAGCGAGCGGAGCACGCCGCCCAGCGGGAAGTGGCGGTTGAAGAAGACCGCGAGGGCCAGGCCGATGCAGAACTGTGAGCGCCGAGACGACGGTGAGCGGGACCAGAGCCCGCCTGGAACGCCGCCGCGGTGGGCGCGGGGCGGCCTGGGAGTGTGCTGTCACGGTGGAGTGTGCTGTCACGGTGGTGCCCTTGCGTGGGAGGTACGCCGGCCCGCAGGGACGTCCCGTGTCCCGGCGGGTGGATCTCTGCGCGCGTACGGCTCCGGCAGTTCCGCACGGCGGTGGGTCGACGAGTGGGGTCTGCGAAGGTCGGGCCAGGCGACCCGTCCACCGGCCCTTGGTTTGTTTACGATCCTGACTAATATCGCTGTCGAAGCGCTTCGACACCAGACCCCGACGCTGATACCGTCGTCACAGTCAGACGCGCCGCCTTGTGATAGAGACACAGCGTCGAAATCGAAGCGCTTCGACACAATGTTCTGAGTACGACCAAACCCGCTGGCAGGAAGTCCGGGTGTTCGTCTGCACCTGCCACGCCCGACCGAGGACGATCATGAAGTTCACTGACGGCTTCTGGCTCATGCGTGACGGCGTCCGCGCCTCGTACGCCACCGAGGTGCGCGACGTGCGCGCCACCGCCGACCGTTTCACCGCGTACGCCTCCGTCAAGCGGGTGCAGCGCCGGGGCGACACGCTCAACTCGGCCCTGCTCACCGTCGACTGCTTCTCACCGGCCGAGGGCGTGATCGGCGTACGCCTCACGCACCACGCCGGACGGCGTCACCGCGGACCGGACTTCGAGCTGCCGGGAGCCGCCCTGGACGCGGGCGCCGGCCGTGTGCGCCGGGACGGGTCGGTGACCGAACTCGTCAGCGGCCCTCTCACCCTGCGGCTGGACACGGCGGCACCTTGGGGCCTCACCTTCCTCGGCGAGGACGGCCGCGAACTGACCTCCGCCGGACACCGGGGCACCGGCTTCGTCACCACGGACGACGGCTCGCACCAGATGCTGGCCCAGCTGGCCCTCGGTGTCGGCGAGAACGTCTACGGCCTCGGCGAGCGCTTCACCCCGTACGTGAAGAACGGCCAGGTCGTCGACATGTGGCAGGCCGACGGCGGTACCAGCAGCGAGCAGGCGTACAAGAACATCCCCTTCTACCTCTCCTCGCGCGGCTACGGCGTCTTCGTCAACCACCCGGGCAAGGTCTCCTTCGAGGTCGGCTCCGAGTCCGTCGGCCAGGTGCAGTTCAGCGTCGAGGACCAGTCGCTGGAGTACTACGTCGTCGCCGGGCCGTCACCGAAGGACGTGCTCAGCCGGTACACGGCGCTGACCGGACGTGCCGCGCTGCCGCCGGCCTGGTCCTTCGGGCTGTGGCTGACGACCTCCTTCACCACGTCGTACGACGAGGAGACGGTGACGTCCTTCGTGGACGGCATGGCCGAGCGCGACATCCCGCTCACCGTCTTCCACTTCGACTGCTTCTGGATGCGCGAGTACCAGTGGTGCGACTTCGAGTGGGACCCGGAGGTCTTCCCGGACCCGGTCGGGATGCTCGCGCGGCTCAAGGAGCGCGGCCTGCGGATCTGCGTCTGGATCAACCCGTACATCGGGCAGAAGTCCGCCCTCTTCGACGAAGCCGCCGAGAAGGGCTACCTGGTGCGCACCGCCGACGGCGACGTGTGGCAGTGGGACCTGTGGCAGGCCGGTATGGGCCTCGTGGACTTCACCAACCCGGAGGCCTGCGCCTGGTTCCAGTCGAAGCTGAAGGTGCTGCTCGACCAGGGCGTCGACGGCTTCAAGACGGACTTCGGCGAGCGCATCCCGACGGATGTGGTGTGGCACGACGGCTCCGACCCGGAGCGTATGCACAACTACTACACCCAGCTCTACAACCGCACCGTCTTCGAACTCCTGGAGAAGGAGCGCGGCCAGGGCGAGGCCGTCCTCTTCGCCCGCTCCGCCACGGCAGGCGGACAGCAGTTCCCCGTGCACTGGGGCGGTGACTGCTGGGCCTCCTTCGAGGCCATGGCCGAATCACTGCGCGGCGGACTGTCCCTTGGCCTGTCGGGCTTCGGTTTCTGGAGCCACGACATCGGCGGGTTCGAGGGCACGCCCGACCCGGAGGTCTTCAAGCGCTGGCTCGCCTTCGGCCTGCTGTCCTCGCACAGCCGGCTGCACGGGTCGTCGTCGTACCGGGTGCCGTGGGCGTTCGGTGACGAAGCGGTCGACGTGGCCCGGCAGTTCACGCTGCTCAAGCACCGTCTGATGCCGTATCTGTACGGTGCCGCCGTCGAGGCCCACCGCACCGGCGTGCCCATGATGCGGCCGATGCTGCTTGAGTTCCCGCAGGACCCGACGTGCCGCACCCTCGACCGGCAGTACATGCTCGGCCCCGACCTGCTCGTGGCGCCCGTCTTCACCGCCGAGGGCGACGTCGAGTACTACCTGCCCGAGGGCACCTGGACGCACCTGCTGACCGGAGAGACCGTCACCGGCCCGGTGTGGCGCGCCGAGAGGCACGGCTTCGACAGCCTGCCCCTCTATGTGCGCGAGGGCGCCGTGCTGCCGCTCGGCGCGGACGACCAGCGCCCCGACGGCGACTGGCTGGACGGCCTGACCCTGCGCGTACACGCCGCCGGCTCCCCTGCGTACGAGGCCGAGGTCACGGTGCCGGACCACAGCGGCGCCCCCGCGGCGACGTACCGCGTCGTGCGCGAGGGCGAGGTGCTGCGGGTCACCGCGCACGGTACGGACAGGGCGTTCCGTGTGGAGGTGCCGGGCGGTGGCGAGGCCTCGGCATCGGCGGAGGGCGCGGGCGAAGTGGTTCTGCGCCTGGGGTGAGGCGCGGGCTGAGGTGCTGTCCTGCCTGACCGGCCGCCCCCGCCAGGCAGGACAGCTCTCTTGCGCCTTACGGCAGGTTGCGGGACATCACGATCCGCTGGACCTGGTTGGTGCCCTCGT
>NZ_LOHS01000031.1 GCF_001642995.1 Streptomyces jeddahensis
TGGGGTTGTGCCCACCCGTTCCGCCCTGCGGAACGATTGCCCACAACGGTAGCGGTGCTGCTGCCCACAAACGGTCGCGGCGTGGCGCCCACAAAGGTCGACCCCACCGGCCCGCAGGCGCCATGCGGCCGAAGGGGACGTGGCGGGATGTGCGCCCGCAGCGGCTGGCGCAAAGTGTGGGCCAACCCGACGACGTACGGCCTGGCGCCAGACCGAGGACGTACATCCCGGCGCGGCCCCGACTCAGCCACCGGCAGGTGGTGGACCGGCCGACGACGGCCCGCAGACGCGCACACCCCTAGCCACCCACCGGCAGATGGCGCACCAGCCACCGCGCAGCGCCCCGCTCAGACATCCAGCCCCGGCACCACCGAAGGCGCCGGGCAGATCCGCCGCCCCTCCACGTCGAAGACATACAGGTGCGCGAGATCGACGAGCAGCGGAACCTGCGCTCCCCGCTGCAGCTGGACATCTGGACTGGTGCGTACGACCAGGTCACTCGCGCCGGCGGCGGGGCCACCGGCCCCCGACCTCTCCCAGACATAGGGCTCCGGCTCATCCACGGCCACCACCGGCCCCATCACTCGGTCCGATGCCGAACCGCCCGCCGCGCGGGAACCCGCAGGCTCCAGCCACCGGCTCAGCACCCCGGCCCCGGGCGCCCTGCGCCGCCGCCGCGGGACCGCCACCGGCCGGGGCGCCTCGAGGTCGGCCACCACGGCGGGCCGGGAGCCGGTGTTGAAGTGGACCAGCGCCTCATGGCCCTGGTACTCCATGTGCTCGACGAGCCCGCTGATCGGCACCTCACCGGGCCGCGCCTCGGCCGGCGTCGCGATCCGCACCGCCTCGGAGCGCAGCCCGACGACGATCCGCCGCCCCTGCTGGATGCGCAGCAACTGGTGGTCGGGGCTGAGCGGTTCGGGCAGGGGCAGCCGCTGCCGCCGCAGGTCGATCGACATACGGCCGTCGAGCGGGGCATGGACCGTGGCTTCGAGCAGATTGATGCGCGGGGTGCCGATGAACGCCGCCACGAAGATGTTCTCGGGGACGGCGTAGACGTCGCGCGGCGTGCTGACCTGCTGCAGCACACCGCCCCGCATGATCGCGACGCGGTCGCCGAGCGACATGGCTTCGGCCTGGTCGTGCGTCACGTAGACCGTGGTCACGCCCAACTCCCGTGTGAGGCGGGCGATTTCGGCTCGCAGGTGGTTGCGGAGCTTGGCGTCGAGGTTGGACAGCGGCTCGTCCATCAGAAAGCACGAGGGCCGTCGGCTGACGGCCCGTCCCATCGCGACCCGCTGCCGCTCGCCGCCGGAGAGCTGGCTGGGGTAGCGGTCGAGGATGTCCTCGATGCCCAGCATGCGCGCGGTCGCCTCGACACGCGCCCGGGGGTCGTCGCCGGAGTTCTCCATCCGGAGCGGGAAGCCGATGTTGTCACGGTTCGTCATGCTCGGGTACAGGGCGAAGTTCTGAAAGACCATGGCCATGTCGCGCTCGCCGGGCGCCAGATCGTCGACGGGCTCGCCGTCCAGCAGCAGTTCGCCGTCGGTGATGTCCTCGAGTCCGGCGATCATGCGCAGTACGGTCGACTTTCCGCAGCCCGACGGCCCGAGAAGGACCACGAACTCCCCCGGTGAGATGTCGAGCGTGAAACGGTCGACGGCCCGTACGTTCCGGCCGTACATCTTGGTGACGTTGCGAAGCGATATGGCGCGAGTCATGGGGTCCCGCCCAAGTGTTCGAGATGCGGCTGCGACGTAAGTGCTTGGATACCGCACGAGTGAACGTGCGGTGCCGGAACGTTAGCCGGTTACTCAGCGAGAGGGAACGACTCCGGCACGAGAACAGCCCGATTCACAGCCGCCGCCTGGGACAGAACGCGCACTACGTACAACCAGCGGCGTGGGCACGGCCCACCGCCCCCGAACAGCGGGACGCGTCGGGCCCGTTGGGCCTGTGCCCCTCGCGCAACGCTCACTGACCCGACACCCGGCCCCCGACTCACCCTCACTCCCTGCGGCTGACCGCCCCCGGCGCGTTCGCTGCCGAGCCCCGCCGTACGTCCCGCACATCGGCCCCACCCGGGCCCTGGCGGCGAAGCCCCAGCCCGGACGCCACCAGCAGCAGCACGCCGAGCATCACGAACGGCGCCGCCGTCCCCGCGACCCCGGCGACAAGACCGGCGGCCGCGGGCGCGGCGACCTGGCCGAGCCGGTTGCCGGTCAGCCGCAGGGCGAGCGCGGTGGAGCGGGCGTCCTCGGGAGCGGCCTGGACGACCGTGGTCATGGACAGCGGCTGCCCGACGCCGAGGCAGAAGCCGAGCACCGCGAGCATCACGGCAAGCGCCCAGACGGGGACGGGGAGGGCCAGCCCCGCGCAGACCAGGCCACCGACCAGGCAGGTCACGGCGAGCAGCGCGGCCCGTCCGAGCAGCCGCAGCATCGGGGGCAGCACCAGACGGCAGGCGATCGTCGCCGCGGCGCGCAGGCTGAGCAGCAGACCGATCACGGAGGGCGCGATGCCCCGGTGTTCGCCGACGACGGGCAGATACGCGGTGAGGATGTCGGTCGCCGACAGCACGGCGAGGCTGATGAAGATGCCTGCGGGCACACCCCGGGTGCGCAGGATGCGGTGCACGGGTACGCGCGGGCCCTCCGCCTTGCGCGAGCCCGGCGGCGTACGCCGCTCGATGCGCCACAGCGAGGTGAACGACACCGCGGCCACCACGGCCGCGACGATCAGCGCGAGTGCGCTGGTGTGCGCCATCGCGCCCGCCTGCCCGGAGACCGCGCCGCCCTGCCCGGCGGCGGCACCGCCCTGGCCGGACACCACGTACCCCGCGGCGATGGGCCCGACGAGCTGGCCGAGCGAGGCGCCGATCGTGAAGTGGCCGAAATTTCGGTCCTGTTCGGCGGGCGCGGACTGCCGGGCGACGATCGACTGGGCGCCGATGACGAAGCAGAGATGACCGAGGCCCATCACTCCGCTCCAGGCCGCCATGGCGAGCAGCGAGTCCGCGGTGCCGCTGAGCGCGCATCCGCCGGCGATCAGGGCGACGCCGACGGGCAGGAGGGGCGCGCAGCGGCCGTGGTCGGTCCTGCGCCCCAGCGGTACGGCGGCGAACAGCGGAAGGAGCGCGTACACACCGGCGATCACACCGATCGCCCGTTCGTCCGCGCCCAGCGCGAGGGCCCGGTAGGAGACGGCGGGCCGGGCCATCGACACCGCTCCCTGCGCGAAGGCGAAGGCGATGACGAGGCGGAGCAGCCAGCCGCGGTTCCCACCGGGCCTGCGTATATCGGTCTTGGGCATGGATCAGATGATGCCGAACAGGATTCCGGCGCCGAGCACCACCAGCGAGGTGAGCGCGGCCCACTTCACCACGAACCGGGTGTGGTCGCCGAACTCGACCTTGGCCATGCCGACCAGGACGTATACGGCCGGGACGAGCGGGCTCGACATGTGCAGCGGCTGGCCGACGAGCGAGGCCCGGGCGATCTCCAGCGGGCTGATGCCGTGGGCGGCGCCGGCCTCGGCGAGGACGGGCAGCACACCGAAGTAGAAGCCGTCGTTGGACATGAAGTAGGTGAGCGGCAGGCTCAGCAGACCGGTGACGAGGCCCATGTGCGGGCCCATCGCGTCCGGGATGACGCCGACCAGCCACTTGGCCATGTGGTCGACCATGCCGGTGCCCTGCAGGACGCCGGTGAAGACGGCGGCGGCGAAGACCATGCCGGAGACGTTGAGGACGTTGTCGGCGTGGGCGGCGATCCGGGCCTTCTGGTCCTTCACGTGCGGGAAGTTGACCGTGAGGGCGAGCGCGGCGCCGAGGATGAACAGCACCGGGATGGGCAGCCACTCCATGATCATGGCGGTGAGCAGCAGCACGGTCAGCGCGGCGTTGAACCAGTACAGCTTCGGGCGCAGCGTGGGCCGGTTCGGGTCCAGGCCCTTGAAGTCGTCGTCCGCGTCGTCCGGGGTCGCGTCGGCGTCGGTTCCGGAGCCGGAGCCGCCGGTGGCCTTGGCCGTACGCACCTTGTCGTCACCAGAGCCGCCGACGCCGGCACCGACGAGCACCGTCTCGGACTCCTGCTCCTTCTCCTCGACCAGCACCTCGTCGAGGGTGAGGACGCCGAGCCGCTTGCGCTCGCGCAGACCGAGGACGTACGAGAGCGCGAACACAAAGAGCAGGCCGACTCCGAGAGCCGGGATCATCGGGACGAAGATGTCGCCCGCGTCGAGCTTGAGGGCGGTGGCGGCGCGGGCGGTCGGGCCGCCCCAGGGCAGGGTGTTCATGACGCCGTTGGCGGTGGCGGCGACACCGGTCATCACGACCAGGCTCATCTTGAGGCGCTTGTACAGCGGGTACATGGCCGAGACGGTGATCATGAAGGTGGTCGAGCCGTCGCCGTCGAGCGAGACGATCGCCGCGAGAAGGGCCGTACCGACGACGATGCGCAGGGGGTCCGCTTTGCAGAAGCGGAGGATGCCCCGGACGATCGGGTCGAAGAGGCCGACGTCGATCATCAGGCCGAAGTAGACGATGGCGAACATCAGCATCGCGGCGGTGGGCGCGAGGTTGCCCACCCCTTCGATGACGTAGTCGCCGAGCTTCGCACCCTTTCCGACGAACACACAGAACAGTGCGGGGATCAGAACCAGCGCCGCTATCGGCGACATCTTCTTCATCATGATCAGGACCAGGAAGGTCGCGATCATGGCGAAGCCGAGAATGGTCAGCATCAGTGGACACCTAACGTTCGCCCTTGAACACCCCGCGGGGGCCGGGGGTGGCATGACGTTAGGTCGCGCAAGATGGGCTTAACAAGACGTTGACGTGCGAGCAATAAGCGCAAAACTCCAGGTCACGGCGTTGCTGTTACGCCAACGGGGATTCCGTTGAGCACGGCGTTGCCGGACAGCGGGTCCAGGAGGGTGCCGTCGAGCAGCTGGTTGACGTTGGCGCCGGGGTCGGTCGCGGCGGCGTGCAGGCGGGTGCCGGGACGGTCGTGGCCCCAGCCGTGCGGGAGGCTCACGACGCCGGGGCGCACCGCGTCCGTGATCTCCACGGGAGCGGTCACCTCTCCCCCGGCGCCCTTGACGCGCGCGTACGCACCGTCGGTGACGCCGAGGCGCGCCGCGTCGTCGGGATGGACGTGCAAGGTGCAGCGGTTGGAGCCGCCGGTCAGGGCCGGGATGTTGTGCAGCCAGCTGTTGTTGGAGCGCAGATGGCGGCGGCCGACGAGGACGAGACCCGCGGGACGCTCGGCGAGGCTCTTCTTCAGCCGGGGCAGGTCGTCGGCGATCGGCGCGGGCAGCAGCTCGATGCGGCCGCTGCGGGTCTTGAGCGGCCCCGGGAGGCGCGGCTGCAGCGGCCCGAGGTCGATGCCGTGCGGATGGTCGAGCAGCCGGTCGAGGGTGAGGCCGTCGGGGTCGGCGCCGAACCCGTCGCCGTACGGGCCGAGGCGCAGCATCATGTCCAGCCGCCGCTCGGGGCCGTTCTCGCCAGTGAGCTGTGCGGCCAGCTCCTTCGGGTCGCGGCCGTGGACCGGCGAGTGCGGGTCGGTGACGGCCTTGCCGAGGGTCCGGTCGACGACCATGGCGTCGACGGCGTCCGGTTCCGCGCCGTGCATGCCCGAGGCCGCGAGCACCAGCCGGGCGTGGATCTCGGTCTCGGCCATCCGGCCCGGTTCGAGCGGTACGGCGGCCCGGGTGTAGCGGACCTGGTTGTGGATGGCGAAGGCGTTGAAGGCGAAGTCGTGGTGCGGGCTCTGCGCGGGCCGGGGCGGCGGCAGCACCACGTGCGCGTGCCGCGATGTCTCGTTCAGATACGGGTCGACGCTGACCATGAAGTCGAGCGACTCCAGGGCCTTGTCCAGGCGGTCGCCGTCGGGCGCGGAGAGGACGGGGTTGGCGGCGATGGCGATGACGGCGCGGATCGGGCCCGCGTCCGTGGCACCGGAGCCGCGGCCCTCCGACTTTCCGGAACCGCCCGGCGTGTCGATCTCCTCGGCCAGCGCCGCCAGGGGCAGCTCGCTCTTGGCCTCGGGATATCCGCTCACCCGGCTGCGCCAGCGGCCCAGCGCGAAGCCCCTGCCGGGTCCGGCGGGACGCGGTGCCCGGTCGGTGGCGGCGAGCGGGAAGAGGGCGCCGCCGGGCCGGTCCAGGTTCCCGGTGAGGATGTTCAGGACGTCGACCAGCCAGCTGCCGAGGGTCCCGAAGGCGACGGTGCAGGTCCCCATGCGGCCGTAGACGGCGGCGGTCGGCGCTGCGGCCAGGTCGCGGGCCATGGCGCGGATGTCGTCGGCGGGCACGTCACAGGCGTCCGCGACGGCTTCGGGCGTGAACTCCCGTACCGCCTCACCGACTGCCTCGACCCCCTCCACATGACCGGCCAGCGCGCCGAGATCGGTCAGCCGCTCCTCGAAGAGGACGTGGACCATGGCCGCCAGCAGCAGCGCGTCGGTGCCGGGCCGGATGGCGACGTGCCGGTCGGCGAGCTTCGCGGTGCGCGTACGCCTCGGGTCGATCACCGTGAGCGTGCCGCCCCGCGCACGCAGCGCCTTGAGCCTGCCCGGGAAGTCGGGTGCGGTGCACAGGGACCCGTTGGACTCGAAGGGGTTCGCGCCGATGAGCAGCAGATGGTCGGTGCGGTCCAGATCGGGCACGGGTATCGCGAGCGCGTCGCCGTACAGCAGTCCGCTGGAGACGTGCTTGGGCATCTGGTCGACCGTGCTGGCCGTGAAGACGTTGCGGGTGCCGATCGCGCCGATCAGCACCGGCGGGTACAGGGCCCCGGCCATGGTGTGCACATTGGGGTTGCCGAGGACGATGCCGACACTGTTCGGCCCGTGCTTCTCGATCAGCGGCCGCAGCCCGACGGCGACGGCGTCGAACGCCTCCTCCCAGCTCGCCTCCTGAAGCCTGCCGTCCTTGCGTACGAGCGGCGTCCGCAGCCGGTCGGGGTCGCCGTCGACCGCCCCGAAGGAGGCGCCCTTGGGGCAGATGAACCCCCGGCTGAAGACGTCGTCCCTGTCACCGCGGGCCCTGGTCACCCGCTCGCCGTCGGGGGTCCCCTCGATGGTGAGGACGAGACCGCAGGTTGCTTCGCAGAGCGGGCAGATACGCAGGGCGGTGCGGGACATGAGTCCTCCCCGGGGCGGCGGCGGTGGCGCGCGGGATCGTCGGCACACGAGCGGCGGCCTGCGAGGACGCAGACGCCGCGAGCAGGGCGAGCATACCGACCGGTATGCCCGGAAGGCGATGCCCTGCCGGGAACAAATCCGGGAACGGACGGCGAACAGCGGCCACCAGGGGCGACAGGCAGGACCTGAGCAGGCTTCAGTCGAAGGTCCGCGCCAGATAGGCTCGCAGCAGCTCCCGCGTCTCCTCGATGACCCGTTCGTCCCCGCGTCCCGGCGGCCCCAGCCGGAAGGCCAGCTGGACCAGGGCGTCGGCCGACTCGACGGCCACCAGGAACGTACGGCGCAGGGCCTCGTCGTGCTCGCGCCCCAGATGGGCGGCGAGCAGGTCGGTGAGGCGGTCGGCGACACGGTGGTTGGGTTCGCCGCCCCGCGTGCCGACCGGGATCTGATTGCCGAAGTCGACGAGCGAGAAGCCGGGGGCGGTCCGTTTCATGGCGAGGTACTCGTCGAGTACGGCGTCCATGGCCGAGCGCCAGTCGCCGGCGGGGATCGCGGTCAGCCGCTCGGTGATCCGCTCCGCGTAGTGCTCCAGATTGCGCTGGGCCAGCGCGTCGGCCATGGCGCGCTTGTTGGAGAAGAAGCGGTAGACGGAGCCGATGGGCACGCCCGCGCGGTCCGCCACCGCGCGCGTGCTCAGATCGTCGTAGCCGACCTCGTCGAGGAGATCGGCGCAGGCGTCGAGGATCCGGGTCAGCCGCTCGGCACTGCGCCGCTGAACGGGTGCACGGCGAAGCGAGGTGGGATGAGGCACGGGCTTCATGATGCCTTTTCCGTACGGGTTTTCGTGCCCCTACGACGAACTCCGCCTGCCCGCCGACACACCTGCGACCGCCACGCCGACGGCTCTTGCGCAGCCCCTCACGCAATCCTATGGTCAAGCATAGAAATCAAGGGACCCTGACCGCGTACGCAGCAACCAAGCCCGCCGACCGCACCGGCGAGGGAGCCGAGGGAGCCACGATGAGCGGGGACGACGCCAGGAAGACCGCCGAGGGCCTGACCTATCTCCCGGGCTTCGGCAACGAGCACAGCTCGGAGGCCGTACCGGGAGCCCTGCCGCTCGGCCGCAACGCACCGCAGCGCGCACCGCTCGGGCTGTACGCGGAGCAGCTGAGCGGCACCGCGTTCACCGAGCCGCGGGCACACAACCGCCGCTCGTGGCTCTACCGGATCCGCCCGTCGGCCGCGCACCCCGCCTTCGTACGCATCAGCAACGGCACGATCCGCACGGCGCCCTTCACGGAGACGGCGCCCGACCCCAACCGGCTGCGCTGGGACCCGCTGCCCGAGCCCCCGGCCGGGACGGATTTCGTCGCGGGCCTGTGGACGCTCGGCGGCAACGGCGACGCGACGCAGCGCACGGGCATGGCCGTGCACCTGTATCACGCGAACTCCTCCATGCGCCGCCGGGTGTTCAGCGACGCGGACGGCGAGCTGCTGATCGTCCCGGAGCGCGGCGGGCTGCTGCTGCACACCGAGTTCGGCCTGCTGCATGCCGAGCCGGGCGAGGTGGCGCTGATCCCGCGCGGCGTCCGCTTCCGCGTGGAGCTGCTCGACACCGCAGGGCCGGACGGGCGGACACCACCCGCCCGCGGCTACGTCTGCGAGAACTACGGCTCCCCCTTCCGCCTCCCCGACCTGGGCCCGATCGGCGCCAACGGCCTCGCGAACCCACGGGACTTCCGCGCGCCGGTCGCCGCCTACGAGGACGTCGAGGGCCCGGTGGAGGTGGTGAACAAGTTCTGCGGGAACCTCTGGGAGGCGACGTACGACCACTCGCCGCTGGATGTCGTCGCCTGGCACGGCAACCATGTGCCGTACGTCTACGACCTGCGTCTGTTCAATGTGCTCGGCACCATCAGTTACGACCACCCGGACCCGTCGATCTTCACGGTCCTCACGTCGCCGTCGGACACCCCTGGCCTCGCCGGTGTCGACTTCGTGGTGTTCGCGCCGCGGTGGCTGGTGGGCGAGGACACGTTCCGGCCGCCGTACTTCCACCGCAACGTGATGAGCGAGTACATGGGCCTGATCGAGGGCGCGTACGACGCCAAGACCTCCGGACCCGGTGGCTTCGTGCCGGGCGGCGGCTCGCTGCACAACATGATGTCGGCGCACGGTCCCGACCGTGAGACCTTCGAGCGGGCGAGCGCGGCGGAGCTGAAGCCGCAGAAGATCGACGACGGTCTTGCGTTCATGTTCGAGACGCGCTGGCCGGTGACGCTCACCTCGCAGGCGGCGGAGGCGGAGCACCTGCAGCAGCGTTACGACGACGTGTGGCAGGGTCTGGAGCGCCATTACGCGGAGGGCGGCCCGCGCACCCTTTGAGTCGCCGGCGGAGGGTAGAGCTGAGTAGAGCCCTTGTAGAGCCCCTCTGAGAACCGATTGCGGAGACGCTGTGACCGCTTTTGCCCCGGACTCGATCGTCCTGAACCGCAAACTTCCGTTGTGGTATCAGGTGTCGCAGTCGCTCCGGGCATCGATACTGGGCCGGACAGAGGACGCCCCACTGCGGCTGCCCACCGAGGAGCAACTGGCCGGTCACTACGGCGTGAGCGTGCTGACCATGCGCCAGGCGCTCAAGGAGCTCGAGGACGAGGGTCTGATCAGCAGGCACCGGCGGCGCGGCACGTTCATAGAGCCGACCGCCCGGCGCGCCGCACCCGTACGGCTGCTGGGCTCCGTCGACGCGATCGTCGCCCAGCAGTCGGGCATGAGCACCCGGCTCATCGGCCACGGCACCGCGCCTGTGCCGCCCGACCTCGCGGAACACTTCCCGGACGGCCCGGACGTGATGACGTACCACCGGCTGCGCAGCGACGAGGGAACCGGCGAGCCCACCAACCACGCCCGCAACTACGTACGTCCCGACGTCGCCGAACGCATCGACCCCGCCGATCTTGTGCGCTGGCCGATGACGAAGGTCCTGCGCGACGTGGTGGGCGTGAGGATCAGCCGGATCACCGACACCGTCGAGGCCCACCTGGCGGACCCGGAGACCGCCCGGCTCCTCGAGGTGCCGCTGCTCAGCCCGATCCTGCACTACACGGGCATCAGCTACGACGAGCACGGCCGCGCCCTGGACGTGGCCCGCATCCACTACCGGGGCGACCGCTTCTCCTTCACGGTCACCCTCGACGCCGACTGACCACGACGTACGATGCCGAGCGTGACGCACGACGACGCTCCGCTGCTCGCGGACCTCATGCCGTGGTCCGTCGCACCGCTGCGGCTGGGCCGCGCCTGGCCCATGGCGCCGGACGCCCCGTCCCTGAAGGCCCGTTGGGACGCCTTCGTACGGGCGGAAGGAGCCACCCGTGAGGCGCTGCTGCAGCCTACGCGGGCCCGCACCCTGGGCACCGCCGTGGCCCAGCTGCCCGGACACCCCGGCGGCACCGGGCGACTGGCCCGTGAGGAAGGCCCCTGCCCAGAGCCGGTACGCGTCCTGCACGGGCCGTTCGACGAGCAGTGGCTCATACCGGACCACCGGCTGATCGACGCGGCGCGCCCCGAGCTGTGGCGGGTCGCCGACGAGCACCAGCTCTTCGCCATCGAACAGGGCCATGTCCCGGACACGTCCGGTCCGGCCCTGCTGGCCACGGCCCTGCTGCCCGACGGCCGCTCCCCCGCGGGCCGCCCCGGCCGCATCCGCCCGCTGTACCGCCGCCCCGGGGGCCTCGAACCGAACCTCGCGCCGGGCCTGCTCGACCACCTGGCCCGCCGCCTCGGCGAGCGGCCGGAACCGGTCGACGTCCTCGCCTGGACACTCGCCGTCGCGCAACCCGGAGCCTCGGGATGCCGGGTGCCGCTGACCGCCGACCCAGAAGTCTGGGCGCACGGTACCGGCCTCGGGCACCGCATGCTGTGGCTGATGCTGCGCGGCGGCATCAAGGACGGCCGCGTCGCACCCGGCAGCGGCGAGCGGCCCAAACTCCCCGGCGGCCGCCGCCCCTACGTCCGCGCCCCGCTCCCCGCCCGGCCCGCCGAACTGCTCTACGACCGCGACGAGGAGACCCTGCACCTCGGCGAGGGCCGCATCGCACCCGTCCCGGCCGAGGCCTGGGACTTCCACGTCAGCGGAGCCCGCGTACTGGAACTGTGGTTCAGCCGGAGGAGCGGACAGCCGGAGCCGGGCACGCTGGAGGCGATCCGCCCCACCGCATGGCCCCAGACCTGGACCTCGGAGCTCCTCGAACTCATCACGGTCCTCGCGCTCCTCGCCGAACTCGGGGCTCAGCAGGCCGCATTGGCGGACGCACTGGATCCGGCGATCACGGCGGCCGAACTCCATCGGTCCGGAGTCCTCCCCGTGCCGGACGCGGCCCGCCGACCCGCGTCCGTACTGGACCATCTCGAGGAGGGCCCGGAGGGGCAGTTCGCGCTGCTCTGATCACTCCTGGCCGCTCACGGCCGCCGTGCGCCCGGCGTCCGCGAGCGGCCCGTCGTGCGGCTACTTCTGGGGGGCGAGGTCCGGCCCGAGTGAGGCGAACTTCTCCTGGGACACGACCCTCTTGGGCGGCCAGGTGATGTTCTCCGGGGGCCAGGACTGGCCGGTCTTGCGCAGGAACCACTCCGGCGGCTCGTACATCGGCGGCTCGTAGCCGTCGGGCAGGGCCGTCTTCCAGTCGACGCCCTTCGTGCGCTCCGCGAACTCGTCCTTGATCGCCTTCAGCCGCTCCGGCTGGGTGATGAGGTCGACGGCGGTGGCGGCCAGATACTTGGCGGCGGCGAGTACGGCTGCCTGGCCGGGGGCCGCGGCCGCGCACGCGGCGGTGGACCACGTGTGCATCTTGGTGCCGATGGGGGCGAGGGCGGCGCCCATCGACACGGTCGGCACGTTCCAGCTGATGTCGGCGACATCCGTCGAACCGCCGCCCATGAAGACGGGGTTGGGCGCGGTCAGATCGGCGATCGTGTCGTGCAGGCCCTTGGTCGGCAGGCCCAGCGACTCCTGCAGCTCCTTGGCCAGGTGATGCGCCTCGTCGCTGAACTCCGGCGGTCCGATCTGCCGCATGTTCTCGTGCAGCAGTTCCGCGAAGGACTTGGACGGCAACTGGTTCCAGCAGGCGGAGGTGATGCGGTGCTGCACCGTGGTCTGGCTGGCCTTGGCCGCGGCCTCGGAGACGGCGATCACCTTGTCGAGGAGCACCTGGACGCGGGCCGGGCTGCCTTCGCGTACGTAGTACGAGATCTCGGCTATCTCGGGGGTGACGTTCGGTATGTCCCCGCCGTTGTTGATCACCCAGTGCAGGCGGCCCGAGGGAGCGAGGTTCTCCTCGCGGAGGAACTCGGACATGGTCGCCATCATCACGGCGGCGTCCAGCGCGCTCTTGTTGCCGAGCGGGGTGCCGCCGTGGCCGGCCACGCCGAGGAAGGTGAAGGTCACGGCGGTCATGGCGGTGCTGGTGCCCCAGCCGGTCGCGTTGGCCGTCGACGGGTGCCAGTCGAGGAAGGCGTCGAGCCCGTCGTACACGCCCTTGCTGACCGCGTACGTCTTGCCGATCAGCGCCTCCTCGGCGGTGGAGCCGAAGAACTTCACGGTCACGGGCAGCTTGTGCTTCGCCGCGGCCTGCGCGACCGCGGCGGCTGCGGCGGCTGCCGCCGTGCCCAGTGCGCTGTGGCCGCAGCCGTGCCCGGGGCCGTAGCCCGGCGCGAAGGGGTCGTGGATGTACTCGCGCGGATCGTGGTGTCCGACGCCCTTGTTCTGCGAAAGGCCGGGCAGCGCGTCGTACTCGCCGCTGAACCCGAGGACCGGGCCGCCCTTGCCGTACGCGTACGTGGCGGAGAAGGCGGTCGGGAAGCCCGCCGTGCCGAACTCGACCTCGAATCCGGCCTTTTCCAGGAATTCGGCCTCGGCGATCGAGGACTTCCACTCGCGGAGGCTGAGCTCGGCGTACTCCCAGATCTCGGCGTTCAGGCCGGTGATGCGGTCGCTGTTGGCCTTGATCCAGGCGAGGGCGGCGGACTTGGCGGGGCTGTCCTCGGCGAGGCCTTCCGGGGCTTGGTACTCGGCTGTTTCCGCCTGGCTGCTGTCGTCCGCTGCTGCGGCCATCACCGGATCGGCCTCGGCGGCCATCACGGCCGTGGTCACTCCGGCCGCGCCGAGCAGCTGCATGATGCGGCGCCGGCTGAGGGCCGGGCCGCCCGCGGGCTGGGACTCGTGCTCGTGCTGATCGTGCAGGTCACACACGCGCGCCTCCGGGCGAGGTAAGTGTAATGGCCAAATGATCAGCCACCCTGGCCTCACCACGTTGCTGCGTCAACAGCGCCGCATGACAAAGGTGTTACACGGGGGACGAATCGGGGACATGTCCCGGACGGTCACGGCACTGGGGAAGGTGCCGCGTGAAAGCGCGTGCTGAAAGCCCGTGCGCGCGGGCGAACACACCGGAAGCGCTGCCGCATGCCGTGGGGATGACGGACGCGGAGATCGCAGCGGGGCGCGGAGGGTGTGTTCGCCTGAGCGCGGAACGTATCTGCGGCCGGAAACGCCGACGACGTGCCGTCAGTGGCCGCCGAACAGCGAACGCCGCAGGCGCCGCAGAGGTGCGAAGAGCGAGAGACGCCTGACGCGCGCCCCCCTGCCGCTGCGGTCGTGCGCCACATCCCGTGTCGTTATCTCACGCATCAGCGACGTCGCCTCGGCCGCCTCGCGCTGCGGGACGGCGGGGCCGCCCAGCACCGAGAGATGGCGGTCCAGGCGCGCGCTGGTAGCGCTACTCCCGCACGTGATCGCAGGGACACGCGCCCTGCTGCGCACTGTTATCTGATCCATGACACTCCCCACGCGTCAACCCACCCATACGGCGGGCACCCGGCCCGGGCAGGGTAACCCTATCGCCCCGTCAGGACACCCGTGTATCCCGGTCATCGGATTCACTTCCCTCTTAAGGAGGTTGGAACTCACTCTCCGAATCCAACTGATTTCAGGGCGAGTTGGACAAGCGGTGCGCTGGTGGGCTGGGGAGATCCGCCCGCAGGCTCCGTCGTGACGGCGAGTGAGGTCGCCGATGTGTTCAAGCCTCCGACGACCTTCGGCGTGTCGCCGTCGAGCACGCCCAAGGACCGGGGCGTACCGGACTTCCCGACGGCCCACAGCTGGTGGACCCGGTCGCCCGGCGGAGCGCCGAGGCCCGTGACCGTCACCACCGCCCGGTGCAGGGACGCGGAGGCGACGACGTTGATGCCGCGGCCTTGCGCGTCCTGCTGCCCGGTGGAGCGCGCGTCGGGCGCCGACAGGACGCGGGCGATCTCATGCGCGGCGGCCCGTTCCTGGTCGAGGCGGTCCTGGGCGCGGTCGAGTTGGACGCCGAACAAGGCGGCCACGACGAGGGCCGCGGCGGCGGTGGCGGTCGCGAAGGGGACGAACAGCGCACGCGCGCGTGAAGGATGTGCAGAGCCGCGCGCGCGTGACTGCTGCCATGCCGCCTCCGCCCGGGGCGTCTCCTGCGGTGTCGTGCGTACGGCGGTCAGCACCCTCTCCCGCAGGGCGGGCGGTGCCGGGGCCGCGGCCGACCAGGCCAGGCGCACCGCGTCCTCCCTCAGCGCACGCACCTCTCCCGCGCACCGCTCGCAGCGCCCCAGATGCCTCTCGAAGCGGCGCCGCTCCCGGCCGTCCAGCGCATCGAGCGCGTAGGGGGCGGCGAGCGAGTGCAGGTCGCGCCTCATATCGCGCGTCCGAGGCATTCGCGCAGCCGCGTCAGTCCGTCGCGCATCCGCGTCTTGACGGTGCCGAGCGGTACGGAGAGCCGCTGGGCGACCTCGCGGTACGTGTAGCCCTCGTAGTAGGCCAGGGTGACGGACTGGCGCTGCAGCTGTGTGAGTCCGTCGAGGCAGCGGCGTACCCAGTCGCGCTCGAGGCCGGCCTCCACCGCCTCCGCGACCTGGTCGAAGGCGGGCCCGTAGGCGCGCCGGCCGACGCGTTGGTCCCGCTCGCTCGCGGCGCGGGCGCTGCGGACCCGGTCGACGGCCCTGCGGTGGGCGAGGGTGAGAATCCAGGCGAGGGCGCTGCCGCGCTCGGGGTCGAACCGCGCGGCGGAGCGCCACAGTTCGAGCAGCACCTCCTGGGCCACCTCCTCGGACTGGGCGGGATCGCGCACCACCCTCCGCACGAGCCCGTAGACGGGTCCCGACACCGCGCCGTACAGCTCCTCGAAGGCCGTCTGGTCGCCGTGGGCCACCAGCACGAGCAACTCCTCCGGTTCCACTCGTTCCCCCTCTCCGGCCGCCCACCACGGCCTCCCCGGCCGCCCGGACGTCGAGCCCGACGTACCGCCTGTCATTCGGAGCCCGACGGCATCCGGATGGGAGTACGGACGGGCGGCCCGAAAACGCGGGCCGAAGTCCGACCAATCCGCCCCGGCCGCCGCTCCGAATGGCGTGCATCAGGCATCGGACGCGGCACGTGCCGGCGGGGCCCTCGCCAGGAGGGCACCGCGGGGGACACCGCTTGGGACGTGAGGACGGACGGCATGACAGCAATCACCAGGACCGGCCTGGGACGCAGGAGTCTTGCGGCCCTCGTCTGCGGTGCGCTGGCCGCCGGGGGGCTCGGGGCCGCCGGCGTGACCGCGCTCGAACCGGGGGCGGCCCACGCCTCCAGCCACCGGGAGGCCCCGCTGATCTCGGGGCAGCCGCAGTACGACAACACGGACCTGTACGCGTTCGTCAGCCCCGACCGCCCCGACACGACGACCATCGTGGCCAACTGGATCCCCTTCGAGGAGCCGGCGGGCGGACCGAACTTCTACCAGTTCGCGGAGGACGCCCGGTACGACGTCCACATCGACAGCGACGGGGACGCGCAGGGCGATCTGCTGTACCGGTGGACGTTCAGGACCCATGTGAAGAACGGCAACACCTTCCTGTACAACACCGGCCCCGTCGAGAGCCTGGACGACCCTGATCTCAACGTCACGCAGACGTACGACATCGACGTGCTGCAGCTGCGCCACCAGAAGCTCGTCTCGAAGACGAAGCTCGCCGACGACGTGCCGGTCGCGCCGTCCAACGTCGGCAAGGCGTCGATGCCCGACTACCAGAGGCTGCGCGACCAGGCCGTGCGGGAACTCACCGGCGGCGCCAAGGCGTTCGCGGGCCAGGCCGACGACCCGTTCTTCCTCGATCTGCGGGTCTTCGACCTGCTCTACGGCGGCGATCTGTCGGAGGTCGGCAGGGACACGCTGAAGGGCTACAACGTCAACACCGTGGCCCTGCAGCTGCCGAGCACGTGGATACGGCAGTCGGACGAGCAGCCGGTGGTCGGCATCTGGGCCACGACGCAGCGCAAGAACGCCCAAGGGCACTGGACGCAGGTGTCGCGGCTGGGCATGCCGCTGGTCAACGAGGTCGTCGTTCCGCAGAAGGCCAAGGACAGGTTCAACGCGTCATCGCCGTGGACCGACGGCCAGTTCCTGCCCTTCGTGACCAAGCCCGAGCTGCCGAAGCTCATCGAGGCCATCTACAAGATCAAGGCTCCGGCCGAGCCGCGGAACGATCTCGTCGACGTCTTCCTGAAGGGCGTACAGGGCCTCAACCAGCCGCCGAACGTCCGCCCGGCCGAGGCGCTGCGCCTCAACACCTCGATCCAGCCCACCGCCCAGCCCAAGCGGCTCGGGGTGCTCGACGGCGACAACGCGGGCTTCCCCAACGGGCGCCGGCTCACCGACGACGTGATCGACATCTCGCTGCAGGTCGTGGAGGGCGAACTGGTCGGGCAGAAGAACGATCTGGGCGACGCGGTCGACGCGAACGACAAGAAGTTCGGATCGTCCTTCCCGTACGTGGCCAACCCGACCGCGGGCTCACGGGGCAAGACGGCCGAGCCCGCCGGCGGTGACGACGTGCGCACACAGCTGGGCGCCGGACCCGCGGGCACGTCCGGCCTGTCCGACGACGCGCTGCTCGTGGCCTCGGCGGCGTCGGCCGGGACGGGGTTCCTGCTGATCGGTACCGGCCTGCTGTGGTGGCGCAGGCGGCAGCGGATCCGCGGCTACTGACGCCCCCCATGTGCAGGCGCGGCCCGCGCTTTCCGTTCCCACGCCCCGCGGGCCGCGCCGCTCCACCCGCCGACCGACGACCGACGACCGACGTACCGACGTACCGACGTACCGACGTACCGACGTACCGACGTACCGACGACCAGCCGACCGCATACGGACGAAGGAGGGGGCATGTCCATGCCCAGTACGCCCCATGAAGGGGAAGCCGAACGCGCCGGTGCGGCCCGGCGGCGAGCGGGACGCCTGGCGCTCTGTGCCGCCGCCCTGGCCGTCGCGCTCACCGCGGGCGCCGTCGTCCTGGGCACCGGGCCCGACGACGCGGCCACGACGGCGTCCGTGCCCGCGACGGCACCGCAGCTGCTCGCGAGCGGCGATCTGGCGGCCCAGATCTCCGCGCTGCAGTCCCATCTGCGCGCTCAGCCCAAGGACTTCACGTCCTGGGCCACACTCGGCGTCGCGTACGTGGAACAGGCGCGGACCCAGGGCGACCCGTCCCGCTATCCGCAGGCGGAGCGGGCCCTGCACCGCTCACTGTCCCTGCGGCCCGGCAACGACCCAGGGCTCGCCGGCCGCGCCGCGCTGGCCGCCGCCCGGCACGACTTCCGCGCCGCGCTGCGCCACGCCGAGCGGGCACTCGCCGAGAACCCGTACAACGAGCGCGCGCTGTCCTCCCGTATCGACGCTCTCGTCGAACTCGGCCGCTACGACAAGGCTTTGCGCGCCGCGGAAGAGGCAGACGCACGGCGGCCGGGCATCCCGGTTTTCACCCGGTACGCGTACGTGCAGGAACTGCGCGGTGACGTACGGGCGGCACGGCGCGTCCTTCAGCGGGCGCTCGCCTCGGCGACGGCCCCCGGTGACGTGGCGTACGTCGCGACAGCACTGGGCCGGCTCGCCTGGCAGCAGGGCGAGTACGGAACCGCGCTGAAGCACTTCGCGCGGGCTCTGGGCGCCGACCCGGCGTACGTTCCCGCGCTGGAGGGACGCGCGCGTGCGCACGCGGCGCGGGGCGAGACGGCTCAGGCGATCCGGGGCCTGGAGACGGTCGTGGCCCGGTATCCGCTGCCCGGCCCACTCGTGGAGCTGGGGGAGCTGTACGAGGCCGAGGGCGAGAAGGACACGGCACGCGAGCAGTACCACCTGATCGGCGCCTGGACGCGCCTCGCCCGCGCCAACGGCGTCAACGCGGACCTGGACACCGCGCTTGCGGCGGCCGACCACGGCGACCGGAGGGCAGCGCTGCGTGCGGCCCGCGCCGAGTGGTCGCGCCGCCACACGGTCCATACGGCCGACGCCATCGCGTGGGCCCTGCACGTCAACGGCCGTGACGAGGAGGCCCTTCCGTACGCCCGCCGGGCGGCGGCCACCGGCTTCCGCGACGCGACGTTCCTGTACCACCGGGGCATGATCGAACACGCCACGGGCGACGTGGCGGCGGCCCGGCGGTCACTCGAGTCCGCCCTGCGACTCAACCCCGGCTTCTCGCCGGTGGGTTCACGCGTGGCGCGCCGGACGCTGGCTGACCTCGGGGGTGCGCGGTGAACGCAGGGCGTCACCAGACAGACCGCCGGTATGCGGGCAGGCGCGTGAGCCGTCGTCAACCGCTCGCCGTCTGTGCGGCGCTGCTCGTGGCGGTCGCCGCGCTCGTACTGCTGTCCGCGACCGGCGCCAGCGCGCATCCGCTGGGGAACTTCACCGTCAACCGGTACGACGGGCTGGTGGCGGCACCTGGCGTGCTGCGCGTCGATCACGTCGAGGATCTCGCGGAGATACCGGCCACCCAGGCCGAGCCTCGGGTCGAGCAGCTGGGGATGGCGGGCTGGGCCCGTGAGCGGTGCCGGGCGGCTGCCGACGAGAGCCGGGTCGAGGTGGGCGGGCGTGCCGTCCGGCTCACCGTCGACGAGAGCCACGCGCGCGTGCGGCCCGGCCAGGCCGGGCTCTCCACGCTCCGCCTGGAGTGCCGGCTCACCGCTCCCCTCCCGGAGGGACGGGCCGTCACCCTCGGCTTCAGGGCGGCCGGTGACGACGGCCCGGGCTGGCGCGAGATCACGGCTCGCGGCGACGGCAGGACGCTCGCCCGGTCCGACGTACCGGACGAGTCGGTGTCCGATCAGCTGACCCGCTATCCGCAGCGGCTGCTGTCCTCGCCCCCGGAGCGGACGTCCGCGTCCCTGCGCGCCCTTCCCGGTGGCCCGGCCCTCGCCGAGGAGCGGGCCGCCCCGCCCACCGCGTCCGTACTGCCACGCGGCGCGGACCGCTGGACGCAGGCCCTCACCGGCCTGGTCGCCCGGCACGACCTCACGCCCGCCTTCGCGGCCCTGGCCCTCGGCATCGCCGTCGTACTCGGCGCCGCGCACGCGCTCGCGCCGGGCCACGGCAAGACGCTGATGGCCGCAACTGCGGCCGCCCGGAGCCGCGCCACCCTGCGCGACGTGCTCCCACTCGCCGCTTCCGTGACGGTCACTCATACGCTGGGCGTGATCGTGCTCGGCCTCCTCATCGCCGCCGGCTCGGCCGCGGCCCCGTCGGTGATCTCGTTGCTGGGCGTGGCGAGCGGCGTACTGGTCACGGTGGCGGGAACGGCGCTCCTGCGGAGGGCTTGGCGGCAGCGGGGGCACGACCATGCGCACGGGCACGACCATGCGCACGGGCACGACCATGCGCACGGGCATGGGCATGGGCATGGGCATGGCCACTCACACGTGCCCGCAGCCGCGGTCCGGCCGAAGGGGACGTGCCGGGGTGTGCGCCCGCTGGGGGTACCACCCAGGCCCTTAAGGCACTGGGGGAGGCTGGCGCAAAGTCCGGGTTCCCCGAACGTCGTAGGGCTCGGCGCCAGACCGAGGACGTACATCCCGGCGCGGCCCCGACCCATCCACCGGCAGGCGGCGCCCCGAGCCCACGAACACCCGCACGGCCACGAACACCCGCACGGTCACGAACACCCCCACGGCCATCCGCGCGGCCACGAACACCCCCACGAGTACACCGACGAACCCACGCAGGAGCCGGAGGCAACGCCCGCCGCCCGCGACCACCCTCACCCCGACAGGCACACGGACGCCGACGCCAAGGCGAGGGCGGTGCCGGACTCCGGACCCCCCACCCTCCGCGGCACCCTCTTCCTCGGCTTCGCCGGCGGGCTCGTGCCGAGTCCGTCCGCGGTCGTCGTGCTCGTCGGGGCCGCCGCACTGGGGCAGGCGTGGTTCGGGTTCCTGCTCGTGCTGGCGTACGGCGCCGGGCTCGCGCTGACCCTCACGGTGGCCGGCTTCGCGGTGGTACGGGCCGGGGACCGGGTGGTGCAGGCCCTCGTCGACCGTCCCGGCCACGGCCGCGAACGACGCGTCGGAGAGCCCGGCGGCCGCATCGGACACCTGCTCAGCGGCCCCCTCTCGGCGGGCGTACGCCGCGCCGTCCCGCTCGGCTCCGCCTGCCTCGTGGTCGCCGTCGGCTGCGGATTGGTGCTGAAGGGGGCGGCAACAGCGCTCGGTTGAGCTAGTTTTGTGGAGGATCGCACCACTGCGAATGGGGGGCGCCCGTGAGTGCAGAGCCGGGCATCGACGGGGTGGGCGGGCCCCGGCGGATCGCGGGCCGCTACCGCCTGCTCGCACCGCTGGGCGAGGGCGGCATGGGCACGGTGTGGCGGGCCCACGACGAGGTCCTGGGCCGCGAGGTCGCGGTCAAGGAGGTGCGCGCCCCCGCGGGGCTCCCGGCGAGCGACGTCGACCGGCTGTACGCCCGGCTCGAGCGCGAGGCCTGGGCCGCCGCCCGTATCCCGCACCGCAACGTCGTGACGGTCTACGACGTGGCGACCGAAGAGGGCCGCCCCTGGATCGTGATGGAGCTCGTCCGCGGGCTCTCCCTCTCCGACGTACTGGCGGCTGAGGGCCCCATGTCCCCGCGGCGCGCCGCCCAGGTGGGCGCCGAGGTGCTGGCCGCCCTGCGCGCAGCCCACGAGGCGGGGGTCCTGCATCGCGACGTCAAGCCCGGCAACGTACTGATCGCGAACGACGGCCGCATCGTGCTGACCGACTTCGGCATCGCGATGGTGGAGGGCAGCTCGGCGCTCACGATGACAGGAGAGGTCGTCGGATCGCCCGAGTTCCTGGCGCCGGAACGGGCCCTCGGACGGCGGCCGGGCCCGGAGTCCGACCTGTGGTCGCTCGGCGTGCTGCTGTACGCGGCGGTGGAGGGCAGCTCCCCCTTCCGGCAGGACACCCCGCTGAGCACGCTGCGGGCGGTCGTGGACGAGGAGTTGCCGCCACCGCGCCGCGCGGGTCCGCTGGCGCCCGTCATCGAGGAGCTGCTGCGCAAGGATCCGGCGGAGCGCATCGCCGCCGACGAGGCCGAGCGCGATCTGCGGATGGTGGGCGCGGGCGGCACCCCGCGCGCAGGCTCCACGCAGTCACCGGCACTGTCATCCCTGCCGGCGGCCACGGCGCTCCATCAGCCCGGCCCATCGACGCCCCCACACCCCGTCCCGGCGCCCACCGGATCGCCCTCATACGCCTCATCACCCGCGAACCCTGCGACGACGACCGCGTCGGCGCCGGCACATCCGCGCCGCACGGTCGTGGTGCTGATCGCGGGCATGGTCGCCCTCGCCGTGGCCCTGGCAGCCCTTACCTACGCACTGGTGAACCGGGACGACCCGGGCGGCGGCTCCGGGAACGGCAGCACCACGGCCGGAGGCGGCACGGGAGGAAACGACGGCGGCAGCGGCAACGGCGGAAACAGCAGTACGAACGGCGGCGGCACCACGGGCGGCAGCACCTCCGCGAGTCCGAGCGAGGGGTACACGGACGGCGGGTCCACCAACGGCGGATCCACGACCGGCGGATCCACGACGGGCGGCCACGGCGGTACGACATCCCCGCCGGCCCAGTCCGTCAAGGTCACCGTCGCAGCCGTCCGCGGCAGCTACACCGGCACCTGCCCGCCGCCGGAGGCCGAGGCGCCCGCGTTCACGGCCACGTTCACGGTGGGCCGGGTCCCGGCGGAGGTCGACTACCGCTGGGTCACCACGACGGGCGAGCCGTCCGACCCGGGCTGGAAGACCCTGTCGTTCCCCTCCGGCGGCGGGAAGACGAAGCAGGTGAACCATGTGGAGCTGACGTACGAGGCGGACGGGACGTACCACAACGAGATCAGCGTGGAGGTCCGGGGCCCGGTGGAGACGCGGTCCAACTCCGTGGCGTTCTCGGTGACCTGTGAGACGGAGGCCCCGCCGGACGGGGCCTCCTGAACTGGCGATGAACGGCCGATATCGTCAGGCGACACCTCTGAACACAGGCAGATAACCGCTGGACTGCCCGGTGGCCGTCGGGTGGTACGACTCGCCGATGTTGACCCAGTTGACGCTGTGCAGCCACGAACTGCCGGAGCAGATCTCGTGTCCGGCGAACGTCGCGTTGACGTCGCCGAAGGTGAATCCGTGATCGGCGGCCCGCTTCGCGATCACGCTGTTGAGATGGTCCGCGGCGTTGTTGATGGCGGCCCGCTCCGTCTCGGAGAGGCCCGCCACGCAGGAGCCGCTGAGTTTGTAGAAGCGCGGATAGCCGAGCACCACGACGTGGGCCGCCGGGGCCCTGCCGCGGATGGCCGTGTAGACGTTGTCGAGGTTGCCGGGCAGCGTCGAGTCCATGTACGCCTCGGCTCGGGCGATGGCCGCCAGGCACGCGCTCTCGGACTGGAGCACACAGGTCGTCATGACATCGGCGAAACCGGCGTCGTTGCCGCCGATGGTGATGCTGACGAGTCCCGTGCCTGCGCCGAGCGGGCCGAGCTGGCCGGCCACGACATCACTCGTACGAGCTCCGGAGCAGGCGGTGAAGGAGAACGTCGAGGGTGAATGGGCGGCTGCCCAGAGGACGGGGTACGCGCGCGTGCTGCGCTTGCAGGAGCCGCTGGAGCTGTCGTAGCTGCCGGCTCCGACACCGGAGGAGTAGGAGTCGCCGAGGGCCACATAGCCGGTGGCCGCCGCCAGTTGGGACGCTTGCGCCGTCGCGGCCCCGGTGAGAGTGCAGACGACGGCGAGGAATAACGAGGCAACATATGCCGCGGATCGGGAACGTCTCATGAAACCTCCCTTAGCAGGATCTCTGCCTCAACCGTCATAGCACCCCCCATAACTGACGGGTAGTGCTCATGACAAGAACATTCGGCTCAGACCTCCGCCGACCTCCCTGCGCGACTGACGCAACTTCAGTTTCACTGTCGTGTCAGGGATATGTCATTCCCTCAAAGCCCTTGATCTACGCCCGTAGAGACGCCACGCTTGTTGATCGCCCGGGAACGGAACACCCAGTTCCCGGGCGCGTGTGCGATCCCGCACACCACCCCCAGTTGCGCGCCCGCCGGGGCACGCACCGCCTAGAGGAGGACTCCCTCGTAATGGCACAGCAGCGCAGCAAGAAGAGGATCCGGATCGCCGCCGCGGCGATCTCCGTCGTCACCGCCGCCACCCTGATCGGCGCCGCGACCGCTCTCCCCGCCCAGGCCGCACCGGCCGAGGGAACGGTGATCGGTGCCGGCTCCGCCGACGCCGTGAAGGACAGCTACATCGTCACGCTCAAGAAGGGCGCGGGCTTCAAGGCCGCCTCCACCCAGGGCAAGAGCCTCATATCCGAGTACGGCGGACACGTGAAGCGGACCTACAAGGCCGCACTCAACGGCTATGCCGTCCAGCTCTCCGCGCAGGAGGCCAGACAGCTGGCCGCCGACCCGTCGGTGGACAAGGTCATCCAGGACACCAAGGTGTCCGTCGACGCGACCCAGTCCAACGCACCCTGGGGCCTCGACCGCATCGACCAGGCGTCGCTTCCGCTGTCCGGGACGTACACGTACCCCGACACCGCCGGCAGCGGCGTGACCATCTACGTCATCGACACCGGTGTACGCATCAGCCACTCCGACTTCGGCGGCCGTGCCGTCAACGGCTATGACTTCGTGAGCAACGACAGCGTCGCGCAGGACGGCAACGGCCACGGCACCCACGTCGCCTCCACCGCCGCCGGCACGACCTATGGCGTGGCCAAGAAGGCCAAGATCGTCGCGGTCCGCGTGCTGAACAACAGCGGAAGCGGCACCACCGCCGGCGTGGTCGCAGGCATCGACTGGGTGACCCAGAACCACAGCGGCCCCTCGGTGGCCAACATGTCGCTGGGCGGCGGCGCCAACACCGCGATCGACACGGCCGTACGCAACTCCATCGCCTCGGGCGTCACCTACGCCGTCGCGGCGGGCAACGAGACGACCGACGCCTCGACCAGGTCGCCCGCCCGGGTCTCGGAGGCCATCACCGTCGGCGCCACCACCAGCACCGACGCAAAGGCGAGCTACTCCAACTACGGCAGCACCCTGGACCTGTTCGCCCCGGGTTCGAGCATCACGGCGGCCTGGCGCACCAACGACACCGCGACCAACACCATCTCAGGCACCTCGATGGCCACCCCGCACGTCGCGGGTGCCGCGGCCGTCTACCTGGCGGGCCACACCTCCGCCACACCCTCGGCCGTCGCCTCGGCCCTCGTGAACGGCGCCACCACCGGTGTGGTCACCAGCCCGGGCAGCGGCTCACCGAACAGGCTGCTCAGGATCGTCCCGTAATCCCAACTGCGCTCATGCGCCAGTGAGTTACCCCTGTTCCCCGGAGACGCGCCCCATGCTCCGGGGAACAACCCCTCGCACTTTTTCCATGTCTTGACGCAAGCCTGGGGTCTGCGCGACATTGAAGCCCGGCATCCGGCGCTTCGGGGGGAAAAGTCGCCAATGCAGACCATCGGCATGAAGCCATCACCATCGGGCATCGAGCAGTCGCCGCAGACTCAGGGGAGAGATCTGCTGCCGCTGCTCGCAGGTGCAGCCGTCGCCGTCGGAGGGGTCGGCGCGGCTCTCGCACTCATCGACGTGGACGCACCGCTGCGCGGCCCGTTCACGCTCTTCTTCCTTCTCGCGGCGCCCGCGGCCGCCATCGGAGCCGCTCTGCACGGCCTGGAACCGGCCGGGCGCGTCATCGCGTCGGCAGCAGGGGCGGTCGCGGTCAATCTGCTCATCGCCGAGGCGATGATCGCCCTGCACGTCTGGTCGGTCCGCGGCGGAATCGTGGCCGTCGCCGCGCTCAGCTGCCTCGTCCTCCTGCTGGTTGCGGTACGGCGGCTGCGCCGGCGCCCGGCGCGAAGGCGGGCTTCCTGACGTGGACATCACGGTGTACCGCCCCGGCGAGCTGACCGCCGCCGACCGGGCGGCGTGGACGGCCCTGCAGTCCAAGGCCCACCTCGACGGTTCGCCCCAGCTGGCGAATCCCTTTCTGTCCCCGGAGTTCGCGATCGCGGTGGGCCGCTGCCGGCGCGGAGTGCGCGTCGCGGTGGTCCGCGAGGACGGCGAGCCGGCGGCGTTCTTCCCGTTCCAGAAATCCGCCACCGGCGTCGGCCGCGCCGTGGGCCTCGGCGTCTCCGACTCCCAGGGTGTCGTGCACCGGCCCGGCTTCACCTGGGACGCAGAGCAGTTGCTGCGGGCCTGCGGGCTCGCGGTATGGGAGTTCGACCACCTGGTGGAAGGCCAGACACCGTTCGAGGCGGGGGCCTCCGGCACGTTCCCCTCGCCCGTCATGGACATCGACCAGGGCTACGAGGCGTATCTGAGCCGGCTGCGGCAGCAGTCCCCGAAGTTCACACGGACGACGCTCGCCAAGGAACGCAAACTCGACCGGGAGCACGACGGCGTGCGGTATGTGCACGACGAGCGCGACCCGGCCGCGCTCCGGGCGCTGATGGCCTGGAAATCCGCGCAGTACCGCAGGACAGGGCGCAGCGACCGCTTCGCGCACGAGTGGATCAACCGGCTCGTGCAGCATCTCTTCCACAGCCGGTCGGAGTCGTTCGCCGGTGTGCTGTCGGTGCTCTACGCCGACGGCCGGCCCGTCGCGGCGCACTTCGGGCTGCGCTCCGAGCGCGTCCTCGCGTGCTGGTTCCCGGCATACGACCCGGCGTTCGCCAAGTACTCCCCCGGGCTGATCCTGCATCTGCGGATGGCTGAGGCGGCCGCCGCCGACGGCATCGCGTATCTGGATCTCGGCCGGGGCCAGAAGGAATACAAGGACTCCCTCAAGACGCGTGAGATCTTCGTCTCCGAGGGGTGGGTGACGCGCCGTCACCCGGTTGCGATCGGACACCGGGCGCGGCGCGCCCCCGTCCGGGCGCTGCGCAACACCGTTCTCGCCCGGCCCGAACTCTTCGAGCCGGCCGACCGACTCCTCAAACGGATCGGGAAAATCCGCTCGAGGAAATGAGCAATAACAGGAATTCGGAATTCCGGACTCCAGATGAACCCGCGAAAATGCGGGACGAAAACAACAAAAACGTGAGACCTGGTTCCAGGTCTTGCATTATGGTGTCATTCGTCAATACCTTCGTTCATCCACCCGCATCGGTCCATCATCAAAGCGGCTCCAGGGGAGGGCTCAGGACCGCAGATGGTTTCCGGCGCGGGGCGCGGTAGGGGGGTGCCGTGTCCGGTGACCAGTGATCACGGGTCTACCGGGACGCGGGCCGCGCGACCGACCTTGCCAGTCGGCCAGCTTGACCAGCTCACTCGGCCTGCACGGAGATCCATTTCGGCATGGCCATGAGTGAGAACCCCCCTTTCGAACCGGACAAAGAGCCGGACTGCCCAGGGGCGGGCGGTCCACCGGACGAGAGGGAACAGACTCATGAGTGCTTTTCTGCGCCCGGCGATACCAGGCGAAGATCCGCTGACCAGGCCGTCCACGAACGGCAGCTCCGCCGAGACGGCGACGGTGAGAATTCCGAGGCAGTACCGCCCGGTCTCCTCGCATCTCGCCATTGCACCGCCGGTGAGCGTGGTGATTCCGGCCATGAACGAAGCGGAGAATCTGCCGCACGTCTTCAAGACGCTTCCCGAATGGATCCACGAAGTCGTTCTGGTCGACGGCAATTCCACGGACAACACGGTCGAGGTCGCCCGTGACCTGTGGCCGGATGTCAAGGTCGTCAAGCAGCTCGGCAAGGGCAAGGGCGACGCGCTGATCACCGGCTTCGCGGCGTGCACGGGCGACATCATCGTAATGGTCGACGCGGACGGCTCGGCCGACGGCCAGGAGATCGTGAGCTACGTCTCCGCGCTGGTGTCCGGGGCCGACTTCGCCAAGGGCTCGCGGTTCGCCAACGGGGGCGGCACGGACGACATGACGCCGATCCGCAAGCTCGGCAACTGGGCGCTGTGCGCCGTGGTCAACGCCAAGTTCGGCGCCCGCTACACCGACCTGTGCTACGGCTACAACGCGTTCTGGCGCCACTGCCTCGACGAGATTGACCTCGACTGCACCGGCTTCGAGGTCGAGACCCTGATGAACATCCGGGTGGTCAAGGCCGGGCTCAAGGTGCAGGAGATCCCCAGCCACGAGTATCTGCGGATCCACGGCGCGAGCAATCTGCGCGCCGTACGGGACGGGCTGCGCGTGCTCAAGGTGATCCTCAAGGAGCGCTCGAACCGGCGTGCGCTGCGGAAGCGTGCGCACGCGCTGCGCCTCAAGGCCAGGCTGAACACCGGGAGCGGCAACGGGCTCGGCACGGGTCTCAACTCTGGCAGGAGTGAAGCGTCTTGAGCACGCACGGCTTTCAGGAGGGCGGGGGCAGGAAGCCCGGCGGCGCGGACGGCCGCGCCGCCGCCTCCCCCACCGTCTCCGTCGTCATCTGCGTCTACACCGAAGACCGCTGGGAGGACATCCTCGCGGCGGTCGCCTCGGTGCGCGGGCAGTCGCTGCCCGCGCTGGAGACGCTGCTGGTGGTGGACCACAACCAGCCGCTGCTCGAGCGCCTGACCAGGGAGTACAAGGAGACGGAAGGGGTCCGTGTGCTCGCGAACGCGGGCCCCCGCGGCCTGTCCGCCGGCCGCAACACCGGCATCGCGGCCTCCAGCGGCGAGATCATCGCGTTCCTCGACGACGACGCCGTCGCGGAGCGCGACTGGCTGCGCCACTTCGCGGCGGGGTACGAGGACCCGCGGGTCATGGCGGTCGGTGGCCGGACCATGCCCATCTGGGCGTCCGGCCGCCGGCCGGTCTGGTTTCCCGAGGAGTTCGACTGGGTCGTCGGCTGTACGTACAAGGGGCTGCCGCCGGGCCGGGTCCGGGTGCGCAACGTCCTGGGCGGGAACGCCTCTTTCCGGCGGACGGCGTTCAACGCGGCGGGCGGCTTCGCCACCGGCATCGGCCGCGACGGCGACAAGCGGCCGCTGGGCTGCGAGGAGACCGAGCTGTGCATCCGGCTCAGCCGTGCCAGGCCCGACGCGATCCTGCTGATCGATGACCGCGCGGTGATCCACCACCGGGTCCCGGCCGGCCGCGAGCGGTTCCGCTACTTCCGGACCCGTACGTACGCCGAGGGCCTGTCCAAGGCCCTGGTGGCCCGGAGTGTCGGCGCCGCCAAGGGCCTCGAGTCGGAGCGCCGCTACACCACGCGCGTCCTGCCCGCCGGGGTCGCCCGCGGCCTGCGCGACGCCGTGCTGGCCCGCCCCGGCGGAGCGGGCCGCGCGGGCGCCATCGTGGCGGGAGTGGCGGCCGCGGCCGGTGGGTACGTACTCGGGAGCGTCCGTGCGCGCAGGGGTGGCGCGACGTTCTCCGTAGCGGAGATCGGGGGGAGCACGGACGGCGAGGGGGCGGGGGTATGAACAGGCGGTCCGTGCTGGGTCATGCGTGTCGGGGGGCCGCATGAACAGACCCGTGCCCATCCTCATGTACCACTCCGTCGCGCACGCGCCCAACGACGCCACCCGGGCGCTGTCCGTGACGCCCCAGGCGTTCGCCGCGCAGATGGCGCTGATCGGGGACGGCGGTTTCACGCCGCTCACCACGGCGCAGCTGGCGGACGCCTGGCGGTCCGGGAGGCCGCTGCCGGAGCGTCCCGTGCTGATCACCTTCGACGACGGCTACGAGGGCGTGCACCGGCATGCGCTGCCCGTGCTCGCCGGGCACGGCTTCGCGGCCACCGTGTTCGTCTCGACGGGCTGGCTGCGCGGGGCGCACGACACCGGAGGCGCTCTGGACACCATGCTCGACTGGGACCAGGTGCGCGAACTCGCCGACGGCGGCGTGGAGATCGGCGGCCACAGCCACACGCATCCGCAGCTGGACACCCTCCAGGACGACGCGCTCCGGTCGGAGCTGGTGCGCTGCAAGGAGATCGTGGCCGAGGAGCTCGGCACCCGGCCCGTCTCGTTCGCGTACCCGTACGGCTACTCGAGCCGCCGCGTGCGCCGGGCGGTGTGCGAGGCCGGGTTCGCGCAGTCCCTCGCGGTCGGCAACGCCCTGGCGCGGCGCCGCCAGGGGCCGTACGCGCTGCAGCGCGTGACGGTGCGCCGCAGCACCGGAATCGACGAGTTCGCGCGGCTGGTGGAAGGCCGCGCCATCGCCCGTACGTTCGCCAGGGACCGCGCCCTCACCAAGGGGTACGCCGTGGTCCGAAGAGCCCAACAGGCCAGCCGGAAGGCAGCACGTACCCGTGTCTGACACGACGACCACAGCCCAGGTCGACTCCTCCGCGACTCCCCCGGCCGAGCCGCAGCCGACGGCCGGCCGCAGGCTGCGCCTGCCCGGACGGGGCAAGGGCTCCGGCGGCAACCCGCTCTTCCGCAACGCCTATGCGCTGATGCTCAACACCGGGATCAGCGCGGTCCTGGGCCTCGGCTTCTGGCTGGCCGCCGCCCGCTACTACTCCGACGACGCGGTCGGCCAGGGATCGGCGGCCATCGCCGCGATGAAGCTGCTCGCGGGGCTCACCGCGGTGACGCTCACGGGCGCGCTGGCCCGGTTCATCCCGGTGGCGGGCCGCGCCACCGGGCGTCTCATCTTCCGTACGTACGCGGGCAGTTCGGTGGTGGTGGCGCTCGCCGCCGCGGTCTTCCTGCTGACCCTCGACTTCTGGGGGCCCTCGTACGGGTTTCTGCACGGCACCGTCAACGGCCTGGGTTTCATCGTGGCCGTCGTCGCCTGGTCGCTGCTGACGCTGCAGGACGGGGTGCTGACCGGGCTGCGCAACGCGCTGTGGGTGCCCGTCGGGAACACGGTGTTCTCCGCGGTGAAGCTGGCGCTGCTCGTCGCGTTCGCCGTGGCCGTCCCGACCACCGGCGTCTTCGTGTCGTGGGTGGCCGCGATCGCCGCGTCCGTGGTGCCGCTCGGCTGGCTGGTGTTCCGCCGTCTCGTGCCGCGGCATGTGAAGGCGACCAAGGACCACGCCCAGCCGCCGTCGCTGCGCGAGCTGGGCCGCTTCCTGGCCGGCGACTACACGGGCTCGCTGTTCTCGCTCGCCGTGGTCTACCTGGTCCCGGTGATCGTCGCCTCGCAGGTCAGCTCGGCCGACAACGCGTACTTCTACATCACCGCCACCATCGGCGGCACGATCAATCTGCTCGCCATCAACATGGGTGCGTCCCTGACCGTCGAGGGCTCCCACGACCCGGCGCAGCTCGCCGCGAACACCCGCGCGGCGCTGCGCCGCATGGCGCGGATCATGCTGCCGGTGGCCGGCGTACTGTTCATCGGCGCGCCGTACGTCCTGCGGGTGTTCGGCGAGGGGTACGCGGACGCGGCGACCCCGCTGCTGCGCTTGTTCGCGGTGGGTGCGGTGCTACGCGTCGTCATGGAGACCTACTTTGCGGTACTCCGCGCCCAGAGCCGTACGTCCGGACTCGCCTATCTGCAGGGCCTGCTGTGCGTCCTGGTGCTGGGGCTGACGCTGCTGCTGCTCCCGCGGATGGGCCTGACCGGTGCGGGTGTCGCGGAGATCTCCAGCCTTGCCGTGATCGTGGCGATCGCCGCCCCCAAGCTGTACCGGATCGTCGGGACCGCACCGGCCGCACCGCCCGCCGGCGCGTCGGCGGCGCCTGACGGCGATCTGGCCGATCTGGGCACGGCCGACGTGGCGCTGCCGCACGGGGAGAAGACGCATCACGGCCCGGGCTGGGCGCTGCGCGACTCCCTCGAATCGGACACCCTGGCGCTCGGCGTCCAGCTCAACCTGGACCACCAGGAGCGCAGACCGGACATACGGCCGGGTCCGACGTGGGCCCTCAGGGCGCCGCTGGCCCTGCCCGGGCCGCGGACGGAGGCGCATGCGGAGGCCGCCCTCGGGCACGAGTCGGGCGGCGGTGAGGAGGGGGTGCGCCCGGCCTCGGGGGGCGCCGGTTCCGCCGACGAGGCACGACCGGCGGGCAGTTCGGACAGTTCGGAGAGTTCGAAGGGTTCTCCCCCGACGGCGAGTTCGGAGAGCTCGCGTACGGAGGGGTCGCGCACCACGGAGGCGTCGGAGGCGCCGTCGTCCCGGGCGGACTCGGGGGGTGGTCACGCGCAGTTGGAACGGGATGACCGGAACGGCAAGGGGGCCCGGCGTGGGCACGACGTCCCGGGAGCCTCACCGCAACGTGCTGACGTGCGTGGGGTCTCGGCGCGAGCGGCCTCCGTACCAGGGGCTGCCGCGCGCGGGGCCTCCGTGCAGGAGGACGCGCCGCGGACCGGACGGCACGCGCGCGTGACGCCCGGTCTCGTCATCCTGGCCATGCTGCTGGTCAGCGCGCTGGGGCTGTACTGGGTGCCCGCCTCGGCCCTGGACGACCGCGACCTCGACCGCATGGGCGGGCTCGGACTGATCTCCGTACTGCCCCAGACCACGTTGCTGGGCGCCGCCCTGCTCGTCGTCGTCTTCGCGTCACTGCTGTGGGCGAACCGGCAGCACCGGGTCCTGCTGCTGGTCACGCTGCTCGCCACCGTGGTCTCGCTGCACGCGCTGCCCGCGGTCATCGAGACCGAGCCGCGCTTCGCGACGGCCTGGCAGCACCTCGGCTTCATGGACTACATCGACAGGACGGGCTCCGCGGTGCCCGACCTGGACGCGCGCTGGAGCTGGCCCGGCTTCTTCGCCGCCGCCACCTTCGTCGCCGAGGCGTGCGGCGTCACGGACATGACCGAGGTCATCCGCTGGTGGCCGCTCACCATGCAACTGCTCTATCTCGCACCGATGTTCCTGCTCATGCGGTCGATGCGCGCCGGCTGGCGCGCCAAGTGGGCCGGCGCCTGGATCTTCGTACTGAGCGGATGGGTCGGCCAGGACTACTTCTCCCCGCAAGGCTTCACCTACCTGCTCTATCTCGTCTTCGTCGCCGTACTGCTGGTCTGGTTCCGCGCCCCGCGCGTGCTGTGGACGAAGCGGCGCCCGGGCGAGCTGGAAGTCGAGCCCACCAACCGCCGCCAGCGGGCCGTGCTGCTGCTCGTGCTGATCGGCCTGTTCGCGGCGACCGTCCCGGCCCACCAGCTCACGCCGTTCGTGATGCTGGGTGTGCTCGCGGTCCTGGTGCTGGTCGGCCGCTGTGAGCTGCGTGGGCTGCCGATGCTGTTCGCGGTGCTGGTCGCCGTATGGGTGGGCTTCCTCGCCGAGCCGTACTGGTCGGGCCATTTCGAGGAGATGTTCGGCGGGATCGGCGGTGTGGGCGGCAATGTGTCATCGTCCGTCTCCGGGCGTATCGAGGGCGGCAGCTCGACCCACCAACTCGTGCTGTACACGCGCGTGGCGCTCGCCGGCGGCGTGATGGCGCTGGCCTGCTGGGGCTGGTGGCGGCGGCGCGACGCCAAGTACCGCGAGCGGTCGCTGCTCGTGCTCGCCTTCGTGCCGTTCCTCGGCTTCGGCATGCAGTCGTACGGCGGCGAGATCGCGCTGCGCGTCTTCATGTTCGCCCTGCCGGGCGCGGCGCTGCTCGCCGGTCTGGCGCTGTTCCCGCGCGCGGGCATCACCGCCGAGGAGCGGGATCGCGACCGCGTCAGCCTGGCGCCGCTGGCGTTCCTCATGGCGGGCCTGGTGCTGATGGGCGGCTTCCTGGTCGCCCGCTGGGGCAACGAGCCCTTCGAACGCATCAGGACGGGCGAGGTCGCGGCCATGGAGTGGGTGTACGCCCACGACGACCCGACCGTCCGCCTGCTGTGGCTGAGCAACGACACCCTCGAGAACGTCACGCCCGCCATGCCGTGGGGTTCCCGCGACATGGAGAAGGTGGAGTACGTCCCGACGCTCGCGCCGTCCGATCCGGTGCTGGTGTCCGGACTGGTGAAGTCGCTCAAGGACGCCGGCCCGAACTCGTATCTGATGATCAACGAGAGTCAGGTCGTCTATCTCCAGATGGACGCGGGCTATTCGAACACCTGGGAGACACGGCTCATCCGCAACCTGGACCAGCGGCCTGAGCTGAAGAAGGTCTTCACCAACGACGACGCGACCGTCTACACGCTCAGCAAGGAGCCGGACGGCAAGCCGGCGAAGGCAGATCCGGGTCCGATCGGTCCGCAGGTGACCTGGACGCCGTGGTCGGTGGTGGGCGCGCTGGCGGCGGTGGCGCTGATCCTGCTGCTTGCCACCCGCGAGGTGATGCGGGTCGCTGCGGCGCCGAGCGTGCGGCAGCTACGCCGGCTGCAGAGCAGCTTCTGGTTCTCGCTGCCGCTCTTGGCGGTGCTGGTGGCCTCGCTGGTGCAGCGGTTCATGACGATGGCGTGAGGCGTGGCGTGAGGTGCCTCAGGCAGAGGGGTGAGGTGGCTCAGCGCTTGAGCCACCTCACCTCGTAGGCAGCCATCTTGAACTGCTTGCCGTCGACCTTCGTGCTGATCTGCCGGTCCAGGGTGTTCACCACGAGGACCGCCTGGTCGTCCGCGAGCACCCGCACATGGGGGACGTCGTCGGCGGCGACGGACACCTTCTCGTACGTCGTGCCGGGCGGGAACTCCTTGGCGAACCGGGAGAGCAGGCCGAGCATCGGCAGTGCGGTGCCTCCGTCGGACAGGTGGGTGGAGCGCCACAGGCAGCCGGGGCAGGTGGCGCCCCTCTTCTGCGGGTTCCAGTAGAAGGCGGAGGTGGCGCCGCCGCGGGCCATCGCGATCAGGCCGGAGGCGTGGACGGCGATCCGGTGCGGCTCGGACCAGCCGTCGCGCTCGTCATCGTCGTCGCCCGGCTCGACGTAGTACTCGGCCCACCACAGGGGCAGGTCGCCGGTCTGCTGCCGCACCCAGCGGCTGACGGCGGTCAGCTTGTCGGTGGCCTTGAACTCGTCCGGGACCAGCTCATCGTCGACGGTGTAGCTGGAGCCGTCGACGACGACGAAGTCGGCGCCCGCCTTGTTCTTGTTCCAGTAGGCGAAGGCGTCGAGGACGCGCTGGTCCAGGGCGCCCCAGTCGCCCGTGAGCGCGCTCGACGCGTTCTGCTGGCGTGGGTCGACGCTGTCCATGACCAGATAGGGGCCGCCGACCAGGATGTCCTCGTCGATCTTCTTGAGCTCTTCGTAGACGAGGTTGTAGAGCTCGGTGTAGCCCTCGTAGTCCCAGCGGCCCTCGGAGTCGTTCCAGAAGCCCTTGAACTCGTTCCAGACGATGAAGTGCCGCACGTCCGGGTAGCGCTTGGCGACGGTCGCGGCGAGCTTCGCGAAGTCCTTGTAGTGGGCGCGGTCGGGCGCGGTCTCGAGGGCCTGCTTGCTCCAGTCCGTGTTGTCGGCGCCGGGCTTGCCGCCCTTCATCCAGTCGGGGGCGCAGCAGAGGGTGACGACAGGGGTGCCGCCGGTGGCACGGATGAAGTCCAGCCGCCGGTCCATCTCGCCGAAGTCGTAACGCCCCTTGGTGGGCTCGGGGTTGCCCGCGCCCCAGCCCATGATGTGCTGGATCTGCGGCATCGGCTGCCGGGAGAGCAGCTTCTGGGCGCGCTGAACCGCGGCCGCCTCGCCATGGTCGGCGCTGTACTGGGTGTGGGTGAAGCCCCAGCCCACCTCCGGCTCCGCCCTGCCGGACGGGACGGCGGGGGTGCCGTGCACCTTGTCGCCGTCGGGAGTGGTTCCGACGGTGCTGCCGCGGCTCTCGCCGGGCAGCGTGCTGATCAGCGTCACCACCAGTGCCAGAGCGACCGCACCGACGCCGAGCAGTGCGGTGAGCCGCCACCGCCGTGCCCCCGAATTCCACCCATGACGTCCCATCAGCGGCAAGGGTAACGGCGGGTGGGGGCGGTAGGACGGATTCCGGCACCACAGCTGTGTAACGGGGCGCGCCACGGAACGCAGGCGCAGGACGCACTGCGGAAACCGCGTGCACGGGACGCGTACGTGACGGATCATGGCGGCATGTCTGCGAACCCACACGACGCTCTGCCGATCCGGCTCAACGTCGACGACAGCGACTCCCCGTGCGATGTCGTCGACGCGCTGTTCCTCGGCCGCTTCGCGACGGGCGAGCAGCCTTTCTCGCACAGCGTGAACATCGACCGGGTGCGCTCGGGTGTCACGCTGCTGCCGCCGGGCGCCACGGTGCTGCGCGGCGCCCGCGACGACGACCGCAGCGCGACGCTCGCCGAGGGCGACGGCTGGACGCTGCTGGTCTCCCGCTGGAACCGCGGCGCGGACGTCACCGTGACGGCGACCAGCGCGGACCTGGCGGAGAAGATCCTCAAGCAGGCCACGGACGGCGCGCAGGACGAGCCGGAGCCGCAGCCGGACAACGTGACGATGGGCTTCTGGTATGTGTCGCCGCGGCGCGGCCCGCACCGCACGACCCGCCAGATCACGGCCGGTACGTGGGAAGAGGTGCGGCCCAACTACACCGCGCCGGTGGCCGACGCCATGGATCGTCTGATGAAGACCACGCCGGAGGACATCGCGGGCCGGCTGCTCCTGCTGCACGGCCCGCCGGGCACCGGCAAGACGTCGGCGCTGCGCACGCTGGCGCGTTCGTGGCGCGACTGGTGCCAGGTGGACTGTGTCCTGGACCCCGAGCGTCTGTTCTCGGATGTCGGCTATTTGATGGACATCGCCATCGGCGAGGACGACGGCACGGCGAAGGGCCGCTGGCGGCTGCTGCTCCTCGAGGACTGCGACGAACTGATCCGCGGCGAGGCCAAGCACACGGCCGGTCAGGCGCTGTCGCGTCTGCTCAACCTCACGGACGGGCTGCTCGGCCAGGGCCGCAACGTCCTCGTCGGCGTCACCACCAACGAGGACCTGGAGCGGCTCCACCCGGCGGTCGTCCGCCCCGGCCGCTGCCTGGCCCGCATCGAGGTCGGCCCCCTGACCCGCCCCGAGGCGGTCAGCTGGCTCGGCCCGGAGGCCCCGGACCTGGAATCGAGCCTGGGCCGCGACGGCGCGACGCTCGCGGAGCTCTACGCACTGCGGCGTGGCACGACACCGGCGTCGGTGCCGGACCAGCGTGCCGGTGCGGATGCGGGGTTGTACCTGTAGCGCAAGGGGCCCAAATCAGCCCGTCCGGCGTTTGAGGACGAGCCCGAAGGGCGATTTCGGGGGGTCCAGGGGGCGAAGCCCCTGGAGGGTCACCCCGAGTCCCCGTAAGCCGCGCGCAGCGCATCCCGTACCGCGTCCAGTGCCGCGGCCTCCGTGAGGCCGAGGCGCTGGACGCGCTCGGCGTACGCCTGCGCGGCCACGGCCGCGCCCTTCGACGCGGCGTCCCCGGCTGCGGCGACGAACGTCCCGTGGCGGCCGCGTGTCTCGATCACTCCGTCCGACTCCAGCGCGCGGTACGCCTTCGCGACCGTGTTCGCGGCCAGCCCCAGGTCCTCCGCGAGTCCGCGTACGGTCGGCAGCTTGTAGCCCACGGGCAGCGACCCCGAGCGGGCCTGCTCGGAGATCTGGGCGCGCAGTTGCTCGTAGGGCGCGGTGTCGGCGCCGTGGTCGATGTCGATCTTCAAGGTCACGTGCCGATTGTCCCGCACGGCGCGGTAATTCGGAGGCGAGCACGGCGCCTCCCGCGTAGCGTGCGGCCTCATGACTGTGATCGTCCGTGGCTTCCGTCCCGAAGACGCCGAAGGCTTCGCGCGGGTGCGGCGTGCCGCCCTGCCGTTCATGCTCTCCACCGCCGAGTCCGTCGCCTTCGACGTGACGCACGCCCATCCGGACGCGCACTACCGGCCGCTGGTCGCCGAGGAGGACGGCCAGATCATCGGTACGGCGCAGCTGGGCGTCGCCCACGACAGTCCCGAGCCCGGGCAGGGGTACGCCAATGTGTATGTGCACCCGGAGCGGCTGCGCCGCGGCGCGGGTTCGCTGATCGTGCGTACGGCGGAGGAGTTCCTGGCCGGGCACGGCGTCACCACGCTCTACAGCTGGGTCCTGGACGCCCCCGGCAACCGCGCCTTCGCCGAGAAGCGCGGTTACCGCGCGAGCCGGTCGGCCCACTTCCTCCGCCTGGACCTGGCGCAAGGCACTCTGCCCCCGCTCCAGCGGCCCCCGGCGGGCGTCGAGCTCCGCACCGCCGCGGACTTCGCGGACGACCCGCGCCCCCTGTTCGACCTGGACGCGGAGACGGTGCAGGACGAGCCCAGCGACATCGACACGGAGTTCACGGACTACGAGTACTGGCTGACCGAGACATGGGGCCATCCGCTGCTGGACCGCGAACTGACCACGGTTGCCGTGGTGGACGGCCGCCCGGTGGCGTTCAGCGTGGCCCGTACGGACGGGACGTCCCGGTACGCGACCGGCATGACCGGAACCGCACGCGCCTACCGCGGCCGGGGCCTCGCCAAGCTCGCCAAGAACGACTCCCTCCACCGGGCCCGCGCGGCCGGCTACACGGAGGCCTTCACCGGCAACGACACCGAGAACGGCCCCATGCTGGCCATCAACAAGTGGTTCGGCTACGAGATCTGCGCGACGGAGGTCCGGTATGTCCGCGAACTCGGCTGACCCCCAGGGCACCGTCGACGTGGTACTGCTCAAGTCGGGCCGCACCAAGATCCGTTACCCCGCCCGACTCATCCACGACGACGGCGCCCGGATCACGGTCGAGGCCCCCTGGGCGGGCGGGGCCGTCCGCGACTTCGGCTTCGTGCGCTTCGAGCCGGGCGACGTCTTCACCGAGCACTACTGGCGCGATCGCTGGTACTCGGTCAAGGAGGTCCGGGCCGCGGACGGCACCCTCAAGGGCTGGTACTGCGACGTGACCCGCCCCGCCGTCCTTTCGGGCGCCGAGCTGGTCGTGGAGGACCTGGACCTCGACCTGTGGGTGTCCGGCGACGGCACGACGGTGCTCCGGCTGGACGAGGACGAGTTCGCCGCGAGCGGCCTGGCCGAGTCCGACCCGGCCGCCGCGGGCGCGGCCCGCCGGGCCCTGGACGAGCTCGAACGCCAGGCCCGCGGGGACGGCCTCGGCGGCCTGCTCAGGTCTCCTTGAGCACGATCAGGCCTCGTTGAGCACCCGGGCCCGGACCGGACCCCCCGGGTCGTACGCGATGGCGTCGCCGTCCTCGTGCCAGTGCAGAACGAAGCGCTGCCCGGCCCGGTACGCCTCGAAGCCCGCCCTGCAGTACGCCACCATGTCGTCGGGGAGCTCGGACAGCCGATGCCAGCCGATCCCTGAGCACTTGTCCGGCTCCCTGTTCACGGGCTCGCCGCCCGCCCCGTACTCCGCCTCGAAGAACCAGCCGATGCGCGGCTGCCCGCCCGGGCCGCGGTGCTGCATGACGAGTGCGACGCGCAGGTCGTCCGGCGCGAGGTCGAGGCCGATCTCCTCACGGGCCTCGCGGATCATGGCGGCGCGGACGTCCTCGCCGTCCTCGACGTGCCCTGACGGCCCGTTCAGCAGGCCGTCTCCGTACCCCGTACCGGCACGGCGCGCGAGCAGCACCTCGTCGCCACGGCGGAGGATCAGATGGACGTCGACGACCTCCGTGTGACGGGCGGCCGCCCGGGGTTCCGGGAAGGTCGCCACCATCGCGTACCGCTCGTCGTGCACCTCCCGCCCCCACAGGCGGGCATCGCCCGACAGGTGCTCGGTGTGCAGGCGAGCGGCCAGCGGCGTGAGCATCTCCACGAGGTGGCGGACGGGAATGCCGACCGGGGACGTCTCTCCCCACACGCCCTCGACCAGGACGAGCCGGCCCCCTGGCCGCAGCAGCGCACACCACCGGCGCAGCGCCGCCTTCGGATCAGGCAGCGTCCACAGCACATGGCGGACCAGCACCACGTCGAACCGGCGGTCCCCTACCGGGGGCGCCGCCGCATCACCGACCAGGATCTCGACATCGCCTCCCGCGAACTGGGCCAGCTTGGCCCGGGCCAGCTCGGCCATGCGAGGCGACAGGTCGACCCCGGTGACCCGGTGCCCCTGCTCGGCGGCGAGGAGCGAGAGACTGCCGGTGCCGCACCCGACGTCCAGAATGTGAGATCTCCGGGAAGGAAGCCACTCTTTCATCCGCCTCGCCCAGGCGTCCCGCACGGCGGGGTCCCGCAGGCCGTGATCCGGATCGTCGTCAAAGGTGGCGGCCTCGGCATCCCAGTCGACGCCGACGTGCTCGATGTCGTCCTGGTCGGAATTCAGGTCGGAACTCATGTCCCCGATCGTGACAGCCGCCACTGACAATCCGGCCGCCGATGGGGCACCCTCCCTCAACAGGTCTACCTCCGCACCACTGCTGCGGAACCCGGTAGGCACAAGGAGGCAGCCATGCGCCGTGTGACCGTGCAGAAGCCCCTGGGAAAGACGACCGACCGCCGCCGCGTGCGGGAAGAACCCGAAGACCGGCCCCGTGACCGCCCCGAGGTCCGCAAGGACATCCAGCGAACCTGGTGGCCGGACGGCTGACCGCGAGGGCCGGCCGAAAGGGCTGATCAAGGCGCTCAGGCCAGCCTCTTGCGGTAGTGAATGCGGTCGTACGGCCCGTCGAGACGCCGCTCCACGACCTCGTATCCGTACCGCGGGTAGATCTTCTGGTTCTCCCACATCATGGCGTTGGTGTAGAGCCTGACCTCGGGCAGTCCGAGTGCACGCGCGCGTGCATCGACGAATGTCAGCAGGCGGCGGCCCACGCCCTGTCCGTGTGCGTCGGGGTGCACCGCGATGCTGTCCAGGAACAGGTGGCCGTCCTCCGGGACGACGACCACGAGGCCCGTCACCGGATCGCCGGTGACGAACACCCGGCCCGCGGCGACGTTCGCCGCGTGATCAGCTTCCATCGGCGCGGGTACGACCCCGATGCGCTCGATGTAGTGGCGATACGCCGCGTCCGTGACCGCCTTCACGGCGGTCACGTCGGCGGCGGTGGCCGGGCGGATCCGCGCCGAGGCCGGGGCGGGCCGGGTGTAGTCGTCCGTCATGCCGCCACGTTACGGCCCCGCCCCACCAGCCTCTTCACCAGAGGCCAGGCCAGGATGAGCACGACCACCGCGTACACCGTCACCGAGAAGGGCGTGTTGACCAGGCCCGTCACGCTGCCGTCGCTGATCTGCAGGGCGCGCCGCAGCTGTTGTTCGGCGTTGGGCCCGAGGATGACGCCGATGACGGCGGGCAGCACCGGCAGCCCGTAGCGCCGCATACCGAACCCGATCAGGCCGATGATCAGCAGGATCACCAGGTCGATGACCTCGCCCCCGACCGCGTACGCGCCGACCGCCGCGAAGAAGAGGATGCCCGCGTACAGATACGGCCTCGGGATGCGCAGGAGCTTCGCCCACAGCGGGGCCAGCGGCAGGTTCAAGGCGAGCAGCAGCACCATGCCGACGAAGAGGGAGGCGATCAGGCCCCATACGAGCTCGGGTTCGCGTTCGAAGAGGAGCGGTCCTGGCTGGATGCCGTACTGCTGGAAGGCGGCCAGCATGACGGCCGCGACGGCGGTGGTGGGCAGGCCGAGCGTCAGCATGGAGACGAGGGTTCCGGCCGCGGAGGCGGAGGAAGCCGACTCCGGTCCTGCGACGCCTTCGATCGCGCCCTTGCCCCATTCCTCCTTGTGCTTCGACAGCCGCTTCTCCGTGACGTACGACAGGAACGTCGGGATCTCCGCGCCGCCCGCCGGGATCGCACCGAACGGGAAGCCGATGACCGGGCCGCGCAGCCAGGACTTCCAGGTGCGCCTGACGTCGTCGCGGCCGAGCCAGGGGCGGCCGACGGGGATCGGCTCGCCGGGGGTGCGGCGCAGATGGGCGGCGACCCACAGGGCCTCGCCGATCGCGAACAGGCCCACCGCGACGATCACCACGTCGATGCCGTCGGCGAGTTGGAGCGAGCCGAAGGTGAGGCGCTGCTGGCCGGTCATCTGGTCGAGGCCGACGAGGCCGAGGGTGAGGCCGATCAGCAGGGACGCCAGCCCGCGGATGCGGGACGAGCCGAGCACGGACGTCACCGCGATGAAGGCCAGCACCATGATGGCGAAGTAGTCGGGCGCGCCGATGTCGACAGCGAGGTCGGCGACCGTCGGGGCGAGTGCGACGAGCAGGATCGTGCCGATCATGCCGCCCGCGAAGTGCCCGATGGCGGCGGCCGCGAGCGCCTGCGCGCCGCGCCCGGCCTTGGCCATCGGGTTGCCCTCCATCGCGGCGACGACGGCGGCGCTCTCGCCGGGGGTGTTGAGGAGGATGGAGGTGGTCGAGCCGCCGAACATCGCGCCGTAGTAGATGCCCGCGAACATGATGAACGCGCCGGTCGGGTCCAGGCCGTACGTCACCGGAAGCAGCAGCGCGACCGCCATCGCCGGGCCGATGCCGGGCAGCACGCCGATCGCGGTGCCGAGGAGCACGCCGATGGCGGCCCACAGCAGGTTCAGCGGGGTGAGGGCCGTGCTGAAGCCGTCGAGAAGGGAGTTGAGAGCGTTCATGTCACAGCACTCCCATCAGCGGGCCGCCGGGCAGCGGCACTCCGAGCAGGTTGTTGAAGACGACGTACGTGAGGAGTGACAGTCCGGCGGCGATCAGCGGGTCGCGGTCGATGCGCCGGCTGCCGAGGGCGAAAGCGGCGCCCCAGAAGAGGAGCGCGCCCGCGAGGGGGAAGCCGAGCGGCTCGATGAGGACCGCGGTGGCGAGGAAGACCCCGGCGAGCAGCAGCACCGTGCGCCAGTCGGCCGGTTCGGACAGGTCGATGTCCTCGCCGGTCTCCGCCTGTCCGCGGCCGCCGCGCAGCACGTCGACGGCGAGCAGGGCGGCGATCACGAGCAGGCCGATGCCGACCACGATCGGCACGGTCTTCGGGCCGATGGGCCCGCGCTGCGCGATGTCGACGTCCATGGTCAGGGCATCGGTGAGGACGAGCACGCCGAGCGCGAGGAGCAGCACGCACACGCCGAGTTCGGAGTGCTCGCGCAGCCAGGAGCGGCGCTCCCCCGGCTCCGTACGTTCCTGTGTCTGCGAGGTCGTCGTCACAGTCCCAGCTCCTTCAGCACGGAGACCACACGCTTGTCCTGGGCGTCCAGGAAGGCGCCGAACTCGTCGCCGGTCAGGAAGGCGTCGTCCCAGCCGTTCTTCTCGAGGGACTCCTGCCATTCGTCGGAGTCGTGCAGCTTGGTGATGAGGTTGGTGAGCTTGTCCCGCTCGGCCTCGGACAGTCCGGGCGGGGCGACGATGCCGCGCCAGTTGGTGAACTCGACGTCGTAGCCGGACTCCTTGAGCGTGGGCGCGTCCAGCCCGTCGACCCGCTCGGGTCCGGTGACGGCGAGCAGCCGCAGCTCCCCCGACCTGATCTGGTCCAGGTACTCGCCGACGCCCGAGACACCGAAGGCGACCTTGTTGCCGAGGATCGAGGCGAGGAGTTCGCCGCCGCCGTCGAAGGGGACGTAGTTGACCTTCTTCGGCTCGATCCCAGCCGCCCGCGCCATCAGCATGGGTGCCAGGTGATCCGGTCCGCCGGGCGAGGAGCCGCCCCCCACGGGCAGCTTCCCGGGGTTCTCCTTCCAGGCGTCGATCAGCTGGTCGATGGTCTGGTACGGGGAGTCCTTGGCGACCACGACGACGTCCTGCTCCTCGGTGAGCCGGGCGATCGGAGTGGTGTCGGCGAGGGTCTTCGGCGCGTGGTTGGAGCGTACGGCTCCTACGACACCGAGGCCCATGGACATGGCGAGCTTGCCGTTGCCGTGCTCGCTGACGAGCCGGGTGAGGCCGACGGTGCCGCCGGCGCCGGGCAGGTTGAACACCTCGATGTTGTGGGTGAGCCCTGCGTCCTCGGCGTTCTTGGCGGCGGTGCGGGCCGTGATGTCGTAGCCGCCGCCGGGCGTGTTGGGAACCATGAAGCGCAGGCCGGGGATCTGTGTGCCGGTCTCGGCGCCGCTGCCGGTCGTGAGCAGCGGCGGTCCCGCGAGCACGAGCACCGCTGCCCCGAGCAGGGCGAGGGGAGTGCGCAGCCGCACGTGTGCCACCACCTGTCGGTACGTCGGATCAGTACGGGGAGCCTCAGGGGGAGCCTTGTGGAGGGTGTGAGGTGGCCCACATGTTGCCTGCGTGTTAACGAGCTGTCTCCCTTCCGCAAGCAAGGAACGTTGTGGTCCTTGTGGTCGGGCCCATAGCCTGCGGCGGGTGACAAAGGTGCTGGTGGTGGACGACGACTTCATGGTCGCCAAACTGCACAGCCGGTATGTGTCCGCGACGGACGGGTTCACGGTCGTCGGTGTCGCGCACAGCGGCGTGGAGGCACTGCGGGCGGTGGAGCGGCTGACCCCTGACCTCGTACTTCTGGACGTCTATCTGCCCGACATGGACGGGATCGGCGTGCTGCGCGAGCTGCGGGCCGCCGAGGAGCGCGATCCGGAACGCGAGCCGGTGGACGTGCTGTTCATCACGGCGGCGCGGGACGCGGAGATCGTGCGGGCCGCGTTGCGCGCCGGGGCGCTGCACTATCTGATCAAGCCGTTCAACCAGGCGGCACTGCAGGAGCAGCTGCGGCACGTGGCGGCGTTGCGGGCCCGCCTCGACGGCCTCGACGAGGCGCGCCAGGAGGACGTCGACCAGATCTTCGGCGCCCGCCCGCCCGGTTCCCGCGAGCTGCCGAAGGGACTCGCGGCGCACACCGCGGAGCTCGTGGAACGCACACTGCGCGCCCACCCGGACGGCCTCTCCGCCTCGGAATGCGCCCACGCGGGCAGCCTGTCCCGGGTCAGCGCCCGCCGCTACCTCGAGTACTTCGCGGACACGGGCCGGGCGCAGGTGACGCTCAAATACGGGAGGACGGGGCGGCCGGAGCGGCGCTACCGGTGGGTGAGCTGAAGCCGAGGCGGGCGCCACGACGGCCCCTGCACACCGTCACCGTGAGGAGCTCTTCCCCGCCTACGCCGCCAGCGCCCCCGGGATGACCGCGCCCGGACCGAACCGGGCGCGGGCCTTGTCCGCGGCCTCCTCGAGGCGGCGGGCCTTCTCGTCCTCCGGGTCGAAGCTGAGCTGGTGGGCGGTGCCTTCGGCGGGGCCCAGTCCCTCGGCGCGCAGCGCGACGGCGCGTACCCGGGCCCGCTGCAGGCCGAGCGCCTCGTACATCCGGTACGCGGCGTCGGTGAGCGCGGACGAGTGGGCGGTCGGCTCGGGGAGCGTCCGGCTGCGCGTGGTCGTCGAGCGGTCCGCGTAGCGCACGGTGAGTGCCAGGACGCGGCACACCTGCTTCTCGGCGCGCAGCCGGGCGCCCAGCTCCTCGGTGATCGAGAGGAGAGCGCGCCGGTGCTGGAACGGGTCCAGTTCGTCGCGCGGGAAGGTCCGTTCGGAGGCCAGCGACCGCGCGGCGGCGTTGGGGACGACGCGGCTCCGGTCGATGCCGTGCGCCTTCTCGTGCAGTTCCCGCCCGGCGCGGGCGCCGACGAGCCGCTGCACGGTGGACAGGGGTGCCGCCGCGAGCCTGCCGATGGTGTCGAGCCCGTACGAGCCGAGCGTGCGGGCGGTCGCGGCGCCCACCCCGGGGAGCGCCCAGACCGGCTTGTCGGCGAGGAACTCCGCGACGGCGTCCGGATCTTCGTGCACGACCCGGGTCACCCCGGGCGCGGCATCGCGTGCGGCCATACGCGCCAGCATCGGCCCTGGTCCGGCGCCGATCGCGCAGTCCACTCCGTACAGGGCGAGCGCCCGCACCCGTATCACCGCAGCCAGCTCGACCGCGTTCCGTCCGAAGTACCGTTCGGCTCCGCCCAGATCGGCGAGTGCCGCGTCGGGCGGGGCCGCCTCGACGACGGGGGTGAACTCTCGGAGCAGCGTGAGGAGCCCCGGCAGCACGGTCTCGCCCGCCGACGGCAGCTGGAAACGCAGACAGAGGATGGTCATCCCGCACTCCCTGGACTCTGGTGCCACAACTTCCGTCCGCTCGCCGGGCCTTCGCCCGCCGGACGCAGGTCCGCCCACGGATGCATCTCGTATCCGGTGGGCATCCGGATGCGGCGGCCGTCCGAGCCGTCCTCACGGCCGCCGCCTTCCGCCTCTCCCCCGCCACCCTCACCGGGCTCCTCCGTAGCCGTGTCCGTCGTCGTACTCGGCGCCGTATCCATCGCCGGCTCGGCCAGCCGCTGCGCCACCGCGTCGAGACCGCCCTCGCGGCGCAGTTCCAGCAGGTCGGCGAGGTTCCAGGCGGCGGAGCCGACCACGCTGAGGCTGCGGGGGCCGCGGCGCTGCACGACTCCGCGTACGAGCAGCAGCCAGGAGTGGAAGACGGTGTGCGCGCACGCGGCGTGGGCGTCGTCGAAGAAGGCGAGGTCGACCAGGCCCGTGCCGTCGTCGAGGGTGCTGAAGATGACCCGCTTGCCGGAGCGGATCGGCGGCGTCTGGGTGGCCGCTTTCGCCCCCGCGACCAGGACCGTCTCGCCATGCCGGGCCGTCCGCAGCCGACGCGCCGGCACGACGCCCAGCTCGTCAAGGAACTGCTGGTAGTCGCCCATGAGATGGCGCGACGCGTCCATGCCGAGGACACCGAGCTCGGCGCTGAGCCGCTCGGCGGCGCTCAGATCGGGCAGCCCGGCCGGGGCGGTCTTCCGCCCGCCGGCGAGCGGGAGCTGCGATGTGCCCGACGCGTGCGCGCCGCGGTGCAGCTCCGACAGGTGCAGCTGCAGATCCCGGCGGTTGGCGCCGAACTCGTCCAGGGCGCCGACCTGGGCGAGCCGCCCGGCGACCGGCCGGCTGGGCCTGGCCCGCTCCCAGAAGTCGAGCAGCGAGGAGTACGGCTGTTCGTCGGCGATCCGCTGCGCCTCGGCCTTGCTGATGCCGTGGACGTCGGAGAGGGCGAGCCGGAGTCCCCACCGGCCGCGGGCATCGTCGATAACACCCTCAGAGCGCTCAGAACCAGACACCAGTTCGATCCGATGATCGACCCCGGACCGGTTCACATCCAACGGCAGGATCGGCACCCCCTGCCGCCGCGCATCCGCGAGCAGCAGCCGCTTCGGATACATCCCGGGGTCATGGGTGAGCAACCCCGCATAGAAGGCGGCCGGATGATGGGCCTTCAGCCAGGCCGACTGGTACGTCGGCACGGCGAAGGCGACCGCATGCGCCTTGCAGAACCCGTACGAGCCGAAGGCCTCCACGATCTCCCACGTCCGGGCGATCGTCTCGGCGTCGTACCCCTTCGCCGCCGCCTCCTGCGCGAACCAGGCCCGGATCCGCCCCTGCGACTCGGGGTCGGAGAGACCACGCCGCACCTGATCGGCCTCGTCACGCCCGCAGCCCGTCATGATGCTCACGATCTCGATGATCTGCTCGTGGAAGACCACGACTCCGTAGGTCTCCTTGAGCGGCTCCTCCAGGTCCGGGTGCGGATAGCGGACCGGCGCCCGGCCGTGCCGCGCCGCGATGAACGGCCTCACCATGTCGGCCGCGACGGGGCCCGGCCGGAAGAGCGATATGTCGACGACGAGATCGTGGAAGGTCTCCGGCTGCAACCGCCCGACCAGATCGCGCTGGCCCGGCGACTCGATCTGGAAGCAGCCCAGCGTCTCGGTGGAGCGGATGAGTCGATACGTCGATGGATCGCCCTCCGGCACGCCGTCGATGTCGAGACGGACCCCCGTCACCCGCTCGACCTCGGCGACCGCGTGCGCCATCGCCGACTGCATCCGCACCCCCAGCACGTCGAGCTTGAGCAGCCCAAGGTCCTCGACGTCGTCCTTGTCGAACTGCGACATGGGGAAGCCCTCGCCGCTGGTCGGCATGGTGGGCGTACGGGAGAGCAGCGAGGCGTCGGAGAGCAGAACTCCGCACGGGTGCATGGCGACCCCGCGCGGCAGCGCGTCCAGCGCCTCGACCAGCTCCCACAGGCGTCCGTGCCGCTCCCGCTCCCCCGCCACCTCACGCAGTTCGGGCAGCTCGTCCATCGCCGCTCGGGCGTCGCGGGCCCGGATGTGCGGGAATGACTTGGCGATCCGGTCGATGTCCGCCGGGTCCATGGACAGGGCGGCGCCCACGTCGCGGATGGCATGCCGCACGCGGTAGGTCTCGGGCATGGCGACGGTCGCGACCCGCTCGCTGCCGAACCGGTCGATGATCGCGCGGTAGACGTCGAGCCGCCGTGCGGACTCCACGTCGATGTCGATGTCGGGCAGCGCGATCCGCTTCTTGGACAGGAAGCGCTCCATCAGCAGGCCCTGCTCCACCGGGTCGGCGTGGGCGATGCCGAGCAGATGGTTGACGAGGGACCCGGCGCCCGAGCCGCGCGCGGCGACGCGAATGCCCATCCGCCGGACGTCGTCGACGACCCCGGCCACCGTGAGGAAGTACGTGGCGAAGTGGTAGTGGGCGATGATGTCCAGCTCGTGGTGCATCCGCTCCCAGTACACGCGGGCGTCGGGGCGGCGGTCGTAGCCGCGCAGCACCATGCCCGCCGCGGCGCGCGACGCCAGGACGCGCTGCGCGGTCCGGCGCTCGGCGCCGACGAGGTGCGGCTCGGGGAAGTGCACGGAGCCGAGGCCCAGATCCTCCTCGGGGTCGACCAGGCACTCGGCGGCGGTGGCCTGTGTCTGTTCGAGCAGGCGGTACGCGGTGTCGCGGCGGTAGCCCGCGGCCTCGACGATCCGCTCGGCGACGCGCAGCATGTCGTCGGCGCCCTTGAGCCAGCGCTCGCCGCCGTCCAGCTCCTTGCGGAAGTCGATCGGGACGAGGCGGCGGGCCGCGTCGAGGACGTCGGCGACCGGACCGAGACCCGGGTCGGCATAGCGGACGTCGTTGCTCAGCACGGGGCTAATGCCCTGCTCGGCGGCGAAACCGACGGTGCGGGCGGCGAGCCGGAGCGAGCCGGGACCCGCGCCCTGCCGGCCGTGGTGGACGGCTTCCAGACGCAGCGCGTCGCCGTAGATCTCCCGCCAGGGCCCGAGCAGTGCGGCGGCCCGGTCCGGGCGGCCCGCGGCGAGCGCGAGTCCCACGTCGGATGCGGGTCCGAGCAGCACGGTCAGGCCTTCGCCGTGGTTGTCCTGCCACGGCAGGACCGGGCGGTCCTCGGGGACGCGGCGGCCCTCGGCGCTGTGTGCGGCGGTGATCAGACGGCACAGGGCGGCCCAGCCGCGGGCGCCGTCCCGGGCGAGATAGGTGACACGCGGTGTCGACTCGTCGATGAAGGCACCTCCGCGTACGGGGGTGCGCACGTGGGCACGTCCCGGCCGAGGCCGTACGGGCTCGGCGACCGCGAGCTCCGCCCCGAACAGCGGCCGCACTCCGGCCCGCGCACACGCCTTGGCGAAGCGGACCGTGCCCGCCACCGTGTCGCGGTCGGTGAGCGCGAGGGCGTCCATGCCCTGCTCGGCGGCGCGCTCGGCCAGCCGCTCCGGGTGCGAGGCTCCGTACCGCACGGAGAAGCCCGAAACGGTGTGCAGATGCGTGAACCCTGGCACACGCACCTCCTGATCACACCTGCTCTCGCCACCCCCAGTTCCATCGTCCACCATAGACCATTTTCGAACAGGCGTACGAGACGACGCGCGCTCCCCGGCTCGGGGTAGCAGCCCCGGCTTGTGACCATTCAGGCTTGTTGGCGGCTGTTCATCGGAGTCGGCGAGTTCTCGCAGCAAGTGATCACGTCGCGCTGAGTAACGAGCAGATGTGGTGATCTGTACCTGCGTCGGGTACAGCAGTACTCCTGTTGACCCATGCGCTGAGCGATGGAGGCGAAGATCCGATCGGACTCATGGCCCCCTCAGCGTGGCGGGACGGCGGACAATCCTGCGGGTACCGGCGCCCGGGGTGACCTTTGCTGTGGCGGGATGGCGGACAGCCCTGCGAGTACCCATGCCCAGGCCGCCCTTCAACGTGACGGGGCGGTGGACGGTCCTGCGGGAACCGATGCCAGGGTTGCCCTTCAAGGTGACAGAGCGGGAGACGGACGCGCGTCCAGAAACACCCGGACTGCCACCGCCGCCCTTCAAAGTCCGGTGATCGGCCCGGGGCCGCCGCGGTCGTAGTGCTCGCGGGGACCGGTCTCACCAGGGCGAGGCCGTCGGCACAGCACCGGGCGAGGGTTTGCCCGCCCGGTGCCACCTCAGCTCAGTCGTCCAGGAACTTCCCGCAATCGCTGTTCCACACCCACTGGTGGGAGCTGATGCTGTTGTTCACCTCGGCGCCGTTCGTGTACTTGAAACCGCTGATCGCGTCCATGTAGAGCTCGGCCTTTGTGAGGCAGATGTGCCCACCGCCGTAGCTCTTGTGCTGGTAGACCTTGACGGCCATGCCTGAGGTCCCCTTGTGCAATAGGGACGTCGCCGCGTCGTTGGCGCTGCCCCGGAAGCCGCCCACACTGTCGGCCCAGTTGGTGTCGTTGTCCTTGTCGGTGCCGAGAAGGCGGTTGCAGTTGATGGCTTCGTAGGCGCGGAAGTAGCCGTCGCCCGTGCTGTGCCACGCGTTATCGCAGGTCGTGGAGGCCTGTGCGCTGGAGGCGGGGACTATGGCCCCGAGGCTGGCGAGTCCGAGGGTCGCTGCCGTGGCCAGGATCTTACGCATTGAGGTATCTCCTTGAATTGGTCGTCCGTGCGAATCCACCGCGGCCGTCGTGCCACGGAAGTCATGGGATGCCCGGAGAGTCTGGGCGGGTGGTGGCGCTGCCTCAGAGCCTGTCGGACGGCCCCGTTCGGATCAGGCCGTGCCGCCGGCGATGTCCTCGGCCCTGGCCAGCGCCGTGAGGCGCATCCGCCGATACGTGGCGATGTCCTCGCGGTACGCGCCGAGCCGCTTGCCGCGGTACTCCTCGTCCAGCTTGCGGGCGGTGGCGGCAAGCGGTGTCCTGGTCGCGCATCTGGCCTCGGCGACCGCCAGCCGTACCTCCACGGCGTGTGCCTCCGCAGAGCTCAGGCCCTCGGTGAGCGCCGGAAGTTCAGCCCGGATCGCGGGCGGCTCCGCGTACTCGTGACCGGCCGCACGCATACACGCGGCCCATTCGCCGACCGCGTTGGTGAAACGTTTATCATCGAGGAGGTCCGGCACATACAGGTCGGTCAGGTTCGTTGCGATCTTCTCCGCCTTGAACCAGGTCTCGAAGTCTCCGTAGAGCCGCTGCTTGGCCTCGGTCTGGCAGCTGCGCCGCGGAGTCTGGATGGTGCCGCCCCCGGGCAGTTCGACAGTCAGCATCCCGGCTGAGGGGCCACCGTTGAGCACCTCGTCGTAGCGCAGGGCCTCCTTGTGCGAGAGGCCGTTGGTGTACGCGTGGTTCGGGTCCTCGCGCTGGAGCCGAGGCAGCCTGGCGCTGAGCCGGCCGCCATAACCCTGCCGCTTCGCCCAGTCGACGTCCGTCACCACATAACCGCCGCCCTTGAGGTCATCGACGGTCGGCAGCGGACCCACCCAGTACCTGAAGCCCTCCCCCGCCATGCACTCCTTGACCAGTAACGCCTCGGCGCGCTGGACCAGGATCTGTTCGGTGTGAGTCAGCTCCCGGGCGGCCGGTGCGGAACGGCTGGGGTCCGGCCGGTCGGCGGATGCGGCTGTGGTGCAGCCGGCCGCGGCCAGGATCGCGAGCGCCGCGGCCGGCCAGGCATGAGCCGATGGCTGCTTTATGGCATGCAATGACATTCAACCCCCCGTTGCCGTTGTTTACGTCGTTTCTGGCGTCACCCCTCTCGGGGACGGCTCACTTGAGTTGTACAGGTCCATCGCTGCCGCGACGGAGTAGAGGCTGGATTGGTTGTTACGCACGATCACCGCCCCCCTGTACGGAGCCGCCGCCTGACGACCTGATCGCGCAGACCTGCGCGTACACATCGGTGTCGATCTTTTTGGTGCTGGCGCAATGCCACGTACTGGAGCTGGAGGTGATCGGGTTTGTGTTGCCGTAAGCATCCTCCCCGTTGACGTTGTTCGGTTCGTGCGGAGTGCGAGTGCCTCAACGGTGGTCGGGCCGGCCTCATCCCCGGTCAGGGTGGAGGCAACGGCTGCCGGTGTCCGTGGTGGCGGGTACAACCCTGCCGAGCCGTCGTGCAACAACCCTGCAGGAAACGTAGAATCCGCAGGCAGGGCCGTGTCTGCGGCCGGGCGGCACAGACGGGGGTTGGGTGTGGAGTTTCGGCTGCTGGGCGGTCTTGAGGCACGGACGGTGACCGGACCGGTTGAGCTCGGGCCTGCCCGGCAGCAGACGGTGCTGGCTGCTCTTCTCCTGGACGCCAATCGGCTGGTGACAGTGGATCAACTAGTGCACCGGGTGTGGGGGGACAAGCCGCCACAACGTGCCACGCAGACCCTGTACAGCTACGTGTCCCGGCTGCGCCGCCTACTGCCAGGGGTGATCGCCCGGGGGACGGGCGGCTATGTGCTCACCGCCGACGAACCGATGGTCGACATACACCGGTTCCACCAGCTGCTCGGGCAGGCCCGGCAACCCGACGACGATGCCCGGTCGGTGGTGCTGTTCCAGGAGGCCCTGGCGCTGTGGCGGGGAGAGCCGTTCCCCAGCGCGGACACCCCCTGGTTCAACGCCGCCCGCGACACCCTCAACAAAGAGCGGTGGGCCGCCGAGCTGGACTGCACCGACCTGCGTCTGCGGCTCGGCGAGCACACCGCGCTGCTCGCCATGCTCGCCGAGCGCAGCGCCGAACATCCGCTGGACGAGCGGGCGGCCGCCCAGTACATGCTTGCCTTGTACCGCTGCGGCCGGCAGGCCGACGCCCTCGCCCACTACCGGCACCTGCGGGACATGCTTGCCGAGGAACTCGGCATCGACCCGGGCCACGAGTTGCAGGGCATGCACCAGGCAATCCTCAGCGGGAACACGGAGCTGAGCGCGCCGACCGTCCGGCGGCCGTCCGAAGCGGCCTGGGCCGTCCAGAGCCAACTGCCCTTGGCCGCACCGGATTTCGCCGGACGGACCGAGCTCGTCCATCGCCTCGAGGAGTTACTGGCTCCGTCCGCGGCGGTGCCCGTCGTCGTATCCGGCTCGCCCGGGGTGGGCAAGACCGCGCTGGCAGTACACCTCGGTCATCGGCTGCGGCCAGCATTTCCCGACGGCCAGTGGTACGTCCGGATGCTGGGCACCACCGACCGGCCGCGCGATCCCGCCGAGGTGCTGTCCTGGCTGCTGCGCGCCTCCGGCCAGGACCCGGGCATGATCCCGCAGGCGCCGGAGGACCGCGCGGCCGCCTTCCGCAGCAGAGTGGATGGCCGCCGTGTCCTGCTGATCCTCGACGATGCCGCCGACGCCGAGCAGATACGACCACTGCTGCCGGGCACCGCCGGGGCTGCCGTACTGGTCACGAGCAGGCGGGACCTGTGGGGCCTGACCGTCAGCCATCCAGCCCACATCGTGCCGCTGGAGGCACTCGATCTCCCTGAGGCGATCACACTCCTGACCCAAATCCTCGGCGAGCAGCGGGTGGAGTCGGAGCCGGAGGCCACCGCGCGGCTGGCCGAGTTGTGCGCCCGCCTGCCGCTGGCGCTGCGGATCGCCGCCGCCAACCTCGCCGCGCGACCCGGCCGCTCGATCACCCGCTACGCCGAGGAGCTGGCCGAAGGGAACCGGCTGGCCAAGCTCGCCATCGTCGGCGACCGCCAGGCCGCGGTCCGTACCGCCTTCGACCACTCTCACACAGCACTGGAGCCGACCACGGCACGGCTGTTCGCCCTGCTCGGGCTGCATCCCGGGCCGGACTTCACCGCGGAGGCGGCCGCAGCCCTGCTCGGCGCGGAGCCGCCCGCCGCCGAGCACCTACTGGACCAGTTGGTTACCGCAGGGCTGGTGCAGCGCACCGCCGCCGACCGGTTCCAGTTTCACGACCTGCTGCGCCTGTACGCCGCCGAGCACGCCGCGGCAGACCCCTACCACAAGGCGGCCTGGCAGCGGCTGTGTGACTGGTACCTCGCGACCGTCGATGCCGCCACTGCCTTCGACTACACCGGCAGCGTCCAACTTCCCCGCACACGCGCCGAATCCACACGATTCAACGACCGGCACCAGGCCCTCACCTGGCTGGAAGGCGAACGCGCTGGCCTGACTGCCCTGATCATCCGCGCCGCCGAATCGGGCCCACGTGAGATCTCCTGGCAACTGGCCGATCAGTTGCGCCTGTACTTCTACGCGCGGCGGCACACGGCCGAGTGGGAGGCCACGACGACGGCCGCCCTGCGCGCTGCCGAACACGACGGCGAGGTGCTCGCTCAGGCAGTGCTGTGGAACAGCATCGGTATGCTGCGCGAGCACACGGGCAACGCCATGGCCGCCCGCGAGGCCCTGCACACAGCCCAGGAGGGATACCGGAGCGCCGGGTTCACCCTCGGTGAGGTTGCCATCCTCACCAACCTGGCGATCAACTACGCCTTGCGCGGCGAGATGCGTAAGGCGATCGACTGCCAGCAGGACGGCTACGCCCTGCTCCGCGACCTCAACCGGCCGGTACTGCTCGCCCGGGCGCTCAGCAACATGGGGCTCATGCACGCGCACCTCGGCGAGTTCAACCAGGCGGTGGGCCAAACGACCGAAGCCATCGAAATCTGCCGCGCGATCGACCGGCCGACCGGCAAAATCGGCCCGCTGGTCAACCGTGCCATCGCCCGCCACGGCCTCGGCCACTATGCCGAGGCGCTGGCCGACGCCACCGAGGCGCTACGCCTACACCACTGCCACCCGCACGGCACAAGTGGGCCCGCCGTCCACGAGATCCTCGCCCGCATCCACCGCGACACCGACCGCGTCGACCTCGCCCGAACCCACGCCGAACAATCCCTGCGCGTGGCCCTCGAGCTTGGCGAGCCCACCCTGGAGGCTGATTCCCTGATCACCCTGGGCTCCATACACCGCATGGACGGCGACCCCGGCCTTGCCGCCGCCCGCCTCCAAGAAGCCCTGGAACTCACCCGCCGCTCCGGTTTGCGCCACCAGGAAGCCGAGGCGTACTCCCAACTAGCCCACGCTCACCTCACGTTGGGCGCCACGGCCGATGCGATGCACCATGCCCGCCAGGCACTGGCCATCGCCCGCACCTTGGGCTTACGCCCCGCTGAACACCGGGCACTTACGGCCCTCGTCGCAATCGCCCACGCCGCTGGTGACGCCACCGCGGCGGTCAACCACACTACGCAGTTCCAGCGGATACAGGACGAAACCGGCTACCGCCCCTCACCTGCTGACGAGCCACCCCGTCAGCAGAACCAACGCCGGGCAAATGAAGGCTCGACCTCACGAGGGCGCCACCGATCGCTGTCGGTGCCGGTGGTGAGGCTGACGGATAGGCCTTCTGGCGAGTGAGTGAGTCATGAGGTGTGAGCCGGGGACGTGGACAACGGACAGCAAGCAACCCTGTCCAAGACTTCATCTCGTATTGCCAGCCCGTCCCGACCGGCAGGGTCGGGACGGGCTCGACGAGCGGGACTCCGCCAGCGCCGCGGACCACGCGGAGCGCGCCCTGGCCACCGCCCATGAAACTGGAACTCCGCCCGATCGCCTGCTTAGCGCTGGCGGCGCTCGCCGCCTTCCGGCGGGCCACAGGCAATCCGCCTCGGCGGCCCGGCACGCCGCCGAAGCCGAACGAGTCGAGCAGGGGACCCGCTACCGCCTCAACCGGCGTGAACAGAAACCGCGCGGGCAGCGAAGCCACCCCGCCTCAATCGCCAACAACCGCGAACAGTCACACCCGGCTCAGGACACACGAACGGGCGGCCCTTA
>NZ_LOHS01000032.1 GCF_001642995.1 Streptomyces jeddahensis
CCCTGGTTACGGGAAGGGGCGGGGTGGGGGAAGGAAAACAGGGCCCCGGTCACCGCAAGGTGACCAGGGCCCCGAACGCTGCGCGGTGGACCTCAGTCCACGAGGTTCACCGACCGCGACGACGTCGCGCCGATCTCCTCCGCGACCTCGTTGAGCACCGACTGCGGCACGGTGTCGTCCACGGTCAGGACGGCAAGGGCCTCGCCCCCGATGTCCGTACGGGACACCTGCATGCCCGCGATGTTGATGCCTGCCTCACCGAGGATCCGCCCGACGGTGCCGACGACACCCGGACGGTCGGTGTAGCGCAGGACGACCATGTGCTCGGCGAGCGCCAGGTCCACGTCGTACTCACCGATCGCGACGATCTTCTGGAGGTGCTTGGGGCCGGCCAGCGTGCCGGAGACCGAGACCTCCTCGCCGCCCGAGAGGGTGCCGCGCACCGTCACGACGTTGCGGTGGTCGGGCGACTCGCTGCTCGTCGTCAGGCGGACCTCGACGCCGCGCTCCTGCGCGAACAGGGGCGCGTTGACGTACGAGACGGTCTCGTCGACGACGTCCTCGAAGACACCCTTCAGGGCGCTGAGCTCGAGCACCTTGACGTCGTACTGGGTGATCTCGCCGTACACCTCGACGTCCAGACGGGCGGCGACCTCGCCCGCGAGGGCGGTGAAGATGCGGCCGAGCTTCTCGGCCAGCGGCAGACCCGGCTTGACGTCCTCGGCGATCACGCCGCCCTGGACGTTGACCGCGTCCGGCACGAGCTCACCGGCCAGCGCGAGGCGAACCGATTTGGCGACCGCGATGCCCGCCTTCTCCTGCGCCTCGTCGGTCGAGGCACCGAGGTGCGGGGTGCAGACGACCTGGTCGAACTGGAACAGCGGGGAGTCCGTGCAGGGCTCCTTCGCGTACACGTCGAGGCCGGCGCCGGCGACGCGGCCCTCCTTGAGTGCCGTGTACAGCGCCTCCTCGTCGACGATGCCGCCGCGCGCGGCGTTGACGATGCGGACGGACGGCTTGACCTTGTGCAGCGCCTCGTCGCCGATCAGGCCGACCGTCTCGGGCGTCTTCGGCAGGTGGACGGTGATGAAGTCCGAGACCTCGAGCAGCTCGTCGAGGGAGAGGACCTTCACGCCCATCTGCGCGGCCCGCGCGGGCTGCACGTAGGGGTCGTACGCGACGATCTTCATGCCGAAGGCGGACATGCGCTGGGCGACCAGCGCGCCGATGCGGCCGAGGCCGACGACGCCCAGGGTCTTCTCGGCCAGCTCGACGCCCGTGTACTTCGAGCGCTTCCACTCGCCGTTCTTGAGGGCGCCGTTCGCCTGCGGGATGTTGCGGGCGGTGGCGATGATCAGGCCGCAGGCGAGCTCGGCGGCGGTGACGATGTTGGAGGTGGGGGCGTTGACGACCATCACGCCGGCCTTGGTGGCGGCGGAGACGTCGACGTTGTCGAGGCCGACGCCGGCTCGTGCGACGACCTTCAGCTTGTTCGCGGCGGCGATGGCCTCGGCGTCGACCTTCGTCGCGGAACGGATCAGGATGGCGTCCACCTCGGCGATGGCCGGGAGCAGCTCGGCTCGGTCTGCTCCGTTGCAGTGCCGGATCTCGAAGTCCGGCCCCAGCGCGTCGACGGTGGCGGGCGACAGCTCTTCAGCGATGAGTACGACTGGTTTCGGAGACGCAGTGCTCACGTGAGTCCTCACAAGTCCCAATGCGGACGGCCGTCCCGACGGCCGCAGGCGGTGGAGGGGTGCTAGCCGCGTGGAAGACGCACGACGCTGTGGGCCTGACGCGTTTCTGTGCAGTGTAGTGGCGGTTGCCGGGCGCCGTTTTCCACCTCGGCGGAAGGATCACTCATCCGTGGGTGGACGAGTTGGATATAGCCCTTGACGGGCCGAGAAGGGGGCGAAGAAACAGGGCCGCCCCGATACGGAGCGGCCCTGTGCCGTGCAGGACTCAGTCCTCGTTGTCGACCCAGCTCATCAGCTTGCGCAGCTTCTTGCCGGTGGTCTCGAGCAGGTGGTCCTCGTCGGCCTTCTTGTACTCGTTGTACTTCGGCAGACCGGACTCGTACTCCTTCATCCAGTTGTTGGCGAAGGTGCCGTCCTGGATCTCGCCCAGGACCTTCTTCATCTCGGCCTTGGTGGTGTCCGTGATGATGCGCGGGCCGGTGACGTAGTCGCCCCACTCGGCGGTCTCGGAGATCGACCAGCGCATCTTCTCCAGGCCGCCCTCGTACATGAGGTCCACGATCAGCTTCAGCTCGTGGAGGCACTCGAAGTACGCGATCTCCGGCTGGTAGCCAGCCTCCACCAGGGTCTCGAAGCCCGCCTTGACCAGCGCGGCCGTGCCACCGCAGAGGACGGCCTGCTCGCCGAACAGGTCGGTCTCGGTCTCCTCGGTGAAGGTCGTCTTGATGACGCCGGCGCGGGAGCCGCCGATGCCCTTGGCGTAGGACAGGGCGAGCGCGAAGGCGTTGCCGGTGGCGTCCTGCTCGACGGCGGCGATGCAGGGAACGCCGCGGCCCTCCTCGTACTGGCGGCGGACCAGGTGGCCCGGGCCCTTCGGGGCGACCATGCAGACGTCGACGCCGGCCGGGGGCTTGATGAAGCCGAAGCGGATGTTGAAGCCGTGGCCGAAGAACAGCGCGTCGCCGTCCTTCAGGTTGTCCTTGATGGACTCCTCGTAGACCTTGGCCTGGATCGGGTCCGGGACCAGGATCATGATCACGTCGGCCTCGGCGGCGGCCTCGGCCGGGGTGACGACGCGCAGGCCCTGCTCCTCGGCCTTCGCCTTGGACTTGGAGCCCTCGTGCAGGCCGACGCGGACGTCGACACCGGAGTCGCGCAGGGACAGCGCGTGGGCGTGGCCCTGGCTTCCGTAGCCGATGACCGCGACCTTGCGGCCCTGGATGATGGACAGGTCGGCGTCGTCGTCGTAGAACAGCTCGGCCACTGGGTTTCTCCTAAGTGTGCTGATGTTGCGTCCCACCGTACGGCGAGTGGGGTGCGGGAAGTTTCGGGGTCTCGGTATACGGGCGGCCGGTGCCGGCCGGCCGCCCGTTTCCGGTCATTCGCGTAGTACGTCGTCCGTGTTCCGGTCGATCTTTACGGCTCAGGCCGACCGGTCGAGAGCGCGCAGCGACCGGTCGGTGATCGATCGGGCGCCGCGGCCGATCGCGATCGTGCCGGACTGGACGAGCTCCTTGATGCCGAACGGCTCCAGCATCTTCAGCATCGCCTCCAGCTTGTCACTGGAACCGGTGGCCTCGATGGTGACCGCCTCGGGCGAGACGTCCACGGTCTTGGCGCGGAACAGCTGGACGATCTCGACGATCTGGGAGCGAGTCTCGTTGTCGGCGCGGACCTTCACCAGAACGAGTTCCCGCTGAACGGCCGAACCGGGTTCCAGCTCGACGATCTTCAGGACGTTGACGAGCTTGTTGAGCTGCTTGGTGACCTGTTCGAGCGGCAGGTCCTCGACATTCACCACGATCGTGATGCGGGAGATGTCGGGGTGCTCGGTGACGCCGACCGCCAGCGAGTCGATGTTGAAGCCTCGGCGGGAGAACAGCGCGGCGATCCGGGCGAGGATGCCGGGCTTGTTCTCGACCAGGACGGAGAGCGTGTGCTTGGACATGGGTCTCGTTCCTTTTCCTACGGCTCTCAGTCGTCTTCGTTGTCGCCGAAGTCGGGGCGGACGTCCCGGGCGGCCATGATCTCGTCGTTGGAGGTGCCGGCGGCGACCATCGGCCACACCATCGCGTCCTCGTGGACGATGAAGTCCACCACGACGGGGCGGTCGTTGATCGAGTTGGCCTCCTCGATGACCTTGTCCAGGTCCTCGACGCGCTCGCAGCGGATCGCGTGGCAGCCCATCGCCTCGGACAGCTTCACGAAGTCCGGGACGCGGGTGCCCTTGGACTCGGGGTCGGCCACAGCGTCCGGGCCGCTGTGCAGCACCGTGTTGGAGTAGCGCTGGTTGTAGAACAGGGTCTGCCACTGGCGGACCATGCCGAGCGCGCCGTTGTTGATGATCGCGACCTTGATCGGGATGTTGTTGAGCGCGCAGGTGGTCAGTTCCTGATTGGTCATCTGGAAGCAGCCGTCGCCGTCGATCGCCCAGACCGTACGGCCCGGCTGACCGGCCTTGGCGCCCATCGCGGCCGGGACCGCGTAGCCCATGGTTCCGGCGCCGCCGGAGTTGAGCCAGGTCGCGGGCTTGTCGTACTCGATGAAGTGCGCGGCCCACATCTGGTGCTGGCCGACGCCCGCCGCGAAGATCGTGTCCTCCGGCGCGAGCTGCCCGATGCGCTCGATGACCTGCTGCGGGGAGAGCGAGCCGTCCTCGGGCAGGTCGTAGCCGAGGGGGTAGGTCTCGCGCCAGCGGTTGAGGTCCTTCCACCAGGCGCTGTAGTCGCCGGTGTTGCCCTCGCTGTGCTCCTTCTGCACCGCCTGGATCAGGTCGGCGATGACCTCGCGGGCGTCACCGACGATCGGCACGTCGGCGGCGCGGTTCTTGCCGATCTCGGCTGGGTCGATGTCGGCGTGGACGATCTTGGCGTACGGGGCGAAGCTGTCCAGCTTGCCGGTGACGCGGTCGTCGAAGCGGGCTCCGAGGGCGACGATCAGGTCGGCCTTCTGCAGCGCGGTGACGGCGGTGACCGAACCGTGCATGCCCGGCATTCCCACGTGCAGCGGGTGGCTGTCGGGGAATGCGCCGAGCGCCATCAGGGTGGTGGTGACGGGCGCTCCGGTGAGTTCTGCGAGGACCTTCAGCTCGGCGGTCGCGCCGGCCTTGATGACACCGCCGCCGACGTAGAGGACGGGCCGCTTGGCCTGGGTGATCAGCTTGGCGGCCTCGCGGATCTGCTTGGCGTGCGGCTTCATGACCGGGCGGTAGCCGGGCAGGTCCATGGTGGGCGGCCAGGAGAAGGTGGTCTTCGCCTGGAGGATGTCCTTGGGGATGTCGACCAGGACCGGTCCCGGGCGGCCGGTGGCGGCGATGTGGAACGCCTGCGCGATCGCCCGGGGGATGTCCTCCGCCTTGGTGACCAGGAAGCTGTGCTTGGTGATCGGCATGGTGATGCCGACGATGTCCGCCTCCTGGAACGCGTCCGTACCGATCGCCTTGGACACGACCTGACCGGTGATCGCGACCAACGGCACGGAGTCCATGTGCGCGTCCGCGATCGGTGTGACCAGGTTGGTGGCGCCGGGCCCGGACGTCGCCATGCACACCCCGACCTTGCCGGTGGCCTGCGCGTAACCGGTGGCCGCGTGGCCGGCGCCCTGCTCGTGGCGGACCAGCACGTGGCGCACCCGCGTGGAGTCCATCATCGGGTCGTACGCCGGCAGGATGGTGCCGCCGGGAATGCCGAATACCGTGTCGGCGCCGACCTCCTCGAGCGAACGGATGAGGGACTGCGCACCCGTCACGTGCTCGACGGGGGCGGACTGCTGCCCTGAGGAACGGGGCCGCGGCTGCGGATGGTGGGCCCCGGAGGCCTGCTCGGTCATCGGCATTCTCTTCTCGATGCTGAGGGTTTTTGCGAGGGTTGTGCAGGATGTGGCTGTTGCCGGTGCAACAAAAAACCCCTCGTGCCGGGAGGCAAGCGAGGGGAGCGCGTCGGTGCGGGCGCTGGGTGACCGGTGGTCGTCCGGTGGTCCCAGCTTCAGCCGACGCGCTTTCCAAGTACGAGAATTCGGGTGCGCATGGCACTGACCCTCTCCCCGGGACGCGGCGCCTGTCAAGTAGGTGGGACAGGAGTCTCATCATGTGAACGCGGGGGTGCCCCGCCCGCGAATACCGCTTCCACGGGCCCGTGCGGAACCGGGAAGAGGCCGGCGGACAGGGCGCGGCGCAGACGGTACTCGTCCAGGGGCCCGGAGAAGGCCTTGCCCTGCCCGTGCGTACACCCCATCGCGCGGAGAGTGACGACCTGTTCGGGCAGGTCCACGCCGTCCGCGACGGACTGCAGCCCCAGATCGGTGGCGATACGGAGCACGCCGCTGGTGATCTTGTGCAGCCGCGCGGACTCCACGACGCCCTCGACCAGACTGCGGTCCAGTTTGAGCATGTCGACGGGGAGCCTGCGCAGTGCGGTGATCGCCGCGTATCCGCTGCCGAGGCCGTCCAGGGCGACGCGGACGCCGAGCCTGCACAGCGCCGTGAGACGGCGCTCCAGCTCGTCAAGGGAGACGCGGGGATCGCTGTCGGCGAGCTCGATGACGAGGGCGCCGGAGGCCAGCCCGTGCCGGGTGAGCAGCGCCTCGATGGAGCTGAGCGGCATGGTGCGGTCCAGCAGGCGGCGTGCGCTCATCCGGACGGTCACGGGCGCGGCGAGTCCCGCTCTGGCGCGGTCGGCGGCCTGTTTGACGGCCTCCTCCAGCGTCCAGCGGCCGAGCTCGGCGGTGCGCTCGCTGTCCTCGGCACCCCGCAGGAACTGGTCGGGCGTGAAGAGGATGCCCTGGGCGGAGCGCCAGCGGGGCTGTGCGGCGACCGAGGTGATCCGGCCGGTGGCCAGGGAGACCACGGGCTGGTGGAGCAGCACGAACTCCCCGGCGTGCAGCGCGCTGCGCAGCCTGCCCGCCAGCTCCGTCCTGCGGACGACGTCGGTCTGCATCTGGGGTGCGTACAGCTCGACGCGGTCCTTGCCCGCGGCCTTCGCGCGGTACATGGCGAGGTCGGCGTTGCGCAGCAGCTCGCCCGCGGCGAGTCCCGGTTCGGCGAAGGCGACACCGATGGAGGCGGCGACCCGGACGTCACCGCCGTCGACGGTGTAGGGCTGGGAGAGGATCACCCTCAGCCGGTCGGCGAGCTCCAGTATGTGCTGCTCGCGGGCCGCCCGGTCGCGGGTGCCGTCGCCCACGATGAGGGCCGCGAACTCGTCACCGCCGAGGCGGGCGGCCGTGTCCCCCTTCCGTACGGCCTCCTGGAGCCGGCGGGCGGCCTGGACGAGGAGCTCGTCGCCCGCCTGGTGGCCGAGGCGGTCGTTGACGGCCTTGAAGCCGTCGAGGTCGATGAAGAGCACGGCGGTGCCGCGGTCGGAGCTGCGGCGGCCGCCGAGGGCGTGGCTGACGCGCTGGGTGAACAGGGCGCGGTTGGGCAGGTCGGTGAGCGGGTCGTGCTCGGCGTTGTGCTGCAACTGGGCCTGCAGGCGGACCCGTTCGGTCACGTCCCGGCTGTTGAGGATGAGGCCGCCGTGGTGGCGGTTGACCGTCGACTCCACGTTGAGCCAGTCGCCGGTGCCCGACTTGAAGCGGCACTCGATACGGGTCGTGGGCTCCTCCGTGCAGCTGGCCGCGAGGAAGCGGCGCACCTCGTGGACGACGCGGCCGAGGTCGTCGGGGTGGATGAGCGAGGCGAGCTCGGAGCCGACCAGCTCGTCGGCCTCGCGGCCGTAGACACCGGAGGCAGCCGGGCTGACGTACCTCAGGACGCCGTTCGGCGCGGCGATCATGATGACGTCGCTGGAGCCCTGCACCAGGGAGCGGAAGTGGTTCTCCTTCTGGGCCAGTTCATAGGTCAGCCTGAGGTTGTCCAGGAGCATGATGCCCTGGCGCACCACCAGCGCGAGCACGACCGTGCAGGCCGTGAAGAGCATGACGCGGTCGACGCTGCGGCCGCCCAGGACGTTGCAGAGGATGCCCAGCGTGCACACGGTGGCGGCCAGATAAGGCGTGAGGGCCGCGAGCGAACTCCCGAGCGGCCGTGTGGCCGGATACCAGCCCTGTCCGTCGGCGCCCGGGTGCCCGTGGGCGTGCCCGTGCTCCACGGGTGCGTGGTCGTCCTCCTCCGGCTGTCCGGGCCGGCGTCCGGCCCAGGGGGCGTAGGCGAGCAGGAGGGATCCCGCGAACCAGCCCGCGTCGAGTATCTGGCCGGAGCGGTAGCTGTCGTGCAGCAGCGGCGAGGTGAACAGCGCGTCGCACATCACGGTCAGGGCCAGTGCTCCTATGGCGGTGTTCACCGCGGCTCGGTTCGCCGATGTGCGCCTGAAGTGCAGCGCGAGCACCATGCTGACCAGGGCGATGTCCAGCAGGGGGTACGCGAGGGTGAACGCGGCCTGCGCCACGCCCCGTCCCTCGGAGTGCGCGGTCTGCGCCAGGGCGAGGCTCCACGACAGCGTGAGCAGCGAGCCGCCGATCAGCCAGGCGTCGAGCACGAGGCAGACCCAGCCGGACCTGGTCACCGGCCGCTTGGCGAGCACCAGCAGTCCGACGATGGCGGGCGGTGCGAAGCACAGGAAGAACAGGTCGGCATAGCTCGGCGACGGCATCGGCCTGTTCAGGACGACCTCGTACCAGCCCCAGACGCCGTTGCCGAGGGCCGACATCGCGGACGAGAGCGCGAACAGCAGCCACGCCGGGCGGAAGCGGCTGTGGCGGCTGCGCGCGAAGCGGCAGCACGAGACGGCCGCGGCGGCAGCTGCGGCGCTCAGCCCGAAGTCGCCCATGATCATCGCGAGCAGGTCCGAACCCCAGCCGAACGCGGATCCCGCGGCGTAGGCGGCGCACAGCAGCACCAGGACGAGCTGCGGTCTGTGGATCCTCCTCCGGCTGCCGAGGCCGGCGGGACGCGGCAGCCGGCCCCCTGCCGGGAGCAGCGTCCTGAGCGCTCCGCCCAGCACGGCAGCGGGGGTCGGGCGCGAGCTCACCGGCTTGCTCCGGTCGCCGCCGCTGTCCTCCGCCCCCGCCGGTCCGGATGCCGGCGTCCCCAGCACGCGCACTGCCCGCGATCGGTGTGACCGCCGACGTGGCCTCTGCGCGTCGGTGTGCGCCAGGCGTGCGCGCGTGGCCTCCGCCGCGTCGGATCGTTGGTCCATAGGCCGTGCATCGCCCGTCGCCCCCCTTGCAGTCCGATCTATCCGTCCCCGCGCCGAACTCCGCACGGCGCTACCCCTGTCGGGGACGATACACCAGTCCCGTCACTGTGCGACATAGTATCTCTACGCTGCGTGACCAACCACAAGGATCTGAATACCCAGCGAAGTTGAGGCACTGCGGAGGGTGTCCAAAGCGGAACTGTCAGCCGGTCGTGAGCACCACGTTGTCCAACGGCTCCCCCGCCGCGAAACGGTTCAGCTGAGCGACGACAAGGCGTTTGGCGCGCGGCAGGAACGCAGACGTCGGACCACCCACATGGGGACTGATGAGCACACCGGGCGCATTCCACAGCGGATGGCCGGGCGGCAGCGGCTCGGGGTCGGTCACGTCGAGGGCGGCACTGATCCGGCCGTTCTCCACCTCCGCGAGCAGGGCTTTGGTGTCGACGACGGCGCCGCGCGCGACGTTCACGAGCAGCGCACCGTCCTTCATGCTCGCCAGGAACCCGGCGTTCACGAGGCCCCTCGTCTCGGGCGTGAGCGGTGTCGTCAGGATCACGACGTCGGCTTCGGGCAGCAGGTGCGGCAGGGCGGAGATGGGGTGCACGGGACCGCGCTCCGTGTCGCGGGCGGAGCGCGCGACGCGCGCCACCCGCGCGCACTCAAAGGGCACGAGCCGGTCCTCCACGGCGCTGCCGATGGCTCCGTATCCCACGATGAGGACCGATTTGTCGGCGAGCGCGGGACGGAAACCGCTCTGCCAGGTCCCCGTCTGCTGTGCCCTGACGAACCCCGGGATGCCGCGGAGCGAGGCCAGCGTGAGCGTGAGCGCCAGTTCGGCCGTACTGGCCTCGTGGACCCCGCGCGCGTTGCACAGCTGTACCCCGGCCGGCAGCCGCGACACGGTCCCCAGGACGTCGTCGACGCCGGCGGTCAGCGTCTGGACGACCCGGACGGCAGGCATGGCCAGCATCGGCTCGATCTTCACCGATGCGGGCCGCATGTACGGCACCACGTAGAAGACGCAGTCCCGCGGGTCGGCCGGATAGTCCCGGCTGCCGTCGCCGCCGTCGTCCCCACCGCCCGGAGCTCCGTCCCAGAAACGGTAGTTGAACCCCTCGGGAAGACCTTCGATCTCCTCGGCCGGGATGGGAAGCCACACATCTGCAGTCATGGTCATGAGGCTATGCGAAGGTCCCCTGGGCGCAGCGGCTAGTTTGGGGAGCCTCTCGGAGAGGCAGTGGGAGGATTCCGCAGGTGGAGCGCAGGACGATCGGCGCGGGTGCGCTCGAAGTGGGCGCGATCGGACTCGGGTGCATGCCGATGAGCTGGGCGTACACCGCCTCCCGGCAGCGCGGCGACGAGTCGCTGCGGACGGTGCACGCGGCGCTGGACCAGGGGTCGACGCTGCTGGACACCGCGGACATGTACGGACCGTTCACCAATGAGCTGCTGATCGGCCGCGTGCTGAAGGAGCGGCGCGGCGACGCGTTCGTGTCGACCAAGTGCGGGCTGCTGGTGGGCGAGCAGCACATCGTGGCCAACGGCCGGCCGGCGTATGTGAAGCGGGCCTGCGACGCGTCGCTGCGGCGGCTGCAGACGGACACCATCGACCTGTACCAGCTGCACCGCGCCGATCCCGAGGTGCCCGTAGAGGAGACCTGGGGTGCGATGGCCGAGCTTGTCGCGGCCGGGAAGGTACGGGCGCTGGGGTTGTGTGCGGTGGGTGCCCGCGCCTCGCGGCGCATGGAGTCCCGGATGCGCGACGGAACGATCCGGCTCCTTGAGCGGGTACAGCAGGTGTTCCCGGTGAGCGCCGTACAGGCCGAGCTGTCGGTGTGGTCGCCCGAGGCGCTCGACGCGCTGCTGCCGTGGTGCGAGGCGCGCGGTGTGGTTTTCCTGGCCGCCATGCCCCTGGGCAACGGCTTCCTCACGGGCACGCTGACGCCCGGCGAGGGCTTCGAACCGGACGACGTACGGGCCCGCCACCCCCGCTTCACGGCGGAGATGATGGCCGCCAACCAGCCGATCGTGGCGGGGCTGCGGCGGATAGCGGAGCGGCACGGGGACGGGGCCGGACGCGGGGACGGGTGCGATGGCGGACGTCGCGTCACCACGGCGCAGGTGGCGCTGGCCTGGGTGCTTGCGCAGGGCCGGCATGTGGTGCCGGTGCCCGGAGCCAAGCACGAGCGCTGGGCTGTCGAGAACGCGGCAGCGGCCGAACTGCGACTTACCCGGCAGGACCTCGCGGAGATCGGGGCGCTGCCGGCGGCGCGGGGGTCGTGGGACTGACCGCGTCCCCGGGCGGCCCGAGACCCACGGGAGCGGTCCCGAGACCCCGGGGAGGTCCCCGGAGCGGCCCCGAGACCCCGGGTGCGGCTCCGATATCCCGGGAGCGGCCGCGAGACACACGGGGGCGGTCCCGAGACCCCGGGGGCGGCCCCGAGATCCCGGGAACGGTCCCGAGACCCCCGAGGGCGGCCCGAGACCCCGGGGCAGGCGGCCCCAAGACCCTGAGATACGGAGACTTCACGGCGCTCGCCGCGGAGCTCCGGGCTCCGGATCCCCCGGACGAAAAGCCGCGCTCCTGCTGGCGGGCAGGTGCTCCCTCCGGCCCGGATCCCCGAGCGAAAAGAAAGACGGTGCCGCCGGGAACCTTGGAGGCACCTCAGCGGTGTAGACAGGGAGAGCCGCCGTGTCGATGCCGCGCCGAAGGGACCCTGATCGTGGAACATCGAGCTGTGACCGCCGCGCTGGCCGCCGCCGCGCTCCTGCTGGCGGGTGGGTGCTCCTCCGGCGAAGCGGAGCGGAAGGACGACGGCAGGAGTTCGTCGCCGAGCGCGTCGAAGCGGGTGTCATCGCCCTCAGGCGCGGCGGACGAGGACGTCCCGTCCGCCAAGGGCTCCGCGAAGGTCGTCCGCACGGTCGCCGAGGACCTGAAGTCCCCGTGGGGCCTCGCCGAGCTGCCCGACGGCGACCTGCTGGTGTCCTCGCGCGACGAGGGGACGATCACCCGCGTCGACGCGGACAGCGGCAGGAAGACGGAGATCGGATCGGTCCCCGGCGTGGCCCCGGCCGGCGAGGGCGGCCTCATGGGCCTCGCCCTCTCCCCGGCGTACGCCTCGGACCACATGGTCTATGCGTACTTCACGACCGAGTCGGACAACCGCATCGCCCGCATGCTCTACGACGAGAAGAAGCCCGCGGGTGAGCAACTGGGCGCGCCCGACACCGTCTTCAAGGGCATCCCGAAGGGCTTCATCCACAACGGCGGCCGGATCGCCTTCGGGCCGGACAAGATGCTGTACGCGGGCACCGGCGAGACGGGAGACACCGGTCTCGCGCAGGACAAGGAGTCGCTGGGCGGCAAGATCCTGCGCCTGACTCCGGACGGCGAGCCCGCGCCGGGCAATCCGTTCGGCGACGACTCACCGGTGTACTCCTACGGGCACCGCAATGTGCAGGGCCTCGCATGGGACGAGGACAAACGCCTGTGGGCGGCCGAGTTCGGGCAGAACACCTGGGACGAGCTGAATCTGATCGAGCCGGGTGACAACTACGGCTGGCCCTCGGTGGAGGGCAAGGGCGGCGAGTCCCGCTTCCACGACCCGGTGGCCCAGTGGCGGACCGACGAGGCCTCACCGAGCGGCATCGCGTACGCCGAGGGGTCCATCTGGATGGCCGGGTTGCGGGGCAAGCGGCTGTGGCGGATCCCGCTCGACGGCACGCAGGTGTCGGCGGACCCGCAGGCCTTCCTTGAGGACACGTACGGCCGGCTGCGCACGGTGGTGCCCGCCGGCGGAGACAAGCTGTGGCTCGTGACGAGCGAGACGGACTCCCGGGGGACGCCGGAGGCCGGGGACGACCGGATCCTCGAGGTAGAGGTGAAGTAGGCGCCGGACGGCGGACGTTGTGCCGTCAGTCCTGGTTCGGTCCTGGTGCAGTCCTGGTTCAGTACTGGTCAGGCTCGGCGGGTCCGCCCTCGACCGGTTCCTCGGCCGGCTGTGCCGGCGGTCGTACGACCACCTTGCCCGAAGCCAGGTCGATCGGGCCGCGCCCCGGATCGCCGTCCCCAACGTCCAGCCGGGTCAGCTCCAGCCGGCTCCGCTCGTCCTCGGTGTGCTTGCGCCCCGGTGCGAAGAGCTCCTCAAAGGCGTTGAACATCGGCACCTCCCCGGACCGGGACTCCGGTCCTCGCTACTCGTCGTCGATCAGCGGCGACCGGCCGATGACCGCCGAGGACTCGTTGATGCCCGCGGGCCGTCATCCGGCGGCGAGCCGGTCCCCGGGCTCGTCCGGAAACAGCCGCAGCCGATGTGCCACCGCGGCAGCCTCGCCGCGCCCCGAGACGCCCAGCTTGGCGAGGATGTTGGAGACATGGACGCTGGCCGTCTTCGGGGAGATGAACAGCTCCTCGGCTATCTGGCGGTTCGTGCGTCCCACGGCGACCAGGCGCAGTACGTCCCGCTCCCGGCTGGTCAGGCCGAGGGAATCGGCCGGGTCGGCAGGGACGGCCGGGGCGGGCGCCGCATCGCCGGTGAGCGTCAGGCGGGCGCGCTGGGCCAGCAGGGCCACCGACTCGGCGAGCGGGCGGGCACCGAGACGGTCGGCGACGGCCAGAGACTTCCGCAGCAGTCCGGCGGCTTCGGTGCGGCCCTCCTCGCCGGCTCCGCAGGCCAGGAGGGCCTCCGCGAGCCGGTAGCGGACGCGCGCGAGATCGTAGGGGCGCTCCAGCGGACGGAAGGCCTCGACGGCCTCCGCCCAGAGCTCGATGGCGTTGCGGCCCTCGGCGCGCCGCAGCTCCGCGCGGACCCACTGGTCGTACGCCGACCACACCGGCACTCCCGTGGCGAGCGACCTGGCGGCGGTGCGGATGCGGTCCAGCACCTCGGCGCGGCCCGCCTCGGCGACCGGGAGCCCGCGCGCGTCGGCCTCGGTCGTGGCGGCGGCCAGCAGCAGCGGCCAGCCGTACCGCTGCGTACCGAGCGGGAAGCCCGCTGCGAGGACGCGGTCCAGCTCGGCGCGGGCGTCGAGTATGCGGCCCTCGCCCGCGGCGACGCCGATGATGATGCGGGAGAGCGGCAGGGACTGCTGCGGCATGGGGTCGTGCGTGCCGTAGTGGTCATGGGCGGCGGCCAGGTGGTGGGCCGCCTCCGCGAACCGGCCCCGGGCCAGAGCGAGATAGGCGAACCGCGTGGCACCCATGGCGCGGGACTTGGAGCTCTGGCCGGTGCGCTGGGCGCGTGTCGCGGCGTCGGCGGCCTCGTCCCACCGGCCGAGCGCGTACAGCGACTCCGAGAGGTTGCTCCACACCCACGCCTCGGAGTCCAGCACGCCGAGCTTGCGGCAGATCTCGACACCCTCCTTCAGGATGTCGACGGCCTCCCGTGAGCGGCCGACTCCTTCCAGATGCGACGGCAGGTTCACATGGCAGCGGCCGATGACGGCGGGGACGCCGAGCTCCATGACCCGTTCCTTGACCGCGTACATCTCGGCGAGCCCGGCCTCCACATCGCCTGCGTCGACCATGAGACCACCGCGGGTGAGCCGCGCGGTCATCTCGATCTCGCGGGCTCCGACCATGCGTGCGTACTCCACGGCGCGCTCAGCGGCCGTCAGGGCGTCCGGGCCCGGCTCGTGCAGCATGGACCAGCCGGCGACGTTGGCCAGGACATCGGCGTGCACCTCGGACGGCGGCAGTCCGCGCACCAGGTCCTGGGCGGTGGCGAGCTCCTTCCAGCCGTCGCCGCGGCCCTGGTTGCGCACCAGACTGGACCGCTGCACCCAGAACCAGGCGGAACGGAGGGGGTCCCGCTCCTCCTCGAGCAGGCGCAGCGCCCGCTTGGTGATCTTCAGGGCGCGCTCCCGCTCCCCGCACAGCCTGCCCGCGACGGCGGCCTCGGCCATCAGGTCCAGATAGCGCAGCGGTGTGGTGGCCGGGTCGCAGCCGCAGGGAGGATAGACCTCGGTGTAGTCGACGGGACGCAGCTCCCCGCGGACGTCCTCGGGGGCCGCGTCCCACAGCTCCATCGCCCGCTCGAGGAGCCCCAGTTGCTCGGAGTACGCATGGCGGCGGCGGGCCTCGACGGAGGCGCGCAGCACGGCGGGCAGCGCCTTCGCGGCGTCGTGCGCGTGGTACCAGTAGCTGGCGAGGCGGGTGGCGCGCTGGTCGGCCGGGACGAGCGACGGGTCGGCCTCCAGAGCCTCGGCATAGCGCCGGTTGAGGCGGGAGCGCTCGCCGGGCAGCAGATCGTCGCTGACGGCCTCGCGTACGAGGGCGTGCCGGAAGCGGTAGCCGTCGCCGTCGGGCGTGGCCAGCAGGATGGTGGCGCCGACGGCGGCCCGCAGCGCCTCGATCAGGTCGTCCTCGGCGAGCCCCGCCACGGCCGCGAGCAGCGGATACTCGACGGTCGATCCCCCCTCGGCCGCGACGCGCGCGACCCGCTGGGCGTGCTCGGGCAGCGCCTCGACGCGGACCAGCAGCAGATCGCGGAGGGAGTCGGTGAGCCCCGGGCTGCAGCCCTCGTGCGCGGCGACGGCGAGCTCCTCGACGAAGAAGGCGTTGCCGTCGGACCGTTCGAAGATGTCGTCGACCAGGGACGGCTCGGGTTCCTGGGCGAGGATGCCGGCGATCTGGCGGCCCACTTCGTCGCGGCTGAACCGGCCCAGCTCGATGCGCCGGACGCTGCGCAGCCGGTCGAGCTCGGCGAGCAGGGGCCGCAGCGGGTGGCGGCGGTGGATGTCGTCCGCGCGGTAGGTGGCGACGACGACGAGGCGGCCGCTGCGCAGCGTACGGAAGAGATAGGCGAGGAGGTGGCGGGTCGAGGCGTCCGCCCAGTGCAGGTCCTCCAGGACGACGACGATCGTGCGGTCCGCGGCGAGCCGCTCGAGCAGGCGCGCGGTGAGCTCGAAGAGGCGGGCCATGCCCTCCTCGTCGTGCCGTCCGTGCAGCCGGCGGGATGCATCACCCAGCTCGGGGACGAGCCGCGCCAGCTCCTCCTCCTGTCCGGCGGTCGCAGCGGCCAGCTCGTCGGGCAGCTGCGTGCGCAGGGCGCGCAGCGCCGTGGAGAACGGCGCGAACGGCAGGCCGTCCGCGCCGATCTCGACGCAGCCGCCGACCGCCACGACGGCTCCCTCGAGGCGGGCCCTGGCGGCGAACTCCTCGATGAGCCGGGTCTTGCCGACGCCCGCCTCGCCGCCGACCAGCAGCGCCTGAGGCTCGCCCTGCGGCTCGCCCGCGGCGCCGGACGACGGGAAGGCGCCCCGTCCCGCGGTGCCGGGCGATGAGTAGGCGCCCCGTCCCGCGGTGCCGGGCGATGAGTAGGCGCCCCGTCCGGCGGCACGGGTGAGCGCATCGTTCAGTACGCCCAGTTCGTCTGTGCGGCCGACGAACACCGGGCTGACGGACCTGGTCTCCACAACGCCGAGCATCGCACAGGGCTCTGACACCGCGGCACTCGTTATTCGTGACGCGGCCTCCAGGGCAGGCGCGTCGGCCGCAGTGATCGCAGCCGCCGGGGGAACGCTCACCGCCTCCGCCGCGATCGCGGCGGCTTCGCCCTCCCCGGCGCCCCTCATGCCGTGGGGGCGAACTGCGACCGGCGCGGCTCCTGGTTCTCATCGCGGGGGCCTCCCACGGGCCCCCGCGTATCCTGCCTGCTCACCCGCCCTTCGTCTTCGTCGCGCGCGGAGCGCCGGGCGGCGCGGCGGGCCTCACGGGCCTCGCGCAGCAGGCGGCCGCGCTCGGCCTCACGGATCAGCTCGGCGTGGCGCGCCTGGTGCATCTCGTACTCGAACATCTCGTACCCCTCGTGACGAGTCGGTTGGTCGGCCTCGCTCTCTGCGATGCCTCAACCCTCGTCTCCCAGGGGCCCGCGCCACATCGGGAGAGTGCCGCATCTTGCATGCATGAAGGGCCTTAGGCCCGTCGTAAGGGCTGCTTATGCAGCTGGACGACGGCCCCGAGGCCCCTCAGGACGTGCGGAAGATCAGGCCGACCAGGCCGATCAAACCCATCAAGCCCATCAAGCCGATCAGGTGGACGGCATGGAGAGGATGATGTCCGTGTACTTGGCGGCGGCCAGCAGCAGGCCGATGACGCCGAGCGAGACCCCCGCCCACGCGACGGACTTGATCCAGGGCGCCTGGACCCGGTCCGGGTCGCCGAACGCGGGCCGGACCAGGACCACGACGCCGACGATCAGCGCGGCGAGCGCGAAGAGACCGGCGACCAGCGCGTTGACGTTCCAGGAGTCGGCGTAGATCTGCTTGATCTGCGTGGCGACGCTCGAGCCCGACGCCACCTCCAGCTGGCCGTACAGCGAGTCGCGTGCCTGGGCCACGGTGCCCACCCAGCTCCCGGTGAGCGAGACCAGGCCGAGCGCGGCGGAGACGACGGCGGCGGCGCCCTGGCCGACACCGGAGGACGCCTTGGCGGCCGCCGCCTCTTCGCCGGCCGGTACGCCGTCCGCGTCCGCGCCCGTTTCCGGGTTCACGTCGGCGGCGTCCGCGGAGCTCTCCTCCGCTGCGGTCCCCGCGGTCTCCTCCTCGACCGTGTCGACCTCTTCCCCGGCCTTGTTTCCGGCTGCCTCAGCTGTCTTGGTTCCCATGCTCCGCACCGTACGGACGGAGTCTGAGAACTCCCTTAATGATCGTTTCAACCGGCTTCCGCTACAACGCCCGTGTCGTCGCCGCCGCACGCGGCTGGTGGGCCGTCGCAGGGCCTGAGGCAAGAGCACCCTGAAAGGCCTACTGCGGCGAAGGCCCACTGCGGGTGACCGCTCAGTCGAGCTGATCGCCGATCGCCATCACCAGCACTCCGGCGATCAGACCGACGAGCGCCCGCTTGGTGCGCCCGCGCCAGCCCAGTACGGCCACGGTGGCGCAGATGACCGCACCGACCGCGTACGCGAGGGCGGCGCTCGCCGGGGCTCCGCTGCTGAACCGCATCGCGGAGGCACCGGATCCGGCCAGTGTCAGTACCGCGCCGGACGCCGTCGACGCCCGCCGGGCACGCCGCGCCTCCCGGGCCCGCTGTTCGGCGACGGTCTCCAGGTCCTCGTCCTCGTCCTGGTTCTCGGTCTCGGGCTCGGTCTCGTCGATCTCGTCGTCGGATTCGTCCGTCCCGGCAGCGAGTTCTTCGTCGGACTCGCTGTCAGGTCGCGCTTCGGTCCCGAGGTCCGTCCGGTCGTCCGTCGTGTCGTCCGTGCGGGCCAGTTGGGCTGTGTTCCCGTCGCGTTCCGCCATGGCCCGGGAGCGTACCCGGTGAGTGGAATACGGAAATCCTGGGGCCGTACAACGAAAGGGCGGTGCACCGGTCGGTGCACCGCCCCTTCATGCAGTACGAAGCCGTACGAAACGGACCCCTCTCCAGGAGAGGCTCAGCCCTCGACGCCCAGCTTCTCCAGGATCAGCTCCTTGACGCGTGCCGCGTCGGCCTGGCCACGCGTGGCCTTCATGACCGCGCCCACCAGGGCGCCGGCCGCGGCCACCTTGCCGCCGCGGATCTTGTCCGCGATGGCCGGGTTGCCGGCGATGGCCTCGTCGACGGCGGCGGTGAGCGCGCCTTCGTCCGACACGACCTTCAGGCCGCGCTTCTCGACGACCTCGTCGGGAGTGCCCTCGCCCGCGAGCACGCCCTCGATGACCTGGCGCGCCAGCTTGTCGTTGAGGGAGCCCTCCTTGACCAGGGCCGCTACCCGCGCGACCTGCTCGGGAGTGATCGGCAGCGCCGCAAGCTCCACGCCGTCCTCGTTGGCGCGGCGGGCGAGCTCGCCCATCCACCACTTGCGCGCGGAGGCGGCGTCGGCACCGGCCTCGATCGTGGCGACGATCGAGTCGATGGCACCGGCGTTGAGCATCGACTGCATGTCGTGGGCGGAGACACCCCACTCCTCGCGCAGCCGGTTGCGGCGCACCAGCGGCAGCTCCGGCAGCCCTGCGCGAAGCTCCTCGACCCACTCGCGGGACGGCGCGACCGGCACCAGGTCCGGCTCCGGGAAGTACCGGTAGTCCTCGGCCTCTTCCTTCACGCGGCCCGAGGTCGTCGAACCCGTGTCCTCGTGGAAGTGGCGGGTCTCCTGCACGATCGTGCCGCCGTCGCCGAGGACCGCCGCGTGACGCTGGATCTCGAAGCGGACCGCACGCTCCACGGAGCGCAGCGAGTTGACGTTCTTCGTCTCGCTGCGGGTGCCGAACTTGTCGGCGCCCTTGGGCATCAGCGACAGGTTGACGTCGCAGCGCATCTGGCCCATCTCCATACGGGCCTCGGACACGCCGAGCGCCTTGATGAGCTCGCGCAGCTCGGCGACGTACGCCTTGGCGACCTCGGGAGCGCGCTCGCCCGCGCCGACGATCGGCTTGGTGACGATCTCGATGAGCGGGATGCCCGCGCGGTTGTAGTCGAGGAGGGAGTGCAGGGCGCCGTGGATACGGCCCGTCGCGCCGCCGACGTGCGTCGACTTGCCGGTGTCCTCCTCCATGTGCGCGCGCTCGATCTCCACGCGGAAGACCTCGCCGTCCTCGAGCTGGACGTCCAGATAGCCGTTGAAGGCGATCGGCTCGTCGTACTGCGAGGTCTGGAAGTTCTTCGGCATGTCCGGATAGAAGTAGTTCTTCCGGGCGAAACGGCACCACTCGGCGATCTCGCAGTTCAGCGCGAGGCCGATCTTGATCGCGGACTCGACGCCGGTCGCGTTGACGACCGGGAGCGAGCCGGGCAGGCCGAGGCAGACCGGGCAGGTCTGCGTGTTCGGGTCGGCGCCGAGCGACGTCGAGCAGCCGCAGAACATCTTCGTCTTGGTGCCGAGTTCGACATGGACCTCGAGGCCCATGACCGGGTCGTACGACGCGAGTGCGTCCTCGTACGGGACCAGGTCGGTCGTGGTCGTGGCAGTCACGGTGAAACTTCCCTCTCAGCCCAGCAGGACGTCGTCGTCGCCCAGGCGCTTCAGCTCCCGGTAGAGGATCGCCAGGCCGGTGACGATGGCGGCGGCGGACACGGCCGCGTCGATCAGCCGCAGCGTGTCGTTCTCGAGGCGGGCCTTCTTGGCCTGCTTCGCGACGCTCAGCGCGCCGAACGCGGTGGTGGCGATGGACAGGTACGTGCCGGACTTGGACTTCTTGAAGCCCTTGGCCTTGGTCAGTGCACTCACAGCGACGGTGCCTCCTCGAGCAGCGGGTGTCCCCAGCGTTCCACGAAGGCCGCCTCGACCGCCGCACCGACCTTGTACAGGCGGTCGTCCTTCATCGCGGGGGCGATGATCTGCAGGCCGACCGGCAGGCCGTCCTCCGGAGCGAGGCCGCAGGGCAGCGACATGGCGGCGTTGCCGGCCAGGTTGACCGGGATGGTGCACAGGTCCGCCAGGTACATCGCCAGCGGGTCGTCGGCGCGCTCGCCGATCGCGAAGGCGGTGGTCGGCGTCGTGGGCGACACGATCACGTCGACCTTCTCGAAGGCCTTCTCGAAGTCCCGGCTGATCAGCGTCCGCACCTTCTGGGCCGAGCCGTAGTACGCGTCGTAGTAGCCGGAGCTGAGCGCGTACGTGCCGAGCATGATGCGGCGCTTCACCTCGTCGCCGAAGCCGGACTCGCGGGTGAGCGAGGTGACGTCCTCCGCGGAACGCGTGCCGTCGTCGCCGGTACGCAGGCCGTAGCGCAGACCGTCGAACCGGGCGAGGTTGCTCGAACACTCGGACGGCGCGATCAGGTAGTACGCGGAGAGAGCCAGGTCGAAGGACGGGCAGTCCAGCTCGACGATCTCGGCGCCCAGCTCCTTGAGCAGCGAGACGGACTCGTTGAAGCGCTCGACGACACCGGCCTGGTAGCCCTCGCCCGCGAACTGCTTCACGACGCCGACGCGCATGCCCTCGACGGAGCCGTTGCGCGCGGCCTCGACGACCGGCGGGACCGGGGCGTCGATGGACGTCGAGTCGAGCGGGTCGTGGCCGGCGATCACCTCGTGGAGGAGGGCCGCGTCCAGGACCGTACGGGCGCAGGGGCCGCCCTGGTCGAGGGAGGACGAGAACGCCACCATGCCGTAGCGGGACACGCCGCCGTAGGTCGGCTTGACGCCGACCGTGCCGGTGACGGCGGCGGGCTGGCGGATGGAGCCGCCGGTGTCGGTGCCGATGGCGAGCGGCGCCTGGAAGGACGCGAGCGCGGCGGCCGAACCGCCGCCCGAGCCGCCAGGGATCTTGGTGACGTCCCACGGGTTGCCCGTCGGGCCGTACGCACTGTTCTCGGTCGAGGACCCCATGGCGAACTCGTCCATGTTGGTCTTGCCGATGATCACGACGTCAGCGGCCTTGAGCTTCTCGGTGACCGTGGCGTCGTACGGCGGGATCCAGCCCTCGAGGATCTTCGAACCGACCGTGGTCGGAATGCCCACGGTGGTGAAGATGTCCTTCAGCGCGAGCGGCACGCCGGCCAGCGGGCCGAGCTTCTCGCCCCGCTCCCGCTTCTCGTCGACGGCTCGGGCCTGCGCGAGGGCGCCCTCACGGTCGACGTACAGGAAGGCGTGCACCTTCTCGTCGACGGCCTCGATCCGGGCGAGGTGGGCCTCGGTGACCTGGACGGCGGTGAGCTCGCCGGAGGCGATCTTCGCGGCCGTCTCGGCCGCGGTCAGCTTGATGATGGTGCTGTCCGTCATGGTGGTCCTAGTCCTCCCCCAGGATCTGCGGCACCTTGAAACGCTGCTGCTCCTGAGCGGGAGCGCCGGAGAGCGCCTGCTCGGGGGTGAGCGAGGGACGGACCTCGTCCGCGCGCATGACGTTCGTCAGCGGCAGCGGGTGGGAGGTCGGCGGTACGTCTTGGTCGGCGACCTCGGAGACGCGGGCGACCGCGCCGATGATGTCGTCGAGCTGGCCCGCGAAGTGGTCAAGCTCTTCGGGCTTCAGCTCCAGACGCGCCAGCCGGGCGAGGTGGGCGACCTCCTCGCGCGTGATGCCAGGCATGCAGCGATCCTCTGGGGTGAGTGTGTGTGGTTTGGGCCAATCCTATGGGGCGGGGGTGGGTGACCGTGAAACGGATTGCTGGCGGCGGCTGGCCGCCGGCCCTCTGCGGGGTGCGCCACCTGCCGGTGGTGGCATTGGAGCGTGGGCGGTTGCCGGCCGGTGGCGGGCTGGGGCGCCACCTGCCGGTGGCTGAGTCGGGGCCGCGCCGGGGTGTACGTCCTCGGTCTGGCGCCAGACCCTACGACGTCGGGCGAGCCCATACGTCGCGCCAGCCGCTGCGGGCGCACACCCGCCACGTCCCCTTCGGCCGGATGGCGGCTGCGGGCCGGTGGGGATCACCGTTGTGGGCAGCCACGCCGCTGACCGTTGTGGGCAGCCACGCCGCTCCCGTTGTGGGCAATCGTTCCGCAGGGCGGAACGGGTGGGCACAACCCCACGACGGCGGGTGCCCTCGCGCGGTACCTCAGGCGACCCGTGGACGCGAACCGGCGCCGGGAGGCGCTACGTGGGGACCGGACCCGAAGGGTCCGACGAACCCGCGGGGAGCGCGGCCGCAGGCCGCTGCCACCCCCGCGTACCCCGCGCCCGCAGCCACGCCGTCGTCTCGTCGGCGGGCATGGCAGCCGCGACGAGCCACCCCTGCACCGCGTCGCACCCGAGATCCCGCAACCGCTCCCACGTCTCGTCGTCCTCGACCCCCTCGGCCACCACGAGCAGCCCGAGGGAGTGCGCCAGATCGACCGTGCAGCGGACGATCTCCGCGTCCTCGGTGTCCACGGCGAGCCGGGCCACGAAGGAACGGTCGATCTTGAGCTCGCTCACCGGCAGCCGCCGCAGATGGACCAGCGAGGAGTACCCGGTCCCGAAGTCGTCCAGCGACATCTTCACGCCGTGCCCGGTCAGTCCGGCCAGCGTGTCGGCCGCCCGCTGCGGGTCCTCGAGGAGGACATGCTCCGTGATCTCCAGCTGCAGCGCTCCCGCGGGGACGCCATGCCGTGCGAGCCGCGCGGCGACCGCGCCCGCGAAGCCGGGCGTGTGGACGTCGCGTGGGGAGACGTTGACGGCGACGGGCACGCGCAGCCCTTGCGCGCGCCACCGCGCCACCTGGGCGAGCGCCGTCTCCAGCACGTACTCCGTCAGGTGCGGCATCAGCCCGGACGACTCGGCGATCGCGATGAACTCGTCCGGCGGCACCTTGCCGCGCTCCGGATGCACCCACCGTACGAGCGCCTCGAGCCCGGCGACCTGGCCGTCGAAGCGGACCTTGGGCTGGTAGTGCAACTGGACTTCGTGCGCGTCGAGCGCCCTGCGCAGGTCGCCGAGGAGTCCGAGGCGGTCCGGTGTGTTCGAGTCGCGCTTGGACTCGTACACCTCGACGCCCGTGCGGTCCCGCTTCGCCTGGTACATCGCGACGTCCGCCCGCTGCAGCAGCCCCTCCGCGTCCAGCGCGTGGTCCGGGAAGACGGCGAGCCCTGCGCTGGCCTCCAGGACGAGGGTGAGGCCGTCGAGGTCGAGCGGGGAGCCGAGGGCGGCGACGAGCGCCCGGGCGACGCGCGTGGCCGAGGTCGTGGAGTCGGCGACCGGCAGCAGTACGGCGAACTCGTCGCCCCCGAGCCGCGCGGCCTCGGCCCCGCGGGGCAGGGCCTTCTGCAGCCGGTCGGCGATCTGGAGGAGCAGCCGGTCGCCTGCGAGATGACCGAGGGTGTCGTTCACCGACCGGAAGCGGTCGAGGTCGATCAGCAGGAGAGCAGAGCGGGCTCCGATGCGCTCGGCGTCGTCCAGCGCCGCCCAGGTGCGCTCCAGGAGCCACTGCCGGTTGGGCAGGCCGGTGAGCGGGTCGCGCAGCTGCTCCTCCGCCCGGGCCCGGGCGATCCACAGCGTGGAGTCGAGCGCGATGAGCGGCACCGCGAACAGCGGCAGAAGCACGGGCACGGCCATCGCGACGACGCAGATCAGCGGCGCGATGCCGAGCAGCGCGCCGGCGAGGATGCCCTGCCGGACCAGGGCGGTGCGGGTTGCGGTCGGCAGTCCCCCGGTGCGCGGCGCGTGCACGTACCAGAGGAGGACGCGGGTGACGGAGAGGTACGCGGCCGCCACCAGGGCGACTTCGGGCACGGTGTAAAGGTCCCATGTCGCGGGCGGCCAGGGGTTCTCGGCCGTCGGCACGTTGCCGAACACCGCCATCACGAGTGCGCCCGCGCCGATGCCGATGATGTCGACGGCGCCGTGCAGCGCGCCCTGCCACCAGCGGTCTCTGCGCGCGATGCCGACGAGGACGACGACGGCGAGGCTGATCATTCCTGCGGGCAGCCAGCCGTACAGCAGGAGGACCGCCAGGGTCAGGGCCGCGCCTGAGCCCGCGCCGTTCCACCAGCGGCCCCGGCCGAAGGCCACCAGATGGCCGACGACGAGGCCGGTGAGGACGGCGAGGGACCAGCCCGCGGCGCCGGTCGGGAAGAGCCCGCGGTGGCCGGTGAACGCCCGGTAGAAGGCGGCGGCGAGCGCCAGCGAGGCCACCGCGACGACGGCGGCGGGCAGCAGCGCCCGGGCGTCGAGCCGGTTCTGAGCCCCCGCAGAGCCGCCCTCGCCGGGGCCGTGCCCGACCGTGACATGCCCCGGGCTGCGTCCGCCCTCCATGGGTTTCCCGCCCGGTCCGCCGGTGTCGGGGCCTCGCGGGGGACGTCGGACGGACCAGTGGACGCCGCTTCGGCCGGCCCCCGGACCACGCCGTACTCGCAGGCGCGCACGCAGCCGTGAGTCCGGGGCGGCGCTATCGGTCGGTTCCATTCCCGTCCCTCTCACAGCCGGCGGTGCCCACGCCACGCGGCCCGATGCCTGTGGCCTCCCTGGGGCGCCTCCAGCGGTTGCTGGGGGAGGAAGCCCGCGAGGCTGCCGACGAGAACCGCGTCCGAAAACCCTTCCCCGAGCTCGCGGGGAGCAGGGGATGCGCCGACCGCAGCTGGGCACGGCAGGCGCACATGTCAACAGTAGGCCGCAGAAGGCTTCCACGGGCACCGGTCGCCGACGGTTGCCCGAATGCGACCAGGCCACCCGTATGCAACTGATATGGGCTGAACGGGTGGCCTTGAACCGCTACTCCTCGACCGGAAGTGCGACTTCCGCAGCCGCGTCCGGCCCTTGTTCCAGCAGGACTTCGAAGCCTTCCTCGTTCAAAACCGGCACCTTGACCTGCATCGCCTTGTCATACTTCGAACCGGGGTTGTCACCCACAATGACGAATGAGGTTTTCTTCGAAACCGAACCGGTCACTTTCGCACCGCGGCTCTGGAGGGCCTCTTTTGCGCCATCCCGTGTGTAGTTCTGCAGAGTTCCCGTCACGACGACCGTGAGGCCTTCCAGGGGACGGGGGCCATGCTCCTCACCGGCGCCCTCCTCCTCCATCCGGACCCCGGCCGCCCGCCACTTGCGCAGGATCTCGCGATGCCAGTCCTCTTCGAACCACTGTTTGAGCGAGGCCGCGATGGTCGGCCCCACGCCCTCGACGGCGGCCAACTCCTCCTGCGACGCCTGTTCGATCCGGTCGATGGACCGGAACTCGCGCGCCAGGGCCTCGGCGGCGACCGGTCCCACATGCCGGATGGACAGGCCCGTGATGATGCGGGCGAGCGGACGCTCCTTGGCGGCCGCGATGTTCTCCAGCATGGCCAGCGTGTTCTTCTTGGGCTCGCCCTTCTGGTTGGCGAAGAACGTGACGACCTTCTCCTCGCCGGTCTTCGGGTCGCGCTTCGGCAGGCCCGTGTCCTGGTCCAGGACATACGACTTGATGGGCAGCAATTGCTCCACCTTCAGGTCGAAGAGGTTGCCCTCGTCGGTCAGGGGTGGTTCGGACGGCTCCAGCGGCCTGGTGAGGGCGGCCGCGGCGACATAGCCGAAGTTCTCGATGTCCAGGCACTTGCGGCCGGCCAGATAGAACAGCCGTTCGCGCAACTGGGCGGGGCAGGACCGGCCATTGGGGCAGCGCAGATCGACGTCGCCCTCCTTCATGGGCCGCAGTTCCGAGCCGCACTCCGGGCATTCGGCGGGCATCTGGAACTCGCGCTCCGTGCCGTCGCGCAGGTCGACGACCGGGCCGAGGATCTCCGGGATGACGTCACCGGCCTTGCGCAGCACCACCGTGTCGCCGATGAGCACGCCCTTGGCCTTGACCACGTCCTGGTTGTGCAGGGTGGCGAACTCGACCTCGGATCCGGCGACCACGACCGGTTCCACCACGGCGTACGGCGTCACGCGTCCGGTGCGGCCGACACCCACCCGGATGTCGACCAGCTTGGTGTTGACCTCCTCCGGCGGATACTTCCAGGCGATCGCCCAGCGCGGGGCGCGCGAGGTCGAGCCGAGGCGGCCCTGCAGCGGGATCTCGTCGAGCTTGACGACGACGCCGTCGATCTCGTGCTCCACGGAGTGGCGGTTCTCCCCGTAGTAGCCGATGAACTCCCGGACGCCGTCGAGGCCGTCGACCACCTTGTTGTGCCTGGCCGTGGGCAGGCCCCAGTCGCGCAGCAGGTCGTAGGCCTGGGAGAGACGGTCGATGGTGAAGCCCTCGCGGGCGCCGATGCCGTGCACGACCATGTGCAGCGGGCGGGTGGCCGTGATACGCGGGTCCTTCTGGCGCAGCGAACCCGCCGCAGCGTTGCGCGGGTTGGCGAAGGGCTTCTCACCGGCCTCCACCAGGCGGGTGTTGAGCTCCTCGAACTTCTCCATCGGGAAGTAGACCTCGCCGCGGATCTCCACGAGCGCCGGGATGAGGTCGCCCTTGAGCCGGTCCGGGATCTCCGCGATCGTCCGTACGTTCGGGGTGATGTCCTCGCCGGTGCGGCCGTCGCCACGGGTCGCCGCGCGCGTGAGCCGCCCGTGCTCGTACGTCAGATTGACCGCGAGGCCGTCGACCTTGAGCTCGCAGAGGAAGTGGTAGGCCGAGGTGCCGACCTCCTTGGCGACGCGGTCGGCCCACGCGGCGAGTTCCTCCTCGTCGAAGGCGTTGTCGAGGGAGAGCATGCGCTCGCGGTGCTGGACCGCCGTGAAATCCGTCGCGTACGCCCCCGCGACCTTCTGGGTCGGCGAGTCGGGGGTGCGCAGCTCGGGGTACTCGTCCTCGAGCGCCTCCAGCGAGCGCAGCAGCTTGTCGAACTCCGCGTCGCTGATGACCGGCTGGTCTTTCACGTAGTACCGGAAGCGGTGCTCCTCGATCTGCTCAGCGAGCTGCGCGTGCTTCTCGCGCGCCTCCGCGGGCGCCGATGCGGGCTGTGCTTGCTGTTCGCCGGCCACCGTCTTGTCCTCCCGATTTCTTGTACGGCCCGTCACGTGCTCGTGCGGCCACGTGCTCGTGCTGTCCTGGGTGCTGTCACTCGCTCGTGCCGTCACATGCTCGTACGCGCCGTCACTCAGGGTTGTCCGCGAGGGATCTCGCCGCCCGGACGCAGTGGCTGAGGGCCTTGCGCGCGTACTCCGGGGTCGCCCCCGCGAGTCCGCACGCCGGGGTGATCGCGACCGCCTCCCCCAGCAGCCCCGGATTCAGCCCCAGCCTGCGCCACAGCTTCCTGACACCCATGACGCTACCGGCAGGGTCTGACAATGGGCCGTCCGTGCCCGGCACGACGCCGGCGAGGAGCCTGGTGCCGCCCTCCACGGCTTCCCCGATCGCGTCGTCGTCACGCTCGGTGAGCAGCGAGAAGTCGAGGGAGATCCCGGCCGCCCCAGCGCGGCGCAGCAGCGCGAACGGCACGTCGGGGGCGCACGAGTGCACGACGACAGGTCCGTCGTGGATCCCGATCACGTCCCGCAGCGTGCTCTCCACGATCTGCCGGTCCACGGCCCGGTGCGTGCGGTAGCCGCTGGCGGTCTTGACCTGGCCGCGCAGGACGGCGATCAGCGAGGGCTCGTCGAGCTGGAGCACGAGCTCGGCGCCGGGCACCCTCCGCCGTACGTCGGCGAGGTGCGCCCGCAGCCCCTCCGCCAGTGACTCGGCCAGGTCCCGGCAGGCCCCGAGGTCGGACAGCGCCGCCTCGCCGTTCTTCAGTTCGAGCGCGGCCGCCAGCGTCCACGGGCCGACCGCCTGCACCTTCAGCGGCCCCTCGTAGCCCTGCGTGTACTCCTCGAGCGCGTCCAGGTCCTCCACCAGCCAGGACCTGGCGCGCCGGGTGTCCCGCCCCGGCCGGTCCCCGATCCGCCAGCCGCTGGGCTCCACGCGCGCGTACAGCTCGACGAGCATCCCGGCCGTCCGCCCGATCATGTCGGCGCCGGGCCCGCGGGCGGGCAGCTCCGGCAGGTACGGCATGCCCTCACCGCCGCCGAAGGTCCCGACGACGGTCTTGGCGGCCTCGCGCGTGTCGCTTCCCGGCATGGATCCGATGCCGGTGGCGGGACCGGGGCTGAACTTGCTGTTTTCGCTCACCGGGGAAGCGTACGAAATGGGCCCGGGGCATCGCCCCGGGCGGTCAGCGGCCCGGCCGTACCGTCAGGTCGTTGACCTCGGCGTCGCGCGGCAGGTCGAGGCACATGACGATCGTCGTGGCGACGGACTCCGGGTCGATCCAGCGGGCCGGGTCGTACTGCTTGCCCTCCTGCTGGTGGACCTTGGCCTGCATGGGGCTGGCCGTACGACCGGGGTAGACCGAGGTGACGCGGACGCCGTTGGCGTGCTCCTCCTGGCGCAGCGCGTCGGCCAGCGCCTTCAGACCGTGCTTGGACGCGGCGTACGCGGACCAGTCGGCGTGGGCGCTCAGGCCCGCGCCCGAGTTCACGAACACCACGTGCCCCTGGGCGACGCGGAGTTGGGGCAGGAAGTGCCGGGTCAGCTCGGCGGGAGCGATGAGGTTGACGTTGAGCTGGCTGTGCCATGTCTTCGGGGTGAGCTCGCCGACGGCGCCGAGGTCGACGACGCCCGCGATGTGCAGCAGCGAGTCGACCCGGTCGGGCAGGGTCTGGTGCGAGAACGCCCACGACAGCCTGTCCGGGTCGGCGAGGTCGCCTACGAGCGTCCGGGCGCCGGGGAAGTCGGCGGCCAGCTCCTTGGCGCGGCCGGCGTCCCGCGCGAGCAGCACCAGGTCGTCCCCGCGCGCGTGGAGGCGCCGGGCCACTGCTGCGCCGATGCCGGACCCGGCCCCGGTGATCACATGTGTAGCCATGCCACACATGCTCGCATCACGGCATGCCGCTCGATTCACTGCGTGCCGAGAGACTCTTCCAGGTAGGCCAGCGCCCCCACGGGCTCCTCCGCGAAGAACACCAGGTCGTTGAGGGGCAGCGGAAGGAAGCCCTCGGCCTCCATCCTCCGGAACTGCTCCTTGAGGCCGTCGTAGAAGCCCGCCGCGTTGAGCAGTACCACGGGCTTGGAGTGGAGCCCGTGCTTCTTCAGCTCGAGGATCTCGGTGGCCTCATCCAGCGTCCCGGTCCCGCCGACCATGATCACGATCGCGTCGGCCCTCTCCAGGAGGAGCGCCTTCCGCTCGGCCAGATCCTTGGCGATCACCATCTCGTCGGCGCCCGCACGCGTCTTGGACGACAGGAAGTCGACGGAGATGCCGACGAGCCGCCCGCCGGCCTCCTGCACACCGTCCGCGACGACCTTCATGAGCCCCACGTCGGACCCGCCCCACACCAGGGTGTGCCCTCCCTTCCCCAGCAGTTCGGCGAACTCCCGCGCGGGGCGCGTGTAACGGTCGTCGAGGTCGGCGGCGGAGAGGAAGACACAGATATTCATGCGCCTACCGTACGGGGGAAGAACTCCGGGCCGCCGGGCGCTGTGCCTTACATGGCCGAAGGACACACGATCACTGTCGAGCAGGGCACGGAGCACGTGCGCGTGGTGCACCGGGGCGAGGTCCTCGCGGAGAGCCGGCGCCCGGTCGTACTGCGCGAAACCGGCTGTCCGGTGCGCTACTACCTGCCTCCCGAGGACGTCCGTACGGACCTCCTGACCCCGTCGGAGACCCACACGTACTGCCCGTTCAAGGGCACGGCGTCCTACTGGTCGGTGCCGGGCTCGCCCGACCTGGTCTGGGCGTATCCCGATCCCAAGCCGGACGTCGCCGAGATCAAGGACCACCTCTGTTTCTACGAGGTCGAGGTGGTGGGGTAGAACCGAGGGGAACCTGGAACCGGGGGACGGGCCACGGTGATCTTCGAGGGGGGACGGGCATGACGGGAACCGAGCAGAGCCACGACGGTCAGGCGGCCCCGGAAGGCTTCGGCCCCCCGCCCCCGCCGTTCGAGCCGTCGCCCCCCGCTACAT
>NZ_LOHS01000033.1 GCF_001642995.1 Streptomyces jeddahensis
GGCCAAAAAAGGGCGGGCGGGTGGGAAACCCGCCGCGGAGCGGCGAAGAATCATGCCGCGAAGCGGCACATAGCCCCGCCGCGGAGCGGCAGAAAGCCCCGCCGCGGAGCGGCGGACCACGAGAAAAGAGGACCCGTGCCGGAGGGGCACACCATCCACCGCCTGGCCAAGGACTACCTGTCAAGCTTCGGCGCCCGCCCGGCACAGGCAAGCAGCCCGCAGGGCAAGTTCGCAGACGCCGCAGCCCTCCTCACCGGCACGGTCCTCACCACCGCGGAAGCCCACGGCAAGCACCTCTTCCTCGGCTTCGAGGGCCCGGACTGGGTCCACATCCACCTCGGCCTCTTCGGCAAGGTCGGCTTCGGCGAGGTCCCCGCACCCCCGCCGACCGAGACGGTCCGCCTCCGTCTGCTCAACGACACGGCGTACGTCGATCTGCGCGGCCCCACGACCTGCGCCCTCATCACGGACACGGAGAAGCAGGCGATACACGACCGGCTCGGCCCCGACCCGCTCCGCCGGGGCGACGACCCCGACCGCGCGTACCGGCGTATCTCCCGCAGCCGTACCACCATCGCCGCGCTCCTGATGGATCAGAAGGTCATCGCGGGCGTCGGCAACGTCTACCGCGCGGAGGTCCTCTTCCGGCACGGCATAGACCCGTACCGACCGGGCAGGGACCTGACGTACGACCAGTGGACCGCGATCTGGGCGGACCTGGTCGAGCTGATGCACGAGGGCGTACGCAACAACCGCATCGACACCGTGCGCCCCGAACACACCCCCGAGGCGATGGGGCGCCCGCCGCGCGTCGACGACCACGGCGGCGAGGTGTACGTGTACCGCAGGGCCAACCAGCCCTGCCACATCTGTGGCGGCGAGATCCGCACCGCCGATCTCGCCGCCCGCAACCTCTTCTGGTGCCCGGGCTGCCAGCCGCCCGGCTGAACCTGTCCGCGGCGGCCGGCGCAGGACGGAATCCCCTGCCTAGAACCCGTGCGGCAGCCAAGGCGCCACCGCTGACGAGAAAGCAACCGCGGCCTCAGCCGCCGCCCCCGCCCGCAACTCCCGCACCCGCCCCGCGGCCGCCAGCGCCGTCAGGGACACCCCGCCGAGGTAGGCCGCGCCCAAGTCCCGTACCGACAGTGCCAGATCGGCGTCGTCGCCCGTCCGCTTGCAGGACGCTCCCTTGCCGTCGCCGGTGAGCCGCCAACGCCCCTCGTTCCAGGGGCAGAAGGCGTCCTCGACCTCGAACACAACGTCCACGGGCGTCTGGTACGTACGCGCCTCCAGCGCCGCGCCCACATCCACGAGCCGTACGTACAGCGAGTCCCTCAGCTGCACCCGGCACCGGCGGATGTCGGACACCAGCTGCTGCCAGGCGTCGTCCACGGGCCGGTTGCGCACCTCGAGCACGGACGTCAGATCGATCTCGAACAGGAACCGCCACAGCGCCGCGTACGCCGCTGGGTCGAGCGCCTCCAGGTCGCGCAGGACGACCGTGCCCTTGGGACCGGCGGCGTCCCACTCGGGCTTGTTGTGGAAGCGGGCGTAGCCCACGACCTCTCCGGCCCGCTCGGCCAGCACGCACTGCAGAGGTGAGGCGCCATGCCGCTCGCTCTCCGGGTCGAGCAGCGGCAGCTGTTCCCAGCCGGGCCGCCGGGCGAGCATCCCCGGCCGTCCCGGCACCCGCCGCGCGTACACGGCCTCGCACGCCTCCGCCGCATCGGCGGGGGCCGCGAACCGCAGACGTACGTCATCCGTGCCCGGCGGTACGGCGATCCGGACGCGTGCCGTGTCGATCTCGGCGGACAACTGCTGTGTCGCTGCGCCGTATCCGAACCGGCCGTAGATCGCGGGCTCCGAAGCCGTCAGCACCGCGAGCGGCTCGCCCCAGGAGCGGACGTCGTCCAGCTGACGCCGCATCATGGCCGTGAGCAGGCCGCGCCGGCGGTGCGTCGCCGCGACGCTCACCATCGTGACGCCCGCCGCGGGCACCAGCGCACCACCCGGCACCGTCATCCTGAACGAGAACGCCCCCGCCGTCCCCACACAATCGTCGCCGTCCCAGGCGCCGAGCGACCGCTCGCACTCGGTGAGGCGCTGCCACAGGGCCCGCTCCTCGTCCGCCTCCGGCACCCCGCCGAACGCGAGCACCAACTTCCCGTACCAGTTGTCCCACTCGGACGGTTGCAGCACTCGCAGTTCACTCGTCATATGCCATGAGTACCAGGGACTTCTGGGATGGGCGAGCCGATTTCGCGCAGGGCTCCGGGAGTGTCCGAGGGCCCCTCGGGAGAGGGACGAGCGGATTGATGAGGGGGACAAGTAGGACCTCCCGTGCGAGGGACCTGGGCTGATGGATAAGGTCCCGAGCAATGGCACGACGACGCGCGGCAGCCGAGACGCTTCCGGCCCGGATGAAGAGGCAACTGCACCGGGTCCGCGTCGGCCTGCGCAAATCGGGTGTCGACTACTTCCGCGGAGACGGCTCCGACTGGATAGCCCTCGCCGGTCTGCTGCTGACGGTCCCGCTGATCGCGGGCGTCACGCTCGTCAATCCCGTGTGGTGTTCCCCGGCCGCCCTCGTCCTGCCGATCGTGGCGGGCGGCCTGCTGCTGCGCCCCGCGAGCCTGCTCGGCCTGTACGCGGCGGCGGCGACCGCCCTGATCGTGGAGTCGGTCGGACTCGGTCCGTACGCGGAGGGCCCGGCCCGGGTGACGCCCGGAACCGTCCTGGTGGTGGCCGCCTGCGGCTTCTTCGGACTGCTGATCGCGCAGTTCCGCAGCCGGGTCGGCGTGCCGTGGCGGCGCGGCGGCACGATGCTCTTCGACCTGCGCGAACGGATCCGGGTGCACGGCAAACTGCCGGTCCTGCCGAAGGGCTGGCACCGCGAGATCGCGCTCCGGCCGGCTGGCGGCCAGTCCTTCTCCGGCGACTTCGTGGTGGCGGCCCGCACCAACGGCGGCCGGACCCTGGAGGTCGTCCTCACGGACGTCTCGGGCAAGGGCATGGACGCGGGCTCCCGTTCCCTGCTGCTGTCCGGAGCGTTCGGCGGCCTCCTCGGCTCCCTGCCGCCGCATGCGTTCCTGCCCGCCGCCAACGGCTATCTGCTCCGCCAGAACTGGGACGAGGGCTTCGCCACCTCGATCCACCTCGTCCTGGACCTGGACTCTGGCGACTACGAACTCTTCACCGCCGGCCACCCGCCCGCCGTACAACTGCACGCGGGCACCGGCCGCTGGGAGGAGAAGGCGGCGGAGGGGCCGCTGCTCGGGGTCTACGACGGCGCCCAGTTCGACCCCGTCAAGGGCACACTGCGCCCGGGCGACGTCCTGATGCTCTTCACCGACGGTCTCGTCGAAACCGCGGACAGGGACATCTCGGAAGGCATAGACCGCCTCACCGGCGAGGCCGACCGCTATGTCGCGGGCGGCTTCCACGGGGCGGCCTGGCACCTGATCGAGGCGGTGGCGAAGGACGTCAACGACGACCGGGCGCTGCTGCTGATCTGCCGGGAGACGTGACGCTCGGCGCTGCCGGGAGACGTGACACTCGGTCTGCGGGAGACCTGACGCTCGGTCTGCGGGAGACCTGACGCCCTGCTCTGCAGGTGACGCTCGGCCAGACGGGCGCGACGCTGTGCGGCGGGTGCGGGAACCTTTGCGTGCAGACGCGCGAACCTTTGCTTGCCGGTGCGGATCCTTTGCCCGCGCCCGGGGCCGTCGGGGTGCCCACGCGGGACACTCGACGTGTGACGCGGAACGACACCCACGAGATCATGACGCCGGGCGAGGTCGAGGCCCTCGCCCGTGAGGCGCACGCGGCCCAGACCGACAAGGTGGGCCGCCCCTACGCCGAGCATCTGCGGGAGGTGGCCGAGGGCGTCCGCGCCCGCGGCGGCAGCGACGAGCAGATCGCGGCGGCCTGGCTGCACGACGCGGTCGAGGACGATGCGCTGTCCGAGGAGTGGCTGCACGGCGCCCCGCTGACGCAGCGCACGAAGGACATCGTGCTGGCGCTCACCAAGCGCCCGGACGAGACCCCGGAGTCCTACGCGCAGCGCATCCTGGCCACTCCCGGCGCCCTCGTGGTGAAGGAGGCGGACCTCGCCAGCAATGCCGACCCGGCCCGCCTCGCCCTCCTCGACGAGCCCACGCGCGCCCGCCTGACACGGAAGTACGCGACGATGCGCGACCTGCTGGGCCTCTCGGCCGGCTGACAGCCCACTGACAGCCGACCGGCCGCCGGCTGGCCCTACGCCGCGGTCTTCGCCCGCTCTCGCGCCAGCTCCGTCGCGTCCCGCTTGAAGGCCCACTCCATCTTCGGCTCCATGGCGAAGCGGAACATCCGCTGCACGGGCGGTGTGCACAGCACGGTGACGATCGTCGCAGCGACGAGGGTCACGAAGATCTCACCCAGCGGCTTGTGCAGCCACTCGTAGTCCTCGTACCAGCCCCAGAAGCGCGACCCCTTGGCGAGGAAGCCGTGCAGCAGATAGCCGTACAGCGTGCCCGCGCCGAGCACCGTGAACCACATCCGCCGACGCGGCACCCAGGCGAAGAAGCACGCGGTGAGCACCATCGAGCAGCCGAAGAGCGCCAGCGTCATCACGACACCGACCCACCAGGGCGAGCCCAGTTCCTGTGCACTGTCGCGGTGGTAGAACCACGCCGACGACATGCGCGGGGCGGCCCAGTACGCCACCACGAGCGCGCCGGCGAAGACGGGGACGGACAGCAGCCGGACCTCACGCCGCCGCAGCATCTGGAAGTGCTCGGGCTTCATGAACAGGCCCATGACGAAGAACGGCAGGAACTGCAGGACGCGCTGCAGGTCCAGGTCGTCGCCGATGTCGGGCGAGACGGTGGCCAGCACCGCGATGCCGAGCGCGAGCGGCACCGGCCAGCGGGCCACCTTCCACAGCGGGGTGGTGAGCCGCCAGACGAAGAGGGCGACCAGGAACCAGGTGAGGTACCAGGGGTCGAGCAGGCTGATCGGGTGCGACGGATCGTCGTCGGCCCACCGCTTGAAGAAGGAGTACGCCACTTCGAAGAGGACGTACGGCACGGCGATTCCGGTCACCAGGCGCCTGAGCCGGTCCGGGCGCATGTCGAAACTGCGCGAGAAGTAGCCGGAGATCAGGATGAAGGCCGGCATGTGAAACGTGTAGACGGTCATGTACAGGGCCTCGGCGGACCGGCTGTGATCCGTCAGGGGCTCCCACGCGTGGCCCATCGCGACCAGCACGATCGCCAGGTACTTGGCGTTGTCGAAGAACGCGTCACGCTGCTTCGCGGGCTTGTTGCCCGGGGCACTGCCGTTCGGCGCCCTGTCGTCCGGGGCGTTGGGGCCCCGGGTGGGGGAAGCGCCGGGCGCCTGGGCGGTCCGCGGGGATCGCGGGCCCGGCACTCCCGCCGCCGGCTCCTGTGCCGGGGGGAGTGGCGCTCTGTGGTCGCCGTGCGGTCGCAGCGAGTTCGTCACAGGCCCTCCCACCAAGTGGTCGGCATGACGGCTGCGCTTACGGGGGACGAGGCAGCGTGGAACATCTGAGGCACCCTAGCGTTGTCTGTGGGATTTCGTAAAACCATCAACTCGAATCTGCTTATGGCCTGCGGGTACCCGGGATTTCGGGGAAGCCGACATAGCGATCCGTATCTCCTCTGTGGCGCAGCCTGTTGACCGTTACGTCCGAACTAATCCCCCTTAATTAGGGCATAACGCCCGCGGGCGACTCCGGTGAAATGTCCGGTTCATTGGCTTTCTCGTGGTGACTTTGATGTGTCGTCAGTCTCACGGATGTGTCTGTGGTAACAGTCGGATGTGCCTGTGACGACAATTCGAATTCCCTGCGCACACCTTGTGTGGGCATGGAAACGATCAAGCCGAATTGATGAACGCACTGGCCAAGCGAATTGCTGCACGCGCGCGTGACGTTCAAGTGCCGCCAGGGTGCGCCTGCCTGCGGTGCCGCCGTACACATGGCCGACGATGCGTCACCCGTCGCATAGCGCGGCCTGGTTGGTGGCACGATGGTTCTGAGCGGGGGTGTGCGGGGTCGCACCCCCCCGGGCCGGGAGAGCAGACCGACCTAGGGTGTGATCAGTGTGGCCATTTCGCTGTCAGTGGTGGTGCTGTTGGCGATCATCCTTGTGGTGATGATCCGCGGGGGTTCGATCAAGGCCGGCCCCGCGATCGTCGCGGTGCTCTTCGGCTTCTTCCTCGCCTCAACCGGAATGGCCCCGTCCATCAACCGGTTCCTCGACTCGATAGCAGACACGATCAACTCGATCAGCTTCTGAGCCACGGCACACCGTTGCGGGCAGGTGCGCCGCTCTCGTTGTGGGCAATCGTTCCGCATGGCTGGGGGCACCTCCCACGCCCTTAAGGCAGTGGGGGAGGGTGGGTGCAACCCACGACGGCGGGTGCCCTGAACCCGTACAGCCCGCAAAAAAAGCTCCGACCCGGTCCACGAAAATCTGCGAACCGGGCCGGAGGCCACAGAGCGGGCGACGGGAATCGAACCCGCGTAGCTAGTTTGGAAGACTAGGGCTCTACCATTGAGCTACGCCCGCACAACGTGCGCCGCAGGTCACCGACCGCGGCACGGAAGCATCGTAGCGGGTCGCACCCCTCCGCCGCACACCCCGCCGTCACCAGGCAGCACGCGCGGTGGCGATCCGGCTGCACGCGCGGTGGCGGATCCCGCCGCACTCCTGGTGGTGAGCCTGTCGTACCAGCGGTGGCGAACCCGCCGCACTCGCGGTCGCGGGTGCGGCGCACGCTGCGTGACCGCGCCGCCGCGGAGAGCGTGGCCCCCGCCCGTCGCCTGGTGCCGCTCCCGAATTACGGAAGCCGCACTGCCTGCGGGCATGTACCCTACGTGTCGCACCAGACGGGGTGTGGCGCAGCTTGGTAGCGCGTCCGCTTTGGGAGCGGAAGGCCGTGGGTTCAAATCCCGCCACCCCGACCACCACCGGGATCCGAGGCCGGTTCGACCGGCAGGGTCCTTGATCGCCTTTTGGGGCGCGTACCACCTGCCGTTACTATGCAGACTGCGCGCCCGTATGTCTCAGATCTGACGTCTTCCGGGCGACGCGATCCGCTGAGGCCCTCTGGCCCAGCAGAATCCAAGAAGTCAGCCACAAGGAGACCGAACCGTGAAGAGCGCCGTGGAGACCCTGAACCCGACCCGGGTTCGGCTCACTGTCGAGGTGCCCTTCGAGGAGCTCAAGGACAGCCTCGACGCGGCGTACAAGAAGATCAACCAGCAGGTCACGGTGAAGGGCTTCCGGAAGGGCAAGATTCCGGCCCGCATCATCGACCAGCGGTTCGGTCGCGGCGCCGTGCTCGAGGAGGCCGTCAATGACGCTCTCCCGAAGCTCTACACCGAAGCGGTCAACGAGGGCGAGCTGAACGTCCTCGGCCAGCCCGAGGTCGACATCACCGAGCTGAAGGACGGCGAGCTGCTGACCTTCACCGCCGAGGTCGACGTCCGCCCGACCATCGAGATCCCGGACTACTCCGGCATCGAGGTCGAGGTCGACGCGATCGAGGTCAGCGACGAAGAGGTCGAGAAGGCCGTGGAGGAGCTGCGCGAGCGCTTCGCCTCCACCTCCCCGGTCGAGCGCGCCGCCGAGGACGGCGACGTCGTGACGATCGACCTGGAGGCCAAGGTCGACGGCGAGGTCCTCGAGGACGGCGTCGCCGAGGGCGTCTCGTACACCATCGGCTCCGGCGAGCTGCTCGACGGCATCGACGACGCCGTCAAGGGCCTGGAGGCCGGGGCTGAGGCCACCTTCACCTCCGAGCTCAAGGGCGGCTCGGCGGCCGGCAAGGAAGCCGAGGTCACCGTCAAGGTCACCCAGGTCGCCAAGCGTGAGCTGCCGGAGCTGGACGACGAGTTCGCTCAGCTCGCCTCCGAGTTCGACACCCTCGAGGAGCTCAAGGCGGACAGCCGCAAGCGCCTCGAGAACATGAAGCAGTACGACCAGGCCACGCAGGCCCAGGAGCGGGTGCTGGACAAGCTGCTCGAGCTCGTCGAGGTCCCGGTCCCCGAGAAGCTTCTCGAGGACGAGATCAACACCCGTAAGCACAACCTCGAGCACCACCAGCTCGGCCAGATGGGTCTCACCCTCGAGAAGTACCTGGAGATCCAGGGCAAGACCGTCGAGGAGTTCGACACCGAGACCCGCGAGGCGGCGATCAAGGGCATCAAGACCCAGTTCGTCCTCGACGAGCTGGTCTCCAAGGAGAAGCTCAACGTCAGCCAGGAGGAGCTCACCGAGCACCTCATGCGCCGTGCGGCCTCCTCCGGCATGTCCCCCGACCAGTTCGCCCAGGCCGTCGTTCAGGGCGGCCAGGTGCCGATGCTCGTGGGCGAGGTCGCCCGCGGCAAGGCGCTGGCGGTCGTGGTCGAGGCGGCCACGGTCAAGGACACGAACGGTGAGGTCGTCGACCTGGACGACGAGGAGGACGAGACCGGCGAGACCGTCGAGGCGTCCTCGGAGGAGGCCTCCGAGGACTCCGAGGAGAAGCCGGAGGCCTGAGCCTCGCGTCTCCCGCGCTGAACGACGGGCTCCGGGGTGCTGCGGCACCTCGGGGCCCGTCGGCCGTTACGGGGGCCCCTGTACGCGCTGAAGGGCACCCTCCGTCGTGGGCTGTGCCCACCCGTTCCGCCCTGGGGGTACCTCCCAGGCCCTTAAGGCACTGGGGGAGGAACGATTGCCCACAGCGGTAGGGCGCGGCGCTCCCCCTGTAGCGCTGTGGGCAGGCGTTCCGCAGGGCGGAACGGGTGGGCACAGCCCCCGCGCGACGGCGCCACGAACCGTCAGGTGCACCGGAACCAGCCCCGGGTACCCGACTTCGTACCCGACCCCAAGGAACCTGCGCTCACAGCGAACAGTTCCGAATGCGGGATGGCACCCGCCTGCCTGCGCGTTAGGGTCCATGAATACGAGGGCAGGGGAGTCCCCACACGCCGTCGGCAGACGGTTACACGGCGGGGTCCCAGCCTGAAGCAGAAGACGTGAGACGGCCCGGCGCCGTCGTAAGACGAGCAGGTGGATACGTGACGAATCTGATGCCCTCCGCCGCCGGCGAGCCTTCCATCGGTGGCGGCCTCGGCGACCAGGTCTACAACCGGCTGCTCAACGAGCGGATCATCTTCCTGGGCCAGCCGGTCGACGACGACATCGCCAACAAGATCACCGCGCAGCTGCTGCTCCTTGCCTCGGATCCCGACAAGGACATCTACCTCTACATCAACAGCCCCGGCGGCTCGATCACGGCGGGCATGGCGATCTACGACACCATGCAGTACATCAAGAACGACGTGGTGACCATCGCCATGGGCATGGCGGCCTCCATGGGTCAGTTCCTGCTGAGCGCGGGTACGCCCGGTAAGCGCTTCGCCCTGCCGAACGCCGAGATCCTGATCCACCAGCCCTCCGCGGGCCTCGCGGGCTCCGCGTCGGACATCAAGATCCACGCCGAGCGGCTGCTGCACACCAAGAAGCGGATGGCGGAGCTCACCGCTTTCCACACCGGCCAGAGCGTGGAGCAGATCACCCGCGACTCGGACCGCGACCGCTGGTTCGACCCGATCGAGGCCAAGGAGTACGGCCTGATCGACGAGGTCATCACCACCGCTGCCGGTATGCCGGGCGGCGGCGGCACCGGGGCTGCCTGAGCCCCTTCAGCCCCCAGCCACCGCCACAGCCCTTAGGCCTTAGGAGAACAACCGTGAACGACTTCCCCGGCAGCGGCCTGTACGAGCGCCTGCGCGCCGAGCGCGGGCAGGCCGAGTACACCGGCCCCCGCGCCGAGTCCCGCTACGTCATCCCGCGCTTCGTCGAGCGCACCTCGCAGGGCGTCCGCGAGTACGACCCGTACGCGAAGCTCTTCGAGGAGCGCGTGATCTTCCTCGGCGTCCAGATCGACGACGCCTCCGCCAACGACGTCATGGCGCAGCTGCTGTGCCTGGAGTCGATGGACCCCGACCGTGACATCTCGGTCTACATCAACAGCCCCGGCGGCTCCTTCACGGCGCTCACGGCCATCTACGACACGATGCAGTTCGTGAAGCCGGACATCCAGACGGTCTGCATGGGCCAGGCCGCCTCCGCCGCAGCCGTGCTCCTCGCGGCGGGCACCCCGGGCAAGCGCATGGCGCTCCCCAACGCCCGTGTCCTGATCCACCAGCCGTACAGCGAGACGGGCCGCGGCCAGGTCTCCGACCTGGAGATCGCCGCGAACGAGATCCTGCGGATGCGCTCGCAGCTGGAGGAGATGCTGGCCAAGCACTCCACGCAGCCGATCGAGAAGATCCGCGAGGACATCGAGCGCGACAAGATCCTCACCGCTGAGGAAGCGCTGCGCTACGGCCTGATCGACCAGATCATCTCCACCCGGAAGATGAATAACGCCGCGGTCGTCTGACGCAGGCGCAGTAGCATTGCCGCCCCTTGGCACGGTGTGTACGTCACAGTCAACCGCGCCAAGGGGGGCCCGAACGGGGGGCCCGGCAAGGTACCGTCGGATATGAGGCACCAGGAGCCGCTGAACGTGGCGTCTCCCAGGCGAAGGGGAAGCACCTCGTGGCACGCATCGGTGACGGCGGCGACCTGCTCAAGTGCTCGTTCTGCGGAAAGAGCCAGAAGCAGGTCAAGAAGCTCATCGCAGGCCCCGGTGTGTACATCTGCGACGAGTGCATCGACCTCTGTAACGAGATCATCGAGGAAGAGCTCGCCGAGACGAGCGAGGTGCGCTGGGAGGAACTGCCCAAGCCCCGTGAGATCTACGAGTTCCTCGAGGGGTACGTCGTCGGCCAGGAGGCCGCGAAGAAGGCCCTCTCGGTCGCTGTGTACAACCACTACAAGCGGGTTCAGGCCGGTGAGAACGGCGGCTCCCAAGGCCGCGACGACGCCATCGAGTTGGCGAAGTCCAACATTCTGCTGCTGGGGCCCACGGGCTCCGGCAAGACACTTCTGGCCCAGACGCTGGCCCGGATGCTCAACGTCCCGTTCGCCATCGCCGACGCGACGGCGCTCACGGAGGCCGGCTACGTCGGCGAGGACGTCGAGAACATCCTCCTGAAGCTCATCCAGGCCGCCGACTACGACGTCAAGAAGGCCGAGACCGGCATCATCTACATCGACGAGATCGACAAGGTCGCCCGTAAGAGCGAGAACCCGTCGATCACGCGCGACGTCAGCGGCGAGGGCGTGCAGCAGGCCCTGCTGAAGATCCTGGAGGGCACCACCGCCTCGGTTCCGCCGCAGGGCGGCCGCAAGCACCCGCACCAGGAGTTCATCCAGATCGACACGACGAACGTCCTGTTCATCGTGGGCGGTGCCTTCGCGGGCCTGGAGAAGATCATCGAGTCCCGGGCCGGTGCCAAGGGCATCGGCTTCGGCGCGACCATCCTCTCCAAGCGCGAGATGGAGGCCAAGGACCAGTTCGAGGACGTGATGCCCGAAGACCTGGTGAAATTCGGGATGATCCCGGAGTTCATCGGTCGCCTCCCGGTCATCACCTCGGTGCACAACCTCGACCGGGAGGCGCTGCTGCAGATCCTGGTCGAGCCGCGCAACGCGCTGGTCAAGCAGTACCAGCGCCTCTTCGAACTCGACGGGGTCGAGCTGGACTTCGAGCGCGAGGCCCTCGAGGCCATCGCCGACCAGGCGATCCTCCGCCAGACGGGCGCCCGAGGCCTGCGCGCCATCATGGAGGAGGTCCTGATGTCGGTGATGTACGAGGTCCCGTCCCGCAAGGACGTCGCCCGCGTCGTCATCACCCCGGACGTCGTCCACTCCAACGTCAACCCGACGCTGATCCCGCGGGACGCGCGGGGCCGCGGGCCGGGAGAGCAGAAGTCCGCGTAAGCGGACGCGCTCAGGACGTCGAAGGGGGTGCCCGGCGAGCTCGCCGGGCACCCCCTTCAGGTATGGCATGCGAGGCGACTACTTGATCTCGACGCGAACCTCGTTGCGCACCTTGGCCGTCTGAGCGGCGGCGTCCTCGAGCGACATGCCCTTGCCCGTCACAGCGGCCGCGGCGTCGGACGACACGACGAACCCGATGGTGCTGTGGTCGCCCCAGACGCACATCGGCATCGTGAAGCTGCTCGGCGTGCCCGTGTCGGTGTCACCGATGCCGCCGGTGTCACCGATGCTGAACTCGGCTTCCTGGCACTTCATGATGCCGTTCTCGAAGCCGGCCGGGGTGAACTCCTCGGGGCTGCCGATGAGCTTGATGCTCTCGCCGTCCGAGCCCTGCTGGGAGTAGTTCTTCTTCATCTCGCTGAACATGCCGTCGACGACCTTCTCCGGGTCCTCGACGTCGCCGTAGACGCCACCCAGGTTGAGCATCTTCTGGCTGGCGCCCGAGCCCGCCATGTAAGAGCCGTTCACGTTCTTGGGGTTGGTCACGCCCCACTTCTCGGCTTCCTCGAGGTCGCTCCCGGCCAGGCCGCCGCTGTCCGACGAGGACTGCTTCTTGTACTCGCTGAGCACCGTCGCCGGCGTCGTCAGCTTGTACTTCTTGCCGTCGTCGGCGACGCTGCCGCCGCCACCGCCCGCCGTGAAGAACCACACGCCAGCGCCGATCGCGACCAGCGCGACGACCGCGCCGACGATGATGCCCGTCTTCTTCTTGCCGCCTCCCGGCACCGGCGGCTGCGGCATGCCGTACGGAGCCCCCGGAGGCTGCTGGCCGTAAGGAGGCTGCTGCCCGTACGGGCCCGGCTGGCCGTAGGGGTTCGGCTGCTGCGGGACGCCCTGCGGGGCCCCCTGCGGAGCCTGCTGCGGGTACCCGTAGCCCGGCTGCGGCGGGGGTCCCTGTGGGGCCTGCTGCGGGTAGCCGTAGCCGGGCTGGGGTGCCTGCGGCGGCTGGCCGTAGGGGCCCGGCTGGCCGTACGGCCCGGGCTGCTGCGGCTGACCGCCGTACGGGCCCGGCTGGTTGTAGCTCATCGAGGTCTCAGTCCCCCTCTGTGGTTTATGCGTCCCTGACATCCTTCCGGAACCGGTGCCGGGCCGGGGCGCGAGGGGCCGCACCGTTACGAAACCTTCCGGTTTCAGTACGCCTCCGTGACACCTCTAAACTGAGCCCGTGACCGAGAACACTCAGCAGCAGCAACCAGCGACCACCACCGAACTGCCGACCCAGTACGCGCCGGCCGAGGTAGAGGGGAAGCTGTACGAGCGCTGGGTAGAGCGCGGCTACTTCGAGGCCGACGAGAAGAGCGACAAACCGCCGTACACCATTGTCATCCCGCCGCCGAACGTCACCGGCAGCCTGCACCTCGGGCACGCGTTCGAGCACACGCTCATCGACGCGCTCACGCGCCGCAAGCGCATGCAGGGGTACGAGACGCTGTGGCAGCCCGGCATGGACCACGCCGGCATCGCCACGCAGAACGTCGTCGAGCGCGAGCTCGGCAAGGAGGGCAAGTCCCGCCACGACCTCGGCCGTGAGGCGTTCGTCGAGCGCGTCTGGCAGTGGAAGGCCGAGTCCGGTGGGCAGATCTCCGGGCAGATGCGCCGCCTGGGCGACGGTGTCGCCTGGTCCCGTGAGCGGTTCACCATGGACGAGGGCCTGTCCCAGGCCGTCCAGACGATCTTCAAGAAGCTCTACGACGACGAGCTGATCTACCGCGCCGAGCGCATCATCAACTGGTGCCCGCGCTGTCTGACGGCCATCTCGGACATCGAGGTGGAGTACCAGGAGGACGACGGCGAGCTCGTGTCGATCAAGTACGGGGAAGGCGACGAGACCCTCGTCGTCGCCACGACCCGTGCCGAGACCATGCTGGGTGACACCGCGGTCGCCGTGCACCCGGACGACGAGCGGTACAAGCACCTCGTCGGCAAGACGATCAAGCTGCCGCTGACCGGCCGGTCCATCCCCGTCGTCGCCGACACGCACGTGGACGCGGAGTTCGGCACCGGCGCCGTCAAGGTGACGCCCGCCCACGACCCGAACGACTTCGAGATCGGGCAGCGCCACAACCTGCCGTCGATCACCGTGATGGACGAGCACGCGGTCATCACCGCGCACGGCCCCTTCCAGGGCCTGGACCGTCTCGAGGCCCGCAGCGCCATCGTCGCCGCTCTGCGTGCCGAGGGCCGGATCGTCGCCGAGAAGCGCCCGTACGTCCACTCCGTGGGCCACTGCTCGCGCTGCAAGACCACCATCGAGCCGCGCCTGTCCATGCAGTGGTGGGTCAAGGTCGGCCCGCTCGCGAAGGCCGCCGGTGACGCGGTCCGCGACGGCCGGGTCAAGATCCACCCGCAGGAGATGGAGAAGCGGTACTTCGACTGGGTCGACAACCTCCACGACTGGTGCATCTCGCGCCAGCTGTGGTGGGGTCACCGGATTCCGGTCTGGTACGGCCCCAATGGCGAGGTCGTCTGCGTCGGACCGGATGAGGAGCCGCCGAGCGGCGAGGGCTGGACGCAGGACACCGACGTCCTCGACACCTGGTTCTCCTCCGGCCTGTGGCCGTTCTCGACGCTGGGCTGGCCCGAGCAGACCGAGAGCCTCGAGAAGTTCTATCCGAACTCCGTGCTGGTCACGGGCTACGACATCCTCTTCTTCTGGGTCGCCCGGATGATGATGTTCGGCCTGTACGCGATGGACGGCACCCCGCCGTTCCACACCATCGCCCTGCACGGCATGGTCCGCGACCAGTTCGGCAAGAAGATGTCGAAGTCCTTCGGCAACGCGGTCAATCCGCTGGACTGGATGGACAAGTACGGGTCCGATGCCCTGAGGTTCACGCTCCTGCGGGGCGCCAACCCCGGTGTCGACGTGCCGATCGGCGAGGACTGGGTCCAGGGCTCCCGGAACTTCGCCAACAAGATCTGGAACGCCACCCGGTTCGCGCTGATGAACGGCGCGACGGTCGAGGGCGACCTGCCGCCCGTCGAGCAGCTGTCCGCCACCGACCGGTGGATCCTGTCCCGGCTCAACGCGGTCGTCGCCGAGGTCGACGCGTACTACGAGGACTACCAGTTCGCGAAGCTGTCCGAGGCGCTCTTCCACTTCGCGTGGGACGAGGTCTTCGACTGGTACGTCGAGCTGTCCAAGACCACGTTCCAGGCGGGCGGCCAGCCCGCCGAGGTCTCCAAGCGGGTCCTGGGCGAGGTGCTCGACGTCACGCTGAAGCTCCTCCACCCGGTCGTTCCCTTCGTGACCGAGACGCTGTGGACCACCCTCACGGGTGGTGAGTCCATCGTGATCGCCGAGTGGCCGACGGACTCGGGGTTCCGCGACGCCGCCGCGGAGAACGAGATCGAGACCCTTCAGCAGGTCATCACGGAGGTCCGCCGCTTCCGTGCCGACCAGGGGCTGCAGCCGGGCCAGCGGGTGCCGGCCCGCGTCGACCTGTCCGGTACGCCGCTCGCGGTTCACGAGGCCGCCATCCGGCAGCTGCTGCGGCTGCAGCCGGAAGGGGAGTCCTTCACCGCGACGGCGACCCTGCCCGTCGCGGGGGCCGAGGTCGCGCTCGACCTGTCCGGTGTGATCGATGTCGCGGCCGAGCGGAAACGGCTGGCCAAGGATCTGGCGGCCGCCGAGAAGGAGAAGGCGCAGGCTTCGGCGAAGCTGGGGAACGAGGCGTTCTTGGCCAAGGCCCCTGACCACGTCGTGGAGAAGATCCGGGTCCGCCTTGCCAAGGCGGACGAGGACATCGCCCGGATCAAGGCGCAGCTGGATCGGCTGCCGCAGGGCTGAGGGGCGCCGGCGCTGCCCCTGGACTCCGCTCCTCAAGCGCCGGAGGGGCTGATTTTCAGCCCGTCCGGCGCTTGAGGACGAGCCCGAAGGGCGATCTTCGGGGGTCCAGGGGGCGGAGCCCCCTGGTTACGGGAAGGGGCGGGGTGGGGGAAATGCACCCTCGCCGCACCCCCTCCGTAGACTGGACCCCGTGAGCGACCTCCCCCCGCACGACAGCCTGCCCGGCGACAGCGAGCCCGACCCCTTGGCGCAGTTCGACGAGATCATCGAGGCCGAGACCGACCGCGACCCCGACCTCGCCGTGATCGAGGCCGGCAGCCGCACCCTCCGCACCCAGGCCGGACCGCCGGAGGGCGCCGACCAGGCACCCGCCCGCCCCGCCGACCCCGAGGTCGACAAGGCGCTGCGCGAGGTCGAGGCGGAGCTCGCAACGCGCTGGGGCGAGACGAAGCTCGAGCCGTCGGTCAGCCGGATCTCGGCGCTGATGGACGTGCTGGGGGAACCCCAGCGCGCGTACCCGTCGGTGCACATCACCGGGACGAACGGCAAGACGTCCACGGCCCGCATGATCGAGGCGCTGCTCGGCGCCTTCGAGCTGCGCACCGGCCGGTACACGTCGCCGCACGTGCAGTCGATCACCGAGCGGATCAGCCTGGACGGCGCGCCGATCGACGCGGAGCGGTTCATCGAGACGTACCGGGACATCCAGCCGTACGTCGAGATGGTGGACGCGCAGCAGGAGTACCGGCTGTCCTTCTTCGAGGTGCTCACCGGAATGGCGTACGCGGCCTTCGCGGACGCGCCCGTCGACGTCGCCGTCGTCGAGGTCGGGATGGGCGGCAGCTGGGACGCGACGAACGTGATCGACGCGGACGTCGCCGTCGTCACGCCCATCGACCTGGATCACACGGACCGGCTCGGCGAGACCCCCGCCGAGATCGCCGTCGAGAAGGCCGGGATCGTCAAGCAGGGCGCGACCGTGATCCTCGCCCAGCAGCCGGTCGACGCCGCGCAGGTGCTGCTGAAGAAGGCCGTCGAGGTGGACGCCACCGTGGCCCGCGAGGGCCTCGAGTTCGGTGTCGTCTCGCGCCAGGTCGCCGTCGGCGGGCAGCTGCTGACGCTGCGCGGGCTCGGCGGTGAGTACGCGGACGTGTTCCTGCCGCTGCACGGCCAGTACCAGGCGCACAACGCCGCGGTGGCGCTCGCCGCCGTCGAGGCGTTCTTCGGTGTCGGCGCGCAGCGTGCCGAGCGGCTCGACATCGACGTGGTGCGCAAGGCGTTCGCCTCGGTCGCCTCTCCGGGCCGTCTCGAGGTCGTACGCCGCTCGCCGACCGTCGTCCTGGACGCGGCGCACAACCCGGCCGGCGCCCGCGCGACCGCCGAGGGGATCCGCGAGGCATTCGACTTCAGCCGGCTCATCGGCGTGGTCGGCGCGAGCGGCGACAAGAACGTCCGCGGCCTGCTCGAGGCCTTCGAGCCGATCTTCGCCGAGATCGTGGTCACGCAGAACTCCAGCCACCGTGCGATGGACGTGGACGAGCTGGCCGCGATCGCCGTCGAGGTCTTCGGCGAGGACCGGGTGCAGGTCGAACCGCGCCTGGACGACGCGCTGGAGGCCGCCGTCACGCTGGCCGAGGAGGAGGGCGAGTACGCAGGCGGCGGCGTCCTCGTCACCGGTTCCGTCATCACCGTCGGCGAGGCCCGACTGCTTCTGGGGAAGGGCTGAACTGCTGTGCGTACGCTCTGTGCTTCGACTCTGATCGGCGAGTTCTTCGTGATCGGGTTCGCCGGGCTCGTCGCGATGAAGGACCCGGATCTGGCCATGGGGACGGTGTGGACCGTCTCCGGCATCGCGATGGCGCTGTCCGTGCTGCTCTGCGGGATGATCACGCGGCCCGGCGGGGTGCAGCTGGGCTGGGCCCTGCAGATCGGGCTGATCGCGAGCGGTTTCATCGTCCCGGTCATGTTCTTCCTCGGCGCCGTGTTCGCCGCCCTCTGGGGTGCGTCGGTGCACTTCGGCCGCAAGATCGACGAGGCCAAGGCCCGCTTTGCGGCGCAGGGTGCGGCGGCTGGGGCCCAGCCGGGCTCTGACGCCGCATAACAGGCGCTCAGACGGGCCCTGTAGCCTCTGACAACCCCGCAACCCAAGCGACCTCGAAGGAGCCGCACACCATGTCCCAGCGCACCCTCGTCCTGCTCAAGCCCGACGCCGTCCGGCGCGGCCTGATCGGCGAGATCATCGGCCGTATCGAGCGCAAGGCCGGCTGGCAGATCACCGCGCTGGAGCTGCGCACACTCGACCAGGACACCCTGGAGCAGCACTACGGCGAGCACCAGGGCAAGCCGTTCTACGAGCCGCTCGTCGCCTTCATGTCCTCCGGTCCCGTCGTCGCCATGGTCGTCGAGGGCGAGCGGGTCATCGAGGGCGTCCGGCAGCTGGCCGGGCCGACCGACCCGATCGCCGCGGCCCCCGGCTCCATCCGGGGCGACTTCGGCACCATCACGCGTGAGAACCTGATCCACGCCTCGGACTCCGAGGAGTCCGCCGAGCGCGAGTTGAAGATCTTCTTCCCCGGGCGTGTCTGACGTTCAGCGGCGCGTACGCGGGCGGCTGGGCCGCCGCGCCCGATTTTTCTGACACACTGTCAAAAGTCTGGGTGCCTGACCAGGGACGGCCGGGAATTCCCCGCCGTCCTTTGGCATATGCGCCACGATCGGGGGAACCCGTGCCTCCGTTGGTACGTCTCCACAAGCGAGGCGGCACAGCATCTGCTGACATTGGCGCCAGTCCATCGCGCCGTGTCCGCGGGGGCGAGACTACGATGGAAGCTCACGCCACAGCAGCACCCACCTCGCCTGCCTAACAAGCCATCAACGCTCGATTTAGGAAGGCCAGACGCATCCTCATGGGGAACAACATGTCGTTCATCGGCCGTGACATGGCTGTCGACCTCGGGACCGCCAACACGCTGGTGTACGTCAGGGGCCGGGGGATCGTTCTCAACGAGCCGTCCGTCGTCGCGATCAACACCAACACGGGTGGCATCCTCGCGGTCGGCGCCGAGGCGAAGAAGATGATCGGCCGGACGCCGGGCAACATCGTCGCGGTGCGACCGCTCAAGGACGGCGTCATCGCCGACTTCGAGATCACCGAGCGGATGCTCCGGTACTTCATCCTGAAGATCCACAAGCGGCGCTATCTCGCCCGTCCGCGTGTCGTCGTCTGCGTGCCCTCCGGGATCACCGGTGTCGAGCGCCGTGCGGTCATCGAGGCGTCCTCGCAGGCCGGTGCGCGCCAAGTGCACATCATCGAGGAGCCGATGGCCGCGGCCATCGGCTCCGGCCTCCCCGTCCACGAGGCGACCGGCAACATGGTCGTGGACATCGGCGGCGGCACCACCGAGGTCGCCGTCATCTCCCTCGGCGGCATCGTCACGGCGCAGTCGATCCGCGTCGCCGGAGACGAGCTGGACAACGCGATCATCCAGCACATCAAGAAGGAGTACTCGCTCCTGCTCGGCGAGCGCAGCGCCGAACAGATCAAGATCACGATCGGTTCCGCGTACGAACTCGAGGACGACGAGCACACCGAGATCCGCGGCCGCGACCTGGTCTCGGGACTGCCCAAGACCGTCGTCATCTCGGCCGCCGAGGTCCGCAAGGCCATCGAGGAACCGGTCAACGCGATCGTGGACGCGGTCAAGACCACCCTCGACAAGTGCCCGCCCGAGCTCTCCGGCGACATCATGGACCGCGGCATCGTCCTCACCGGCGGCGGCGCCCTGCTGCGCGGCCTCGACGAGCGGCTGCGCCGCGAGACCGGCATGCCGATCCACATCGCCGAGGACCCGCTGGACAGCGTGGCGCTCGGATCCGGCAAGTGCGTCGAGGAGTTCGAGGCGCTCCAGCAGGTGCTGGACGCGCAGCCGCGCAGATGACGGGCGCGTGCGGTGCCACGCGGCGCGCGTGTCCGGAGCGGCACGCGCGCTTCGTCCGCCGTACGGAGCACGCCTAGCCGAGGCGAGGTGCTCCGTCCGCCGTACGGGGCACGCGCAGCCGAGACGAGGCGCTCCGTCCGCCGTACGGGGCGCGCGTAGCCGAGACGACACGCGCGCTTCTTCCGCCGTACGGAGCGCACGTGCTCTCCCGTGCGGCGGATCGTTGATATAGAGGCAAGAGCGACAAGGAATTCCGACGAGGAAGGCACGGCCGCCGCACGTGAGGGACTCCCGAGAGAGCCGACTGCTCCTGGTGCTGCTGATCGCGATCGCGTTCGCGCTGATCACGGTCGATATCCGTGGCGGCCAGGACTCCCCGGTCGACGGTGCACGCCGGGCGGCTGCCACGGTGTTCGGCCCGGTGGAGAACGGCGTGTCGGCCGCTGTCGACCCGTTCGCCAACGCGGTCTCCGCGGTCAAGGACTCCGGCAGCCGGCACGACCGCATCGCCAGGCTCGAACGTGAGAACGCCGAGCTCAAGACCAGGCTGGGCAACGACGACCGCAACCGCAGCCGGGTGCAGCAGCTCGACAAGATGCTGAAGACCGCGGGCGCCGGGCAGTACGGCATCAAGGGCGCCGAGGTCATCGCGATCGGCGCCGCGCAGGGCTTCTCCTGGACCGTCACCATCGACGCCGGCGCCGACGACGGCATCAAGCGCGACATGACCGTCATCAACGGCGACGGACTGGTCGGCCGCGTCACCACAGTCGGCCCGAGCACCTCCACCGTGCTACTCGCCAGCGACCCCGACTTCACGGTCGGTACGCGCATGGAGAAGACCGACGAGCTCGGCTTCGCCTCCGGCCAGGGCGACCGCCCGCTGCGGGTCCAGCTGCTCAACGGCAAGGCCAAGGTGAAGAAGGGCGACCGCCTGGTCACCTTCGGCTCGCAGGCCGACACGCCGTTCGTGCCCGGCGTCCCGGTCGGCGTGGTCTCGCGCGTCGACCCCTCCGGCGGCGACCTCACCCGCACCGTCTACGTCAAGCCGTTCGTCGGCTTCACCAAGCTCGACATCGTCGGCGTCGTCGTCGAAGCACCCCGCAAGGACCCGCGCGACACGGTCCTGCCGCCCGCACCGAAGCCGACGCCCACACCGACCGTGACGGTCACCGTGACGCCCTCCGCCGGGGCCGCCGACGCGGCCGCACCGCAAGAGCAGTAGGAGCTGAGTCCCATGCGCTTCAACCGGATGCTGCTCTCCACGACCCTGGTGGTCGTGGCCCTGGTGATCCAGGTGAGCATCCTCGCGCGCCTGCAACTGCCCGGCGCCGTACCGGACCTGATGCTGCTCACGGTGCTGGCCTTCGCCCTCGTCTACGGCCATGTCGGCGGCGCCCTCATCGGCTTCGGCGCCGGCCTCCTCGCCGACCTTGCACCGCCCGCTGACCACGCCGCCGGCCGCTACGCCCTCGTGCTGTGCGTCATCGGCTATCTCGCGGGCCTCGTCAAGCCGGACAACGGGCAGATCAAGTCCGCCACCGCGCCCATGGTCGTCGTGGTCGCCGCCGCCATCGGCTCGACCCTGCTGTACGCGGGCGTGGGCGCCCTCGTCGGCGACACGGCGGCCCGCCATGTCGGCCTGGCGAGCCTGCTGTTGACCGCCGCGCTCTACGACCTGCTGCTGGCACCGTTCGTCGTCCCCGCGATCATGGCCCTGGCCAGACGGGCCGAGCCCGATCCGCTCGCCGAGACCGGGGCCGCCGGCGCGGCGGGCGGCGGCTCCTCCGGCTGGTTCGCCTCCGGCACCGGGCTGAGCATCGGCTCCCAGCGGGGCGGGCTGCGCGGCGGCGGCCTGCTGCGCGGCCGGACGACGAGGGCACGCGTGGCGCGCGCAGGACGCATCAAGGGGGTCAAGCGGCTGTGACGAACATTCCGGAGACCGGCCGGACCCCGCGCGTCCAGATCCGGCTCGTCATCATGCAGATCCTCGTCCTCTCGCTCCTTTTCACCCTCGGCGGCCGCCTGTGGTACCTCCAGATCCGCAACGGCGAGGAGTACGCCAAGGAGGCCTCCGGCAACCACGTCCAGCAGGTCGTCCAGCCCGCCGTACGCGGCTCGATCCTCGACGCCCGCGGGGTCCCGCTCGCCGACAACGAGACGCGGCTCGTCGTCTCCGCCTCGCGCACCGACCTGTTGAAGATGAAGGACGACGGCGAAGCGGTGCTGACCAAGCTCGCAGGCGTCCTCGGCATGAAGCCCAAGGACGTCATGGACAAGGTCCGGCTGTGCAACGCCGAGACGCCGCAACCCTGCTGGAACGGCTCGCCGTACCAGCCCATCCCCATCACCGACGAGGCCACGCCCCGGCAGGCCCTGCAGATCCGCGAGCGCTCCGAGGACTTCCCCGGCATCCCCGCCGAACCCCCCGCCGTCCGCCGCTACCCGGGCCCCGGTAAGGCCAACACCGCGCAGGTGCTCGGCTATCTGTCGCCCGTCACCGACGAGGAGATCGAGAAGGCCAAGGACTCCGACTCGCCGTACCTCCGCTCCGACCAGGTCGGCCGCTCGGGCCTTGAGCGCCAGTACGACAAGGAGCTGCGCGGCAAGGCGGGCGTCACCCGGTACGAGGTCGACAACCTCGGACGCGTCATCGGCCAGGCCAAGCCCGACGAGGCCGAGCCCGGCGCGAACCTCGTCACGAGCATCGACGCACGCGTGCAGCGCGTCGCCGAGTACGAGCTCAACGAGGCGATGAAGGAAGCCCGCAAGCAGTTCGACGACAACACCAACGAAAACTACAAGGCCGACTCCGGCGCCGTCGTCGTCATGGAGGCCAAAACCGGCCGCGTCGTCGCCATGGCCTCCAACCCGACGTACGACCCCAACGCCTGGGTCGGCGGCATCTCCGGCAAGGACTACGCCAGGCTCACCGGCAAGGACTCCAACTACCCGCTGCTCAACCGCGCGATCCAGGGCCAGGCGGCACCCGGCTCGATCTTCAAGGTCGTCCCGACCGCCGCAGCGGTCAAGGCGGGCTACTCGTTCGACGGGCGTTACGACTGCTCGAGTTCGTACTCCATCGGCGGCCAGGTCTTCAAGAACTTCGAGTCCCAGAGCTACGGCCCGATCAGCCTCGGCCGGGCGCTTGAGGTCTCCTGCGACACCGTCTTCTACCGGCTCTCGCACCAGGAGTGGCTGAAGGACGGCGGCATGAAGCCGAAGAAGGATGCCAAGGACTGGTTCTACAAGACGGCCCACGAGTTCGGCCTCGGCGCGGAGACCGGCATCGACCTGCCCAACGAGGTCAGCGGCCGCATCCCCGACCGCCAGTGGAAGAAGGACTACTGGGAGGCCAACAAGGACGCCTGGTGCAAGTCCGGCAAGAAGGACGGCAGCTACGCCGAGAAGATCGCCTACGAGAACTGCCTCGAGGGCAACAAACTGCGCGCCGGTGACTCCGTCAACTACTCCATCGGCCAGGGCGACACGCTCGTCACGCCCATCCAGATGGCCACGATCTACGCGGCCATCTCCAACGGCGGCACGCTCTACGACCCGACCGTCGGCAAGGCGATCATCAGCCCCGACGGCAAGCAGATCCAGGAGATCGAGCCCAAGTCGCACGGCAAGCTGCCGATCAGCAAGAAGACCCGCGACGAGATGGACGAAGCCCTCGCGGGAGTCGCCACCCGCGGTACGGCCGCCTGGCGCTTCGGCGGCTGGCCGCAGGACAAGATCCCGATGCACGCCAAGACGGGTACGGCCGAGGTCTACGGCAAGCAGACGACCTCGTGGTTCGCCACGTACACCAAGGACTACGCGGTCGTCATGACGATCTCCCAGGGCGGTACGGGCTCCGGCGCCTCGGGCCCCGCCGTACGAAAGATCTACAACGCCCTCTACGGACTGGACGAGGACGGCAAGCAGGACCTGAAGAAGGCCCTGCTGCCCGAGCCGCAGAAGAGCCTGCCGAAGATCGAGGCCGACGGATCGATCGACGCCCCGAAGATCGAGACGTACGACCCGCCGAAGGACGAGCAGGCGAGCGAGGAAGGACAGCCGACGACAGGGGACCAGCAGTCGCCCGCGGCGACCACGCCGTCGCCCGAGGCGAGCAACCGCGACACCCGAAGGCGTTCCGCACGACGCCGCGGAACGGGGCGGAGGAGCACATGAGCGGCACCAACGGCTTCTCCGTCTCCGGGTACGGGCCCGAGCGCTCCGCCTGGGCGCGGCTGATCGCCCGCGACTCCCTGGTCCGCAGGCTCGACTGGCCGATGCTGCTGTCGTCGGTCGCGCTCTCGCTCATCGGCACCGCGCTCGTCTACTCGGCGACCCGCAACCGCACCGAGCTCAACCAGGGCGACCCGTACTACTTCCTGTTCCGGCACGTCCTGAACACCGGCATCGGGCTCGCCCTCATGGTCGGCACGATCTGGCTGGGCCACCGGACCCTGCGCACGGCCGTGCCGATCCTCTACGGCGTGTCCGTCTTCCTGGTCCTGCTGGTGCTGACCCCGCTCGGCAAGACCATCAACGGCGCCCATGCCTGGATCGTCCTGGGCGGCGGATTCTCGCTCCAGCCCTCCGAGTTCGTGAAGGTCACGATCATCCTGGGCATGGCGATGCTGCTCGCCGCCCGGGTCGACGCCGGGGACAAGGAGTACCCCGACCACCGCACCGTCTTCCAGGCCCTCTGCCTCGCCGCCGTCCCGATAATGATCGTGATGCTCATGCCCGACCTCGGCTCGGTCATGGTGATGGCGGTGATCGTGCTCGGCGTGCTGCTGGCCTCCGGGGCCTCCAACCGCTGGGTGTTCGGCCTGCTCGGCGCCGGCGCGGCCGGAGCGATCGCCGTCTGGCAGCTGGGCGTCCTGGACGAGTACCAGATCAACCGCTTCGCAGCCTTCGCAAACCCCGCGCTCGACCCGGCGGGCGTCGGCTACAACACCAACCAGGCACGCATCGCGATCGGTTCGGGCGGACTGACCGGCACCGGCCTCTTCCACGGCTCGCAGACCACCGGCCGGTTCGTGCCGGAACAGCAGACGGACTTCGTCTTCACGGTCGCCGGGGAGGAGCTCGGTTTCCTCGGCGCGGGCTTCATCATCGTCCTGCTCGGCATCGTGCTGTGGCGCGCCTGCCGTATCGCCCGCGAGACGACCGAGCTCTACGGCACGATCGTCGCCGGCGGGATCATCGCCTGGTTCGCCTTCCAGTCCTTCGAGAACATCGGCATGACGCTCGGCATCATGCCGGTCGCGGGGCTTCCGCTGCCCTTCGTGTCGTACGGAGGCTCGTCGATGTTCGCGGTGTGGGTGGCGATCGGGCTGCTGCAGTCGATCAGGGTGCAGCGGCCGATGTCCGCGTGAGTGGTTCCCTGCCCGACACTCTGAGGTCACCTCAGGTTCGGGCAAGGTACTGACCCGGGCCGCATTCGCGTCTAGATTCGGTGCATGGCGGAGACGAAGCGTGAGATCGAGCGCAAGTACGAAGCCGACGCGAGCACGCAGCTGCCGGATCTGACCGGTGTCGCCGGGGTCTCGACCGTCGTCGACAAGGGTGTCGCCGAACTCGACGCGGTCTACTACGACACCGCGGACGAGCGGCTCGCCTCCGCCGCCATCACCCTGCGCCGCCGCACCGGCGGCGACGACGCCGGCTGGCATCTGAAGCTGCCCGTCGACAGCGGAGTCCGCGACGAGATCCGGGCACCGCTCTCCGACACCGTGCCCCGCGCGCTCTCCGGCCTCATACGCTCCCGGATCCGCGGCGCCGAACTGGCTCCCGTCGTCAGGCTGCGGTCGGCCCGCGACGTGCGCGACCTCTGCGACGCCGACGGTGCGCTGCTCGCCGAGGTCAGCGTCGACACGGTACGTGCCGAGCGGCTCGCCGGGGACGGGGAGGGCGCCACGGCCGCCTGGACCGAGATCGAGGTGGAGCTCGCGGACGGCGGCGACCCGCGCTTCCTCGACAAGGTCGACAAGAAGCTGCGCAAGGCGGGGCTGCAGACGTCGGCGTCCGCCTCGAAGCTGGCCAGAGCGCTGGCGGAGACGGCACCACAGGGACGGCAGGCGCCCCTCGGACGGCAGGCGCCCCCGGGACGGCAGGCGCTCCCGGAGCCGGAGAGCCCGGCGGCAGGCCCGGGGACCGCAGGGGACCACGTCCTCGCCTACATCCGCGCCCAGCGCGACGCCCTCGTCGAGCTCGACCCCGCCGTACGCCGCGACCTGCCCGACTCCGTGCACCAGATGCGGGTCGCCACCCGCCGGATGCGCAGCGCCTTCCGCTCGTACGGCAAGGTCCTGGACCGGGCCGTCACCCGCCCGATCGGCGACGAGCTCAAGTGGCTGGCCGGCGAGCTCGGCGTGGACCGCGACCAGGAGGTACTGAACGAGCGGCTGACCGCGGCGCTCGGGGAACTGCCGAGGGCGTTGCGCACCGGCCCGGTCCGCAGCCGCCTGCGCACCTGGTCCCACGCCCGCCGCGGCGGCTCCCGACGCCGGCTGATCGCGGTGCTGGACGGCAAGCGGTACCTCACGCTCCTGGACACCATCGACGGACTGCTGGAACGGCCGCCGCTGCTGAAGGCGGCCGAGGGGCAGCCCGTCGACGTGATCGGCAAGGCCGTGCGGCGCGACTTCCAGCGGCTGGCGTCGCTGGTGGAGCGCGCCCTGGACGTACCCCCCGGCGACGACCGCGACGTGGCCATGCACGAGGCCCGCAAGGAGGCCAAGCGCACCCGCTACGCGGCCGAGGCGGCGACCCCGGCGCTGGGCGCGCCCGCCCAGGACCTGGTCCGCTCGATGAAGTCCCTGCAGGGCCTTCTCGGCGACCACCAGGACAGCGTGATGGCCCGCCTGGCCCTGCGCGATCTCGCCGCCGAGGCGCACGCGGCGGGGGAGAGCGCGTTCACATACGGGGTGCTGTACGGGAGGGAGGAGCAGGCGGCCGCGGCGTATGAGGCGGCGCTGCCGGGGGCGTGGGCGACGATCACGCAGACGGCGCAGGTGTGTGTGACGGGGCGGGCGCCGGATTCCCTGTAAGACGCCCCCGGGCTCGCCGTACGAAGCGCCGTTCCGGCCGCGTTAGGCTTGATGGTCACCCCTGTCCGCTCACGAAAGTCCCCGCGATGTCTGTCGAGTCGGTTTTCCCGCAGCTCGAAGCCCTGCTCCCGCATGTGCAGAAGCCGATCCAGTACGTCGGTGGAGAGCTGAACTCCACCGTCAAATCCTGGGACGAGTGCGACGTGCGCTGGGCGCTCATGTACCCCGACGCATACGAGGTCGGGCTGCCCAACCAGGGCGTCATGATCCTCTACGAGGTCCTGAACGAGCGCGAGGGCGTGCTCGCCGAGCGCACGTACAGCGTGTGGCCGGACCTCGAGGAGCTGATGCGCGAGAACGGCGTGCCGCAGTTCACCGTCGACAGCCACCGGCCGGTGAAGGCCTTCGACGTGTTCGGGCTGAGCTTCTCCACCGAGCTCGGGTACACCAACATGCTCGCGGCCCTGGACCTCGCGGGCATCCCGCTGGAGGCCAAGGACCGCACCCTCGACGACCCGATCGTGCTCGCGGGCGGCCACGCCGCCTTCAACCCCGAGCCGATCGCGGACTTCATCGACGCGGCGGTGATCGGTGACGGCGAGCAGGCCGTCCTGGAGATGACCGAGATCATCCGCGCGTGGAAGGCGGAGGGCCGTCCGGGCGGCCGCGAGGAGGTGCTGTTCCGCCTGGCGAAGACCGGCGGGGTGTACGTCCCGGGCTTCTACGACGTGGAGTACCTGCCGGACGGCCGCATCGGGCGCGTCGTACCGAACGAGTCGGGCGTCCCGTGGCGTGTGTCCAAGCACACCGTCATGGACCTCGACGAGTGGCCGTACCCGAAGCAGCCCCTGGTCCCGCTCGCGGAGACCGTCCACGAGCGCATGTCCGTGGAGATCTTCCGTGGCTGCACGCGCGGCTGCCGCTTCTGCCAGGCCGGCATGATCACGCGCCCCGTGCGGGAGCGAAGCATCACCGGCATCGGCGAGATGGTCGACAAGGGCCTGAAGGCGACCGGCTTCGAGGAGGTCGGCCTGCTGTCGCTCTCCTCCGCCGACCACTCCGAGATCGGCGACATCGCCAAGGGCCTCGCGGACCGGTACGAGGACGACAAGATCGGCCTCTCGCTCCCCTCGACCCGTGTCGACGCCTTCAACATCGACCTGGCGAACGAACTGACGAGGAACGGCCGCAGGTCCGGCCTCACCTTCGCCCCCGAGGGCGGCTCCGAGCGCATCCGCAAGGTCATCAACAAGATGGTCTCGGAGGAGGACCTGATCCGGACCGTCGCCACGGCGTACGGCAACGGCTGGCGCCAGGTGAAGCTGTACTTCATGTGCGGCCTGCCGACGGAGACCGACGACGACGTCCTGCAGATCGCCGACATGGCGGCCAACGTCATCGCCAAGGGCCGCGAGGTCTCCAGGTCCAACGACATCCGCTGCACGGTCTCGATCGGCGGCTTCGTGCCCAAGCCGCACACGCCGTTCCAGTGGGCGCCCCAGCTCTCCGCCGAGGAGACCGACGCCCGCCTCGAGAAGCTCCGCGACAAGATCCGCGGCGACAAGAAGTACGGCCGCTCCATCGGCTTCCGCTACCACGACGGCAAGCCCGGCATCGTCGAGGGCCTGCTCTCGCGCGGCGACCGCCGCATCGGCGCCGTCATCCGCGCCGTCTACGAGGACGGCGGCCGCTTCGACGGCTGGCGCGAGTTCTTCTCGTACGACCGCTGGATGGCCTGCGCCGAGAAGACGCTGCCCGCGTACGGCGTGGACGTCGACTGGTACACCACCCGCGAGCGTACGTACGAGGAGGTCCTGCCCTGGGACCACCTGGACTCCGGTCTCGACAAGGACTGGCTCTGGGAGGACTGGCAGGACGCACTCGACGAGACCGAGGTCGAGGACTGCCGCTGGACGCCGTGCTTCGATTGTGGGGTGTGCCCGCAGATGGATACGTCCATCCAGATCGGCCCGACCGGCAAGAAGCTGCTGCCGCTGACGGTGGTCAAGTAGCACGTGTGCGCCGCCAGGGCCCGGCCGCGGAAATCCGTGGCCGGGCCCTGGCGCGTGTCGGCAGAATGAGGTGATGCCCCAGCTGACGCTGCCTGACATGCGCTTCCACGCCTCCTTCCTCGCCGCGGTGAAGGAGTTCACGGACGTGGGCGGCATGGATCCGAAGAGCCTGCTCGCGCAGGAGATCGAGGAGTACGGGGACAGCTGGCGGGATCCGGCGGTCTTCGCGGCATACGTGGCGGGGCTGCTCGCCGCGCGGGAGCGGCCGCGCAGGGAGGGCTGGGTTCCGGCGACCACGCTCTGGTACGTGGAGGGCGACACGTTCCTCGGCCGCATCTCCATCCGTCACCGGCTCACCCCGTTTCTGCTGGAGCGCGGGGGCCACATCGGATACGACATCCGCCCCGGTGCCCGGCGGCGCGGTCACGCCACCGCGATGCTCCGCGAGGCACTGCCCCTGTGCCGGGGGCTGGGCATCGTCCGGGTCCTGATCACCTGCGACACCACCAACGTGGCCTCGCGGAAGGTGATCGAGGCGGGCGGCGGGGAGTTCGAGGACGAACGCGGTGGAAAGCTGCGGTACTGGATCCGGACGGGGCTCTGAGGCGTCCTCTCGGACATGGACCTCGAGAAGCCGCCGGCCGAACGGCCCCCGCAGACGCCACCCGAAGGCTGCCTGGTGGTGGCGGTCCGCCTGCCCGTGCGGATCGTGGCGCTCGTGCTCGTCGTGCCGGTACGCATGGTGTGGGACGCGCTCGTCGTCACCGGGCGTTTCCTGAACGAAACGGTGCTGCGGCCGGTGGGCCGGGCGCTGCTGTGGCTGGGGCGGGCCCTGTTCGTGTGGCCGTGGGTGGCGCTGTGGCGCCACGTCGTCGTGCCCGTCGCCAAGGGGCTCGCCTGGCTCGGGAACGTGCTGCTCGTCGTGCCCGCGGTGTGGTGCTACCGGCGGGTGCTGACGCCGATCGGGCAGGGGATCGCCTGGGTGGTGCGGGGCATCGGCGCAGGTCTGGCCCGGCTGCTGGGCTGGATCGGTGCCGGTCTGGCCTGGGTGTACGCGCGGCTGCTCACCCCCGTGGGGCACGCGGTCGTCTGGCTGCTCAAGGGCATCGGGGCCGTGCTCGCGGCCCTCGGACTCGGCGTGTACGCCGCCGTGGCCTGGCTGGTGCGGTACCTGGTCGTCGTACCGGCCGTGTGGCTGTACCGGTGGGTGCTCACGCCGGTGGGGCATGGCATCGCCTGGGTCGGGCGGACGCTCCTCGTCGGCGTCATCCGGACCGGGCGGATCGTCGGCACCGCCCTCTACTGGACGCTGCGCGTCCTCCTCGTACTGCCCGCCCTCGCCGCCTGGCGATGGGTGCTCGCGCCTGTCGGGCGGCTGCTCGCCGTCGTCGCGCGGGAGGCCGGCGACGCGCTGGTGCACGCGTGGCGCGTCGCCGGGTACGTGTCGCTCGCCGTCGGGCGCTTCCTCGGGCGGCTCTTCCGGTGGATCTTCGTTGAGCCGGTGCGCTGGGTGTACCGGAGCGTGCTCACACCGGTCGGGCACCTGGTGCGCGACGCGGTGTGGCGGCCCGTCGCCGGGGCCGCGAAGGCAGTCGGCCGCGCGACCCGGCAGGCGCTGGCCTCCGCACGGGATGCGGTCCGGCAGGCCCGCGCGGACATCCGGCGGATGCTCTTCGGAACGCCTCGGGAGCCCGAGCCGGATGCGCTCGGCCGCACCCGGCGGGAACCTGTGGCGGGCGCGGCACGTACCCTTGATAGAGGTACGACGGCTCTCACGAAGGAATGAACGACACTGGGCAAGCGACAGCCCGAAGGCCCGCCGCCCGCACCAGCGGTGCAGCGCATCCGACTGCGCTACACCAAGCGCGGCCGCCTCCGGTTCACCAGCCACCGTGACTTCCAGCGCGCCTTCGAGCGTGCGCTGCGCCGCGCCGAGGTGCCCATGGCGTACTCGGCCGGTTTCACGCCGCACCCGAAGGTGTCGTACGCCAATGCCGCACCCACCGGCACGGGCAGTGAGGCCGAGTACCTGGAGATCGCGCTGACCGAGGCGTGTGACCCGGACAAGCTGCGTGAGCTCCTCGACGAGTCGCTGCCCGCCGGGCTCGACGTCGTCGAGGCCGTCGAGGCCCGCACCTCGGGTCTCGCCGACCGGCTCACGGCCTCCGTGTGGGAGCTGCGCCTCGACGGCGTGGAGCCCGCGGACGCGGAGCGCGCCGTCGCCGCGTTCAAGGCGGCGGACACCGTCGAGGTCCAGCGCAGAACGAAGAACGGCATGCGTACCTTCGACGCCCGTCCGGCGGTCGCGAGCATCGAGGCGCTCGACGGCCTCGCTGCCCGCGACGCACGGGCTGATAGGCCGACCGACCAGCCCTGTGCGATACTGCGGCTGGTTGTTCGGCACGTGACGCCTGCCGTACGACCCGACGACGTCCTGTCCGGTCTCCGAGCTGTGGCCGACCTGGCGCCGCCGGTCCCCGCAGCGGTGACCAGGCTGGCGCAGGGGCTTTTCGATGAGGAGACCGGCACGGTGACCGACCCGCTCGCGCCCGACCGCGAGGCAGTCACGGCCGCCCCATCTGTCACTCAAGGGGCCACCGGACCTGCCACCGCGACGGCGGCGACGCCGGAAGGTCCCGCGTAGGGACGGACGCCGTAGCGCCGCCCTCGTACTCGGGAGCCACCTGGGTCGGGCAGCGCACCGACCACAAGACTTTCGCCAGGCCGTACGCAACATGGCGTACGGAACCGGCGAGACAGGACACAGAGAGCTCCCGAGCGGCGCTCGCGCCCCGGAGGGCGGCAGCGCGCAGGACGCGCGAGCCGCGGACGTCACCGGATCAGGTGCGGCGCCCGGGAGCCTGACGGGAGAACCGCCCGCATGCTCGAGCCGATCGAACCCAACAAGGGCTCCGAGAACAACAACACCCCCAGCGACACGCTGCCGCCGCGCCGTCGGCGCCGTGCGGCGTCGCGCCCGGCAGGTCCGCCCGTGGCGGGCGCCGAGGCCGGAGGCATCTCCCAGGCCGTTCAGGCCCTGGGCGATGTCCCGGCCATACCGGCCGAGGCGTCCGCTTCGTCAGCCGTGCACGAGACCGATGAGGCCGTCCAGGCCGCGCGGGCCGTAGCCGCCGCCGAGATCGCCGACGCGATCGAGGCCGCCGAGGCCGTGGCCGCGGTGGCCGGGACCGAGCCGGAGGAGGCCTCGGCCTCCGCGACAGCAGCCGAGGAGTCCCAGCCTGCCGCCGCCGGGCGTACGCGCCGCCGTGCGCCACGCCGGGCCACCGCGCCCGCCGGGGCGCCCAAGGCGGCCGAGACCGCCGAGACGGCCGCCACCGCGGCAGCCTCGCCCGTGGACGAGGAGGCCGAGGAAGCCGAGACCGTGTCGGACACGCCGGTCGCCGAGCCCGCCGCCGAGTCGGCGGAGGAGCCGGTCGAGGCCGCCGCTCAGGAATCCGCCCAGGAATCCGTGCCGGTCGCGGCCGGTCGTCGTCGTACGCCGCGTCGTGCCACCGCACCTGCGGGGGCGCCGAAGGCCGATGCGTCCGCTGGTGAGGCGGAAGAGGCCGCCGAGGTCGTCGTGCAGGCGTCCGCGGGCGCCGAAGCCGTCGCCGCCGAGGCCGAGAGCGAGCAGCCGGTCGAGGCCGCCGAGCAGGCGCCGCGTGTGCGTCGTCGTGCGTCGCGTCGTGCCACCGCGCCTGCGGGGGCACCGAAGCCCGTGGCAGAGACCGCTGAGACTGCCGAAACCCTGGAGACCGCCGAGGCGGAAGCCGTCGTCGGCGCCGAGCCCGCCGCCGAGACGGCGGAGGAGCCGGTCGAGGCCGCCGCTCAGGCGCCCGACGAGGGTGCCGCCCCCCGGCGTACGCGCCGTCGCGCCACGCGCAGCGTCTCCGCCCCCGCCGAGAAGGCCCAGGCCGAGGAGCCCGCAGCGCAGGAGGCCCCGGCTGCCGAGCACGCGGTAGCGCCGGAGGCCGAAAAGGTTCCGGCCGCCGCCTCCGCGCAGGCCGCCGTGGCCGCGCCGCAGGCGCCGGCCGACGAGCCGGTGCAGATTCCGGCCGCGGCCTCCGTCCCCACGCCGGTTTCCGCTCCCGCAGCCGCTCAGGAGGAGCAGGCCGCCGAGGACGAGGGCGCCGCTCCCCGGCGTACGCGGCGTCGTGCCACCCGTAAGGCCGCCACTGGTTTCGCCGCGCCGGCCGCGCAGACCGCGCGTACGGCACCGGCCGCGGGCGACGAGGCGGAGGGCGCCGCTGCCCCGCGGCGGCCCGCACGCCCCGCCGTCGCGGTCTTCCAGCCGCCCGTGTTCACCGAGCCGATGTTCCAGACCCCGGAGCGCGCCGCGGCGGCAGCCGCCGCCGAGGCCGCCGAGGAACCCGCGGAGACCGCCGAGGCGCGCGTCGCGGAGGAGGAGCACGCGGAGGACACCGGTCCGCGCCGTCGTCGCCGCCGTCGGGGCGCCGACGAGACACCCGCGGCCGCCGAGGCCGTCGAGCCCGCCACCGCAGAGGAGCCGGAGACCGCCGAGGACGTCGAGGCGGAGGACATCGCCGAGGCCGAGGAGGCCGAGGAGACCGGCTCGCGCCGTCGCCGCCGCCGTGGTGGCCGCCGTCGCCGGCGTGGCGAGTCCGCCGAGCCCGAGTCGGGCGAGGGCCTCGACACCGACGAGCTCGCCGCCGAGCAGGCCGCGCAGGACGCCGAGGACACGGCCGAGCAGGTCGAGGAGGACGCCGAGGAGCACGAGCACGACGAGGAGACCGCGCTCTCCGGCTCCGCCGGCACCCGCCGTCGCCGCCGTCGCCGCCGCCGCGCCGGTGAGGCGCCGGTCGACACGGAGCCGGGCGAGGGCGACCCGGAGCGTACGGTCGTCAAGGTCCGCGAGCCGCGCAAGAAGGAGAAGGAGGAGCGGCTCGGCACCGGTCCCGACGAGGTGCAGTCCATCAAGGGCTCGACCCGCCTCGAGGCCAAGAAGCAGCGCCGCCGCGAGGGCCGCGAGCAGGGCCGCCGCCGCGTCCCGATCATCACCGAGGCCGAGTTCCTGGCGCGCCGCGAGGCCGTCGAGCGCGTGATGGTCGTCCGGCAGAACGGCGACCGCACCCAGATCGGCGTCCTCGAGGACAACGTGCTCGTCGAGCACTACGTCAACAAGGAGCAGTCGACCTCGTACGTCGGCAACGTGTACCTGGGCAAGGTGCAGAACGTGCTGCCGTCGATGGAGGCCGCCTTCATCGACATCGGCAAGGGCCGCAACGCCGTCCTGTACGCCGGTGAGGTCAACTTCGAGGCGCTGGGCATGGCCAACGGCCCGCGGCGCATCGAGTCTGCCCTGAAGTCCGGCCAGTCGGTCCTCGTCCAGGTCACCAAGGACCCCATCGGCCACAAGGGTGCCCGCCTGACCAGCCAGGTCTCGCTGCCCGGCCGCTATCTGGTCTACGTCCCCGAGGGGTCGATGACCGGCATCAGCCGCAAGCTGCCCGACACCGAGCGCGCGCGTCTGAAGACCATCCTCAAGAAGATCGTCCCCGAGGACGCGGGCGTCATCGTGCGCACCGCAGCCGAGGGCGCGAGCGAGGACGAGCTGCGCCGCGACGTCGAGCGTCTGCAGCAGCAGTGGGAGGACATCCAGAAGAAGGCGAAGAACGGCAACGCCCCGACGCTGCTGTACGGCGAGCCGGACATGACCGTCCGCGTCGTCCGCGACATCTTCAACGAGGACTTCTCCAAGGTCATCGTCAGCGGTGACGAGGCGTGGGAGACCATCCACGGATACGTCTCGCACGTCGCGCCCGACCTCGCCGACCGGCTGCAGAGGTGGACGTCCGAGACCGACGCCTTCGCGACGTACCGGATCGACGAGCAGCTGATGAAGGCGCTGGACCGCAAGGTCTGGCTGCCCAGCGGCGGCTCGCTGGTGATCGACAAGACCGAAGCGATGGTCGTGATCGACGTCAACACCGGCAAGTTCACCGGCCAGGGCGGCAACCTCGAGGAGACCGTGACGAGGAACAACCTCGAAGCGGCCGAGGAGATCGTGCGCCAGCTGCGTCTGCGCGACCTGGGCGGCATCGTCGTCATCGACTTCATCGACATGGTGCTCGAGTCCAACCGGGACCTGGTGCTGCGGCGCCTCCTGGAGTGCCTGGGCCGGGACCGTACGAAGCACCAGGTCGCCGAGGTGACCTCGCTGGGCCTCGTCCAGATGACCCGCAAGCGGGTCGGCCAGGGCCTGCTCGAGTCGTTCTCCGAGACCTGCGTCCACTGCAACGGGCGCGGCGTGATCGTGCACATGGAGCAGCCGTCGGTCGCCGGTAACGGCGGCAAGCGCAAGAAGCGGGCCCGCGCGGGCGCCGAGCCGCTGCCCGAGGCCGTGGCGGAGGCCGCCGTCGCGACGGAGGCGGAGGCCGAGGCGGAGGCGGAGACGGAGGCCGAGGTGGCCGCCGCGGTCGCCGCACCGGTGGCCCTGCCCTCGCCGGGCTTCGCGCCGGACGAGGAGCTGTACAGCAGTGCCGCCGAGGCGGAGGCCGCGGCCACCCGCGGTCGCTCGCGTCGCCGCGCAACCCGGAGGGCGTCGGCTCCGGCCGGCTCGCCCACCAGGGTGGAGACGCGGGCTCCCCAGGCGGAGGCTCCGGCTTCCGAGACGGCCCAGGCTCCGGCAGCTCCCGCTGCGGAGGAGCAGGTCGTCGCCCTGTCCGAGGCGGAGGCTCCGGCCGCCGCCGCGCAGGAGGAGGCCGCGCCCAAGGGCCGTACGCGCCGCCGGGCGACCCGCAAGGCGACGGCTCCGGCCGGCTCGCCGAAGGGTGCGGACACCAGCGAGGTGACCGTTCCGGAGACGGCCGAAGCCGGGGCCCCGGAGGCCGCCGAGCCGGTGGCCGCGCCCGAGCCGGTGGCCGAGCCGGTGGCCGAGGCCGCTCCCGAGCCGGTGGCCGAGGTCGTGGCTCCGGCAGCCCCGGCCCGTCCGCGGCGCCGTGCGGTCCGCAAGGAGACCGCGCCGACCGCGCCCGAGGAGGCGGCCGTCGTGGTCGTGCCGTCGGCCGCGGAGCCGCAGCCGGCGGGCGAGCAGGCGGAGACGGAGACCGGGACCGAGGAGGCCGCTCCGGCCGCCGCCAAGAAGACGGCGCGCAAGACGGCCAAGAAGGCGACCGCGAAGAAGGCCGCCACGAAGAAGACGGCGGCCAAGAAGACGGCCGCCAAGAAGGCCACGGCCAAGAAGGCGGCGACCGCCAAGTCGGCGGCCAAGAAGACGGCCGCGGCGGAGCAGCAGACTCCGTCCACCGTCACCGCTTCGGCGAACGAGGCCTGATTGTCTGACGCCCCCGGTGCGGCGATGTCGCCGCACCGGGGGCGTCGGGCTGCCTGGTCGGGTGCCGTAGCGCCGCGCTCCAGTTCGAGATCTCGCACGCCCTCGCGGGCGCCGTTCTCGCACGTCAGGGCGCGCATGCCGCAAAGCGTTACATCTCTCCCGACGACCCACCCCGCCACTTGGAGCGCGGTGAAGTCCGTGTAAAACTCATCTGTCTAACGGAGAACACGCATGCGCGAGTTGGGGAGAACCCGCGCCTGCGCCAGGGGAGGGGATGGTCGATGGCGCACGTGCGCCTCAAGGGCACCGGACGTCACCGCGCCGTCAAGCCGGTGAAGGGCGGGCGCCAGGCGGTGGCCCTGGCCACCGTGCTGTCGGCGGCGGGGATCCAGGCAGCCGGCACGGCGGGAACGGCCAGCGCGGCGGACACGCCCACCTGGACCGAGGGCCCGATCTTCAACGACCCGCTGGGCACCACCGAACAGCAGTACGCGATCCGCACCCGCCTGATCGAGCTCACCAACGCCGCCCTGCCCGGCTCGACGATCAAGGTCGCCGTCTACCACGTGTGGGAGGCGTCGGTCGTCAACGCACTCGTCAACGCCAAGAACCGCGGCGTGAACGTGCAGATCCTGCTGGACGAGTCCAGCATCAGCGACCGGCCCACGAACACCTCGTACAACACGCTCGCGGCCGCGCTCGGCACCAACACGAAGCTGTCGTCCTACGTCACGACCTGCCCCGTCGACAAGTCCTGCATGGGCAACCCCAAGGACGGGGTGTCGATCATGCACAACAAGTTCTGGCTGTTCTCGGCGGTCCAGGGCGCCACGAACGTCGTCGTGCAGACCACCTCGAACTCCACGCCGTCGGCACACACCAAGTTCTTCAACGACGCGCTCCTGCTGCCGAACAACCCCACGATGTACGACGCGTACTCGGACTACTTCGTGGAGATGGTCGGCAAGAACTGGGCCGCCTGGGACTACCGCTCGGTCAGCAACGGCCTGTACAAGGCGTACTTCTTCCCGCGGGCCGGGTCCACCCGGGACTCCGACACGGTCTACTCGGTGCTGAACAACGTACAGTGCACGTACAAGAACTCCGCCGGAGTGACCCAGAGCACCAAGGTCCGCGTCGCGATCTTCAAGTTCACGCGGCAGGCCATCGCGGACAAGCTCGTCTCGCTGAAGAAGGCGGGGTGCCAGGTCAGCATCGTCTACGCCGAGACCGACAGCATCAAGAGCTCGGGGTCCAAGGGCACCTGGGAGACCCTCCACACGACCGGCGGCCCCTCCGTGAGCTGCTACAACGACGACCGCGACCCCACGGACCCCACGAAGAAGATCACGACGCCGTACATCATCCACTCCAAGACCCTGCTGGTCGAAGGGATGTATGACGGCAAGATCAACAAGGTCAGCTTCATCGGGTCGGGCAACTACACCGGTCCGGCGCTGCGGGAGAACGACGAGACGATCGTCAAGGTCGACGACGACTCGGTGCACGACGCGTACCGCGTCCACTTCGACCGCGTGCGGTCGGTCGCCTGGCCCGGCACTGCCGACACGACCGACCTGTGCAAGGGCGTCAAGCCGCTGCCGCAGGACGGCGAGAAGCCGACCCCCTGAGGCGGCCACGGGGCTCGGCGTGAGGCGGGGGAGAAGCCCGGGCGGGGCCCGGTTTGACCCCTCACTTCGGGCCCCGTAACCTTGACCGTCGGCGTGTCCACTGATGCGCCCCACCCCTGTAAACCCTTTCCTCCCGGATTCCAGGGATTCCAAGGTTCTGCCGCGGATTCCGAGGTCCAGGGAGAGGCCGTCCGTGCGGGCGGCTGGACTGCGGGGGTCCCGTTCCGAGCGAGAGAGAGATGCGCGTGTACGCCATCGTGCGCAGCGGTGGTCGGCAGCACAAGGTTGCTGTCGGCGACATCGTTGAGGTTGACAAGATTTCCACCGCCAAGGCCGGCGACACGGTAGAGCTCTCTACCCTGCTGCTCGTCGACGGCGACACCGTGACCAGCGACCCGTGGGTGCTGGCCGGTATCAAGGTCCAGGCCGAGGTCGTGGACCACACCAAGGGCGCGAAGATCGACATCCTGCGCTACAAGAACAAGACCGGCTACCGCCGTCGTCAGGGCCACCGCCAGCAGTACACGGCGATCAAGGTCACTGAGATCCCCACGGCTGCGAAGTAAGGGACTGAGGAGAGATGGCACACAAGAAGGGCGCATCGTCCACTCGGAACGGTCGCGACTCGAATGCTCAGCGGCTCGGCGTGAAGCGCTTCGGCGGTCAGGTCGTCAACGCCGGTGAGATCCTGGTCCGCCAGCGCGGCACCCACTTCCACCCGGGCGCGGGCGTCGGCCGCGGCGGCGACGACACGCTGTTCGCCCTGCAGGCCGGTGCGGTGGAGTTCGGTACCCACCGTGGCCGCAAGGTCGTGAACATCGTTCCGGTCGCCTGACCTCAGGCACCTGTAGAACGGTTCTTTCGCGAGGCGGACCTCACTTCCCGTACGGACTCCGTACGGGAAGCGGGTCCGCCTTTCGCGTGTTGAGACGTAAGACATTTCCCGTACGTACGTGACTGTGCGTATCCGCAGTCGTAACTGGAGGCACATCCCATGACCACCTTCGTGGACCGCGTCGAGCTGCATGTCGCCGCGGGTAACGGAGGTCACGGCTGTGCCTCCGTCCACCGTGAGAAGTTCAAGCCCCTCGGCGGCCCCGACGGCGGCAACGGCGGGCGCGGCGGCGACGTGATCCTCGTCGTCGACCAGTCCGTGACGACGCTGCTCGACTACCACCACAGCCCGCACCGCAAGGCCACCAACGGCAAGCCCGGCGAGGGCGGCAACCGGTCCGGCAAGGACGGCCAGGACCTGATCCTGCCCGTCCCGGACGGCACAGTCGTGCTCGACAAGCAGGGCAACGTCCTCGCGGACCTGGTCGGTCACGGCACGTCCTTCGTGGCGGCACAGGGCGGCCGCGGCGGGCTCGGCAACGCGGCGCTGGCCTCGGCCCGCCGCAAGGCGCCGGGCTTCGCGCTGCTCGGTGAGCCCGGCGACCTCCAGGACATCGTCCTGGAGCTGAAGACGGTCGCGGACGTGGCGCTCGTCGGCTACCCGAGCGCCGGCAAGTCCTCCCTGATCTCCGTGCTCTCGGCCGCCAAGCCGAAGATCGCTGACTACCCCTTCACGACGCTCGTCCCGAACCTGGGCGTGGTGACGGCGGGCGAGACCGTCTACACGATCGCGGACGTGCCCGGTCTGATCCCCGGCGCCAGCGAGGGCCGGGGCCTGGGCCTGGAGTTCCTGCGGCACGTGGAGCGCTGCAGCGTCCTCGTACACGTCCTGGACACCGCCACGCTCGAGTCGGACCGCGACCCCGTCTCCGACCTCGACGTCATCGAGGCGGAGCTGAAGCAGTACGGCGGCCTCGACAACCGCCCGCGGATCGTCGTCCTCAACAAGATCGACGTACCGGACGGCAAGGACCTGGCCGAGATGGTCCGCCCCGACCTGGAGGAGCGCGGCTACCGCGTCTTCGAGGTGTCCGCGGTGGCGCACCTCGGCCTCAAGGAGCTGTCGTACGCCCTCGCCGAGCTGGTCGCGCATGCGCGTGCCGCGAAGCCCAAGGAGGAGGCGACCCGGATCGTCATCCGCCCGAAGGCCGTGGACGACGCGGGCTTCACGGTCACGCGCGAGGAGGACGGCCTGTTCCGGGTCCGCGGCGAGAAGCCCGAACGCTGGGTGCGCCAGACCGACTTCAACAACGACGAGGCCGTCGGCTACCTCGCCGACCGCCTCAACCGCCTCGGTGTCGAGGAGGAGCTGATGAACGCGGGCGCCCGCTCGGGCGACGGCGTGGCCATCGGCCCCGAGGAGAACGCGGTCGTCTTCGACTGGGAGCCGACGATGATGTCCGGCGCCGAGATGCTCGGGCGCCGGGGCGAGGACCACCGGTTCGAGGCGCCGCGGCCCGCCGCGCAGAGGCGGCGGGACCGCCAGGCTGAGCGGGACGAGGCGGAGCGGGAGTACGACGACTTCGAGCCGTTCTAGGTGGGGCGCCGGGGGTGCCGTCGTGGGCACCCCCGGAGCGAAGAACGGCTAGACCAGCGCGTTCTTGTAGAACAGGTTCGAGCGGCGGTCGCCCGCCGCTCCCGAGGCGAAGCCCAGGAACAGGCGGACCTCGCTGGCGACCGTCTGGTAGATCGCCAGGCCCTCCGGCTCGCGGAAGTCGAGGGACTCGCCGGCCTTGGTGAGGACCGGGCCCTGCTTGATCGTGCCGGTGTTCATGTCGATGCTGGTGACCTCGGAGTTCACCACACCGCCGCTCGCGTCGTACGAGGTCCCGGTCAGGACGTACAGGTACTGGCCGTACGCGGCGTACCCCTGGAACGTCGATGACAGCGTCGGCAGGCTCGGCTGCTTGAAGTCGGCCAGCGGGGAGCTGAAGTTGCCGCTCGTCGCGGCGGCGAGGTCGTAGACCGCGATGTGCTTGCCGTCGCTGAGGTGGTAGCGGACGATCAGGCGGTTGTTGACGGGGTCGATGGAGCAGGTGTGCTCGGTCGCCGTCGACACCGGCGTGAACTTCGTCAGCGCGGACGACGTGTTCGACAGCGTCGTGCCGCTGGTGAACTTGAAGCGGGCAAGCCTCTTGCCGTAGCCGTTGGAGTTCGCCTCGACCTCGGTCCACAGATACGTCGACGTGCCGACGCCCTGCGCGCCGAAGGCGACGCCGTGGCCGAAGCCCGTCAGATGCATGTAGCCGACGTAGTTGCCCTCGAAGTCGAGCTGCGTGATGCACAGATCGCCCGCGGTCTCGGCGGAGCCGTCGCGCCGCTGCGCCACGAACAGCCGCCGGTTGACGTTGTCGAACGCGAAACCCTGCTGCACGGTCACGTCGTGCAGCGACTTCCCGCGGTACAGGTCGTACGAGGGCTGCGTCAGGTCGAAACGCTGCGAGGTCGGCACGGCGGCGGACGCGGCTCCCGCGCCGAATCCGAGGCCGAGCGCGGCCACGCCGAGCCCGGTGCCCGCGCGCAGCAGCCCTCGCCGGCTCAGGGCTATGCGCGGCTCGTATATCGGCTCGTGTGTCATGGGTCCCCTCCTGTGGCGGCAGTACACGATCACGCGTGACCCTATGCGAAGGGCCCCGGGAGACTGCTCCCGGGGCCCAACTCGCTTGGTTCGCTCAGGCGTTGACGGAATCCTCGGCGCCGTTGACCGAGTCCTCCGCGCCGTTCCCATCCGTCTCGAAGTCCTCGGCGTCGGCGGCGCCGCGGGGGGAGGGGATCTCCGCGGCGAGACGCGAGGCCATCCGGACGCGCCGCTCGTCGGCCTTGGCGCACAGGGAGCGCGCGGCCTCGTCGAAGCGGACCAGGGACGGCGGGTCCGAGGGGCCCAGCAGATGCTCCTTGAGCTCCGTGCGGGCCTCGGTGAAGGCGTCCTTCTCCGGGTCGCGCACGGTCTCCAGGAGCGACGGAACGCCGTCCGCCTCGGGGGTGAGGATCGTCGCGGCCCGCACCGTCGGGAAGCCGGCCCGGAACGCGACCTCCGGCATACCGGAGGTGTTGGCGACGGCGTACGGCTTCTCGCTGGACAGCCAGTCCGAGACGACGCTGGAGACGTCGCTGATCAGCAGGTCCGCCTGGTTGAAGCAGGCGAAGATGGCCGGCCGGGCGTCGGTGATGATCTGGTGCTCCCACTCGGGGAACGACGACCAGTACGCGGTCTCCCAGGCCGCCGTCGCCTTCGCGATGGCGGCGTCGCGGTCGCCCTGCGGGGCGCCCTGCAGCAGCATGCGCTCCATTTCGTCCGCGCTGGCGCGGAAGGCGGTGGAGGTGAGCTTGTCCAGCTCGACGGTGCGGCGGGCCAGCTCGGCGGCGGCCTCCGGACCGGGGCGGGCACCGGACCGCTTGGTGTTCGCCTCACGGATCATCGCCATGATCCGCTCGTTGGCGGCGCCCGCACGCGGGTCGACGGAGCCGGTCATCGGGTGCGGCTTGTAGAGCAGGCGCACACCGTCGTCGGCGAGGAGCTGCCGGACGATGTTCTCGCCGGCGAGGACGACCGAGGTGTTGCCCGGGTTGCCGTCCCAGCCCTCCCAGGTGGGCGCGTACAGCACGGTCGTGTACGTCCCGGTGGGCGGGCCCGCGTACGGGCGGATCGGCGCGAGCTGCGGGCGGCCGACCTCCACGATGTCCTTGTCCTCGACGCCGACCTCGGCGAGCGCGTACCGCTCGCGCGCCGCCGGGCCCGCGACCCACACCTCGTCGTACGCCTTCGCATACGGGTTGCACGAGGACAGCTTGTCGCTCTCGCCGTGGTTGATGAACGCGTGCTTGATGGTGGGGATGCGCAGGACCTGCGACGTCTTACCGGAGTTCGCCGGGTGCAGCATCGTCTTCAGCGTCGAGTTCTCCAGGGAGAACATCGTCGCGACCTTCGGGAAGCAGATGACCGGCACGTCGGTCGCGTCGATCTTCTGCACCATGAACCGCTCGCGCAGCACGATCAGCGGCTTCTCGAGCTCGGCGAGGGTGGAGAGCCACATGTTCGCCTGGTACGCCGAGGTCGTGCCGCCCGAGAAGTACATGGCCACCGTCGGCTGGTAGTCGGCCAGCCACTTGTCCAGCCACTCCATGACCTTCTGCTCGCTCTTCGCCCGCTTCTTCGGCAGCAGCCAGGTGCCGAGGTGCAGCGTGCCGAGGAGCATCAGCGCGAGCGAGACGCCGAGGCCGATGCCGCCCCAGTACGCGGCCGTGGTGCCCGCGGTGATCAGCAGGCCCGCGGTCGCCGGGATGGAGAAGACGAGCAGGCGGTGGCTCGCGCGGCGGGCCAGGATGCGCGGCGGCGCGGTGGTCAGCCGCAGCGCCGACGCGTCGATGTTGCGCGTGACGATCGGCAGCGTGCGCGTGCGGCGCACCAGCACGGCGACGCCCTGGCAGGCGAAGTGCAGCAGGTAGACGCAGAGGAGCGCGACGGTGAGCGGAGCCTGCTCACGCAGCGGGTTGATGCCTTCGATGCGCAGCAGGCCCACCACGATCAGCATGTCGCGCAGGAGCTGGCGCACGGTGACGTCGAAACGGACCTTGCCGAGTAGCGACAGCAGCCCTGGCTGCTTGTGCTGCAGATACGTGTCGAGTGCGAGACCCGCGGCTGAGGCGGCGATGAACACCGGTACGTTCGGCAGCAGCGCGCCGACGAGCTGCGCTGCGAAGAGCGCGAACATCGCGGACAGCGCGGAGAGCTGCACGACGCGGCGGGGGGCGAGTCCGGCGGAGGGCACGGGCAGGGCTCCTGGCGGGGGGTCGGATGCTGGGACGGGTGGCGGCCATTGTCGACGGACATGACGGAAGGCTGACCACTGACCGTAAGACTTTCGCACCCTGGCAAGCAATCTTGAGTGAGAACAATCACCGCAAAGCAGATGAAATCGCCACTAGTTGGTGACCCCTTTCACTCTCTTCTCAGTGGACCTTCACGGGCTGTTCAGCGGCCCTCACGGTCTTCCCCACCGGAACCTCTGGTGATCGTTCTTGGTCACCGTGCCGCCGTCCGCCCCTCGGAATGCAAGGGCGGCCCGGAATCGCTCTCACGTAGATTGCAGAGAGAAACAGAGGGGCCTGAGCAGGTCGGAACAGTGGGGTAGCGCGTGTCAGCGGCAAGGCAGGAAGTGGCGGACGCCCGCAGGGTCGTGGTCAAGGTCGGCTCGTCGTCCCTGACCACCGCGGAGGGCGGGCTCGACGCGGACCGCGTCGACGCCCTCGTCGACGTCCTGGCCAAGAGCAGGAGCGGAGGCGAGAGGGAGATCGTCCTCGTCTCCTCCGGCGCCATCGCCGCCGGACTCGCGCCGCTCGGACTGCGGCGCCGCCCCAAGGACCTCGCCCGGCAGCAGGCCGCCGCCAGCGTCGGCCAGGGCCTGCTGGTCGCCCGCTACACGGCGTCCTTCGCGCGTTACGGCGTACGCGTCGGCCAGGTGCTGCTGACCACCCACGACACCAGCCGCCGCTCCCACCACCGCAACGCGTCGCGCACCCTCGACAAGCTCCTCGCGATGGGCGCGCTGCCTGTCGTCAACGAGAACGACACGGTCGCCACCGACGAGATCCGCTTCGGCGACAACGACCGGCTCGCCGCCCTCGTGGCCCATCTCGTCCGCGCCGATCTGCTCGTGCTGCTCTCCGACATCGACGGCGTCTACGACGGCGACCCCAGCAAGCCCGGCACCTCGCGGATCGCGGAGATCCGGGGGCCCGAGGACCTGGAGGGCGTCGAGATCGGCAGCGCCGGCAAGGCCGGCGTCGGCACCGGAGGCATGGTCACCAAGGTCGAGGCCGCGGGCATCGCCACAGCGGCCGGCATCCCGGTCGTGCTGACCAGCGCGTTCGACGCCGGTGACGCCCTGGCCGGCCGTGACACCGGCACGTACTTCCATCCGACGGGACGCCGCTCCGCCGACCGGCTGCTGTGGCTGCAGCACGCCTCGGCTCCGCAGGGCTCGCTCACCCTCGACGACGGGGCGGTGCGCGCGGTCGTCGAGCGACGCAAGTCGCTGCTGCCCGCGGGCATCGCGGCGGTCGAGGGCGAGTTCGCCGCCGGCGACCCCGTCGAGCTGCGGGACGCCACCGGTCGCGCGGTCGCCCGGGGGCTCGTGAACTTCGACGCCAAGGAGATCCCCCAGCTGATCGGCCGCTCCACCCGCGAGCTGGCCAGGGAACTCGGACCCGCGTACGAACGCGAGGTCGTACACCGGGACGATCTGGTCGTACTCCACCCGTAATCGGGCGAAAGGCTCGCCCGCCGCGGTAGACGTTCCGTAAAAGCACTACACGACGGCGCTCGGCCTGCTCAACTTCTGTGCAGGAAGGTTCACACGACCACTGCCTGAAGGAGGCCGCCGTGAGACGAGTGCGCCCAGGGGCGGCGGCCCGCGGCGGGAGTGCCTCCCGTGCCTTGGGTCCGGTGGGCGAGGGGCGGGCGCTCACCAGCGTCGCGGCGGGCGAGACCTACGAGGAGGGGCAGACCGGCGAGGCACAGGCACCGGCACCCCGGCTCTGGCACGTCACGCTGAGCGTCTCGGGAGCGGAGGCCCCGCTGAAGGACGTCCGGCGCGCCCTCGAACAGCTCGCCTACGACCACCCCTTCCTGCTCACCAGCAGGTACGCCAATGACCACGCGGAGATCCGGTACTGGGAGGAGGCCCGCGATCTGCACGACGCGGCCGCCGTCGCGCTGCGGCTGTGGGGCGAACACCGACAGAGCGCCAAGCTCCCGCCCTGGGAGATCGTCGGCCTGGAGGTCATCGACCGGGACACGTACCACCAGCGCATCGCGGAGGGGTACGGCCCACTACCGGCCTCACCGGTGGGCGTACACCCGTTCTAGCGCGGTACGCCGGGTCGTCGGCGGGTGCGCTTTCGGCCGTCGGGCGGCTGCCGGCCGTACCGGCCGGTGCCCGGTGTCTCGGTTTGTGGGACATCGACTGGGATGGTCCACGTCGTCGCACTACCCTTCCCCCATGACCTCGCTCCTGCCGTACGACAACCTGTCCCCCGTCACCCGCGCCGCCTACCAGTCCAGGGCCGCCGCCGAGCAGCTCGCGCCGCTGCCGCGCGCCGCCAAGGACGACGCGCTGCTGGCCATCGCGGACGCGCTGGAAGTCCGTACGGCCGAGATCGTCGAGGCCAACGCCAAGGACATCGCCAAGGCCCGCGAGGCCGGCACCAGCGAGGCGATCATCGACCGGCTGACGCTCACCCCGGAGCGCGTGCGGGCCATCGCGTCCGACGTGCGCGACGTCGTCGCCCTGCCCGACCCGGTCGGCGAGGTCGTCCGCGGCTCGACCCTCCCCAACGGCATCGACCTGCGCCAGGTCCGCGTCCCGCTCGGCGTGGTCGGCATCATCTACGAGGCCCGGCCCAACGTCACCGTCGACGCCGCCGCCCTCTGCCTGAAGTCCGGCAACGCCGTCCTGCTGCGCGGCTCCTCCTCGGCCTACGAGTCGAACATCGCCCTGGTGCGCGTACTGCGCGACGCCGTGCACGGGGCCGGACTGCCCGCCGACGCGATCCAGCTCGTCCCGGGCGAGAGCCGCGAGTCCGTGCACGAGCTGATGCGCGCCCGCGGCCTCGTCGACGTGCTCATCCCGCGCGGCGGCGCCTCCCTGATCAAGACGGTCGTGACGGAGTCCACCGTCCCGGTGATCGAGACCGGCACCGGCAACTGCCACGTCTACGTGGACGCGCAGGCCGACCTCGACATGGCCCTCGACATCCTCATCAACTCAAAGGCGCAGCGGGTGAGCGTCTGCAACGCCGCCGAGACGCTCCTCGTCCACCAGGACATCGCGGACGCCTTCGTACCGCGCGCCCTGGACGCCCTGGCGGAGGCGGACGTGACCGTCCACGCCGATGCGCGGATCCTGGCGTACGCAGAACAGTCGAAGGCGACGGTCGTCGAGGCCACCGCCGAGGACTGGGAGACCGAGTACCTCTCGTACGACATCGCGGCCGCCGTCGTCGACTCGCTCGACAAGGCCGTGGAGCACATCCGGCTGTGGTCCTCCGGGCACACCGAGGCGATCGTCACCACATCGCAGCAGGCAGCCCGCCGGTTCACCCAGTTGGTGGACTCCACGACGGTGGCCGTCAACGCCTCGACGCGGTTCACCGACGGCGGCCAGTTCGGATTCGGCGCCGAGATCGGCATCTCCACGCAGAAGCTGCACGCCCGCGGCCCCATGGGGCTGCCCGAGCTGACCAGCACGAAGTACATCGTCACCGGCGACGGGCACACCCGCTGAGCGGTCTCACGACGGGGGCGTGCGCCCTGCGCAGGAATTCTCATACCGTCTGCCCAAAATGACCCCCCAGGTCTACTCTGGACCCGTGCCGGAGGACGTGGGGGGCACGCCGTTTCCCGACGGCTGGGAGCCCGACGACGACCACGACCGCGGGGGCGCGGACGAAGAGTTCGCCACCGTGGTCTTCGACGAGGACTTCATCCGCTCGGCGGCCTTCCATGAGCCCACCGCGGTGGAGCGGCTCGTGGCCGCCGCACAGGCGCGCGCCGAGGCATCGGACGCCGAGGCACGCCGGGCGGGCGCCAGGGGCCCGGGCGCCGACGACGATCTCTACGACGACGGCTTCGGCCCGGACGACGACCCCGGCTTCGGCCACGACCGGGACTTCGACGACGACCTGTACGACCCGGACCTCGTCGAGGAGCGATACGGGCGCACGGGAACCTATGTGGGCCACACCCGCTGGCATCGCCCCGTCGCCTGGATGCTGGCCCTCGTGATGGGCATCGGCATGGTCGCCCTGGCCTTCACCGCGGTCTACCGCGGCGCCTCGTCGGGCGGCAGCCAGGACGTACCCCCGCCGCCCGCCTCCACTGGACTGGAGCAGGGAGCGGACGATCCCGTTCCGACCAGCCCTTCGGCGTCCGCCGACTACTCGCAGCCGGCCGTCTCGGCCGTACCGCGAACACCCTGAGGCCCTCCACCGGGGCGGCGCCCCGAATGCGGACGGCCTCCGGCACTCCCGCCGACGCTTGTGCGGACCCGTCGGAATTCATGGTGAGAACCTGTCAGAACTTGGCGCGCAGCAGGGCGTTTACCTGGGAGCCAGTCGACCTACTCTGAAGGTATGGGCGGGCCTGGAGACCCACCTGAGGGGGTACCCGAGGGAGCTCCCGGCGGTGGCGAGGACGAGTACCGATCCGTCGTGTTCGACGAGTCGTTCGTTCGTGCTGCCCGCCTCCAGGAATCCTCCGCGCGGGAGCGGATGACCGACCACGCCCCGGCCGTGCGGCGCCGCCCGGCACTGCGGCGCGGCGGCCTGTCCCGGCAGGCCCTGATCCTCGTCCTGCTGATCGCTGTAGCCTTCGGCGCCGCGATCTACATGGGCGTACGCCACCCCTACCAGGCGCCGGCGACCGCCGAGCACCCCGAGCCGCTCCGCATGACGGTCATCCCGCTCGCCCCGGGCGACCCCGTGCCCGGAGCCGCCGACACCGAGACGCTGTTCGCGCACAGCAAGGCCGCCGACTTCCGGACCGGCGCCGACGGCATCACGCTGCCCGCGTCGCGGCGCACCGCTCACTTCTCCGACAGCCAGGTGGTGAGCGCGCTGACCACCGCGAAGGACTACCTCGTCGAGTCCTCGCTCGACCCGGAGGTGCTCTCCGGCGGGCCCGTACGGTCCGTGCGGATACTGCTCGACCCGCAGCAGCTCGACCAGTTCGACCAGAGCTTCGACCAGCCGGCAGCCGACGGGCGGCACGCGGCCACCGGCTGGCTGGTGCGCTTCGACCCGGCCAAGGCGCAGCTCGCCGACCCGCAGATCCGTGTGCAGGGCACCATGAACGCCGTCGAGACGGACTCCGGCACGCTCGAGGTGACCTCCGACCACACCTTCGTCTACGCCCTGCGTCCGGCCGGCGCCGACAGCGACGAGAAGGCCTCGCTGTTCACCGTCCGCCGCGAGCTGCAGTTCCGCTTCGACCGCGACGACCTGCGGATGCACCAGGCCGAGCTGGTCGTCTCGTACGTGCAGGCCGGACCGCTGTCCTGCTCCGTGGACTCCGCGAGCCGGCTGCAGCCGCTGCTCGCCGGCCAGACGGCGAAGGCGGGCGGCCCCGCGACCGGTACGGATCCGTTCGCGACCGACAGTGCGGCGTCGCTGTGCGGGACGCTGGCACCGGGCGCGCAGCCCTCGCTGTGACGCCGTCCGCGGTGTGAGGGAGCGGTCAGTCCCCGCGGTCGCCGCTGCTGCCCCGGCCTCCGGCCCCGCGGTCGTCGCTGCCCCGGCCCCCGGCCCCGCGGAATGTGTCCCGCAGCTTCCCGCCGAGGTCGCCCGCGCCGCCCGCGATGTCCGTGACCAGCTTCATCAGCGGGTCCTTGGACTGGCGTACCTCGTCGGCGTAGCCCGCCGCCGACTCGCGGAACGACTCCGAGACCGAGGCGTCCTTGTCCTCGCCGCGCCGCGGGTAGTGGCCGTCCATGATGCGCTGGTAGTCGCGGGTCCCGGACCACTTCTTCAGCTCGGCCGCGCGCACCGTGGTGAAGGGGTGCGTGCGCGGCAGCACGTTGAGGATCTTCAGGACGGAGTCGCGCAGGTCGCCGCCCGCCTCGTACTCATCGGCCTGCGCCAGGAACGCGTCCACGTTCATCTCGTGCAGGTGGTTGCCGCCCGCGATCTTCATCAGGCCGCGCATCGAGGCCTGCAGGTCCTGGCCCACCAGGAGCCCCGCGCGGTCGGCGGACAGCTCCGACTTGCGGAACCACTCGCGCAGCGCCGTCACGATCGCCATGATCGCGAGGTTGCCGAGCGGGATCCAGGCCACCCGGACCGCCAGGCTGGTCAGGAACAGCAGGATCGTGCGGTACACGGAGTGGCCGGAGAGGGCATGGCCCACCTCGTGGCCGACGACCGCGCGCATCTCCTCCTCGTCGAGCAGCTCGACGAGACCGGTCGTGACCACGATGATCGGCTCGTCCAGGCCGATGCACATCGCGTTCGGCTGCGGGTCCTGCTGGACGTACATCGGCGGGACCTTCTCCAGGTCCAGGATGTAGCAGGCGTCCCGCAGCATGTCGTTGAGGTGCGCGAACTGGGCGTCCGACACCCGCACCGAGTCGGACAGGAACAGCAGCCTGAGGCTGCGCTCGGGCAGCAGTCCGCTGAGCGCCTTGAAGACGGTGTCGAATCCGCTGAGCCTGCGCAGGGCCACCAGCGCCGAGCGGTCCGCTGGATGCTCGTACGCGCGGGACGAGATCTCCGGGAAGCGCCTGCGCTGCCTGCCGGGCACGTTGTCGTGGCTGTCGTCGGTCATGCCGTCCCCCATGTCCTCGATGTCTGTCCGCCGACCGTCCGCCGCGGCGTACGGCTGCCCCCGAGATGGTGTCCACAGTAGGCGGAGTTACCGTGGCTGGGCAGCAGACCGAAGGAGTCGCCCGTCATGGAGCACATCCCCGCAGCCGCCTGGCTCACCGAGGCTGCGAACGCGGCCGCACAGCAGGAACAGCAGGGCGCAGGCAATCTGCTGCGCACCGTGCTGGTCGTCTCGATCGTGGGCTCCGTGCTGCTCGCCTGGTTCCTGCTGCGGGGGTACCGCAGGGACGGCGGAGGCGGCGACGGCGGGAGCGGCGACAACGACTGATCGACGGCGCTCGGCGAGGTGGTCGGATTGCCGTCCCAGGGCCCATGGGGCACACGGGCCGCGCGCCCTGCCCCCGGCAACACCTGAGTCGGCGTGATCGCCGACGAGACCGGCGCTTACGATGGGCGCGAAGTCATTTCCCGATCCCACCTCCGGATAGGTCCTGCTGACGATGAGCCTCTACAGCACCGCAGCCCAGCTGGCCCCCCTCGCTGCCGAGGGCGAGCACGCCGGCAACCACGAAAGCCTCAGCCCGTACCTCACCGGCGGCGGTGCGCTCTTCGTCCTGCTCCTGCTGCTGTGGATCACCACGCGCTTCAACCGGGACCGCTGATCCCCGGGCCCCGGGCCGTGGCCCTCGCGGCCGGAGCCGGCCGGCCGGGCCGGTAGGGTCTGCACGCATGGGAGAGCAGGACATGCCTACCGGTACCGGCCCGGTGAGTACGGCCAAGCGCCGCCTCGGCGTCATGGGTGGAACGTTTGACCCGATCCACCACGGGCACCTGGTGGCCGCCAGCGAGGTCGCCGCCCAGTTCCACCTCGACGAGGTGGTGTTCGTACCGACCGGGCAGCCCTGGCAGAAGACCGACCGCAAGGTCTCCCCGGCCGAGGACCGCTACCTGATGACGGTCATCGCGACCGCCGAGAACCCGCAGTTCTCCGTGAGCCGCATCGACATCGACCGCGGCGGGCCGACGTACACGGCCGACACCCTGCGTGAGCTGCGTGCGCTCAACCCCGACACGGATCTGTTCTTCATCACCGGCGCCGACGCGCTCGGCCAGATCCTGACCTGGCGGGACACGGAGGAACTCTTCTCCCTCGCGCACTTCATCGGCGTCACACGCCCCGGCCATCCGCTGGCCGACCCGGGCCTGCCGGACGGCGGTGTCTCCCTGGTGGAGGTGCCGGCGCTGGCCATCTCGTCCACAGACTGCCGTGCGAGAGTCGCCAAGGGCGACCCGGTCTGGTACCTGGTGCCGGACGGTGTCGTGCGCTACATCGACAAGCGCAAGCTGTACCGCGGCGAGTGAGCCGAGAGGGGCACCGGTGAACGACCGATACGACGGGTACGCGGCGGGCGGGGGCCAGGGCGACCAGTACGAGCTCGTGGGCTACGACGAGTTCGGGCAGCCGGTCTACCGGCAGGTGCCGGGGCAGCCACCGCAGGTCCCCCCGCAGGGCTACGGATCGTACGGTTCAGGGCAGCCGCAGGGCTACGGCTACGACCCCTACGTCACGGATCAGCAGCCGCCCGTCCCGCCGTACGACTCGGCCTCGACCGGTCAGCAGCCGCCCGTCCCGCCCTACGACATGACGTCGCCCGGTCAGCAGCCGCCCGGGTCCCCGTACGGCTCCTATGATCCGTACGGCGCCGCCGGTCCCGGGACCGCCGGCCCCGCTCCTGCCCCCTACGACCCCTACGGGGAGGCCGCCGCCACGGGCCCGCAGCCGCGCGTGACGCGGGGCGCCGCGCGCACCGCCGAGCAGACCGCCTACATCCCGCAGCAGGGCCGTCCGACGCCGGAGTCCGTGCCGCGTGAGGACCGCGAAGACCGCGACTACCGCACCGAGCAGTTCTCCTTCGTGGAGGAGCCGGACGAGGACTCCGAAGACGTCATCGACTGGCTGAAGTTCACCGAGAGCCGCACCGAGCGGCGCGAGGAGGCCCGGCGCCGCGGGCGCAACCGCATGGTCGCCCTGGTCGTGGTCCTCGCGCTGGTCGCCGTGGGGGGCGTGGGCTACCTCTGGTACGCGGGCAAGTTGCCCGGTATGTCCGCCGAGCCCCAGGGCGGCGGCACGGCCGCGGCGGGTGCCCAGAACCGCGACGTGATCGTCGTCCACCTCCACAACACCAAGAAGGGCGGCACCTCCACGGCGCTGCTCGTCGACAACACCACGACCAAGCAGGGCACCACCGTCCTGCTGCCGAACTCGCTCGCCCTGACGGACGACGACGGCACCACCACCACGCTGGCGAAGTCGGTCGACGACGACGGCTCGGACGGCACGCGCGAGTCCCTCGACACCCTGCTCGGCACGGAGATCCAGGGCACCTGGCGGCTCGACACCCCCTACCTCAACAACCTCGTCGAGCTTGTCGGCAACATCGACATCGATACCAACGCCGACGTGCCGGACCCGGACGCGAAGGGGAAGAAGGGCGCATCGCCCCTCGTGAAGAAGGGCGAGGACCAGACGCTGAGCGGCCCGATGGCCGTCGCCTACGCCACCTACCGGGCGTCCGGCGAGTCCGAGAACGCGCAGCTGGAGCGGTTCGGGCAGGTCATGCTGGGCGTGCTGCGCAAGATGTCGTCCGATCCCCAGGCCGCCACGACCACCGTGCAGTCGCTCGCCCAGATCCTCGACCCGTCGCTGAACGACAAGGACCTCGGCGCCTTCCTCGCCAAGCTCTCCGACCTCGCCAAGGGGGGCGACTACAAGACCCGGCTGCTGCCCGTCCAGCGGGACGGCACGCTGAGCGAGCAGGCCACCGACAGCGTGGTCAAGGACGTGCTCGGCGGCACTGTGAAGAGCCCCGAGAAGGGCGACGCCGTCCGTGTCGGCGTCAAGAACGCCACCGGCAACAAGGCCGCGAAGGAACAGGCCCGGGTCGTCCTGCTCAACGGCGGCTACACGTTCGTCGACAGCAGCGGTACGGGCACCGCTGTCCAGGCCTTGTCGCAGGTCGTCTATGCAGACGCGGCCGACAAGGACAACGCCGTCGAGGTCGCCAAGACGCTGGGCCTGCCGACGAGCGCTGTGAAGAAGGGCAAGACCGCCTCGAACGCCGATGTGTCGGTGGTGCTGGGCCAGAACTACAAGGTCCAGTCGTCGACCGGGACCGGCTCATCGAGCGGGACCGGCACGACCAGCGGCACAGGCTGACGAGCAGGGCCGGCCGGCCCTGCTCGCAGGAGCTACCGGTGGCTCCTGCTGATGATCCGGTCATCGTTTGGGGCGGTGTCGGCGGTCCGTGAGACCCTTGAGGTGCTGCCCTGTGCGAGGCGGCGGCCGGTTTCCTGACGGGCCGCGCCCCCGCCCGGTACCGCAGCCCCAGCACCGAACCCACGACCGCCGACGGAAAGCCTTGTAGTGACCGCTACGGACCGCTCCCTGGAGCTCATCACCACCGCCGCCCAGGCGGCTGCCGACAAGCTCGCGCACGACGTCATCGCGTACGACGTCAGCGACGTGCTGTCGATCACGGATGCCTTCCTGCTGGCCTCCGCCCCCAGCGACCGCCAGGTCAAGTCGATCGTCGACGAGATCGAGGAGCGGCTGAACAAGGAGCTCGGCGCCAAGCCGGTGCGCCGCGAGGGCGACCGTGACGCACGCTGGATCCTGCTCGACTACGTCGACATCGTGGTGCACGTCCAGCACAGCGAGGAGCGCGTCTTCTACGCCCTCGAGCGGCTCTGGAAGGACTGCCCCGAGATCGCCCTGCCCGCGGATGCGCAGGCCACCCGCGGCAAGGCCGAGGCGCATGCCCAGCAGCTGGCCGCGGAGGAGGCCGCCGAGCTGCGCCAGCTGGGCGGTGAGCTGCGTTGAGCAACGCCTCCGAGGGCGTCGGCGCGCCCGCTTCCGAGGGAGCCGGCGCGCCGGGCGCCGCAGGCACGGACGCATGGGCGCGGACGGAGGGTGACGGGGCAGGGCACGGCACCGTACGCAGTCCCGAACCTGAGCCGTCGCAGAAGGCCGGCCGCGGCCGCCGGGTCATCCTCTGGCGGCACGGCCAGACCTCCTGGAACCTGGAGCGCCGCTTCCAGGGCACCACGGACGTCGCCCTGACCGAGGTGGGCCTCGGCCAGGCCCGCCGCGCCGCACGCCTGCTGGCCTCGCTGAAGCCGGACGCCATCGTTGCCTCCGACCTCAGCAGGGCGGTCGACACGGCCCGCGAGCTGGCCGTGATCACCGGACTCGAGGTGACACAGGACGAGGACCTGCGGGAGACCTACGCGGGCGCCTGGCAGGGCCTGACCCACGACGAGATCATCGCGCGGTACGGCGAGCAGTACGCCGCATGGAAGCGCGGTGAGCCGGTGCGCCGCGGCGGCGGCGAACTGGAGACGGAGGTCGCCGACCGCGCCGCCCCCGTCGTGCTGCGCCACGCCGAGAAGCTCCCGCAGGACGGCACGCTGGTGGTGGTCAGCCACGGCGGCACCATCCGCACGACCATCGGGCGGCTGCTCGGCCTCGAGGCCCACCACTGGGAGGGGCTCGGCGGCCTCTCCAACTGCTGCTGGTCCGTGCTGGGCGAGGGCGCGCGCGGCTGGCGGCTGCTCGAGCACAACGCGGGCACGCTGCCGGAACCGGTACTGGGCGACGACGACTGATCCCTGTCGTCGATCTCGGCGTTCCTGTCGTCACTGTCGTCGATCTTGACGGCCGGCTCCGGTCGGCCGCTCGGATCCCGTCTGCCGGTCTCGCGTCCGGTCCCGGTGCCCGTCCGGGACCGGATTTCACTTTCCGGCAGGTCGCAGGCTAAAGTTCTTCTTGTTCGCCCCGCCGAGCGGGACGCGAGACATCATGCGGCTCCGCCGCGTGGCAAGGGGCTATAGCTCAGTTGGTAGAGCGCCTGCATGGCATGCAGGAGGTCAGGAGTTCAATTCTCCTTAGCTCCACGGATCGACACTCTGTTGAGTTGTCCAAGATCGTTGATCAGGAATCCCGTCCCGTCAGGGGCGGGATTTTCTGTATCCAGCCAGGAACCGGCTTGAGTCACTCGGGGCCTCAGGCGCGTATACCTCCGCGAAGGCGCTTCTGGCGTGCACGTACGCGCTGGCCGGAACCGCCGCGTGGGTGGCCGTGTCCGGACTGGTACTGAGGCGTCGCTGACCGTATTGCTCCAGCCGTGGCAGAATCGGACGGCCGGAAGGGAGCTGCGACCTTCGCCGAGCGTGGCCCGACGGGAGGGAGAGCGCGATGCCTGCGAGCGTCCTCGAGGAGGACTGCCTCCTCGACGTGGCGGACATGGAGGACAAAGCCACACTCCTCGGGGCGGAAACCACCTCTCTGGCGAACGAAGGCGCCCCCGCCGGCCGTGACGGCGCTCCCCTCACGTCTCGCGCGACCCGCCTCAACTGCCCGTCCTGCGGCTCCGTCCACGTCGCCCAGGTCCTCGGCGACAACGGCGGAGTCTCCTTCGTGTGCACGGCCTGCGGCCACAGCTGGAGCTGATCGATGGGTGCACACAGGCGAAAGTGCGACTGGTGCGGCAGCGGTACGCCGATCGTCCGCGACATGGAGCCGGTCAACCCGGACTACCAGTACTGGTGCGAGGAATGCGCGCGGGCGCTGATCATAAAAGGCGACCCGATCGAGACCTACCGCGAACTCGAGGGCGAGCCCATTTATGGGCGGCTCCTCGACGAGCACTGCACCCTCAAGCGGTTCTACTCGTTCGCCACCGCGTGACCTTCAGTGCCGTGAGGGCCAGAAAGGCGCAGGCGGCCGCCGCGTAGAGCGCGGACAGTGCCAACTGCCCGCCGTTCTGGTGCAGTTCAGGCCTCCCACTCCCGTGCGGCACCCACCACAGGGCGTACGAACAGAAGACCAGGCCCAGGACGGCCGCCGCCGCCCGGCATGCCCGGCCGCCGCGCCCCCGGCCCGCCGCCTCGCTGCCGAGGAGCACCAGCATCGGCACGCACCACACCCAGTGGTGCGACCACGAGATGGGACTGATCAGCAACCCCGTGGCCGCGCAGGCCGCCGCGGCCCAGGCGCGTTCGCCGCGCAGCGCCGCGGCCACGGCGACCGCCAGACCCGCCGTTGCGGCGACCGCGGCGGCC
>NZ_LOHS01000034.1 GCF_001642995.1 Streptomyces jeddahensis
GGGCGGGCCCCCGCCCGCCGTCGAGCTCGCGCCCGGCGTCCTCGTGCGGCACGTGGACGCAGGCCCGTACGAGGGACTCGCCAAGGAGGACCTGCCGGCCCAGCTGTGCGCCTTCACGCACGGCGTGATGCAGGCCTGGGCCGGGCACCGCCCGGGCTACTACGACCTCGTGCACTCGCACTACTGGCTGAGCGGCCACGTGGGCTGGCTCGCCGCAGAGCGCTGGGGCGTCCCGCTGGTGCACGCCATGCACACCATGGCGAAGGTCAAGAACGCCTCGCTCGCCGAGGGCGACACCCCGGAACCGGCCGCCCGTGTGATCGGCGAGACCCAGGTCGTACGCGCGGCGGACCGCCTGATCGCCAACACGGCGGGGGAGGCCGAGGAGCTCGTACGCCACTACGAAGCGGACCTCGGCAAGGTCGCCGTCGTCCACCCGGGCGTGAACCTCGACCTGTTCCGGCCGGCCGACGGACGTGCCGCGGCCCGCGCCCGCCTCGGCCTCCCCCAGGACGCCCTGATCCCGCTCTTCGCAGGCCGCATACAGCCCCTCAAGGCGCCCGACGTGCTGCTGCGCGCCGTCGCCGTGCTGCTCGACGAGCGGCCGGAGCTGCGCTCGCGCATCGTCGTGCCCGTCGTCGGCGGGCCGTCCGGCAGCGGGCTCGCCAAACCCGAGCGGCTGCAGAAGCTCGCCGCGCGGCTCGGCATCGCGGACGTCGTGCGCTTCCGGCCGCCGGTCGCCCAGGACCAGCTCGCGGACTGGTTCCGGGCCGCCTCGCTGCTCGTCATGCCCTCCTACAGCGAATCGTTTGGCCTCGTCGCGATCGAGGCCGAGGCGACCGGCACGCCCGTGCTCGCGGCCGCGGTCGGCGGACTGCCCGTGGCCGTACGCGACGGCGTGACCGGATTCCTCGTGGACGGCCACGAACCGGCCGACTACGCGCGCGTGCTGCGCGATTTCGCCGACGACCCGGGTCTCTCGGCCCGGATGGGCGCGGCCGCGGCCCGGCACGCCGAGTCCTTCGGCTGGGACGCGGCGGCGTCGGCCACGGCGGACGTCTACACCGCTGCGATGTACGACCACCGCCGTCGCGTACGCTCGCTCCATGGCTGACGTACGGCAGGCGACGCAGGTCATCGAGTCCGCGCTCAAGGACGCAGAGCTGGAGTGGGAGAGCCCCGAGCCAGGCTCGTACGTGGTCAAACTCCCCGGAACGCGCAAGCTCTCGACGACCGTCTCGCTGCTCGTCGGCAGGCACTCGCTCTCACTGAACGCGTTCGTGATCCGGCATCCGGACGAGAACGAAGCCGGGGTGCACCGCTGGCTGCTCGAGCGCAACCTCAAGCTCTACGGCGTGAGTTACGCCGTCGACCCCCTCGGCGACATCTACCTGGTCGGCAAGCTGCCGCTGGCCGCCGTCACGCCCGAGGAGGTGGACCGCCTCCTCGGCTCGGTCCTCGAGGCCGCCGACGGCAGCTTCAACACGCTCCTCGAACTCGGCTTCGCCTCGGCGATCCGCAAGGAGTACGCGTGGCGGGTGTCGCGCGGCGAGTCGACACGGAACCTGGACGCGTTCGCGCATCTGACGCAGCGTCCGGAGAGCTGAGCTGTACACAGGCAGGAGGCTGCCGAGGCTCAGGCTCAGGCTCAGCGGGCGCTGGTGCGGTAGTGACCGGGCGGGACGCCCACCAACCGCTTGAAGTGGCGGGTCAGATGGGCCTGGTCGTAGAAGCCGGTCGCCGCGGCCACCTCGCCGGGCGTCCGGCCGTCGAGGAGGAGGCGGCGCGCCCGGTCGACGCGGCGTGACATGAGGTACTGGTGCGGCGCGATGCCGAAGGCGGCACTGAACGCTCGTACGAGATGAGTCGGATGGGCATGCACCAGCCGTGCCGCCTCCTCGAGGGGCACGCCCTCCACGAGACGTGCGTCGAGGAGTTCCCGCAGGCTGTGGGCTACGCCCGCGTCGCGCCGCGGCGGGCGGGCGGTGGCCAGACGGGGCCGCAGATGGCCGCGAAGCCGCTCGCCGATCAGCGCAAGACGGCTCTCCGCCTCCAGCTCGTCGCCCCGCTGGGCCAGGGCCGTGTGCAACTGCCCGACGCGGCGGCGCAGGACCGGGTCGGCCAGGTCGGGACCGTCCACCGCGGGCCCGATGAAGCTCTCGTCGAGCTGGGTCAGGTCCAGGTAGATGACCCGTTTGCGGAAGCCGTGCGGGGTCGCGGGCGAGCCGTTGTGCGGCACGTGCGGCGGGAGCAGGGAGACCGTGTCGTGCGGGGTGCCGTGCTCGTGGCGTTCAAGGTCGTACCGGACCGCGCCGTCGTCGACGATCAGCAGGGTCCACGCGTCGTGTACGTGCATCGGGTACGCGTACTCGGTGAAGTGGGCGTGGAAGACCTCGACGACGCCCGGGACCTGTGGGCGCCACGCGGAGATCTCTTGCCGGGCCGCCATGCAAAGAACGTACAAGACCGGGCGACGGGGCGGTCGGCAGTCTCGGAGTATGACCACTGAGAACGCCGGCGCCGCCACCGCGAGGTCCGGGAACGACCTGCCGCCCGTACGCTTCGACACCAAGATCGCCGTGCTGCTGCGCGAGGACCTGGAGCCCTGGCAGCGCCTGAACGTCACCGCCTTCCTGGTCAGCGGTATCGGCTCAGAGCTCCCCGAGGTGATCGGCGAGCCGTACGCCGATGCCGACGGCACTCCGTATCTGCCGATGTTCCGCCAGCCGGTCCTCGTCTTCGAGGGAACGAAGGAGACGCTGAAGGCCGCGCACACCCGCGCCCTGTCCCGTGCGCTCCCGCGGTCCGCCTTCACGTCCGACCTGTTCTCCACCGGCAACGACCGGGACAACCGCGCGGCGGTACGCGCGGTCCCCACGGATCAGTTGGACCTGGTGGGGCTGGCGGTGTACGGGCCGCGCAATGCGGTGGACAAGGTGCTCAAGGGGTCACGGATGCATCCTTGAGTGCTGCGGAGCGGGGGGAGCCGGACTCGGAGCCCTGCGTGCCGGAGTCGTTCGGGGCGGCCTCGGCCCCGTTGGCGGTGGCCTCGGCCTGGTTGGCGGTGGCCCCGGCCCCGTTGGCGGTGGCCTCGGCCTTGGACTCGTTCGCTGACTCGTCCTCCGCCGGCAGCCCCCGCATCAGCACCCAGTACCCGGCGGCCGCCACCGTGCCGATCACCGCGCAGCCGCCCCACAGCCACTCCGCACCGAGCCGGTCGATCATGAAGCCGGACATCAGCGGGGCCACCAGGCCTGCCACCGACCAGGACAGCGTGTACATGCCCTGGTAGCGGCCGCGGCCGTGCACCGGGGACAGCCGGACCACGAGCCCCGTCTGGGTGGGTGCGTTGACGATCTCGGCGAGCGTCCACACGCACACCGTCAGCGCGAAGACGCCGACCGACCCGGCGAACGCGGTGAGCCCGAAGCCGTATCCCGCGACGAGCGACGAGACGATCAACAGCTGCTGCGGGTCGCGGTGTTCGATGAAGCGGGTGACCGGGATCTGCAGGGCGACGATCAGTACGCCGTTGACCGCGATCGCCATGCCGTAGTCGGCCGGGGTGAAGCCCGCCTCGCCCATCGCCACCGGCAGCCCCACCGAACCCTGCTGGAAGATCAGCGCGATGAGGAAGGACAGCCCCACGACGCCCATGAAGCGGCCGTCGCGCAGCACCGTGCCGAGCCCGGTCTCCGGCTCGGCGGCCTTCTGCGCGGCCGTCCGCTCTGGCCGCGACTCCGGCAGCTTGACGAAGACGACCACCGCGCACACCAGCGTCATCGCGGCCTCGACCAGGAAGCCCGCGAGATAACTGACCTCCGCGACGAAGCCCGCGCCCATCGAGGAGACCGCGAACCCCAGGTTGATCGCCCAGTAGTTGAGCGAGAAGGCGCGCACCCGGTCCTCGGGGCGCACGATGTCCGCCATCATCGCCTGCACGGCGGGCCGTGAGGCGTTCGACGCCATGCCGACGAGGAAGGCGACGGCCGCGATCGCCACGGGATCGCGCATGAAGCCGAGCAGCGCGACGCTGAGGGCCGTCGACGTCTGGGCGATGAGCAGGGTGGGCCGCCGTCCCAGCCGGTCCGTCATCACGCCCGCACCCAGCGAGGAGATCACACCGCCGAGCCCGTGCAGCGCGGCGACGAGTCCGGCGTACGAGGCGGAGTATCCGCGGTCGAGCGTGAGGTACAGCGCCATGAAGGTCGCGACGAACGCCCCGAGCCGGTTGACGAGCGTGCTGGTCCACAGCCACCAGAAGGCGCGGGGAAGCCCCGCCACGCTGTCCCTCGCGGCCCGTCTGAGTGCGGCGAGTCCGGTGGCAGGCATGGGCGGTCCCCCTGATGATGTAAGTAGCAGCGGCTCGTCATGCAACTTACAAAGAGGGGGCTCGCGGTCGCCATCGAATTGACGGCGACCGTCAATCGAGACACCGATCGAACCGGACAGCACCGTCGATTACGCTCAGGGGCATGGCCGACGCACCGTACAAGCTGATCCTCCTCCGCCACGGCGAGAGCGAATGGAACGCGAAGAACCTGTTCACCGGCTGGGTGGACGTCAACCTCAACGAGAAGGGCGAGAAGGAGGCAGTCCGCGGCGGTGAGCTGCTGAAGGACGCCGGTCTGCTGCCCGACGTGGTCCACACCTCGCTCCAGAAGCGCGCGATCCGCACCGCGCAGCTGGCGCTTGAGGCCGCCGACCGCCACTGGATCCCCGTCCACCGCAGCTGGCGCCTGAACGAGCGCCACTACGGCGCCCTGCAGGGCAAGGACAAGGCGCAGACCCTCGCCGAGTTCGGCGAGGAGCAGTTCATGCTCTGGCGCCGCTCCTACGACACCCCGCCGCCGCCGCTCGAGGACGGCAGCGAGTTCTCGCAGAGCGACGACCCGCGCTACGCCACCATCCCGCCGGAGCTGCGCCCGCGCACCGAGTGCCTCAAGGACGTCGTCATCCGCATGCTGCCGTACTGGTACGACGGCATCGTCCCCGACCTCCTGGCCGGCCGCACGGTCCTGGTCGCCGCCCACGGCAACAGCCTGCGCGCCCTGGTCAAGCACCTCGACGGGATCTCGGATGCGGACATCGCGGGCCTGAACATCCCGACGGGCATCCCGCTCTCCTACGAGCTCGACGCCGACTTCAAGCCGGTCAACCCGGGCGGCACGTACCTCGACCCGGAGGCGGCGGCGGCCGCGATCGAGGCGGTCAAGAACCAGGGCAAGAAGAAGTAACCCTGACTGATCAAGCCCCCTACCTGCGAGTTCTCCGCGGGTAGGGGGCTTGTCGTTGCGCTGGGCAGCTCCAGCCATCCAGCCCAAAGCGTGAGCCCGTCGGGCGCGCCGTTGTGTGCACGGTTGTGGGCGGGCGCGCGTGTGCGCCGTTGATGCGCCTGCCCCGGTGGGCTTGCAATGGGCGAGGAGGCGACGTCCCGAGGCCGTACGCCCGTACGCACGTGCGCCTTCGAGGAGGGAGCCCTCATGGCCGAGTCCCCCGAGACCGACTACACCCCCGAGCCGCCCGCCGAGATGCCCTCGGTGCCCGATCTGCCGAAGCTCGTGCTCATCGGCGCCTGCGGCTGCGGCGCGGGCTGCGGTTGCGGCTGCCAGGCCGGCGCGCCGTGCCGGTGCGGCGGCTGATACGGCGGGTGCAGACACCGGCGCCCCACGGGACGTACTGATCGTGATCACGATCGTGTACGTGTCCCGTGGGGCGCCACCCGTTGTCCGAGGTGGTCAGGCGCCCTCCACCGCGCCGGTCTCCACCGGGCCCGTCGGGGGCTGGAGCTCGTCCGCGTACTCGCCCGTCACCAGGTACACGACCCGCTTCGCGACCGACACGGCGTGGTCCGCGAAGCGCTCGTAGTAGCGGCCGAGCAGCGTCACGTCGACTGCCGTCTCGATGCCATGCTTCCAGCGCTCGTCCATCAGGTGCTGGAAGAGCGTACGGTGCAGCAGGTCCATCTCGTCGTCGTCGGACTCCAGCTGCAGCGCCAGGTCGACGTCCTTGGTGATGACGACCTCGGCGGCCTTCGCCATCAGACGCTGCGCGAGCTGGCCCATCTCCAGGATGGTGGCGTGCAGGTCGTTCGGGACCGCGCGCTCCGGGAAGCGCAGCCGGGCCAGCTTGGCCACGTGCTGGGCCAGGTCGCCCGAGCGCTCCAGGTCGGCGCTCATACGGAGCGAGGTGACGACTATCCGCAGGTCCGTCGCCACCGGCTGCTGCCGGGCGAGCAGGGCGATGGCCCGGGCCTCCAGGTCGTGCTGCAGATCGTCGACCTTCTGGTCGGCCGCGATCACACTCTCCGCCAGCTTCAGGTCGGCGTCGAGAATGGCCGTGGTGGCGCGCCCGATCGCCGACCCGACCAGGCGGGCCATCTCGACCAGGTCCTCGCCGATCGAGTCAAGTTCCTCGTGGTACGCGTCCCGCATGTGGGTGTCCCTCTCTCCGTCTTCGTCGGGGGCTCCGGGGCTCCGGTGTCGGGGGCTGACGAACCCCACGCTGCCACGTTCCGGGCCGTACGCGTCCGTTTCCGGCAGACCAAATGAACCATCCCTGTCTCCTCGGTGAACTCTGGGCGACGAGTGTTCGAGCGGGCGCTCCGATGGCTGTGGGCAGCGGTCCTGGCACGCATAACCTGGACACATGGACGTGAACGCGGCGGTTGCCGCAGCGGCAGCGATCGCCGGTGTGTGCACCGGCGTGATCGCGATGCTGGCGTTCCGCTGGAGCGAGCGCGAGCAGAGGCGTCCCACCCGTACCTCTCTCCACACAGATCCCGTACTGCCCCCGGGCGTCGACACGGTGCTGTCCGTGCTGCGCTCATCCGCCGTCGTCCTCGACGAGGCGGACAGCGTGGTCAAGGCCAGCTCCGCCGCGTACGCGCTCGGTCTGGTACGCGGCGGGAAGCTGGCCGTCGAGCCGATGCTCCAGATGGCCCGCGACACCCGACGCGACGGCGAGATACGGCAGGTCGAGCTGGACCTGCCCCGGCGCGGCACCGGCCGCGGCGAGGCCCTCGCCGTCTCCGCCCGCGTGGCCCCGCTGGGCTCGCGCCTGGTGCTGCTGCTGGTCGAGGACCTCACCGAGGCCCGGCGCATCGAGGCGGTACGCCGCGATTTCGTCGCCAACGTCAGCCACGAGCTCAAGACCCCCACCGGCGCCCTCTCCCTCCTCTCCGAGGCCGTCATGGACGCGTCCGACGACCCGGAGGCGGTGGAACGGTTCGCCGGGCGCATGCAGGTGGAGGCCACCCGCCTGACCAACCTCGTCCAGGAACTCATCGACCTCTCCCGGGTGCAGAACGACGACCCGCTGGAGGACGCCGAGCCCGTACGCGTCGACGAGCTGGTCGCCGAGGCCATGGACCGCTGCCGCCACCAGGCGGGCACCAAGCAGATCACCATGGCCTCGGGAGGCACCGCCGACCTGCACGTCTGGGGCAACCGGGGCCAGCTCGCCGCCGCCCTCGGCAACCTCGTCGAGAACGCCGTGAACTACAGCCCGGCCCGTACCCGCGTGGGCATCGCCGCGCGCCGGGTGGCCGCGCCCGGCGGGGACCTCATCGAGCTCTCCGTCACCGACCAGGGAATCGGCATATCCGACAAGGACAAGGAGCGCATCTTCGAGCGCTTCTACCGCGTCGACCCGGCCCGCTCCCGTGCCACGGGCGGCACGGGCCTGGGTCTGGCCATCGTCAAGCACGTGGCCGCCTCGCACGGCGGGGAGGTCACGGTGTGGAGCTCCGAGGGACAGGGCTCCACGTTCACCCTGCGGCTTCCGGAGGCGGGCTCTGCCCGCGACCGCTCGAGCCACCGGCCCGGCCTCGACGACGAGGACGAGAACGGGCAGCCCGCCGAGACCGCCATCTCATCCCCGTACGCACACGAACCACTTTCTGCCCCGGAGGTCCTTCCGTGACCCGAGTGCTCGTCGTCGAGGACGAGGAGTCCTTCTCCGACGCTTTGTCCTACATGCTTCGTAAGGAGGGCTTCGAGGTCGCCATCGCGACCACCGGGCCCGACGGACTCGACGAGTTCGAGCGCAACGGCGCCGACCTCGTCCTGCTCGACCTCATGCTGCCGGGCCTGCCCGGCACGGAGGTCTGCCGCCAGCTGCGCGGTCGCTCCAACGTCCCGGTGATCATGGTGACCGCCAAGGACAGCGAGATCGACAAGGTGGTCGGCCTTGAGATAGGAGCCGACGACTACGTCACCAAGCCCTTCTCCTCGCGCGAACTGGTCGCCCGCATTCGCGCCGTCCTGCGCCGCCGCGGCGAGCCGGAGGAGGTCACCCCGGCCGCCCTGGAGGCGGGCCCGGTCCGCATGGACGTCGACCGCCACGTGGTCACCGTCTCCGGCTCCAAGGTCGACCTCCCCCTGAAGGAGTTCGACCTCCTGGAGATGCTCCTGCGCAACGCGGGCCGCGTCCTTACGCGCATGCAGCTCATCGACCGCGTCTGGGGCGCCGACTACGTCGGCGACACCAAGACCCTCGACGTCCACGTCAAGCGCCTGCGTGCCAAGATCGAGCCGGACCCGGGGGCGCCGCGGTATCTGGTGACGGTGCGGGGTCTGGGGTACAAGTTCGAGCCGTAGACCGCACGCGTGGCCCCGGGTCGGCGGACGGAGTCCGGCGCAGCGCTCCGATGCCCGCGGAGCGGTGTGAGGGGTGCATCAAGAAGGGGTCGCTCGACGTCCACGTCAAGCGCCTGCGTGCCAAGATCGAGCCGGACCCGGGGGCGCCGCGGTATCTGGTGACGGTGCGGGGTCTGGGGTACAAGTTCGAGCCGTAGACCGCACGCGTGGCCCCGGGTCGGCGGACGGAGTCCGGCGCAGCGCTCCGATGCCCGCGGAGCGGTGTGAGGGGTGCATCAAGAAGGGGTCGCTCGACGTCCACGTCAAGCGCCTGCGTGCCAAGATCGAGCCGGACCCGGGGGCGCCGCGGTACCTGGTGACGGTGCGGGTCTGGGGTACAAGTTCGAGCCCTGATCGGTCACGTGGGAACAGCGAGGGGGCGCCCCGGGAAAGCCCGGGGCGCCCCCTCGCGTCGTACGTCAGTGGCCGCTGGAGTGCGAGGCGCTCGACGACGCCTCGGCCGTGGCGCCCGCTTCCGCCTCCGCGCCCGAGCCGGACTCCGCCGCCTCCGAGGCGCTCGCACCGGCCGCGGGCGATGCCGTCTTCGTCGGAGAGGGCGTCGGCGCGTTGCTCGGGCCCCACTCGGTGAAGAAGCTCTCGGCGGGGACGACGAACGTCCGCAGCTTGATATCGCCGGTCTCGCTGAAGGTGAAGGTCACCTGCTGCGCGTTGCCGTCCTGGACGGCCTCACGGCTGCTCGGCAGTACGGCGGTCGCGTTGCCCTTGCCGCCGAGGATGACGGAGCCGCCGGCCGGGATGGTGAGCGGACCCGAGCCCTTGGCGGGCTTGATCTCGGCCTTCTTGTTGGTCCCGACGACCGTGATCGACTCGAGAGTCTGGGCTGTCGTGCCGTTGTTGAAGAGGGTGCCGGTGACCACGGCGGGGCCCGTCGACTTCAGATCCGGCTGCGTGATGATCGTGGCGTTCTGGATCTTGATGTCGCCGACGGCGGTCGCGGCGTTGTCCGGCTTGATCTCCAGCGTCTGGGCGTTGTGGCCGGCGCCGCATGCGGTCAGCGCACCGATCGAGATCGCGATGGCGGTGGCGGCGAGCGCACCGCGTCGAAGGCTGGGGGTACCCCCGGACGGAGTGAGGGGGAGGCTCACGGCGCGGCAACTCCTTGGACGTGGTTTGTACGACGGTGCGGGCGGCCGTAAAGCCGCCCTAAGGGTTGGTCAGCGGGCTCAGATTACCGAGCCGCTTCCGCGCCGCCGCACCCGACCCGCCCCTACGCCCCGGCAGGCTTGCCGTCCCCCAGAAGCTGCCTCTGGCCACGGCGCGCACAACTCCCTCCGGAGTCCCTCCTGACTCGCGACGCTGTTCTCGGTCTCCGAGGTCGCAGGCGTTCAGCACATTCACATTGATCGAGTGAGTGCCATCTGTACCGCGCCACCGCTTGCGGATTTCCCGTAAGGAATGCATGGCGGTCAGGAGAATTGATCACCTTGGCGTGTGATCAATTCCGGATTCATGTCGCACGTGGCCGCAGTCACCGAACGGAGTAGCGGAAGTCGGACGTCGAGAATCCGGCAAAACGGGACGTTCGGCCACTTGGGGAGGGCTCCGGATGCGTGTAACGTGCGCGTTTCACTTCGGCCGGAGAGCACCTCCGACCTGCGAATACCCGCTTCCGGTAGGCCTCCGCAGCACGTTCATGTTGTTGTTGTCAAGCCCCGAGATATGCCCTGACCTGCGAAAACGCCATTCAGAACCGGCGGTTCTCGTGTTACCCTGGATAGCCACGGAAGGGGTACCTGTCACATGACGTTCAAGGTTGGCGACACCGTGGTCTATCCCCATCACGGGGCCGCGCTGATCGAGGCCATCGAAACTCGCCAGATCAAAGGCGTGGACAAGACCTACTTGGTGCTGAAGGTCGCCCAGGGCGACCTGACGGTGCGTGTGCCAGCGGACAATGCGGAGTTCGTCGGCGTGCGTGATGTGGTCGGTCAGGACGGGCTGGACCGGGTCTTCGAGGTGCTGCGCGCGCCGTATGCCGAGGAGCCCACGAACTGGTCCCGTCGTTACAAGGCAAATCTCGAGAAGCTCGCCTCGGGCGATGTCATCAAGGTCGCCGAAGTGGTGCGTGACCTGTGGCGTCGCGAGCGCGAGCGTGGACTCTCCGCCGGTGAGAAGCGCATGCTCGCCAAGGCCCGGCAGATCCTGGTGAGTGAGCTCGCCCTCGCGGAGAACACGAACGAGGACAAGGCCGAGGCTCTGCTCGACGAGGTTCTCGCGTCCTGAGCGTCCTGGTGCACGGTGCTCCGACGCCCTGCCCGGCGCAGTGAAATGCCGCGGTGCCCGCTGACCCTAATGGTCGCCGGGCGCTGCGGCATGTCTTCTTCGCTTTTCCGGATCCCGATGCACAGCCGATCAGACCGACGCCGATCAGATCGACTTGATCGCCCTATCGATTCGGTCGCTTCCGTGGTCGAAGCGATGCCGGCTCGTACGGCTCGGGATGCGAAGCGCGTCTGGCCCGGGCGAGCGGCTCGACCAGAAGTCACGGAAGGGTCCGGTCGAGGCGTCGTACCCGGCACTTCCCCAGCCCTTCGGCCGGGGTACCCGCAGGGGCCATACCCAAGTCGGCCGAGCACACAAACCTGAACGGAACCGATGTCTGACGTTTCGCGCCCGCCCTCGGGCGGTGAGTCCCGCACCGCAGGCCAGTCCGGCAGCGCAGGCCAGTCCCGCACCGCCGCCGTGATCCCCGCCGCCGGCCGCGGAGTGCGCCTCGGGCCCGGCGCCCCCAAGGCGCTGCGCCCTCTCAACGGCACGCCCATGCTCATCCACGCCGTGCGCGCCATGGCCGCGTCGCGCGCCGTGTCGCTCGTCGTGGTCGTGGCCCCGCCCGACGGCGCCGCCGAGGTCAAGAGCCTGCTCGCCTCACATGCGCTGCCGGAGCGGACGGACTTCCTCGTCATCACCGGCGGCGACACCCGCCAGGAGTCCGTGAAGCTCGGCCTCGACGCGCTGCCGCCCGGCATCGACATCGTGCTCGTGCACGACGCGGCGCGCCCGCTCGTGCCCGTTGACACGGTCGACGCGGTCATCGAAGCCGTACGTGCCGGCGATCCCGCCGTCGTACCGGCGCTTCCGCTCGCCGACACCGTCAAGCAGGTCGAGCCGCGCGAGAAGGGCGAGCCCGAACCCGTCGTCGCCACGCCTGAGCGGGCCCGGCTGCGTGCCGTGCAGACCCCGCAGGGCTTCGACCGCGCCACCCTCGTACGCGCCCACGAGACCGTCGCGCTCAGCGGCGAGGGCGCGACAGACGACGCCGGCATGGTGGAGCAGCTCGGTGTGCCCGTGGTGGTCGTGCCCGGGCATGAGGAGGCCTTCAAGGTCACCCGTCCACTGGACCTCGTCCTCGCCGAGGCGGTCCTGGCGCGCAGGAGGGCCAACGATGGTTTCTGAGACCTCTGCTTCCGCAGCTTCGGGTGTTTCCGGCGCTTCCGGTGTTTCCGGGATTCCGCTGCCGCGGGTCGGTATCGGTACCGACGTGCACGCCTTCGAGCAGGGGCGTGAGCTGTGGTGCGCGGGGCTGCTCTGGGAGGGGCCGGACAGCGACGGGTACGGGCTCGCCGGGCACTCCGACGGCGACGTCGCCGCGCACGCCGCGTGCGACGCCTTGTTCTCCGCGGCGGGCATCGGCGACCTCGGCGCCCACTTCGGCACGTCGCGGCCCGAGTGGGCCGGGGCGTCCGGTGTCACTCTGCTCGCCGAGGCCGCGCGGATCGTACGGACCGAAGGGTTCGAGATCGGCAACATCGCCGTCCAGGTCATCGGCGTACGGCCGAAGATCGGCAAGCGGCGGGACGAGGCGCAGAAGGCGCTGAGCGAGGCGGCTGGGGCGCCCGTCGCCGTTTCCGGTACGACGACGGACGGGCTCGGGCTGACGGGGCGGGGGGAGGGGCTGGCGGCGATCGCTACGGCGGTGGTCTTTTCGCGGGGCTGAGGCACGCGGGCGGGCGCGCCGCTGACCGTTGTGGGCCCGCAGGGGCGACGCGTACGCCGGAGGGAGCAATGCCGGAGCGGAGCGGTGCCGTGGCGGAGTATCGGGTACCCGTACGAACCCGTACAGCCGTCAACCAATAGAGAGGCCCCCATGTCCGCCCAACTGCCCGACAAGCTCAAGGCGCTCCTCGACAGCCCCGTCTTCGTCGTCGTGGCCACTGCCCAGCCCGACGGCAGCCCGCACGCGTCGCCGGTCTGGATCAAGCGGGACGGCGACGACGTGCTGTTCTCCACGACCGTCGACCGCCGCAAGCCCAAGAACATCCAGCACGACCCGCGCGTCAGCGTCGTCGTCGTGCCCCCGGACTCCCCGTACACCTATGCGGAGATCCGCGGCACAGCGGAGATGACCACCGAGGGCGGACAGGAACTCATCGACGAGCTCTCGATGAAGTACACGGGCAAGAAGTACAGGGAATTCAACCCAGCCGCCGCGCAGGACGCCGAGCGTCTCGTCGTACGGATCACCCCTCGCAAGATCGTCGGAACCCTCTGACAGCCCAGGTGACGAACGCCTTCGGCGCGAGAGGTCACGAATCAGTGTCCCGTGTGCCCCGTGTGTCGCGGGGCACTGGCCCGGGCCCACTACTCTGGAGCGGTGACTATTCGCCTGTACGACACCAGCGCCCGGCAGATCCGTGACTTCACCCCGCTCGTGCCGGGTTGCGTCTCGATCTACCTGTGTGGCGCGACCGTGCAGGCCGCCCCGCACATCGGGCACATCCGGTCGGGCCTCAACTTCGACATCCTGCGCCGCTGGTTCGCCTACCGCGGCTACGAAGTGACGTTCATCCGGAATGTCACCGACATCGACGACAAGATCATCCAGAAGTCCGCCGAGCAGAACCGGCCCTGGTGGTCCATCGGATACGAGAACGAGCGCGCGTTCAACGACGGCTACACCGCGCTCGGCTGCCTGCCGCCCACGTACGAGCCCCGCGCCACCGGCCATGTCACGGAGATGGTCGAGATGATGCGCGGCCTCATCGAGCGCGGCCACGCCTACGATTCCGAGGGCAACGTCTACTTCGACGTGAAGTCCTTCCCGGGCTACCTGGAGCTGTCCAACCAGGAGCTCGAGAACCTCCAGCAGCCGGAGAGCGCGGGCGAGACCGGGAAGCGGGACGCGCGCGACTTCGCCCTGTGGAAGTCCGCCAAGCCCGGCGAGCCCTCCTGGGAGACCCCGTGGGGCCGCGGCCGCCCCGGCTGGCACCTCGAGTGCTCCGCCATGGCCCACAAGTACCTGGGCACCGCCTTCGACATCCACGGCGGCGGCATCGACCTGATCTTCCCGCACCACGAGAACGAGATCGCCCAGGCCAAGGCGTACGGCGACGAGTTCGCGAAGTACTGGGTGCACAACGCCTGGGTGACGATGAGCGGCGAGAAGATGTCGAAGTCGCTCGGCAACTCGGTGCTCGTCAGCGAGATGGTCAAGCGGTGGCGGCCGATCGTGCTCCGGTACTACCTGGGCACTCCGCACTACCGGTCCATGATCGAGTACAGCGAGGAGGCCCTGCGCGAGGCCGAGTCCGCCTTTGCGCGGATCGAGGGCTTCATGCAGCGCGTGGTGGAGAAGGCCGGAGGCGCGGTCGAGCCCGCCCCCGAGGTGCCGCCCGCCTTCGCCCAGGCCATGGACGACGACCTCGGCGTGCCGCAGGCACTCGCCGTCGTCCACACCACCGTCCGGCAGGGCAACAGCGCGCTGGCCGCCGACGACAAGGAAGGCGCCGTGGCCCGGCTCGCCGAGGTGCGCGCCATGCTCGGCGTCCTCGGCCTCGACCCGCTCGACCCGCACTGGGCCGGGGAGAACGACCGCGGCGAGGACCTCCACGGCGTCGTCGACACCCTCGTAAGCCTCGTGCTCCAGCAGCGCGAGGCCGCCCGGGCCCGCAAGGACTGGCCCACCGCGGACGCCATCCGCGACCAGCTCAACCAGTCGGGCCTCGTCATCGAGGACAGCCCGCAGGGGCCGCGCTGGTCGCTCGGCCCGCGCTGAGACCATGGAGTGTGCCGTCCGGCCGAACGGGCGGCACACTTCGTAGACGTACAGGGACGTACGCACTCACGGGCGTACGCACGCACGACATCCACCCGAATCACGAAGCAGACAGGTAGATCATGGCCGCTCACAACCGTCGCATGTCCGGCAAGAAGGGCGCGCAGGTCGGCAGCGGCGGCCAGCGACGCCGCGGGCTCGAGGGCAAGGGCCCCACGCCGCCCGCCGAGATGCGCAAGGGACACGCCAAGCAGCGCGCCGCGCAGGCCAAGGCCCGGCGCGCGGCCGGCCGCCAGGCGCCGCGCGGCCGGGGCGGCAAGTCCCCGTCCGAACTCGTCGTCGGCCGGAACCCCGTCGTCGAGGCGCTGCGCGGGGGCGTGCCCGCATCGACGCTCTACGTCCAGCAGTTCATCGACAACGACGAGCGGGTGCGCGAGGCGCTCCAGCTCGCGGCCGAGCGCGGCGGCATCAACCTCATGGAGGCCCCGCGCCCGGAGCTCGACCGCATGACGAACGGGCTCAACCACCAGGGCCTCGTCCTGCAGGTCCCGCCGTACGAGTACGCACACCCCGAGGACCTCGCCAACGCCGCCTACGACGAGGGCGAGGACCCGCTGATCGTCGCCCTCGACGGCGTGACCGACCCGCGCAACCTCGGGGCCGTCGTGCGGTCCGTCTCCGCGTTCGGCGGCCACGGCGTCGTCGTACCCGAGCGGCGGGCCGCCGGCATGACCGCCGGCGCCTGGAAGACGTCCGCGGGCACCGCGGCCCGTACGCCGGTCGCGCGCGCCACGAACCTGACGCGCGCCCTGGAGGCGTACAAGAAGGCGGGCATCGTGGTCGTGGGTCTGGCCGCGGACGGCGAGGTCGAGGTCGGCGAGCTCGAGGCCCTCGAGGGTCCGGTCGTCATCGTCGTGGGCAGCGAGGGCAAGGGTCTTTCCCGGCTCGTCGGGGAGACCTGCGACTTCCGGGTGCGGATCCCCATGCCGGGCGGCGCCGAGTCGCTCAACGCCGGTGTCGCGGCGGGCGTCGTGCTGTACGAGGCGGCGCGGCGGCGCGGCTGAGCGACGGCCCTCCGGGGGTGCACACGATCTTGACGCGGTCCGGACAGATCGGGGCAGTCAAGGCAGTGTCCTAAGGACACGTCACTCGGTTAGATGAGTGTGGACACCAGAACACCCCGCACTCCCACGGGGGGCCGCTCGTCAGGGTTCGACGACGCTCCCGCGCTGAGCATGGTGAAAGTGCCGTGCGACCCCGCGCAGGTCATCGTCAACCACGCGAGCTTCCGCGTGCATTTCCCCACCACGCGGCCAGCCCAGTCCCCACGCATCGGACGCCACCCGGGCGCACCCGCCGTCCCGGGCCGTGTCCCCGGCGCGCGCCGCGCCCCGCTCGTCTGGACCGGAAGGTCCGAGCCCGGCGACGCGGCCGCCACCGGACTCCGCCAGGCCGTACGCGACACCGGCGCGGCCACCCTGCCCGACACCGGCTACGGCACGGACGACGCCCGCTCCACGCAGGTCATCCCCCGCATCGACCTCGGTGAGGAAAGCCACCGTTACAGCCGCGGCGGCTACAACGACCAGGACGCCTACGGCGGTTACGCCGGATACGGCAGCTCCACGGGCTTCAGCGACGACACGCGCTACGACGACACCGTCGAGACCCCCCTGCCCACCGGGACCTCCCACCCCGGAACCGGCGCCGACCAGATCCCCCTGCTCGCGCAGCTCCGCGGCGCGGGCAGCGCCTACGAGGAACCCCTCTACACCGGTGCGGAGTTCGGTGCCGGGGGCGCTTACGGCGCCGGCGCATACAGCGCGTACGACTCCGAGGTGTACGGCCCCTACGGCTCCGGTGTCTACGGCGACGCGTACGACGAGGAGAGCGCGGGCGAGGGCGAGGGGCGCGCCGCACGGCGGCACGGCGCCGAGCCTGTGCGGCACGCGTACTACCCCGGCCGCCGGATGAACCTGGGCGTCGTCCTGCTCCCGCTGCGGATTCTCCTCGGATTCGTCTCCGTCTACGCGGGCATGGGCAAGCTCTGCGACCCCGTCTACTTCGACCGCAGCGGTCCCGGCTCCATGGCCGGGTGGCTCCACTCGCTGCACCCCTGGGGACTCGCCGAGCCGCTGCACGGCTTCGCGCTCCAGCATCCGGTGGGCGTCGGCCTCTGTGTGGCCTTTCTGCAGGTGATCGTGGGCGCGCTCACCGTCCTCGGCCTCTGGCAGCGGCTCGCCGCCGCCACGGGGGCCCTGCTGGCCGCCGGACTCCTCATGGCCGTCAGCTGGAAGACATCGCCGGTCTACGAGGCCGCCGACATCATCTACCTCGCCGCCTGGTCCCCGCTGGTCATCGCGGGCGCCCCCGTCTACTCGGTCGACGGGCGCCTCGCCTCGGAGGCCTGGCGCACGCTCGGACCGCGCGCCGAGCTCTGGGAGCTGCGACGCCGCGTACTGCGGCGCGGCGCCCTCATGGCGACCGTCGCGGCCGGACTCACGCTGCTCGTCGGCGCGCTGCTCGGCAGCGCGGTGCGGGACGCCGCGCGCGTCACCGTGCCTGGCCCCGGCGAACCCCCGCGCAACGAACTGCCCGGTTCGCCGCTCCCGCAGAGCCCGGACGCGCAGCGCGGCGACGACAGCAGGAGCCCGGCCGCCTCTGGGTCGCCGACACAGGGCCAGGAGACCGCGGCCGGCCCGTCGCAGTCCGCAGGCTCCGGGGCGCCCCGAGAGACGGCGGGCACCGGTGCCGGACAGCCCAGCCAGACCCAGGGCGCCGGACAGGCCCCGCCCGCGACGTCACCCCAGGCGCCCCCTGCCACCAGCGCCGGGCCCTCCTCGGGCGGCACCGGCTCCGGCGGCAGCGACAGCGGCGGCGGTGGAGCCGACGACGGAGGGTCGGACGGGTTCGTGGGCGGAATCCTCGGCTGACGCACCCACTCCGCGTCAGCCAACAGAACCGGGGCTCGGCACAGGTGATGTGCCGAGCCCCGGTGCGTCGTACAAGGCCGTTGCGTGACCGGCCGGGCGGCCTGCCGACTGGCCGGGCGACCCGCTGCGGAATGGGCGTACCGCTCACGGCAGACGGACACGCGACAGCTCCTGCGGCCACGCCCGCGGTGGTTCGCCGCTGACGGGGGCACGGCGACTGACCCGGCGCACGGCCGCGGCTGACCCGGCGCGTGGTCGGCGCGTGGGCCGACCCGAGGGGCCGAGGGGGCCGAGCGGCTTCGCCGACCCGAGAGGGCCGCCGATCGGCCTCGTCGGCTCAACGGCCCAGTGCCGCCAGCTCCTTCGCCGCTTCCGTCAGGTCCTTCGCCGTGTCGATGGCCCGCCAGTACGCGCCTTGGGGAATTGGGAAACCGGCCAGGCGCTTCTCGCGCGCAAGCTTCGGGAACGTGGTGCGCTCGTGGTCGCCGCGCGACGGCAGCAGCTCCGTGAACTCCGCCGAGAACACGTACACACCCGCGTTGATGAGAAACGGCGACGGAGGGGCCTCGACGAAGTCCGTGATGTGCCCGAAGGTGTCCGTCTCGACGGCACCCCAGGGGATGCGGGGGCGCGCCAGCGCGAGCGTCGCCGTGGCGTCGCGCTCGGCGTGGAAGGCCGCCATGTCCCGCAGCGAGAAACGAGTCCAGATGTCGCCGTTTGTGGCGTACCACGGCTGGTCGGCGTGGGGCAGATGGGCGGCGGCGTACTTGAGGCCGCCGCCACGGCCCAGCGGCTCCGTCTCCACCACCGTGGTGACCCGGAGCGGAAGATCCGCGGACTCCAGCCATTTCTGGAGCACTTCGGCCAGATGGCCACACGAGACGACGGCGTCGGTGACGCCTTCGTCGGCGAGCCAGGCCAGTTGGTGGCCGATGATGGGCGTCCCCGTGCCGGGGATCTCGACCATGGGCTTGGGCCGGTCGTCGGTGTAGGGACGCAGCCGAGAGCCCTGGCCACCGGCCAGAACGACGGCTTGAGTGGGGCGGATCAGCCCGTTCGAATCACCTGTCATGTCCGAACTGTACGTGCTGTCCGCCCACACCTCCGACGGGCCCCGCCATCACTCCGGGCGACGGGCGTCGCCGCTCAACCCTGCTGGGAGGCGACGCCCGATGCGAAGGACGTGTCGCAGACCGGGCGTGCGAACGACTGGGCGCGGGAGGCTCCGTAGTGCTGCACGGCGGCCCGGCCGAGGGCGCGGGCGATGGACACGCAGTGCCGCGCCAGGGACGGCCGGTCGTTGACCTCCTGCTGGAGGTGCGTGAGGGCAACGCCCGGGTCCTTCTCCTGGAGTTCAAGCAGGAGCCGGTCGCGCAGTACGTCCTGAGGGGCGCGGGACCTGGCCGGCGTGGAGACGTCCTCGGCGGAGGCGGTGAGCACGGAGTCCGAGGAGCCGCCGCCCGACCAGTTGACGCGGGTGACCGCGAGGGTTCCGGAGAGCACCAGGACGACGGGCAGAACGAGAGCGAGGGAACGGCCGATGCGGCGGGCTGCGCCGCGCCGTGCCGACGGCTTAGAGGAGTGCGTCACGCGAGTGAGAGTAGCGGCCTGTAGTGATTTGGCGACATTTGGTCACTCTGTCGAGCGATGGTGAACCGGGAATTGTGTGGCGGGTGTTGACGTACAGGCTCGAAATGCCCGTTGTGTGACCGACTTGTGTGACCGGTGAACGACGGCCGATGAAGGACGGCCGGTGGACGACGGCCGACGAAGGACGGCCGATGAACGACGGGAGTCCCGCACCGGACGGTGCGGGACTCCCGAAGGCGTGATGGCGCGGCTGCGCGTCAGTCGCTGAGGCGCTCGCCCGTCGAGGTCGAGAACACGTGGGTCTCGCCCGGACGCGGCACGACGTGCAGCTGGGAGCCCTTCTCCGGCACCTGGCGGCTGTTGACGCGGATCACCAGGTCCTTCGCCTCGCCGCTGACCTCGGCCGTGCCGTAGACGTAGGCGTCGGCGCCGGTCTCCTCGACGACGTTGACGGACACGGCCAGACCGGCCGGGGCGTCCGCGCTGTCCTTCGCCAGCGACTGGGCGGCGCCGCCGTTCAGCTCGACCACGTCGAAGTGCTCGGGGCGGACACCGACCGTCACGGTGCGGTCGCCCTTGTCGGACGCGGCGGACAGCGCCTCGCGGTTGACCGGCACGACCGAGTTGCCGAACTTCACACCACCGTCGGTGATCGGCACCTCGACGAGGTTCATGGCCGGGGAGCCGATGAAGCCCGCGACGAAGAGGTTGGCCGGCTTGTCGTACATGTGGCGCGGCGACGCGATCTGCTGCAGGACGCCGTCCTTCAGCACGGCCACGCGGTCGCCCATCGTCATGGCCTCGACCTGGTCGTGGGTGACGTAGACGGTGGTGATGCCGAGGCGGCGCTGCAGCGACGCGATCTGCGTACGGGTGGAGACGCGGAGCTTGGCGTCGAGGTTCGACAGCGGCTCGTCCATGAGGAACACCTGCGGCTCACGCACGATCGCGCGGCCCATCGCGACACGCTGCCGCTGACCACCGGAGAGGGCCTTCGGCTTGCGGCCGAGGTACTCGGTGAGGTCGAGGATCTTCGCGGCCTCCTCGACCTTCTGGCGGATCTCCGCCTTCGGCACACCGGCGATCTTGAGCGCGAAGCCCATGTTGTCGGCGACCGTCATGTGCGGGTAGAGCGCGTAGTTCTGGAACACCATGGCGATGTCCCGGTCCTTCGGCGGCAGGTGCGTGACGTCGCGGTCACCGATGCGGATGGCGCCGGCGTTGACGTCCTCGAGACCCGCGAGCATGCGCAGGGAGGTGGACTTGCCGCAACCGGACGGGCCGACGAGGACGAGGAACTCGCCGTCCTCGATCGAGATGTCGAGCGCGTCGACGGCGGGCTTCTCGGAACCCGGGTAGATCCGGGTCGCCTTGTCGAACGTGACAGTGGCCATGGTGATGGGCCCCCTTCTACCGGCAGGAACGTGCCGGACGATCCGTTGTAGGAAGGTGGTGTGCCACGACGGGTGGTCCCGTTGTGGTGTAGTCCACGCGGGTGAACTGGACCGAGACGGTACCTGGGGTTCACCTGGTCTGTCAGTAGTCCGGGGCATGTGAACTTCGACGAAATTTTCGACGAGGCCGGTCCGTGACCTGGGTACACTGCACGGGCACGCCTCCTTAGCTCAGCTGGCCAGAGCAACGCACTTGTAATGCGTAGGTCGTCGGTTCGAATCCGACAGGGGGCTCCACTGAGGCCCAGGTTACACAGCGTGTGACCTGGGCCTTTGTCGTCCGGCCGCGGGGGCGGCGCGGTGCTCAGTGGCGGCCCGAGAGGCGGTCTGCGAGGCGGGCCAGGCGGGCGGTTTCGGCGGAAGGTGCGGTGCGTTCGGTGCGGTCTGCTGCCCGGTATGTCGCGTACATCCCGTGGACGCCGAGCCACCGCAGGGGTTCCGGCTCCCATTTGCGGACCTTGTGGTTGACCCAGGGGAGGGTCGTCAGGTCGGTGGGGCCTGACTGGCCGGAGTCCTGCTGGACCAGGTCGCGGAGGGTGCGGGCGGCGAGGTTGGCGGTGGCGACGCCGGAGCCGACGTAGCCGCCTGCCCAGCCGAGTCCGGTCGTGCGGTCCAGGGTGACGGTCGCGCACCAGTCCCGGGGGACGCCGAGGACACCGGACCAGGCGTGGTCGATGCCCACCCCTGCCAGCTGCGGGAAGAAGCGGACGAGGATCTCGCGCAGGGCGTCGATCGTGGCGGGCTGCGTGCGGCCGTCGTTGTCCGTGCGGGAGCCGTAGCGGTACGGGACGCCGCGGCCGCCGAGCGCGATGCGGTCGTCGGCGGTGCGCTGGGCGTACATGTAGGCGTGGGCCATGTCGCCGAGGGTCTCGCGGCCCTCCCAGCCGAGCGACGACCAGACGTCGTCGGTCAGGGGCTCGGTCACGATCATGGAGGAGTTCATGGGGAGCCAGGTGCGGCGGTGGCCCTTGAGGGAGGCCGTGAAGCCCTCGGTGCAGCGCAGGACGTAGGGGGCGCGGACGGTGCCGTAGGGCGTGACCGCATGCTTGGGCTTGATCTCCGTGACGGGCGTGGATTCGTGGATCGTCACGCCCAGGGATTCCACGGCGGTGGCGAGGCCCTTGACGAGTTTGGCGGGGTGCAGGCGGGCGCCGTGCGGGGTCCAGGTGGAGGCGACGGCTCCGCTGACGCGGATGCGTTCGGCGGTGTCGCGGGCGCCGTAGAGCTCGCGGTCCTTCTCGCCGTACTCGAGTTCAGTGGCGTGGAAGGCCTTGAGGCGGGCCAGCTGGGCGGGGGTGTAGGCGACCTCGAGTACGCCGCCCTGGTGGATGTCGGCGTCGATGTTCTCCTCGGCCGCGACGCGGACGACCTCGGCGACCGTGTCGTTCATGGCCTGCTGGAGGCGTACGGCGGCGTCGTGGCCGTGGAGTTTCGCGTACCGGTCGCGGCCGGCGATGCCGTTGTAGAGCCAGCCGCCGTTGCGGCCGGAGGCGCCGTAGCCGCAGAACTTCTGTTCAAGGACGGTGATGCGTAGGAAGGGGGCCGCTTTTTTCAGGTAGTAGGCGGTCCACAGTCCGGTGTAGCCGCCGCCCACGATGACGACGTCGGCGGATGCGTCGCCGGGCAGGGGTTCGCGTGGGGTGGGGAGGCCTTCACTGGCGTACCAGAACGATATGCCGCCGTTGACGGTGTTCATGCGAGCGGACGGTAGCGCCTGCGGGGGCGCGCCGGGCAAGTGGGTGCGGGGATAAGCCGTGGCAGCGGATTGGGCGCGTCCCTAGGATCGCTGTGTGATCGAGGTACCGGACGAGCTCGTGGCCACGCAAACCAAGTTCAACGGTGTGGAGGGGCGGGCCTTCGTCGCGGCGCTGCCGACGCGGGCGGCGGAGTTCCTGGAGCGGTGGGCCCTGCGGATCGACGGCCCCGTGATGAACGGGATGTGCGCGCTGGTGCTGCCGGTGGTGCGCGAGGCGGACGGTTGCCAGGCGGTCCTCAAGCTGCAGTACCTGGACGAGGAGACCGTGGGGGAGCCGGTCGCGCTGCGGGTGTGGGGCGGCGACGGGGCCGTACGGCTGCTGGAGTGCGACGACGTCACGGGGACCCTGCTGCTCGAACGGCTCGACTCGGCGCGGATGTTGATGGCGGAGCCGGACTCCCGCAAGGCGGTGCTGGTCATCGCGGGGCTGCTGGCGCGGTTGACGGCGGTGCCTGCGCCCGAGGGGTTGCGGCGGCTCGGGGGCATCGCGGAACGGATGCTCGATCGGGTGTCGGGTGCGCTGCCGCGGGTGGCGGATCCGGCCGATCGGCGGCTGCTTGAGGACTGTGCGGCGGCGGTGCGCGAGGTGGCCGGTGAGCCTGGTGACCGGCTGCTGCACTGGGATCTGCACTACGAGAACGTGCTGGCCGCCGACCGGGAGCCCTGGCTCGCCATCGACCCGAAACCGCTCGCGGGCGATCCGGGGTTCGAGCTGTTCCCCGCGCTGGACAACCGTTTCGACGCCGACGAGGTGTGCTGGCGGTTCGACGCGATCACGGACGTGCTGGGGCTCGACCGGGAGCGGGCGCGGGCCTGGACGCTGGGACGGGTGCTGCAGAACTCGCTGTGGGAGATCGAGGAGGGACGCCCGCTCGTGCCGCATCACCTGGAAATCGGGCGGCGGCTGCGCGGCGGTCGCGGTTAGCCTGCGGCCATGATTCGTATCGCCGTACCCGCCGACGTTCCCGTCATCCACGCCATGATCCGCGAGCTCGCCGCCTACGAGAAGGCGTTGGACGAGGCCCGGGCCACCGAGGAGCAGCTGCACGAGGCGCTGTTCGGGGAGCGCCCGGCGGCTTTCGCGCACATCGCCGAGGACGACGCGACCGGGGAGCCGGTCGGTTTCGCGCTGTGGTTCCTGAACTTCTCGACGTGGCGCGGGGTGCACGGGATTTACCTGGAGGACCTGTACGTACGTCCGGACCGGCGCGGCGGCGGGCACGGCAAGGCGCTGCTGACGGAGCTGGCGCGGATCTGCGTGGAGCGCGGGTACGAGCGGCTGGAGTGGTCGGTGCTGGACTGGAACAAGCCGTCGATCGACTTCTACCGGGCGATGGGGGCGCTGCCGCAGGACGAGTGGACGGTGTACCGGCTGACGGACGAGGCGCTGGCGCGGTTGGGGGCGGCGGAGAAGCTTTGAGCAGCGGATGAGCCTGGCTCGCGGCTCAGGCGACTGACTCGGGCACGGGTGAGTCCGTGGGCGCCCGCCGTCCGGGTGCCTTCGCCGTGACCATCAGGGCCGCGGTCAGGCCCGCGAGCAGCATGAGACCCGCGGACCACCAGAGGGCGACCGTGTAGCCGTGAACGATGCCCTCACGGGCGATGTGCGCCTGCTGGGCGGGGTCGCGCAGGTGGTGGGCGGCGAGGTAGGCGGCGCTGCTCGTGGTGGCGATCGTGTTGAGCAGCGCGGTGCCGAGGGAGCCGCCGACCTGCTGCGCGGTGTTGACGGTCGCCGACGTGATCCCGGCGTCCTGCGGGGCGACCCCGGCCGTGGCGGTGGCGAACACCGGCGTGAAGGTGAGGCCCATACCGAGGCCCATCAGCACCATGGCGGGCAGGACGCGGGTGGCGTACTGCGCCTCGACGGTGAGCGTGGTGAGCAGGAGCGTGCCCGAGGCGGCGAGCAGCATGCCCGGGATCAGCAGCGCGCGTGGAGCCGTGCGCCGCAGCAGCCGGGCCGATATCTGGGTCGAGCCGGTGATGATCGCGGCGGTCAGGGGCAGGAAGGCCAGGCCTGTCCTGACGGGGGAGTACCCGAGGATGACCTGCAGGTAGTAAGACATGAAGAGGAAGATCCCGAAGAGGCCCGCGACGGCGAGGGCCATGGTGAGGAAGCAGCCGGCCCGGGTGCGGTCCTTGACGATGTGGGGCGGCAGAAGGGGGTGCGGTGCCCTGCTCTGCCACCACGCGAAGGCGGCGAGCAGCGCGGTTCCGCCGACGAGGAGGGCCAGGACGAGCGGGTCGGCCCAGCCGCGCGACTCGGCCTCGCCGACGCCGTAGACGAGGGAGACGAGGCCGCCGCAGCCCGTCACGACGCCGGGGACGTCGAGGCGTACGCCCCGGTGGCCCGGGCGGTCGCGGAGCAGCACGCAGGCGCCGACGACGGCGAGGGCCGCGATGGGGACGTTGACGTAGAGGCACCACCGCCAGTTCAGGTACTGGGTGAGCAGGCCGCCCGTGATCAGGCCGATCGCGGAGCCGCTGCCGGCGAGGGCGCCGTAGACCCCGAAGGCCTTGCCGCGCTCCTTCGGGGCGGTGAACGCCGTGGTGACCAGGGACAGCGCGGAGGGGGCGAGTACGGCGGCGAAGCAGCCCTGGAGGGCGCGGGCGCCGAAGAGCATGCCGGAGCTGACGGCGGCGCCGCCGAGCGCGGAGGCGCCCGCAAAGCCGATCAGGCCGATGACGAAGGTGCGTCTGCGACCGACCCGGTCGGCGATGCGGCCGCCGAGCAGCAGCAGTCCGCCGAAGGCGACGGTGTAGGCGGTGACGACCCACTGGCGGTTGCCGTCGGAGATGTGCAGGTCCCGCTGGGCGGAGGGGAGCGCGATGTTCACGATCGTCGCGTCGAGGACGACCATCAGCTGAGCGAGCGCGATGACGACCAGGCCCCACCAGCGGTGGGGGTCCGGTGGGGTGACAGGTTCACCTGTTCGGGCGCCGGTCACAGCAACAGAAGACCATGGATCGGGAGGGGGCGCATCCTTCGGGGGGCGGCGAGGCAGGGCTCCCGCGGCCGGGTGGCGGCAAGGCAGGGCTCCCCCGCGGCGCTGCCGCCTCACGGCTCCCCGGGACGCCGCCGCCTCACGGCGCCCCGCGGCGCCGCCGCTTCACGGCTCCAGGACGACCTTGCCGATCGTGGCGCGCGACTCCAGTGCCCGGTGTGCGGCCGCCGCTTCCGCGAGGGGGAAGCGGGTGACGGCCGGGGTGAGGCGGCCCGCCGCGGCCTCGGCGAGGGCGCGCAGCTCCAGAGTGCGTACGGGGTTGTCGCCGCCCGCCTTCTGCATCATCACCGGTCCCAGGACCTGCTCCGAGGTGATCCGGCGCTCGGCCAGCTCCTCATCGGTGAACGACAGGGCCGACCCGTCGCGCAGGCCCTGCCCCGACCAGCCGAAGACGACGTGCTTGCCGCCCGGGCCGAGCAGATCGACGGCCGCGCGGGCCGCGTCGCCGCCCACGCCGTCGAAGACGACCGTCGCGGTGCGGTCGCCGAGGTAGGCGCGGACATGCTCCGGCCACGCGGGATCCTTGTAGTCGACGGCGAGGTCGGCGCCGCCCGCGCGCACCCGGGCGACCTTCTCGGGGCCGCCCGCGAGTCCGATCACGGTGGCCCCGGCATGCCGCGCGTACTGCACGAGCAGCGTGCCGATGCCGCCCGCCGCGGCCGGGACGATGGCCACCGAGGCGGGGGTGAGCTCGGCGAACTGCAGGATCCCCATCGTCGTACGACCCGTGCCGATCATGGCGACGGCCTGGGCGAAATCGAGGTTCTCCGGGATCTCGTGCAGTCGGCCGGCGTCGGTGACGGCCAGCTCCGCGTAGCCTCCGGGGGCGAAGCCGAGGTGGGTGACGACGCGCTTGCCGAGCCAGGCATCGGACACGCCGTCGCCGAGCGCCTCGACCGTGCCTGCGACCTCGCGGCCGGGGATCGTGGGCAGCACCGGCAGCTCGGGCAGAGGGCCCTGGAGGCCCTCGCGGATCGCGGTGTCGAGCAGGTGTACGCCGGCCGCGGCGACGGCGATGCGCACCTGGCCCGGGCCCGGTTCGGGGTCGTCGGTCTTCTCGTACGTGAGGTTCTCGGCCGGGCCGAAGGCGTGCAGGCGGACGGCGTGCATGACGGGCTCCTCGATCGTTGCCGCGGGTGGTCCCTGGGGTGCCGGGTGCCGGCACGCGCCGACCGGGTGCCGGCACGCGTCCACTGTTCAACCTCAAGCATGGTTGAGGTCAATGGGTGTGGTTGAGGTCGATGGGCGTGCTGCGGGTGTGCTGCCGCGTCCTGCCGCGAGGGCCAGCGTGGCCGCCGTGATCGCGCTGTTGAAGGAGACCTCGGAGAGCACGCCGGGCGCGGCGACCTGGTCGCCGGCGAGGTAGACGCCGTCGCCTCGGTCCACTGCGGGCCGGTCGCGCCAGGTGGTGCCGGGCCGGTCGACCGCTCCCGTACGGCCGTGTGCGACGGACTCGCGGCGCCAGACGGCGCGTTCGCGCCAGCCGGGGAAGCCCAGATCGAGCAGGCGCTCGGCGCGTGCAACGCCGTCGGCCTTCGACTCGGCCGGCGAGATGGGGATCTGCCCCTGGATGAGCTGCTGTCCGTGCGGGGCGAGGGTGCGGTCCTGCGCGGTGAACCGTTCGATCCAGCCCGGCGCGTCGAGGTCGGAGACGGCGAAGGCGTCGCCGCGGCGGGTGCGTACGGCCAGGTCGATGAGGGTGGTGCGGCCGCTGTCCCAGGTGAGCGAGGGGTCGCCGATGAGCCTGCGGGCGGCGTCGAGGGACGTCGCGACGATGACGGGCGTGTCGGTGGGGAGCGTGTCGACGCGGGCCAGCGTCTCCATCCGTACGCCCAGGTTCCACGCGCGGGCGGCCATCCGGTCGATGACGTTCGCCCAGCCGCCGCGTGGGTAGTGCGCCTCGGGCGGCAGCTTGGCGGCGCGGCGCAGCCGCTCGTGCACGAAGGCGGCCGAGAGCGAGCCGGGGTCGTGGTGGAAGAGCGCGACGGCCGTGTAGTTGGCGGCCGCACGGGCGCCCGCCTCGCCGACGTGCGCTGTGGCCCAGGTGAGGAAGTCGGTGTCCACGGGCGTGTGTTCGGGCTTGCGGCGCCCGAGCTTGAGGAGCGCCAGAGGCGGTACGCGGCGGAGGGCGCCGTCGAGGTGCAGGCGCAGCCGGGAGCCTTCGAGGAGCGGGACCGGGGCGAGCGGGCCGATGAGGTCGCGCTGTGTGAGCCAGGTCCAGTGGGGGCCGCCGCTGTAGAGGGCGTGCGGGCCCTCGTTCGTCCGGTACGGTCCCTCGGCGGTGCGGGCGCGGCCGCCGAGGGTGTGGTGCGCCTCGTACAGGGTCACCTTGGCGCCTGCCTCGGCGGCGGTGATGGCCGCGGTGAGTCCGGCGAAGCCGCCGCCGACGACGGTGATGCGGTGCATGGCTGGGGTCCCCTCTGTTCCGGTGGGCGTTGCCGTCTCCTCTGAGGACTGGTCGAGGGGCCGCAGATGTGACATCCGGCCCGAAGCTGTCAGATCCGGTGTGCGGGCGCGGCGTCGGCCGTTGTCAGTGGCGGGGTGCAGCATGGGGGCCATGGCGCGGAAAGCGGTGACGAAGGCGGGGGTGGGCCCGGTGGCGAATGCGGTGAAGGCAGTGGTGAAGAGGGCGCGGAGGCCCGAGGTGCGGCTGCCGCCGCTCGTCCCGCACGCGGGCGGCGAGCTCGAGCCGGACGGGGACTACGACGGCGTGGAGTTCCGCGAGCTGGACCTCGCGGGCCAGGACGGTGGCGGTGCCCGGTTCCTGGACTGCGCGCTGACCGGCTGCGGACTGGACGAGACGCGGCTGCACCGCGCGCGTTTCATCGACGCCGTCCTGTCGGGCATACGGGGAGTGGGCACCGATCTCGCGGAGGCGACGCTGCGGGATGTGGAGGTCACGGACGCTCGGCTGGGCGGTGTGCAGCTGCACGGGAGCGTGCTGGAGAGGGTGCTCGTCCGCGGCGGGAAGATCGACTATCTGAATCTGCGGAAGGCGCGCCTGAAGGACGTCGTCTTCGAGGGATGCGTGCTGGTCGAGCCGGACTTCGGCGGGGCGCGGCTGGAGCGGGTCGAGTTCAGGGACTGCGCGCTGAAGGGAGCGGATTTCAACGCGGCGACGATGACCGACGTCGATCTGCGGTCGGCGGCGGAGCTGGACATCGCGCGGGGCGTCGACCGCCTGGCGGGGGCGGTCATCAGCCCGACCCAACTGCTCGACCTGGCACCGGCGTTCGCGGCGCAGATCGGGGTGAGGGTGGTGGCGCCCGGCGACGAGTAACTCCGCCGCTGCGGGCAATCGTGCCGCTGGGGCGATGGGGGTACCTCCCATGCCCTTAAGGCAATGGGGGAGGGTGGGCGCAGCGGCAACCCCGACGGCGGGTAACGCCTTGGTCTCGGGCGCGGGCGAGCCGACCAAGGTGCTGACCGGGTTCGGCGGCGGCGAGCCGCACGGTGCAGCCGCCGCGGATGCGTCCGCAGCCTTCAGACGCGGGGAAAGCGCGCCTGGAGCGTCCAGATCGCGGGGTTCTCCGCCAGGTCCTCGTGCATGTCCGTCAGATCGGCGATCAGGTCGTGCAGGAAGTCGCGGGCCTCCCGGCGCAGTTCGGAGTGCGAGAACGTCAGGGGCGGCTCGTCGCCCGGCATCCAGTCGGCCTCGATGTCGACCCAGCCGAAGCGGCGCTCGAAGAGCATGCGGTCGGTCGACTCGGTGAAGTCGAGCTCGGCGTACTGCGGCCTGGCGGCGCGGCTGCCGGCCGGATCGCGGTCGAGCTGCTCGGTGATGTCGCAGAGTGCCCAGGCGAAGTCGAGCACCGGCACCCATCCCCAGGCTGTGGACAGCTCCCGGTCCGTCTCCGTGTCGGCGAGGTAGACGTCGCCGCAGAAGAGGTCGTGGCGCAGGGAGTGGACGTCCGCGCGGCGGTAGTCCGTCTGCGGGGGGTCGGGGAAGCGGTTGGAGAGGGCGTAGCCGATGTCGAGCACGAGGCGATGGTGTCATGGGCGGTGCGGGCGGACGCCTTCGGAGGCCCTGACCTGCAGACCTTCGGAGTCCTGGCTGCAGAAATGTCACAGCAACCTGCAGAAATGTCACCGCACACGCGTGGGCGCCCGCCGCCTTCGCAGCACGCGGGCCGCCACTCGGACAAATGCCGCCTGCAGGCGCAAAGTCCCATACGATCACCAGGTGGAACGTCGTCGTCTGGCTCGTCTGGCTCGTCTGGCTCGTATGGCGAACGCGGCCGTGCCCGCGGTCGCCGCCGTCGCCCTCGCCCTGAGCGCCTGCAGCCTGAGCGCCTGCAGCCCTGGCGTCGAGCGCACCGCGGGCGCTGCAGGCCTGCACGACCCGTACTTCCCGAAGATGGGCAACGGCGGCTACGACGTCACCCACTACGACCTGAAGATCGACTACGATCCCGCATCCCGTCGGCTCACCGGCGAGACCGAGATCACGGCACGCGCCACACAGGCTCTCAGCGCGTTCAACCTCGACCTGAGAGGGCTGAGCGTCGAGGCCGTCACCGTCGACGGCACCGACGCCCGCGTCGACCGCGCCGGCCAGGAGCTGACCGTCCGGCCGCCCGGCACGCTCGCCGAAGGCGACACGTTCCGTACCGTCGTCCGCTACTCCGGCATCCCGGGGACCATCACCGACCCGGACGGATCCCGCGAGGGCTGGCTGCCCACCGCGGACGGCGCACTGGCGCTGGGCGAGCCGACGGGCTCCATGGCGTGGTTCCCCGGCAACCACCACCCCTCCGACAAGGCGGCGTACGACGTGCAGGTCACCGTCCCCGAGGGCCTACAGGCCGTGTCCAACGGCGAGTTGAGGCGCGAGCAGACGCAGAACGGCCGGACCACCTTCACCTGGCACACCCCCGAGCCGATGGCGAGCTATGTGGCGACGGTCGCCATCGGCACATTCGACATGAATCGGTACGAGACGAAGGCGGACGGCGACGGCGAGAACGGCGAGAACGGCAAGAGCGGCAAGGGGCTGCCCGTCCTCACCGCCGTCGACCCGGCCCAGGCCGACCAGAGCGAGAAGCCCCTCGACGAGATCCCCGACGTCCTCGCTTGGGCGGAGGAGAACTTCGGTCCCTACCCCTTCTCCACGTCGGGAGCGATCATCGAGCGGCCCGGTGACGCGGACTACGCCCTGGAGACCGCGACCCGTCCGGTCTTCCCCGGCGCGCCCGAGACGGACCTCCTCGTCCACGAGGTGGCGCACGAATGGTTCGGGAACTCGGTGACACCGAAGTCCTGGCAGGACATGTGGCTGAACGAGGGCTTCGCGACCTACGCCGAGTGGCTGTGGCAGGAGGACCACGGCGGCGACAGCGCTCAGCAGACCTTCGACGCGCTGTACCGGGGCGGCCACGGCGATGCCGCGCCCGAGAACGATGCGGAGGAGGGGACGGAGGACAAGACCGAGGACCAGGCAGAGACCGAGGCCATCTGGTCCTTCGCGCCTGCCGATCCGCCGAGCGCCGCAGAGATCTCCGACGTCACGGTCTATCTGCGCGGCGCCATGGTCCTCCACAAGATCCGTCAGACGGTGGGCGACGACACCTTCCACGACATCCTCAAGGGCTGGACGGTCGCACACCGCCACGGCAACGCGAACACCGCGGACTTCACGGCGTACGTGGAGAAGAAGGCGCCCGGCAAGGACTTCACCGGGATCTGGGACGACTGGCTGTACGGGAAGGGAAAGCCGGACCACGCGTGAGCCGGCTCGACGCGCGGCGTGGCCTCTGCGTCACAGCGTCTTGCGCAGCACCGCGCAGGGGCGGCCCAGTTGCAGGTCCTTACGGCGGCCGATGACGTCGTATCCGAGTGCCGTCCAGAAGCGGAGCCCGTTGGGATTGCTGTCGAGTACCGCGAGGCGCACAGCGGCGCGGCCGGCCTGCCGAAAGCGGTCTTCCACGAGTGCCGCGAGCCGGCGCCCGTAACCCCTGCGGTGCCGGCGGGCGTCCACCATCAGCAGACCGATCCAGGGATCTGGGTCGGCCGGGTCGGGGTGGTGCGCAAGCGTGATGGCGAGCCCGACGAGCCGGCCGTCGCTGCGGGCGAGCAGGACCTCGGCGTCGGGATGCGCCATCTCCTCGGCCAGCGCGGCTGCCACCTGTTCGGGCCGGATGTCGTCCGGATCGGGGAAGTCGCCGCTGAGCGCGAAGAACTCCCGGTTGGACGCGTAGAGCCCGGCGAGCTCGGTGAGGAGCTCGCCGGGCTCTACGGGCATGCCCTGGCCGGCCGGCGCGAGAGGTTCGAGGATCATGCGGCGCAGGCTAACCACCCACGCCCCTCGGACCTCTCACGGGATCGGGCACCTCCAACAGGAGGCCGGCCGGAAGGCCGGTCCCAGGCGTGAAGGCCGGCCTCACCGGTCCCAGGCGTGAAGGCCGATGTCAGACGTTGACACCGAAGTCCTGGGCGATGCCCACCAGGCCCGAGGCATAGCCCTGGCCGACCGCGCGGAACTTCCACTCGGCGCCGTTGCGGTACAGCTCGCCGAAGACCATCGCCGTCTCCGTGGCCGCGTCCTCGCTCAGGTCGTAGCGGGCGATCTCGGTGCCGCCGGCCTGGTTGATGATGCGGATGTAGGCGTTGCGGACCTGGCCGAAGTTCTGGCTGCGGGACTCGGCGTCGTAGATGGAGACCGGGAAGACGACCTTGTCGATGTCGGCCGGCAGGGCGGCCAGGTTGACGTTGATGGCCTCGTCGTCGCCCGCGCCCTCGCCCGTGCGGTTGTCGCCGGTGTGGACGATGGTCTGGTCCGGCGTCTGCTTGTTGTTGAAGAAGACGAAGTGGGCGTCCGAGTAGACCTTGCCCTGCTGGTTCACCGCGATCGCCGACGCGTCCAGGTCGAAGTCGGTGCCGGTGGTGCTCCGGACGTCCCAGCCGAGGCCCACCGTGACGGCGGTCAGGCCCGGTGCCTCCTTGGTCAGCGAGACGTTGCCGCCCTTGGACAGGCTTACAGCCATGGGAAGTCCCTTCCTGGTTCTGTTCGTTTCGTTCCGCATGCGGGCTTCGTACTGGGGACGAAGCTACCGTCACCCCTATGAACGTCGCGGGAGGACCAGGAGGTTCCAGCTCTCTTTACTTTCTTTACCGAAGCCCTCGGGTGGCCTAGCGGGCCTCGGAAAAACGGGTGACGGCAGGCGGATGCGCGCGGGACCATGGAACTCATGTCCGGTCCCTATCCCATCCGTGGTTCGGTCCTCCTGCCCGAGGCCGAGCTGATGTGGCGTTTCTCGCGGTCGTCCGGGCCGGGCGGGCAGCACGTCAACACCAGTGACTCCCAGGTGGAACTGCGCTTCGACCTGGCCGGGACGGAGTCCCTGCCGCCCGTGTGGAAGCAGCGGGCCCTGGAGCGGCTGGCCGGCCGCCTCGTCGACGGGGTCGTCTCCGTACGCGCCTCGGAGCACCGTTCGCAGTGGCGCAACCGGGAGGCCGCGGCCGTGCGCCTCGCCTCGCTGCTCGCGGAGGCGACGGCTCCGCCGCCCAAGCCGCGGCGGCCCACCCGTATCCCCCGCGGGATCAACGAGCGGCGGCTCAGGGAGAAGAAGCGCCGCGGCGAGACCAAGCAGGGACGCTCCGGACGCGGCTGGACTTAGCAGACGGCCGGGCCGCAGCGGCAAGCCGCAGAGACAAGCGGGCGCGCCGTCACCCCAACTGCCGGTACCGCCCGCGGAAATACGTCAACGGCCCCCCGTCCGCGCTCGGCACCGTCGCCGTCAGGACGCGGCCGATGACCAGCGTGTGATCGCCCGCGGAAACGCGCTGTTCCGTGCGGCACTCGAGGGTGGCGAGCGCCCCGCCCACCAGCAGGGCGCCGGACGCCTCACCGCGTACGTACGGAATGTCCTCGAACAGCAGGCGGTCGCTGACGCGGCCCTTCATGGCGAAGCGGCCCGCGATGTGGCGCTGGCTCTCGGAGAGGATCGAGACCGCCCACAGCGGCTGTTCGGCGAGCAGGTCGTCCATACGGGAGCCCTCGCGCAGGCTGATCAGGACCAGGGGCGGGTCCAGGGACACCGACATGAAGGCCGTCGCGGTCATGCCGACGTCGTCGCCGCGGGGCCCCTCCGGGTCGAGCGCCGGTTCGTGCGCGGTCACCAGCACCACACCCGAGGCCAGCCGGGACATGGCAGCGCGGAACTCGTCCTCACTCACCCCCTCAGCATGCCCGCCGCCGTGAGCCAGGTGCGGGACGGGCGGGACGGGCGGGGCGGAGGGCGTAGCGGGTGCCTCGGGGGCCGGGGGTACAGGCGCCGCGGAGGGGAGGGAGGGTGTGTTCAGCACAGTGCTGAACGCTAACCGCGGGCCACGCCGCCCACATCGGACCAGGGTCGCAACCGGGGACTAGGGCCGAAGGCCGACACCCGGCGGCTGATCGCGCCCGTTCGCAGCAGCCGCCCAGCCGCCCAGCCGCCCAGCCGTCCAGCCGTCCAGCCGCCCAGCCGCCCAGCCGCCGTGCCCGTCCAGCCGCCCCGCCCCTCGCGATTTGCGTTCAATAACACTACACCGCGCCTCACGTCGAGCGCGACGCGCTGTCGTCATTGGTCTCCACCTCCTGTGACTTGAGTCACAGGAGCCATATTTTGTTGACCCTGTGTACCGAGTGGACAGCTCGCTGTGATTCAGTGGCGGAGGGACGCTGCACAAAGTACGCCGATGACATTTCTGGAGTTGCTGTCGAGGTCTCGGGGAGAGCGAGCATGGAGACCGAGTCGGAGCCGTACGTCCGTCTTGCGACCCTGCGGCAGCTGCATCGGGTGATGGCGGACATGAACACGGCGCGCAGCCTGGCCGACACGCTGCAGACCGTCGCCGACGGTGTCGTGAACGGCCTCGGATACGAGCTCGCCGCCGTGAACCTCGTGCGTCCGGACGGCGACCTCGTCGTGGCCGCCTTCGCGGGCAACGCCGCCGCCGATGCGCTCATGACCGGCCGCGTCGGCTCCCGCACCTCCTGGGAGCGCCGCCTGACCATGGGCGAGGCCTGGGGCGACCTGCGCTTCATCCCGTACACCGAGGGCTGGGTCCTCGACGACGACGACGTGCCCCAGTGGCTCACCGACGGTCCCGAGCCGCGCTTCGACGACGAGTGGCACCCGCGCGACCGCCTCTTCGCGCCCATGTACGCGACGGGCGGCGCCGGTGGGGAACTGCTCGGCGTGCTCTCCGTGGACCGGCCGCGCAACGGCCGCCGGCCGGGCGCCTGGGGCCGCGAAGCGCTGCAGATGTACGCGTTCCACGCCGCCATTGCAATCAGCAACGCCCGGCTGCGCGCAAACATGCAGCGCGCCCTGGTCCGCCTCGAGCGCGAGCAGCAGGCCCTGCGCGCCAGTGAGGAATCATTTCGGCAGGCCTTCGAGTACGCACCGAGCGGCATGGCCATCGCCGAGATGGGCGGTGACCAGCACGGACGCATCCTGCGGACCAACGACGCGCTCTGCCGGCTGCTCGGGCGGCCCGCGTCCGCGCTGCGCCGCTACTCGTTCTCCGATCTGGTCCACCCTGAGGACATCGGCACGCTGCTGCGCACCTCCGCCGAGGGCGGCCGTGCCGAGCTGCGGTTCGCCCGGCGCGACGGCACGTACGTCTGGGTGTCCCTGCGCAACTCCGTCGTCGCGGACACCGCCGACGGGCCGCGCTTCCTGCTCACCCACGTCGAGGACATCGAGGAGCGCAAGCGCCGCGAGCTGCAGCTGGCTCACCGGGCCAGCCACGACTCGCTCACCGGGCTGCCCAACAGCGCCGAGCTGCGCACCCGGCTCAGCGCCCGGCTGTGCAGCCGCCCCCAGCACGTCGCTCCCGGCCCGGTGGCGGCGCTCGACGCGGCGTACGGCGGTTCCGCGACGCGCGTCGACATGGCGTACGAGGCCGGATACGACACGGGGTACGACGCGGACGGGCACGGCTTCGACTTCGGGCAGGGCGCCGACCCGGTCGGTGGGGCATTCGGCGCGTACGACCACCATGTGCACACCGTCGCGCCGAGCGGTATGGACGACGGGACGAAGGGGCTCGCCGTCCTCTTCTGCGACCTCGACGGCTTCAAGTCGATCAACGACCGCTTCGGGCACCACACGGGTGACGCGGTGCTCATCGAGGTCGCACGGCGGCTGACCAGCGGCGTCCGGGACGGGGACACGGTCGCGCGGCTCGGCGGCGACGAGTTCGTGGTGCTCGCCGACGGACTGGGCCTGGCCGATGCGCAGGACCTCGCCGTGCGGCTGCGGAACGCGATCATCCCGCCGATCCGCGTGGACGGCCGCGCGGTCCGGGTCGGTGCCAGTTTCGGCATCGGATGGGCACAGTGCGGCATGTCCACGGACGACGTCTTGAAATCAGCTGACGAGCGGATGTACGACGAGAAACGGTCTCGTCCCAAACAGCACCGTCGTGCCGGCTGAACCGCAGGTCAGCGTGGTGGTGAGGCGTAGACCACCCTTTCGCGCGCCCCGGAGCCGGTAGGCTCGCGGAGTCCGCTGACTGCACGTGGTGAGGAGTGACCAAGGGATGACGCCCGGCAACAACGGCGCGAGCACGCCCGAGGACGACGACCCGTTCGGCTACCTCTACGCCGACGGTCAGGCGTCCGGGGCCACTCCACCGACGGGTGGCGGGGGCTACGGATACCCGGGTTCCCGCTCCTCGTACAACCAGGTCCGCGCGGTCGGCGAACGGCAGTACGGGCAGCAGACGCAGCAGGGCGCCTACGGGCAGGTCCCGCAGCAGTCGCCGTACGGCCAGCAGAACGCCCACTACGCGGCGCCCGAGACGCTGCCGGGCGGCGCGCCCACGACGCAGTACCAGCCGGCGCCGGACCACTCCGGCCGCGGCGGCCGTGGGCGCGGCCCCAACACCAAGGGCCTGCTCATAGGCGCTGTCGCCGTGGTCGCCGCCGTCGTCATCGGCATCGGTGTCGCAGTGCTCACGGGCGACGACCCCAAGGACGGCGGGGACGCCAAGGCGGGGGCGGCGCCGACGGCGAGCCAGTCGGCCGAGCCGAGTCAGTCGGCGACCGAGAACGCCGCCGAGCCGGCCGAGCTGCCCGAGGCGGACGCCAAGGCGCTGAAGCTGGACGGCGGCGCCGTCACCGACTCCCAGATCAAGGGGGCCGAGGCCGGCAGCGGGGTGTACGTGACGGGGCTCAACACGGTCGGCGCCCAGGTCACCTGGACGGTCAACGGCATCCCCAAGAACGGCACGTACACGCTCTTCGTGGGCTACAGCGTCCCCGGCGAAGCCGCCAAGATGACGCTCACCGTCAACGGCAACGAGTTCGGCTCCAAGCTCAACATGGGCAACTTCGCGGGCGCCCCCAAGGGCGACTGGGAGAAGGGCTGGACGCAGACCTACGCGTATCCCAGCCTCACCAAGGGCACCAACACGATCACGATCTCCTGCCAGGCGGGCGACCAGTGCAACGCTCTGCTCGACCGGGTGTGGCTGAAGGCCGGGAAGGTCAAGAAGTAGTCCACGGGCCCGGGCAGGCGGGCGATGGCGCTCAGGCGGCCGTCGCCCGCTCCGGCGCTCAGGCCGCCGTCGCCCGCTCCGTGACCGCGACCCGCGGCAGCAGCTCCTCGTATGCCGCGCGGTCGAACTCGCCCGCCACCGGCGCCCGTACCGTCGCCGCGGACAGGGCCGCAGCCCGGGCCAGCCGGTCCGGCCAGGGAAGATGCTCGACGAGGCCCGACAGCAGACCCGCGACCGCCGAGTCCCCGGCGCCCGTCGGATTGCCCGTGACGCGCCCGGGCGGCGTAGCGCGCCAGTGGCCCTCCGGGGCGACCGCGAGCAGCCCCTCGGCGCCCAGCGAGGCGACGACGGCGCGCGCCCCGCGGCGCCGCACGTCCCGGGTCGCCTGCACCGGCTCGTGGGAGCCCGTCAGTTCGGCCAGCTCGTCGGCGTTGGGCTTGACGAAGTCCGGGCGGGCCGCGATACCGCGGCGCAGCGGCTCCCCGCTGGTGTCGAGGAGTACGGGCACGGAGGCGGCGCGAGCGGCCCGGACGAGGTGCGCATACGCGCCGACGGGCACCCCGGGCGGCAGGCTGCCGCACAGGGCCACGGCCGACGACGACCGCAGCAGGTCCTCGTACGCCTCCAGGAAGGCGCTCCACTCGGCGGGGGCTATGACCGGCCCCGGCTCGTTGAGCTGAGTCGTGTCACCGGTCGCGGTGTCGACGACGGCAACGGTGCGGCGGGGGGCGCCGGCGACCGGTATGAGCGCGTCGTTGATGCCCGGGACGGTGGTCAGCGTCTCCTGCAGGGCCCGGCCGGTGCCGCCGCCCGCGAAGCCGGTGACCGTCACGGAATGCCCCAGTGCCGCCAGCACGCGTGCCACGTTCAGGCCCTTGCCGCCCGGCCGTTCGGTCACCTCGGTGACCCGGTGCGAGGCGTGGGGGCGCAGGGACGGGACGCGGTAGGTGATGTCGAGGGCGGTGTTCAGCGTGACCGTGAGGATCACCTGGACCTCCCCCGAGAAGTGACGTGGGACAACATGCCTGAAGAGCCGTGGAACAACATGCCTGACGAACCGTGACGTGCCTGGATGAACGGGAGAACCGGCCTGCCGGCTTGCAGAATGCGCTTGCCGTCTGCCGGGCCTGATCATGCCAAAGCGGCGGCGGTCAGCCCAGGGTTCCGGGCCAACCGCCGTGAGTTCGTTATCCGTTGAACCAGCTGAAACGTAGAAAACAGGTCACCGTGCGAAGGGCCTTCCCACGTGAGGGGGAGGGTCAGCCCAGCCGGGGTTCCACGACCCATGAGCCCTTGCGCATCACGCCCTTGAGCTCGAAGTCCGCGTCCAGCACCACCAGGTCCGCGTCCTTGCCGGGCTCCAGCGAGCCGACCCGGTCGTAGACGCCCAGCAGCTTCGCCGGGTTGGCGGAGATGGCCTGCACGACCTCCTCGACCGGCAGCCGGTCGACGGTCGTCGCGCGCTTGAACGCCCGGTCCAGGGTCAGGGTCGAGCCCGCGATCGAGCCGCCCTCGACGAGCCGCGCGACACCGTCACGCACCTCGACCTCCAGCGGGCCGAGCAGGTACGTCCCGTCGCCGAACCCGGCCGCGTCCATCGCGTCCGTGATGAAGGCGACCCGTGAGGCGCCCGCCCGGTGGAAGGCCAGCTCCAGCGCGGCCGGATGCAGATGCGTGCCGTCGTTGATCAGCTCGACCGTGATCCGCTCGTCCTCCAGGAGCGCGGCGACCGGGCCCGGCGCGCGATGGCCGAGCCCGGGCATCGCGTTGAACAGGTGCGTGGCGACGGTGGCACCGGCGTCGATGGCCTCCACGGTCTGCTCGTACGTCGCGTCCGTGTGCCCGACGGCCGCGATCACGCCGAGCTCGGCGAGCAGCCGTACGGAGTCGATGCCGCCCGGCAGTTCGGGTGCGAGCGTGACCATGCGGGCCTGGCCGCGCGCCGCGTCGACCAGCTTGCGGACCTCCGCGGGCTCCGGATCGCGCAGCAGTGCCTCGGAGTGGGCGCCCTTGCGGCACGGCGAGATGAACGGGCCCTCGAAGTGGATGCCGGCGATGTCGCCCTGCTCGGCCAGCTCGGACAGCAGCCCGGCGCGCTGGGTCAGGAAGTCCGTCTCGCCGGTGACGGTGGAGGCGACGAGCGTGGTCGTGCCGTGCTCGCGGTGCGTCCGGACGCCCTGGAGGATCTCCTCGACCGTGCCGTTCGTGAAGGAGGCGCCCCCTCCGCCGTGGTTGTGGATGTCGACGAAGCCGGGGACCAGCCAGTGGCCTGTCAGGTCGAGAGCCGGGGCGTCGTGCGGCGCCCCTGCTCCGATGCGCGTGCCGTCGACGACCACGCGGCCGCCGTCCACGATCCCCGTGGGCAGCACCACCCGGGCACCGGCGAGGACGGTGGCAGGCGCTCCGCGTGAGGTCCGGTGCACACTCTGCGGGTCGTGAAGGGCTGATCGCGCAGTTCCCCGCGCCCCTGACGGCGCGCCATCGTCCACTCGATTCAGCGCCTCGCGCTCAGTGGCCATCAGGTCGTTACCTCCGAAGGGGGCGTAGGGATCGGTGACTGGGGCGTAGGTGTCGGTGAGGGGTCGTTCTCGGGGTCGGTCTCGGGGTCGGTCTCGGTGGTGCCGAGCAGGTCCCGGGCGAGCAGGCCGGCGCCCAGGCAGCCGGCGCTGTCTCCGAGGGCGGCCGGGACGATGGAGGGCAGCTTCTGGAACGTGACGCGCTGTTCGACGGCGGCCCGCAGGGGCGTGAACAGCGTTTCCCCGGCCCCGGCGAGACCGCCGCCGATGATCAGGGTGCGCGGGTCCAGCAGGGTGAGCGCGGTGACGAGCCCGTCGGCGAGTGCGTCGACGGCGCCCTGCCAGACGGCCGCGGCCCTCGGATCCCCGGATTCCACGGCCTTCGCGCAGTCCGCGGCGTCCGCATCCGGGTCCCCGCAGGCCCCCGCCCACGCCTCCCCTACGGCGGAAGCCGAGGCCAGCCGCTCCAGACAGCCGTGCTGCCCGCAGGGGCACGGCATGCCGCCGGGCCGTACGACGATGTGGCCGATCTCGCCCGCGAAGCCGTGCGCGCCCGCCTCGACCACGCCGTCGATACCGATGGCCCCGGCGATACCGGTGCCCAGCGCGACGAAGAGGAACCGGTCGGTGCCCCTGCCCGCGCCGATCCGTCCCTCGGCGAGTCCTCCCGTGCGCACATCGTGGCCGAGGGCGACGGGCACCCCGCCGAGCCGGCTGCTGAGCAGGTCGCGCAGGGGCACGTCGCGCCACCCGAGGTTCGCGGCGTACGCCGCGACGCCCCGCTGTGCGTCGACGATGCCCGGGACGGCGACGCCCGCGGCCGCGGCGGGCTCGCCGAAGTGCTCCTCGCCGTGGGCGCTCAGCTCGGCGGCGAAGCCGAGGATCGTCTCGACGACGGCGTCGGCGCCGCGCTCGCGGCCGGTCGCCCGGCGCGCACGGTGCAGGACCGCGCCGTCCACCCCTATGAGGGCGGCTTTCATCCCGGTGCCGCCCACGTCGAGGGCGATGACATGTCTCACGGGAACAGTCTCGCCCGTAGACCCATGAGAGGTCTAGTCCAGTTGCGTGGGTCTAGTCCACCTGACTGGTCATCGGATGCCCGTGGGGACGCTTCCGAAGGCGGACCTCATTGGTGTAGACCTCACCCGCGGCGCTACGGAACACTCGCTCATGAAAAGCTGACACAGGTGCCACGCCAGTCACACAGGCCAGTCACACAGGACACGAATGGCACTTACGGAACATATGAAACACAAGGGTGGGAAACGACGGTGCAGCGACGCTCTCGGGGTCTGATCGCGGCAGCGGCCGCACTGGGCATGACGGCGTCGCTCGCGGCCTGCGGCACGTCAGAAGGAAGCAGTGACGTCACGCTCACGCTCGTGGCCGCCGACTACGGCGACTCGGCGGCGAACAGCTCCCAGAAGTACTGGGACAAGCTCGTCAAGGCGTTCGAGGCCAAGAACCCCGGCATCAAGGTCAAGGTCAGCGTCTACTCCTGGAGCGACGTCGACCGCAAGGTCAAGGACATGGTCGCCAAGGGCCAGGCGCCCGACATGGCGCAGATCGGCGCCTACGCCGACTACGCCGCGGACGGCAAGCTCTACAGCGCTCCCGAGCTGCTCTCCATACCCGTCGAGGCCGACTTTCTGCCGCAGCTCAGCGAGGCCGGCGAGGTCGACCGCATCCAGTACGGCATGCCCTTCGCCGCCTCCACCCGGCTGCTCTTCTACAACAAGACGCTCTTCGAGGACGCGGGCCTCACCCCGCCGAAGACCTGGGCCGAACTGCAGGACGCCGCCCGCGTGCTCAAGTCCCGCGGCGTGAAGATCCCCTACGCCCTGCCCCTCGGCCCGGAGGAGGCCCAGGCCGAGACGATGATGTGGCTGCTGAGCGGCGGCGCCGGCTACACCGACAACGTCGGCACGTACGACATCGACTCGACCGAGAACATCAGGACCTTCGACTGGCTGCGGGACGAACTCGTCGGCGAGGGCCTCACGGGCTCGACCCCGCCCGGCGAGCTCAACCGCGCACATGCCTTCGCGGCCTTCACGCGCGGTGACGTCGGCATGCTCAACGGCCACCCCACGCTGATGCAGATGGCCGCCAAGAAGGGCGTGAAGTTCGGCATGGTGCCGATGCCCGGGATCAACGGCCAGGCCAAGGCCGCCATGGGTGTCGCCGACTGGATGATGGCCTTCAAGCAGAACGGCCACGCCAAGCAGATCGGCACGTTCCTCGACTACGTGTACTCCGAGAAGAACGTGCTCGCCTTCTCCCATGAGTACGACCTGCTGCCCGTCACCACGTCCGCGTCCGACGCGATGTCCGAGGACAAGGACGACCGGCAGCTCGCCGAATTCCTGGAGGAGCTGCCGAACTCGGAGCTCTACCCTGTTGGCAAGACATCCTGGGCCCAGGTCAGCGCCGACATCAAGCAGCAGATAGGCAAGGCCGTCACCGAGAACGGCAACCCGGCGTCGATCCTGGGGCAGCTTCAGCGGGAGGCGGCGGCCGAGGAGAACGCGGGGTAGCGCTCCGCTGGGGTGCCGCGGCGATGGGCCCTCGGTCGTCTGCGGCGCCGTCGTGGCTGGTCGCGCAGTTCCCCGCGCCCCTTTGGGGCGCAGCGTTCCCCGCGCCCCTTGGGGGCGCTTGTCGGTGGAGGGCGATACCGTGCCGGACATGGAGAGCCAGCAGAGGGACGGCGGCGCGCAGCAGGGCGGGCTGAGCGAGCGCCAGCGTGCCGTGCTCGCGCTGGAGCGCCGCTCCTGGCCTGCGCCCGGCGCGAAAGAGCGCGCGATAAGGGAGCAGCTCGGCATGGTCCCGGTCCGCTACTACCAGCTGCTCAACGCCCTCATCGACGACCCCCGCGCCCTCGCCCACGACCCGGTCACGGTGAACCGCCTCCGCCGCATACGCGAATCCCGCCGTACCGAACGGTGACGCCGGGGATGCCCGGGTCCCCTGCTGGATAGGGTCGAAGCATGGGCAGCCACAGCCAGCAGGACTCCTTGCCGACTCCCCGCAACGACGCCGGACGCCGTGGGCTCGAGGCGATCATCGCCCACCCCGGGCAGGCCGTGATCGGGCTCGACTTCGACGGGACCCTCGCCCCGATCGTGCCCGACCCCGAGCAGGCGCGCGCCCACCCGGACGCCGTCCCCGCCATGTCGGCCCTCGCGCCGCACGTGCGTTCCGTAGCGGTGATCACCGGACGCCCGGCCGATGTCGCCGTCCGCTACGGAGGGTTCGGCGACGCGCCGGGCCTCGAACACCTCGTCGTACTGGGCCACTACGGCGCCGAACGCTGGGACGCCGTCAGCCGCACCGTGCAGGCGCCCGCCCCGCCGCCGGGCGTGGCGGCCGTCCGCACCGAACTGCCCGGCCTCCTGGAGGCCCTCGGCGCCTCGCGCGGCACCTGGATCGAGGAGAAGGGCCGCGCGCTCGCCGTCCACACCCGGCGTGCCGAGGACCCCGAGGCCACGCTCGAGGTGCTGCGGGCGCCGCTCGCCGAGCTCGCCGCCCGGCACGGGCTGATCGTCGAGCCGGGCCGACTCGTCCTCGAACTGCGGCCGCCGGGCATGGACAAGGGCGTGGCGCTCACCGAGTACGTACGGGAGGTGGGTGCCGGGGCCGTGCTGTACTGCGGGGATGATCTCGGGGATCTTCCTGCGTTCGGTGCCGTGGAGAAGCTTCGGGGGGAGGGGGTGCCGGGGTTGCTCGTGTGCAGTGGCAGCTCCGAGGTTCCCGAGCTGGCCGGGCGGGCCGATGTCGTGGTGGACGGGCCGGCGGGGGTGGCGGGGTTCCTGACGGCGTTGGCCGCCCGCCTGGGGTGACCTCGTCGTCCGGGCACCCTGCGTCGTGGGTGCCCGGGGGTCGAACACAGTGCCCGCCGCCGCGGGGTTCCGCTGTGCCCACCCGTTCCGCCCCAGCGGAACGACTGCCCACAGCGGCGGCGCGGCGGCGCTCAGGTGTCCAGGGCGTGCAGCTGGTCCAGGAACCACTGGGTCGGCGGCAGCGCCGTCGCGGACGCCGACAGCCGCTTCGCCCGTTCGAAGCGGTCCCCGTCGGAAAGACTGAGCGCCTCGTGCAGCGCCCGCGCCGTGCCCGACACGTCGTACGGGTTCACGGTGATCGCGTCCTCGCCCATCTCCTCGTACGCCCCCGCCTCACGGGACAGGACCAGGGCGCACCCCTCGTCGGAGACGACCGGGACCTCCTTGGCGACCAGGTTCATGCCGTCGCGGATGGGGTTGACCAGCGCGACGTCGGCGATCCGGTAGGCGGCCAGCGAGCGGGCGAAGTCGTCCTTGAGGTGCAGCTGGACGGGGGTCCAGCCGGGCGTGCCGTACTGCTCATTGATCTCCTCGGCGAGCCGGCGCACCTCGGCCATGTAGTCCCGGTAGACCGCGAGGTCCTGCCGTGAGGGGTAGGCCATGGCGATGTGCACGACCTTTTCGCGCCACTCCGGGTGGTCCTCGAGGAGCTGCCGGAAGGCGAGCAGGCCGCGCACGATGTTCTTCGACAGCTCGGTGCGGTCGACGCGGACGATGGTCTTGCGGCCGGGACCGATCTGCTGCCGCAGGAGGGCCTTGCGCTCGTCGACGTCCCGCTGGTGCGAGCGCTCCCGCAGGAAGTCCGCGTCCGCGCCCAGCCCGTGCACCCCGATCCGGGTGTCGGCCAGGGCGTCCGGGCCCAGCAGCTCCATGCAGCAGGTGGTGAACGCGTTCGCCCAGCGCCAGGTCAGGAACGCGGCGCGATCGGCACCGAGGATGCCCCGCAGCACCTCCCGCGCGATGTCGTCGGGCAGCATCCGGAAGTAGTCGACGGGCGCCCACGGCGTGTGCGAGAAGTGCCCGATCCTTAGGTCGGGGCGGAGCTCGCGGAGCATGCCCGGGACCAGCACCAGGTGGTAGTCCTGCACCAGCACCGCCGCGCCCTGGCCCGCCTCGTCCGCCAGCGCCTCGGCGAAGGCCCGGTTGTACGCCTCGTAGGAGGCCCACTGGGCCCGGAACTCCGCGCCGAAGGCGGGCTCCAGCGGCGTCTGGTACAGCATGTGGTGCACGAACCACAGCACCGAGTTCGCGATGCCGTTGTACGCGTCCTCGTACACGTCGGGCTCGATGCCCAGCATGCGCACGTGCTGTCCGCCCGTGTCGGCCGGGTCGAGCGTGCCGCCCGTGCGGCGCACGGCCTCGCGGTCGCCGTCGCCCAGAGCGGCGCACACCCATACGGCCCCCGCGTCCGGGCCGATCGCCGACAAGCCTGAGACGAGACCGCCACCGCCGCGCTTGGCGGTGAGCGAACCATCCTCCTCCAGCGTGTAGGAGACCGGGCCGCGGTTGGACGCGACGAGGATCTGAGCACCCTGAGTGGAAGCCATACGCCCAAACTTAGCCCGGCCCGGAAACGCTCAAACGTACGGACGACCCGGCTGGGCCCATGGCCGTATACGGTCGCCGCGACGGGTTACACGCCGGTCACGCGCGGCGACCGTCCGGCGGGATCCGCAGCAGCAGACCAAGGGCTCCGCGATCAGGGCGCCGCACCCCTCAGGGCCGGGCCCCGAGAGGCGCGCACCACCCAGATGTCATGCCGCGGTTACGCGGCGCGCCGCTCCGCGTACTCCGCGATCTCCGCCATCGGAGGCCGCTCCTCGATGTCCACGGAATAGGTACGCGGTTCGAATCCGTCCTCGCCGCGCTCGAACTGGGTGAGGACCGGACGTACGAGATGGCCGCGGGCCAGGCGCAGCTGCGCCGTGCGGTAGATCGCGGCCGCCATCCGGCCCAGCGCCTGCCCGTCCTGGTGCCGGTGCTTGCGCACGCCGACGTCGACCTGGGCGAGCGCGTCCAGGCCCACGAGGTGCAGGGCGTCGACGAGCATGCCCAGCTCGACGCCGTATCCGACGGGGAACGGCAGCTGTTCGAGCAGGGACCTGCGGGCCGCGTACTCGCCGCCGAGCGGCTGGACGAATCCGGCGAGCTGCGGCCAGTGCATGTTCAGCAGCGGGCGCGCCATCAGCTCGGTGACCCGGCCGCCCTGGCCCGGGGCGCTTCCGGAGGAGAGCTCGGCGCCGAGCGGGCGGTCGTACATCGCCTTGACCAGGTCCACGCCGGGCTCGGTGAGCAGCGGGCCGACGATGCCGTAGACGAAGTCCGCGGAGAATTCCTTCAGGTCCGCGTCGACGAACGCGACGATGTCGCCGCTGGTCACGAGCAGCGAGCGCCACAGGACCTCGCCCTTGCCGGGCAGCGCCGGTATGCGCGGCAGGATCGCGTCGCGGTGGACGACGCGGGCGCCGGCCGCCGCCGCGACCTCGGCCGTGCGGTCCGTCGAACCGGAATCGATCACGACGAGCTCGTCGACGAGAGGCACGGCCCGGGTCATCAGCTCGCGGCGGATCACCGCGACGATCTCGCCGACCGTCTCCTCCTCGTTGAGCGCGGGCAGCACGACGCTCACCGTCTGCCCGGTGGCGCGCTTCGCCGCGATCAGCTGACGGAGCGGACGGTCGGTCACCGACCAGGAGCGCGTGCTCAGCCAGCGCTCGACTTCATCCAGCACGTTCTGGTGCCCCCTCACTGGGACCACTCGGTGGCCCGTCACTGGGACCACTCCCTGTGATCCATCTCGCGGTTCGGACGACTACCTCAACTGTCCTGGCCTTCGGTTACAGTCTTGAACAACGCGGATGACCATCGCATGTCGGGGGTCATGGCGCGAACAAACGCTCCGGGACCCGCACGGCCCGGCGCCATACCGCTCATCCAGAGGGGCAGAGGGACACGGCCCGTTGAAGCCCCGGCAACCCTCCAGCCGGTTCTCGTACCGATCATCGTCGATCGCTGCCGCGAGGCCCCGGCTAGGGAAGGTGCCAAATCCGTCTCACGGCGAGATGCGTCGTGAGGAAGATGAGGAGAAAGGGCCTCGCCTGACATGGCTGCGCAGACTGTCGCCACCAACGACACCGACACCGCCGGAACCGACACCGCGGGTGCCGTCGACCTCGGACCCGCCTCCGCCCTCTCCTGTCGCGAGTGCGGCGAGCGCTTCCCGCTCGGCCCCATCTTCGCCTGCGAGATCTGTTTCGGTCCGCTCGAAGTCGCATACGACCTGCCGACCGGTGACCCCGAGGGCCTGCGCAAGCAGATCGAGGCCGGCCCCGACAACATCTGGCGGTACGCACCGCTGCTGCCCGTCCCGGCGGACGTGGCCACCAAGCCGAACCTGAACCCCGGCTGGACCAAGCTCGTCAAGGCCGACAACCTCGCCCGCGAACTCGGCGTCACCGGCGGCCTGTTCATCAAGGACGACTCCGGCAACCCGACGCACTCCTTCAAGGACCGCGTCGTCGCCCAGGCCCTCGAGGCCGCCCGCGCCTTCGGCTTCACCACGCTCTCCTGCTCCTCCACGGGCAACCTGGCCGGTGCCGTCGGCGCCGCCGCCGCCCGCGCCGGCTTCCGTTCCTGCGTCTTCATCCCGCACGACCTCGAGCAGGGCAAGGTCGTCATGGCCGCCGTCTACGGCGGCGACCTCGTCGGCATCGAGGGCACCTACGACGACGTGAACCGTTTCTGCTCGGAGCTCATCGGCGACCCGCTGGGCGAGGGCTGGGGCTTCGTCAACGTCAACCTCCGGCCGTACTACGGCGAGGGCTCCAAGACCCTCGCGTACGAGATCTGCGAGCAGCTCGGCTGGCAGATCCCGGACCAGCTGGTGATCCCGATCGCCTCCGGCTCCCAGCTCACGAAGATCGACAAGGGTCTGCAGGAGCTGATCAAGCTCGGCCTGGTCGAGGACAAGCCGTACAAGATCTTCGGTGCCCAGGCGGAGGGCTGCTCCCCGGTGTCGGCGGCCTTCAAGGCCGGGCACGACGTGGTGCGGCCGCAGAAGCCGAACACCATCGCCAAGTCCCTCGCCATCGGCAACCCGGCCGACGGCCCCTACGTCCTGGACATCGCCCGCCGCACGGGCGGCGCCGTCGAGGACGTCAACGACGAGCAGGTCGTCGACGCAATCAAGCTGCTGGCCCGCACGGAGGGCATCTTCGCCGAGACGGCGGGCGGCGTGACCGTCGGCGTCACCCGCAAGCTGATCGAGAACGGCCTCCTGGACCCGTCGCTGACCACGGTCGTCCTCAACACGGGCGACGGGCTGAAGACGCTGGACGCGGTGGCCCCGACGAGCGGCCCGTCGGCCGTGATCAAGCCGTCGCTCGACGCGTTTCGCTCCGCGGGGCTTGCCGGTTAGGCGCCATCGTGGCTTGTGATCGTGGCCGACCGACGGCCGTGGTCCGTCCTCGCGCCCACGCGGCGGAGCCGCATATCGATACAGCCCGCGCCCCTTCGGGGCGCACCCCGTTTCCCCCGAGGTGAATCATGAGCGTTACCGTCCGCATCCCGACCATCCTGCGTACCTACACCGGCGGCCAGGCCGAGGTGCCCGCCGAAGGGGCCACGCTCTCCGAGGTCATCGCCGACCTGGAGAAGAACCACACGGGGATCGCCGCCCGCGTCCTCGACGACCAGGGCAAGCTCCGCCGCTTCGTGAACGTGTACGTGAATGACGACGACGTCCGCTTCGAGCAGGGTCTGGAGACCGCCACGCCGGACGGTGCGGGCGTCTCGATCATCCCGGCCGTCGCCGGCGGCTGACCGTCGAGCACGGTGCCGGCGGCCGCCGAGCCGTACCGCACACTGCGTCACCAGAATTGCCCCCTCCGCGAGAGAAGCGGAGGGGGCAATTCTGCATGATTGAGCGCGGTACAGTTGGGGAACTCGGTTCGCTGTTCTTGTCCGGCGCATATGACTTCGCGTCCGGCGGCCGATGAGAAGTAGCCAAAGTGCACCATCCTTTTGCGCCATACATTCCTTTTGCCGGGCCCGACTTGCCCTGAGTCCTGGTGGATTCTCCGTATATCTCCGATCAGGCGTGCCCGGATTTCTCGTCCGATTGACCTGTTGCAGACGGCAGTTGGGCAGATACATTCAGCCGCGGTCGACGCGTTCCGGCGCACACCCCCAACCGTTGGGGGGTGAGGTCTGACCCGGGTCCGCGAAGTGCGGTCCTGTGCAAGGGCCAGTAATAGGGGAGTTAGGCATGGCTCAGGGCACCGTCAAGTGGTTCAACGCGGAGAAGGGGTACGGCTTCATCGCGGTCGACGGTGGTGCGGATGTTTTCGTCCACTACAGCGCGATTCAGATGGACGGCTACCGCACCCTCGAAGAGGGCCAGCGGGTCGAATTCGAGATCTCGCAGGGTCAGAAGGGACCGCAGGCGGACATGGTCCGCGTGGCCGGCTAAGGCGCCGACTGACTGCAGCGACGTTCACGGAGGGCTCGTATCCCAGTAGGGGGGTACGGGCCCTTCGCTGTGCCCGGACGCCGGACGTTCCAGAGGGCGCGCGCCATCCCGCAGAGGGCGCGCACGCCCAAGGGCGCACCCCGCCAGGCGCTTGCGCCCTCCCGTCGCCCGACCGCCACCCCTCAACGACGCCCTTCGGGCGGCTTGCACTCATGGGGGGCGAGTGCTAATCATTGGCGTTAGCACTCTGAGAGTGAGAGTGACAACGAAGGACCGAGTCGGTGAGGTCCGCAGGCCGGGTGGGGCAAGGAACCACGAGGCAGGCAGGCCGTCCGTCGCGGGCGCCAGCGCGGTCCGGAGAAATCCACCCCAGTCCGGGAGGACCACTTCACATGGCCAAGATCATCGCGTTCGACGAGGAGGCACGGCGCGGTCTCGAGCGCGGGATGAACCAGCTCGCCGACGCCGTCAAGGTCACCCTTGGCCCCAAGGGCCGGAACGTCGTCCTCGAGAAGAAGTGGGGCGCCCCCACGATCACCAACGACGGTGTCTCCATCGCCAAGGAGATCGAGCTCGAGGACCCGTACGAGAAGATCGGCGCCGAGCTGGTCAAGGAGGTCGCGAAGAAGACGGACGACGTCGCCGGTGACGGCACGACGACCGCGACCGTCCTCGCCCAGGCGCTGGTCAAGGAGGGTCTGCGCAACGTCGCCGCGGGTGCCAACCCGATGGCTCTGAAGCGCGGCATCGAGAAGGCCGTCGAGTCGGTCTCCGCCTCCCTGCTCGAGCAGGCCAAGGACATCGAGACCAAGGAGCAGATCGCCTCCACGGCCTCCATCTCCGCCGCCGACACCCAGATCGGCGAGCTCATCGCCGAGGCCATGGACAAGGTCGGCAAGGAAGGCGTCATCACCGTCGAGGAGTCCCAGACCTTCGGTCTGGAGCTGGAGCTCACCGAGGGTATGCGCTTCGACAAGGGCTACATCTCGGCGTACTTCGCCACCGACATGGAGCGTATGGAGGCCGTCCTCGACGACCCGTACATCCTGATCGCCAACTCGAAGATCTCCTCGGTCAAGGACCTGCTGCCGCTCCTCGAGAAGGTCATGCAGTCCGGCAAGCCGCTGCTGATCATCGCCGAGGACGTCGAGGGCGAGGCCCTGTCGACCCTGGTCGTCAACAAGATCCGCGGCACCTTCAAGTCCGTCGCCGTCAAGGCCCCGGGCTTCGGTGACCGCCGCAAGGCCATGCTCGGCGACATCGCCATCCTCACGGGCGGCGAGGTCATCTCCGAGGAGGTCGGCCTCAAGCTGGAGAACGCGACCCTGGACCTCCTGGGCCGCGCCCGCAAGGTCGTCATCACCAAGGACGAGACCACGATCGTCGACGGCGCCGGCTCCGCCGACCAGGTCGCCGGCCGCGTCAACCAGATCCGCGCCGAGATCGAGAACTCCGACTCGGACTACGACCGCGAGAAGCTCCAGGAGCGCCTGGCGAAGCTGGCCGGCGGCGTGGCCGTCATCAAGGCCGGTGCCGCCACCGAGGTCGAGCTCAAGGAGCGCAAGCACCGCATCGAGGACGCCGTCCGCAACGCGAAGGCGGCCGTCGAGGAGGGCATCGTCGCCGGTGGTGGCGTGGCCCTGCTCCAGGCCTCCCAGGTGTTCGAGAAGCTGGAGCTCGAGGGCGACGAGGCCACCGGTGCGCAGGCCGTGAAGCTCGCGCTCGAGGCCCCGCTGAAGCAGATCGCCGTCAACGCCGGCCTCGAGGGCGGCGTCGTGGTGGAGAAGGTCCGCAACCTCACCCCGGGCCACGGTCTGAACGCCGCGACCGGTGAGTACGTCGACCTGATCGCCGAGGGCATCATCGACCCGGCCAAGGTGACGCGTTCCGCTCTGCAGAACGCGGCCTCCATCGCCGCGCTGTTCCTCACCACCGAGGCCGTCATCGCCGACAAGCCGGAGAAGGCCGCGGCCCCGGCCGGCGGCGGCATGCCGGGCGGTGACATGGACTTCTGATCGACCTGAAGGTTGATCAACCGTCCTGCAAGTCCCGAGGGCGGCACCCCTTCTCCCTGGGGGCGCCGCCCTCGGGCGTGTCCGGGATCACAGCGGGGTGCCGAGGGCGCGGTGGAATGCCGCGGCGGGCCGGGCAGTTGACGCGTACGAAGAGTGGATGCACGTGCACATATCTGCTCGCGTGTTCGTCCTCTTGTCCGATCTCTTGTCCGCCAGTTTCCCCGATTCCGAGGAGCCTCCCACGTGACCGTCACGGCCTCCGCTTCCGATTCCGCCCCCGCATCGCGCGCGGCCGGGATCCTCTCCCGGCCCGTCCAGCTGAACGGCCTGACCGTCCCGAACCGGATCGCGATGGCGCCGATGACCCGGCAGTTCTCACCGGGCGGCGTTCCCGGCGAGGACGTGGCGTGGTACTACGCGCGCCGGGCGGCCGCGGGCGTCGGACTGATCGTCACCGAGGGCACGTACGTCGGTCACGAGTCGGCGGGGCAGAGCGACCGCATCCCGCGCTTCCACGGCGAGGAGCAGCTGGCGGGCTGGGCGAAGGTCGCCGAGGCCGTCCACGCGGCGGGCGGGACGATCGTGCCGCAGCTGTGGCACATCGGCATGGTGCGCACCGCCGGCGAGCCGCCGTTCCCGGAGGCCCCGGCGGTCGGTCCCTCGGGCATCCGCCTGGACGGCACCGAGGGCGAGGGCAAGGCGATGACCCAGGAGGACCTGGACGACGTCATCGGGGCGTTCGCCGAGGCCGCGGCCGCCGCCGAGCGGATCGGCTTCGACGGCGTCGAACTGCACGGCGCCCACGGCTACCTCATCGACCAGTTCCTGTGGTCCGGCACGAACCGCCGCACGGACGCGTACGGCGGCGACCTGGTGGCCCGTACGACGTTCGGTGCCGAGATCGTGGCCGCGGTCCGCAAGGCCGTCTCGCCGGACTTCCCGGTGATCTTCCGCTTCTCGCAGTGGAAGTCGGGGAACTACGATGCCCGGCTCGCCGAGAACCCGGCCGAGCTGGAGGCGCTCCTCACGCCGCTCGCCGAGGCCGGAGTGGACGTCTTCCATGCCTCGACCCGCCGCTACTGGCTGCCCGAGTTCGACGGCTCCGACCTCAACCTGGCCGGCTGGACGAAGAAGCTCACCGGCAAGCCGGTCATCACGGTCGGCTCCGTCGGCCTGGACGGCGAGTTCCACCGCACCTTCCAGGGCGAGGGCGCCCCGGTGAAGAGCATCGACAACCTGCTGGACCGGCTGGAGCGCGAGGAGTTCGACCTGGTCGCGGTCGGCCGTGCGCTGCTGCAGGATCCGGAGTGGGCTGCGAAGGTGCTCGGCGACCGGTTCGACGAGCTGTCGGCGTACGACGCGGCGGCGCTGCGGACTCTGAGCTGATTGATTGCTGCACGCCGAGGGCGGCTCCTTTGCTTCAGAGGGCCCGCCCTCGGGCGCTTCCCACATGGGGCAGAAGGTCATCCCACTTTGAGAACTGCCCGCAACGGTCTGGGAACCCGCCATCACAGCGCGCCCGCCCGTTTCGCGGCGCAGCGCGGCTTCGTCGGCGCCTTCGACGCGGGAGACTTCGCCGCGGCTGTACGTCTCGTGGGCCGGGCCGGGCCGGGCCGTGCTCGCTCGCACACCTTACGAGCTGTCACTGCGCGGGCCACCTGAGCCGCTTCATGCATGCGGGTCTGACGGAAGACAGTGAGCAGGACGCTCGCAGTGGACGAGCGAAAGGCATGGGGGTTCGCGTGCCCAGGGTGTCCGGGCTACGCGTGGGGACGGAGGCGGCTTGGGTCGGGGTGGTCGGCGGAGTCAGGCGTCGGCTGCGTTGATCGCCATGCGTAGGTGGCCTCCTGCGTTGGTGAGGAGGTGGGTCGCGGTCGGGGCGTCGATGTCGGCGAGGAGGATCAGGATGGCTGTCTTGACCTCGCCGTCGGCCGCGGTCAGGGCCGCCTCGATCTGGTCGTCGGAGGCGCCCGTGGCGAGGGCGACGATGTGGCGGGAGCGGGCGCGGAGCTTGTCGTTCGATGCGCGGACGTCGACCATCAGGTTTCCGTAGGTCTTGCCGAGCCGGATCATCGTGATCGTCGAGAGCATGTTGAGGACCAGCTTCTGGGCTGTTCCCGCCTTCAGGCGCGTGGAGCCGGTGAGGAGTTCGGGCCCTACGACGATTTCGATGCCGTGGTCCGCCGCGGCCGCGAGTGCGCTGTCCGCGTTGCAGGACAGGCCGATCGTCAGGGCGCCACGCGCGCGTGCGTGCTCGACGGCGCCGATCGCGTAGGGGGTGCGGCCGGATGCGGAGATGCCGACCACCACGTCGTCCGCGGTGAGGCCGAGCCCGTCCAGGTCGGCCGCGGCCAGCTCGCTGGAGTCCTCGGCGCCCTCGATCGAGGTGACCATGGCGCGCGGGCCGCCCGCGATCAGGCCGACGACCTCCGACGGGTCGGTGTTGAAGGTGGGCGGGCACTCGGAGGCGTCGAGGATGCCCAGGCGGCCCGCCGTACCGGCGCCCGCGTACACGAGTCGGCCGCCGCGGGACATACGCGCGGCGATGTCGTCGATCGCTGCGGCGATCCGGGGCAGCTGCGCGGCGACGGCCGACGGGACGGTGGCGTCCTCGCCGTTCATGATCTTCGCGATTTCCAGCGTGGGCAGCCGGTCGATCTCGGAGAGTTCGGGCCGGAAGGCCTCCGTGGTGAGAGCCGCCAGCTCGGCGCGGAGATCGCGGTACGCGGCGGGGCCGCGGTGGGCGGTGGACGCGGCTCCGGAGGAGGTCTCGTCGGCGGCCGTGCCGTCGTCGGTTCGGGAGGTCATGGGGGGCGGCTCTTTTCGGTGCCTGTGTGTGGGGGGTGGGGTGGGTTCGCTGGTTGTGGGCGTGGGGCCCGACGAGGGTGCGAGGTGGGTTCAGCGGCCCGTGCTGCGCGGGGAATGGCGGTGCGCCAGGGCCTCGTACGAGGCGGACAGGGCCGGAGCCGCGGACTCGTACGTCCGCTGGGCCACGCCCACGAAGAGGCAGTCCACGACGAGCAGTTGGCTGGTCCGGGACGACATGGCCGCGGGGCGCAGCTCGCTCTCGCGAGCCGTCGACGTGGTCAGGATGTGGTCGGCGTACTGCGAGACGGGTCCGTCCGGGCGGCCGGTGATCGCGATCGTCGTGGCGCCGTGCTCGAAGGCCACCCGCAGCGGTTCGATGACGTCGCCCGTCGAGCCGGAGTGCGTGATCGCGATCGCCACGTCCTTGGCGCGCAGCTGGACGGCGTTGGTGATGGCCAGGTGCGGGTCGCCGTGGGCGTGCGCGATGAGGCCGATGCGCAGCAGCTTCTGCGCCAGGTCCTGGCCGACCAGGGACGACGCGCCGATGCCGTAGATGTCGATACGGCGGGCGGCGGCGAGCGCTGTGACGGCCGCGCCGAGCTGGGCTGTGTCGAGTCCGGCGGCGGTGTCGGCGAGGGTCTGCTGCTCGTCGTACGCCAACTTCGCCACCACGTCCGCGATCGGGTCGTCGACCGCGATGTCCGCCGTGACGGAGGGGGCGCGGCCCGACTGCTGCTGGGCGGCGAGGCCGGCCAGGGCCAGGCGCAGGTCGCGGTAGCCGGGGTAGCCGAGGAGGCGGGCGGTGCGGACCACCGTCGCCTCGCTGGTGCCGGTGAGCTCGGCGAGTCCGGTGACCGTGAGGGCCGCGCAGCCCGCCGGGTCCCCGGCGACGGCTTCGGCGACACGCTGCATCGAGCGGGTCATCGACGGTGCGAGGGTGCGCACCTTGGCCGCGAGGGCGGCCGGGGCCGGTGAGGCGCCGCCCGCACCTGCGAAAATTTCCTTCACATTACTGGTCACCTTTGAAAGATATTTTCGGGTCGGTGAGGCGGTCAAGGGTGCGGTCGAGGGCGGACAAGGGTGCGGTAGAGGGTGCGCAGGGATGGCGTCGGCACGGTTTCCAGCGGTCTCGACCTGTCGGGCACGTCGCAGCTTGGTGGTACGCGGGAGGGCTGCGCACAATGGCCTCATGGACTCCTCGCACGCACCGCACCCCGTCAGCCCGCTGGAGCAGGCACTGCACGCGGCGCGTGCGCTGGTGTTGGCGGATCTCGTCGCGGGTGAGGTGGCCGAGGCCGAAATCGTCTCCCTGGTGGAGGAGTCGGTGGCCCAGCGTCGCTGGTGGGCCGAGCAGTGGCCGGAGGGCCTGCACTACGTGGCGGGGCTGGTCGCCCAGGACGTGCAGGACGCCCTCCTGGAGCGGTACGGCCGGTGGCCGCTGTGCCCCGTCTGCGGCTCCGGAGATCCCCACGCCCTGGACGTCGAGCCCGAGCTGGGGCCCGATCCGCACTGGGTGTGCGGCAAGATCGGCGTGAAGGTCGCGGCGGTCGGCTCGCTCGGCACGTGCGGCGAGACGACCACGTCGTGACGGTCTACATCGACCCGCCCACCTGGCCCGGTCACGGCCGCATGTGGTCCCACCTGATCAGCGACGTCTCGTACGACGAACTGCACGCCTTCGCCGAACGGCTGGGCATCCCGGCCCGGGCCTTCGAACGCGACCACTACGACCTGCCGTCGCACCATTACGCCCACGCGGTGGCGGCGGGCGCGGTGGAGGTCAGCAGCCGCGAGGTGGTGCGGCTGCTGACGGAGTCGGGGTTGCGCAGGCGCAAGGGGGCGTATGTGGCCGGGGGCTCTTAGCCGCTCTTGTCAGTTCGTCAGGAGGTCCAGTTCCGTCGTCAGGTTCCGGCGGGCCCGTTCCTCCCAGTGCTCCCTGCCGTACGGAGTGCGGAACAGAGCGGGGAGGGCGAGAAGTTGACGGAGGACCGCCGCCCGGCCCTCGCGGAACGCGTCATCGGGTACGAAGCCGTACTCCTCGCGGACGGCGGCGGTGTAGGCGGCGTACGTCTCGGGGGGTGAGGCCAGGATCGCCAGGTCCGCGTCGCACAGAACCTCACCGTTGGCGTCGCCGGACGCCGGGTCGTGCGTGACCGTGAGGCGGACCAGGCGGGCGACCTCGGCCGTGCCGGACTCGCCCACGCCGAGCTCCCGCAGCGCGCGTTCGGCGAGGCGGGCGCTGCGCTCCTCGTTCGTCGAGCGCTCGGGGAGGTAGACCGCGTCGTGGAACCAGGCGGCCAGGCGGACCAGGGCGGGGTCGTCGGCGTGCTCCTCCAGTACGTCGACGTGGTCCAGGACCGCGCGCAGGTGCTCGGTGGTGTGGTAGCGGCGGTGGGGTTCCGACCAGCGGGCCAGAAGGTCCTCGGCGTACGGGTCCGGGGACGGTTCGTCCCTGTCCGTACCACGGGCGGCCGTGACGGTTGAGGACCAGCGGGTGTGCAGGTCCGTGGGGGTGGGGTGGGGTGGGGTGGCGGCCATGCCCGCCATTGTCTCGTCGCGGTGGGGGCTTCGGCGCTCCGCGCCGGGTTTTGCGCCGCTCCGCGGCGGGCTCTGCTTTCTGCGCCGCTCCGCGGCGGGGACCTGCCCGCTCCGCGGGCCCTTGCTT
>NZ_LOHS01000035.1 GCF_001642995.1 Streptomyces jeddahensis
TCGCGGTCGCTTCCCCCTTCGTCCAGCGGCACTTCAAGAAGGGCATGCTCACCGGCGCCATCAAGGGCTGAGCCGTCTCGGTCCGAGTCCCGCCGCAGGGCCGTGGCGGCTGACCGACACCAGGGCCGAGGTCGTCCGCGTCCCTCTCAGGCGCGGTCGACCTCGGCCCCGGATCAGTAGCCGTAGATCATCTTGTAGGCGACCTCCGGGAGGAACTGTCCGGCCGAGGAGCCGGTTCCCACGCCGCAGTTGCCGTCGGACTCGCCCGGGACCTTGATCCACAAGAGCATCTCGGCGCCTCCGCCCAGCTGGGTGGGGGTGCCGATACGGCGGCCCGCAGGGTTGCACCACTGGCCGTTGGAGCCGTTGCCGTTGCGGCTGGTGTCCACGACGAACGGCTTGGTGTAGCCGTACCGGGCGCTGAGTTCCCTGTTGACGGCGTCGCCGTACGCGGTGTTCTCGGCTGTGGTCAGGTAGTTGGAGACGTTGAGCGAGAAACCGTGGGCCTGCCGGAGGCCGGCTTCGTGAAGGCGTTGGGCCATGGTCGCCGCGCTCGCCCAGGCCGGGTTGCCGGCGTCGAGGTAGACCCAGGTGTTGGGGGCTTGACGGTTGAACTCGGCGAGCGCGCCGTTGAGCATGCCCTCGCGTTCGTCGATCTGGGCCTGGGTCATGCAGCCGTAGTCCCCGAGGGAGTCCGGTTCGAGGACGACGACGGCTGGGCGGTTGGCGATCCCGCCGGCGAACTGGGCGATCCAGTTCGCGTAGGCGGACGGCGAGGAGGCTCCGCCGGCGGAGTGGCCGCCGCAGTAGTCGCGGTTGTAGATGTTGTAGGCGACGAGGATGGGCAGCTTGTCCTGGGCGTCCGCGGCGCCCACGTACGCGCCGGTGGCGGTGCCGATGGTGCCGCTCCAGGAGCCGAACCAGCGGGCCGTCGGTGTGTTGGCGATGGAGGCGTTGATCGCAGGCGCCCGGCCGTCACCGGGGTTGGCGGCGACCCACCGCTTCGCGCTGGAGTCGGGGTCCACGTAGAACCCGTTGGTCATGGTGGTCGGGTCGGCCGCCTGGGCGGACGGGGCGGCGGCGAGCGCCAGCGGCAGTGAGGAGAGTGCTGCCACCAGGGCGAGAAGTCTGCGGCGCATGACAATTACCTCGGCTTTCTGACAGGGATGCGTCCGAAGGTCGGCGGTGAGCATGGGGAGCGCTCCCACCGGAAGCGCTCCCCACGGCACCGTCGGTCAGCAGGTCGAGTTGGTCTGGGTCACGAGGCCGAGCCGCCACGGGAGGAGGTTGTAGTCGCCGTGCTGCGGGTGGCGGCGGGCGTGCCGCCCAGCGTCGTCAGCACCGCGTTGTACGCAGGCTTCTTGTTGCCGTTGCGGTCGAACAGCAGCGGGTTCTCCGAAGCACGCCAGGAGTCGCTGTCGCGGATGCCCCAGACCGTGATGCCGGTGCAGCGCGCGACGTTCATGCAGGCCCTGACCGTGTTCGCGTACGCGGTCGGCGACGCCTGGGCGATGTCCAGTTCGGTGATCTGGACGTCCACGCCGAGGGCGGCGAAGTTCGACAGCGTCGTCTGGAAACTGGCGGGCGGGCCGCCGGTGCCGAAGTGGGCCTGGAGGCCGACGCAGTCGATGGGCACGCCGCGCGCCTTGAAGTCGCGGACCATGCGGTAGACCCCCTGGGTCTTCGCCTCGCTCCAGTTCTCGATGTTGTAGTCGTTGTAGCAGAGCTTGGCCGCCGGGTCGGCGGAGCGCGCGGTGCGGAAGGCCTGCTCGATGAAGCCGTTGCCCAGCACGTCCCGGAAGACCGAGCTGCGGAGCTGACCGCTGGGGCCGTCGGCGAAGGCCTCGTTGACCACGTCCCAGGAGTGGATCCGGCCCTTGTAGCGGTTCATCACGGTGGTGATGTGGTTGTTCATCACGCCGCGCAGTGTGTTCGCGTCCCTGATGGAGCTGACCCAGCCGGGCAGTTGGGAGTGCCAGACCAGGGTGTGGCCGCGCAGGCGCTGACCGCGGGCCTGCGCGCGGTTGACGATCTGGTCGGCGGCACCGAAGTTGAACGAGCCGCGGGACGGCTCGGTCGCATCCCACTTCATCTCGTTCTCGGGCGTGACCGAGTTGAACTCTCGGTCCAGGATGGTGGTGTACGTTCCGTCGCCGAGCCGGCCGGCAGCCACGGCGGTTCCGAAGTACCGCCCGGACTGGGCGGCTTGGGCGCCCAGGGTGGAGGCCTGCACGGCGTCGGGCGCGCCGGTCGCGGTCCCGGGTGTCACCAGGACGGTCGCGGCCAGCAGGCCGAGGACGGTGGCTCGGCGACAGCCGAGCCGTTTCAGCGGGTTCATGGTTCTCCTTGTGGGGGGAGATGGGTGGGGGGTTGCGTGGTGCGGTCGGTGGACCTCCTCAGGGCGTGGGGCGATCGGTGCGCCACTTCAGGGCGTGGACAGCTCGAACCGCGTGACGCGGACCGCGCCGCCGAGTGCCTGCGTGGCGTGGTTGAAGAGGGCGAATCGGTAGCCCATGAAGAACCGCCAGTCGTTGCCCAGGGAGAAGGAGGGTCCGAGGCGGGTGAAGGTGGTGCCGTCGGTGCTGTAGGAGAAGGTGCCGGAGCGTGCCGTGCCGGGGCGGATGTCCGCGCTCGCGCGCAACCAGACGCGGTTGCCCGAGACGGCCGCGCTCGCGACCTCCGTGCCGGTGCCGGTGGTGTTCCAACTGCTGTCCATGGTCAGCCCGTTGACCATCACCAGCCGCGTCACGCCGCCATCGCGCTTGACGCCGATCCAGGCGGAGGAGTCCCGCAGCAGCGCGAGTCCGGCCCGGTCGCCGTCCCGCATCGCGGAGTGGTCGAGGTGGACCGTGGCGGTGGAGGTGGGGCCCTGGATGCGGTGCGTGAGGGTGTTGCGGGCCCAGTAGAGGTCGTTGGTGACGGTCGCGGTCCGCAGGGTCAGGCCGTTGCCGACCGACCACTTGGTGTTGTCCGGGTTGTGGTTCCACTCCCATCTCGGCTTGAGGGTCGTGCCGTCGAAGGTGTCGACGCCGGTCATGGGGGCCACCGGGCGAGGCGGAGGGGGCACGGCCGGGCTGGGGTACGAGGTGCCCCATGCGCCGTCGACGAGTTGCACGACGGGCCAGCCATCCGAGGTCCAGGTGACGGGCGCCAGGGCAGGCATCCGGCCACCGGGGTACGCGTCGACGAAGGCCATGTAGTACCAGGCACCGCTCTGCGTCTGCACGAGCCCGCCCTGGTGCGGGACGCCACCGCCGGGGATCGGCCCGCGCAGGTCGAGGAGGACCTGCCGCATCGTGTAGGGACCGAAGGGGCCGCTCGACGACTTCAGGATGTACTGGCCGTTCGCGGGGCGAGTCAGGAAGATGTAGTACTGCCCGTTGATCTTGTAGAAGCGGGCGCCCTCGAGGGTGCCGACACTCGATGGGGTCGTGAACACCTGCTGCGTGCGGACCTGGCTGCGGCCGTCGGGCGAGAGCTGGGCCACGCTGATGGTGGTGTTTCCGTATGCCACGTACAGGGAGTCGTCGCTGTCGACGAGCAGTCCCGCGTCGTAGTAGGGGGTGCTGATCGTCGACAGCCTGTTCCATGGCCCCTCGACGGCGGTGGCGGTGTAGATGTACGTCCGGGCGAAGTCGATCTGGCCGAGCCAGTAGAAGGTCCTGTTGCTCGGCCGGTACGCCAGTGACGACGCCCAGATTCCTCTGACATAGCCACGGGCCCCGTTCAGGTCGTACTTGGCGCCGAAGTCAAGTATGGGCACCGAGTGACCGGCGATCTCCCAGTTCACCAGGTCGTACGAGCGCAGGACGGGCGCGCCCGGCGAGTAGTGCATGGTCGAGGCCGAGGCGTAGTAGGTGTCGCCGACGCGGATGACGTCGATGTCCGCGAAGTCCTGCCAGATCACCGGGTTTGTGTACTCCGCGGCGGCCGCGAGGGCCGATCCCTGGGCGGGAGCGGCGGCGGTGGCGGAGGCCTCGGCCAGGGGAAGGAAGGCGCCGGCGGCCAGGCCGGTGCCGGCCGCCAGCGCGCGGCGACGGGACAGAGGTTGATCGGTACATGACATATCCATGAATGGCGTTCTCCTTGTATGGCTTGGCCGTTGCGGTTGGCGTTGCCCGGAGGTGCCTTGCTTCGTTCGTGCGGAGCGGCTCCCGTTCGTTCGCGATGTCGAACATGGGTCGGCTTGCTGAGCACCCTGGATGATAGGGAGCCCGGGGGCGCCGTCAATACCTTTCGCATGATTCGGATGACTTCTCGAAACATTCGAAGCGGTGAAACGGTAAGTCGCCGCAGTTCAGCGCCAGGATGGCGCAGAAATCCCGCCTTGCCGGCCCCTGGGATGGTGCGGTGGGGGCAGTTCCTCGGATGGTGTTGACATGTTCAGGCGCCTCTCTAGTATCCGTTGACACCCGGAGTTTCCGAATGCATCCCGAAAGTTTTCGAACACCCATCATCTTCCCCACTGTCATGTCATGGACGCGACACCGTGCCGCCGTCGCGGGTCATCCGCCCATGGCGCCCTTCCGTCAAAGGAGCCCCTGGTGCCCAGACGACCTGGCGGACGACTGCTTCGCCTCCTCGCGGCCGCCGCGCTCTCGGTCACCGCGTCGGTGACGGCCTACGCCAACTCCACCGCCACGGCCGCGCCCGGCAGCCCGGCGCTCACCCCGCCGCTGGGGTGGAACAGCTGGAACAGCTTCGGGTGCGGGATAACCGAGGCCCAGGTGCGCCAGGCCGCCGACGCGATGGTGTCCTCGGGCATGCGGG
>NZ_LOHS01000036.1 GCF_001642995.1 Streptomyces jeddahensis
GATAAAGGGCACTAGCACCTCAAGCTAGCGCGTCTGCCATTCCGCCACCCGGACTTGGTGGTCTCTCGCGGTTTCCCGCGGCGACGTGGAAAACCATAGCAAACATTCGGGGGTGCCTGATCACCCGAGTGATCACTCCGGTGGTCCCGTCGGGACGTCGCCCCGCCATGCTGCTGTTAACGCTGTATGACCGGGCCGGGACCGGCCTTGGGCCACACCCGCTCCGAGGAGGAGGATGGGGGCGACCAAGGACGGGGACCACCAGCAGCGACAGCGGGAGGAAGCAGCGTGAGCGAGTCGAGCGGCGCCAGCAGGGCCGGGTCCGTCTCGGGCGAGGACGAGGTCGTCGACCTCTGCCGCGACCTCATCCGGATCGACACCAGCAACTACGGGGACCACTCCGGGCCCGGTGAGCGCAAGGCCGCCGAGTACGTGGCCGAGAAGCTCGCCGAGGTCGGGCTCGAGCCGCAGATCTTCGAGTCCCACCCGGGCCGCGCCTCCACGGTGGCCCGTATCGAGGGCGAGGACCCCTCGCGGCCCGCACTCCTCATCCACGGCCACACCGACGTGGTACCGGCCAACGCCCACGACTGGACCCACCACCCGTTCTCCGGCGAGATCGCCGACGGCTGCGTGTGGGGCCGCGGCGCCGTCGACATGAAGGACATGGACGCGATGACCCTCGCGGTCGTCCGCGACCGGCTGCGCAGCGGCCGCAAGCCCCCGCGGGACATCGTGCTGGCCTTCCTCGCCGACGAGGAGGCCGGAGGCGTCTACGGTGCGCGCCATCTGGTCGACAAGCACCCCGCGCTCTTCGAGGGCGTCACCGAGGCGATCGGCGAGGTCGGCGGCTTCTCGTTCACCGTCAACGAGCAGCTGCGGCTCTACCTCGTCGAGACCGCCCAGAAGGGCATGCACTGGATGCGGCTCACCGTGGACGGCACCGCAGGCCACGGGTCGATGACCAACGACGACAACGCCATCACGGAGCTCTGCGAGGCGGTCGGGCGGCTCGGCCGGCACACGTGGCCGGTGCGCGTCACCAAGACCGTACGGTCCTTCCTCGACGAACTCTCCGACGCGCTCGGAACCGAGCTCGACCCGGAGGACATGGACGCGACGCTCGCCAAGCTCGGCGGCATCGCGAAGATGGTCGGCGCCACGCTGCGCAACTCGGCGGCCCCGACGATGCTCGGCGCCGGGTACAAGGTCAACGTGATCCCCGGCCAGGCCACCGCACACGTCGACGGGCGCTTCCTGCCCGGGTACGAGGAGGAGTTCCTGGCCGACCTCGACCGGATCCTCGGACCGCGCGTCCGGCGCGAGGACGTGCACGGCGACAAGGCCCTGGAGACCGACTTCGACGGTGCGCTCGTCGATGCCATGCAGTCGGCCCTGCGTGCCGAGGACCCCATCGCGCGGGCCGTTCCGTACATGCTCTCCGGCGGTACGGACGCCAAGTCCTTCGACGATCTCGGCATCCGCTGCTTCGGCTTCGCGCCGCTGCAGCTGCCGCCCGAGCTGGACTTCGCCGGCATGTTCCACGGTGTCGACGAGCGTGTGCCGGTCGAGGGGCTCAAGTTCGGCGTGCGCGTGCTGGACAGGTTCATCGACGCGTCCTGAACGTCGACCGGGTCAACTCGCTGACCCTGAGCGGCATTTCAGCGTCTCGATCCCGCGATCCCTGCCGAGATACCGCTCCAACATTCGTCCATACGTGCGCAGTTATCAGAAAGAGTGAATGGAACGATAAGGACGTAGCCCGATTACCGGCTCCTCGTTACTGATGATGCGGTCCGAGACCGGGGCCGCACATTGCCAATGAGGAGGAAGAATGATCAAGAAGGTCGTCGCTGCCGCGGCTGCCACGGGTGGTCTCGTGCTCGCTGGTGCGGGAGTCGCCGCTGCCGACGCCGGTGCTCAGGGTGCCGCGGTGAACTCTCCCGGCGTGCTCTCGGGCAACGTCATTCAGGCGCCGATCCACGTGCCGGTGAACGTCTGTGGCAACACCGTCAACGTGATCGGGCTGCTGAACCCCGCCTTCGGCAACACCTGCATCAACGACTGACGTTGTGCACCACCCCATGAGGGTCTGAGTCCTAGGCCCCGGAGTTCGCGGGACGAGCCTCCGGGGCCGAAGGATCTTCCGCGCACGTGCAAGCGGGCCGTGCGCATTCCGGAAGGTACAAGGCAGGGAAAACCTATGCGACAGGTCACGCGCAAACGCCTCACGTTGGCGGCCGCGACCGGCGTACTCGCCATGACCGGCGGCTACGCACACGCCGACTCGGCAGCGGACGGATCCGCTTCCGACTCACCCGGCGTGCTCTCGGGCAACAGCGTCCAAGTTCCCGTGGACATCCCGGTGAACGTGTGCGGGAACACGGTGAACGTCATCGGGGCTCTCAACCCCGCCGCCGGCAACGACTGCAGCAACGTCTCCGACGACAACGGCGACAACGGCAACGACCAGTCGTCCGGCGGCGGGTCCGAGGCCGGCGGTCACGCCAGCGACTCGCCCGGCATCGGCTCCGGCAACCACATCCAGGTGCCGGTCGACGTACCGGTCAACGTCTGCGGCAACAGCGTCACCATCGGCGGCCTCGGCAACGGCGCGGCGGACAACGACTGCGGCAACTCCTCGGGCGGCGACGAGGCGGCGCCGCCGCGTGGCGTCACGCCCGGCGACCCGGCGCACCCCGAGGAGCCGCAGGCGCCGGGCGAGGGCGACCCGGGCTCCGAGTCGAACCATCCGGGCACGCACACCGTGACGGCACCCGAGGGCACCGAGCAGCTCGCCGAGACCGGCAGCTCGCTGCCGGTGGGGATGGTCCTTCCGGTGGCCGCGGGCGCGCTGCTCGCGGGCGCCGTGCTCTACCGCAAGGCCCGTTCGGCCGCGTAACGGCGCGGAGCGCGGGCGTGACGGAGAGTGCGTACGCACCTGCGCAGAACACCGAAGATCACCACGGTGACCCATGCCACCGAGGTGGTGCACGGGACGGAACGGAGCGGGCCCCGCAGCCGCGGGGCCCGCTCCGTTCCCCGTCTCAGGTCACCACGTCGCACGCACCTGGCGGATGATCCGCCGGCGCAACCGCACCCTGCGGCTGCCGTCCGGGTGGAGCCTGAGACGGTCCAGCTCCCAGTGTCCGTACTCGGCATGGTCGGTCAGCAGACGCGTCGTCTCCTTGCGGGACACCCCGCGCGGTACGTACACGTCGACAAATTCGTATTCCGGCATCGCATCTATTGTGCGGGCAGCGGCCCGGTACGGATAGCGTCTGCACTATGTCTGATGCTGCGCAGCCCACCGCTGCCGAGGTACGCGCCGCCGCAGAGGCGGTCAAGGCTGCGCTCGACCGCCACCTGGCCGCGGTCGAGCGCAGGTCGGGAGACGACGACCCGGCCGTCTACGAAGCGTTCAACGAGCTGGCCGCAGCGGCCGAGGAGTACGACGAGCTCCTCTACGACCGCTACGACGAGGTCACCCCCTTCGAGATCCCCGGCACGGAGGACACGCTGCCGCCGTACACGGGTCCCGAGGAACCGAACGCGCTCAGCGTGCTGATCCGCCGCGACTACACCGTGGTGGAGCCGCAGCGACTGATCGCCCAGGCGCAGCGGATCGCGGCCGTGGAGGAGGACTCCACCAGGGGCGCGGCGAACGGCAGCGCCCATGGCGCGCTGGGCATCCTCTTCGGCGAGTACGAACCGGACGAGATCGCATCACGGCACAAGGAGTTCGGTCTCGAGGAGGGCGACTCGACACTGTGGGTCACCGCCGCCGACTTGCCGCCGGAGCCCGGGGAGTGGCTGGACGCCCCCTTCGACCAGATCGATCCGCAGCAGGTCGTGTGCCGCTTCGACGTCAGCGCGGTCTTCGACGACGAGCCCGACGATCCGGAGGACGACGAGGACGACGACTTGGAGCCGTTGGGCTCCGAGGACGACCTTGAGGACGACGTCGAGGAGGAGGATCTCCCGACCCAGCGCTGACGTGTGGCCGAAGGCGGCCGGCTTCCGTGGGCCTGGGGGACCGGGCCCACTCCCGCCTTCAGCCGATCTGACCCCCGGCCGGAACCTGTATCCGCATCAGGGTCTGAAGCCGTGTCGTCCGTGGCTTCGCCGGAATCTCCGCCACCGCCCGCGGCAGAGCCTGATCGGCCCCGTGCACCACGGACAGATGCCGCTCGGCGCGCCCGAAGGCGGTGTACACCCAGGCACGGGTCAGGGCCCCTGCCGCATCGCTGGGGAGCACGACCACCGCCGCGGGCCACCGCTGTCCCACCGCCTGGTGCGCGGTCATGGCCCACCCGTGCCGCACGAGGCGTTCGACCTGCTCCCTCGGTACGACCACGGGCGTGCCGTCGCAGTCCAGGTGCAGTCCCTGAGCGTCGGCCTTCACCACGCGCCCCGGTACCGTACGGCCGAGTGCCGGCGAGTAGGCGACCCGGTCGCCGGGGTCGAAGCCGCCGAACCGGCCGGGGCCGGGGTTCAGCCGCTCCTTCAGCGCCGCGTTCAGCGCGCGGGTGCCCGCCGCTCCGCCATGACCCGGCGTGATCACCTGGGTGTGCTCGGCGGGCACCCCGATCGCCCTGGGCACGGAGTCGACGACCAGCTGCACCGCGCGGTGCACCGCCTCGTCGGCGTCCCGCACGGGCACGATCACGACTTCCTTGCCGGGGGCCGCGACCTCGCTGAGCTCGCCGATGCCGATTCCGGAGACCAGCTCGCCGATGGGGCCCGGGTCGGGCGTACGCGACGCGACCTGCGGACAGACGCGGGCGGCCAGCAGATCCCCGAACACGCGGCCCGGGCCGGCCGACCACAGCACGGACGGGTCACCGCTCAGCACCAGCCGCGCACCGTCCGGCAGCGACTCGACGACCATGGCCGCGGTCTCGACGTCCAGCTGAGGTGCGTCCAGCACCACCAGCACATCGACCGCCAGCGCTCCTTCGGCATCCCGGCCGGGCCCTTCCGCGCCGGACAGCAGCCCGGACACGGTGGCGACGGCTTCGGCCGGCCCGCCCTGTTCCCCTGCCGGGCGCGTGGTCACTGCGCCGGCTTCCGCAGCGCCCTCCGCGGCAGCGAGGAGAGCGGCGAAACGGCGCTGCCCGTCCGGGCTGTGGGCGGCGGCGCACACGCGCAGGCCCATGGCCCGTGCAGCGGCGACCAGCGCGGCCGGTTCAGCCCGCGCCGCCTCGCCTCCGGTGTGCAGCACCAGGCCGTGCCCGGCCGCCGCGCGGATCAGCTCCGCGGCCGATCCGGATACGGCACCGGCGGCGCGCTCCCAGGCGGTGACGCCCGGCTCGTCGCCCTTCACCAGGGAATTGACCACCCGTGCCAGACCGTCGGCCAGGCTCTCCTCCGCCAGCGCGCAGCGTTCGAGGCCGATGAGGACCTGGACCGGCCGCTCGCCTTCGGCAGCCTCGTCGCCCGTGTCCTCGGCGGAGGGTGTGGGCGTGGGTGAGGACGCATCGAGTGCGTCCTGAAAGACGAGCACGTCTCCTTCCGCGATCGCGTTCTGCACGGCGGCGTCAGGATCGGGCACCGAGCGCTGCGCGAGAGCGGCGCGGAGTTCGTCGGCATCGAGGACCGTGTGCCCGGCCAGGGCGGCCTGCTCCAGCAGCCATACGGTGATCGCGCGGCCCCTGCGCTCGTCGTCCGGGGCACACCCGGCACCGAGCAGGGCCCGGGCGAATCCGTCCGCCTGCTCGGACCGCACACCGGCGACCCGGAGCAACTGCCAGGGGTCCTCCCGCAGCCGACCGGCGGCGCCGTCACCCAGCGCGGCGGCGGCCGGTACGGCGAGGGCGGCGGGGGCGCCGCCCTCGGCCAGCACCTGGCGCACCGCCTCAATGGTCTCGGGCGCCGGCGCCGCACCTGCTGCGGGTGCCGCGGCGGCCGTGGGCTCGGACCGACGCACCGGTTCCGCGGCCGGCCTGCGCGGCGCCGGCTCGGGCTCGTCGAAGACGTGGACGACGGGACGCTCACCGCTCTCCACGGCCCGCACCGCGGCCAGCAGATCAGCGGCCTTCCCGGTCAACTTCGCCCCAGCGGCGACGGGCCCCGGCTTCTCGGCCTTCCGCTTCTCGATCTGCTCCCGAAGGGCCCGCTGCGCCGCCAACTCGGCCTCGGCCTCGGACATCTCCGCGCCGACGCCCGCGCCCTCGTCCCCGCCAGGACCCGCGCCACTCTCGGCATCCACGGCCGCACCACCGTCCGCGCCCGAGACCGCGCCGCCGTCGGCGTCCCCGGCTTGGGCGGCGCTCAGGTCCCCACTTCCGGGAGCCCCCACACCCTCGGGCTTCCCCGGTTCACCCGGGGAACTCCCAGGCTCGGCTCCGACCGCGGCAGCGGACTCCCGCTCCGTACTCACAGCGTGCTCCAGTCCTGATCGGGATAGCGGTGCACCGGCGCCGACACGTCGTCGAGCGCCTGGCAGATCTCGTCAGGAAGACTAAGCGCCTCCACTGACAATGCCTCCGTGAGCTGCTGCGCCGTGCGGGCGCCGATGATCGGTGCGACGACTCCGGGGCGGTCCCGGACCCAGGCGAGAGCCACCTGCAGGGGTGTCGTCGCGAGCCCGTCGGCCGCGGTCGCCACCGCGTCGACGATGCGGCTCGCGGCATCGTCGAGATAGGGGGCCACGAAGGGGGCGAGATGCTCCGAGGCACCGCGGGAGTCGGCCGGGGTCGAGTGCCGGTACTTGCCGGTGAGCACGCCCCGGCCGAGGGGCGAGGACGGCAGCAACCCGACGCCGAGATCGAGCGCGGCGGGCAGCACCTCCCGCTCGACACCGCGCTGCAGCAGCGAGTACTCCATCTGCGTACTGGACAGCCGCGTCCGCACACCTGGTGCCGCAAGCTGCCATGTCGCCGCCTTGGCGAGCTGCCAGCCGCAGAAGTTGGACACCCCGGCATAGCGTGCGCGGCCGCTGCTGACGGCGATGTCCAGGGCCCCCAGCGTCTCCTCCAGCGGCGTCTCGGGGTCGAACGCGTGCACCTGCCACAGATCGACATAGTCCGTCCCGAGGCGGCTGAGCGAGGCGTCGAGCGCCGCGAGCAGATGGCCGCGCGAACCGTCGAAGCGCCGGTCCGGGTCGGGCACGCTGCCCGCCTTGGTCGCGATCACCAGATCCCGCCGCGGAACCAGCCCTTCCATCAGCTGTCCGAGCAGATACTCGGCCTCCCCGTCGCCGTACACATCGGCGGTGTCGACGAGCGTGCCGCCCGCCTCCCAGAAGACCTTCAACAGGTCCGCGGCGTCGCGCTCGTCGGTGTCCCGCCCCCAGGTCAGGGTGCCGAGTCCGATGCGGGACACACGCAGGCCGGTACGGCCGAGATGCCTCTGCTCCATGGGCGCTGACATTACTGGCCGGACGTCGGCGTGTGGGGCCCTGTGGACAACCGCCTGTGGATAACCGTGGACAACCGCGACCGTGCACAGCGCCCTGTGCCATCGCCCGTGGACGACCGCGCGCACGTGTGGCCAACCCGTCGCTGACGCGGGCCGCACCAGCGCGCTAGGGTCTCCGGCACAAGGGACGTTACTGATCGGTAAGGGGAATCGGCCATGAAGCTCGGTATCAACCTCGGCTACTGGGGCGCCGGGATGGACGCGGACAATCTGGCCGTCGCCCAGGAGGCCGACCGGCTGGGCTACGCGGTCTGCTGGGCGGCCGAGGCCTACGGCTCCGACGCGGCCACCGTGCTGACCTGGGTCGCCGCCCACACCGAGCGCATCGACGTCGGATCCGCGATCTTCCAGATCCCGGCCCGCCAGCCCGCCATGACCGCGATGACGGCGGCGACCCTGGACTCGCTCTCCGGCGGCCGTTTCCGGCTCGGCCTCGGCGTCTCCGGGCCGCAGGTCTCCGAGGGCTGGTACGGCGTGAAGTTCGACAAGCCGCTGGCACGCACGCGTGAGTACGTCGAGATCGTGCGCAAGGCGATGACGCGCGAGCGCCTGACGCACGAGGGCGAGCACTGGACGCTGCCGCTGCCGGGCGGACCGGGCAAGCCGATCAAGCTCACCGTGCACCCGCAGCGCGAGCACATCCCGCTGTACATCGCGGCGATCGGCCCGAAGAACCTGGAGCAGACCGGCGAGATCGCCGACGGTGCGCTGCTGATCTTCCCGTCGGTCGAGCACCTGGAGGAGACGGCGATCCGCCATCTGAGGGCGGGCCGCGAGAAGGCGGGCCTGACGATGGACGGCTTCGACGTCGCCCCGACGCTGCCGATCGCCGTGAGCCCGGACGGTTCGGACAGGGACGTGTCCGCGCTGGCCGACCAGTTCCGCCCGTACACGGCCCTCTACGTCGGCGGCATGGGCAGCCGCAAGCAGAACTTCTACAACCAGCTCGCACAGCGCATGGGGTACGAGAAGGAGGCCGCCGAGATCCAGGACAAGTACCTGTCCGGCGACAAGGAGGGCGCGGCCTCCGCCGTCCCGCAGCAGCTGATCGACCAGACCACGCTGCTCGGCTCCGTGGACCGCATCGCCGAGCGGATGCGGGCCTACGCCGCGGCCGGGGTCACCACCCTCACGCTGGCCCCGGCGGGCTTCACGCTGGACGAGCGGGTCGCGTCCCTGCGGGCAGGCATCGACGCACTGGAGCGCGCCGGGCTCGCGTAAGGGCGTAGCCGAAGCCGCAAGCGCGAGGAGAGGTTTCTGCGGCCGTGGTGGGGGCTCGGGGGTCTTCCCCGCCACGGCCGTCTCCCGGAACAACGCGTCGAGACCGTCCTCGGTTACGCGCCCCGTCCGCCCCTACGCGGCCCTTCCGACGCCGGCATCCGCCTTTCGGCGGAGTTGTCCGACATACCTGTTGCCCCTGGCCTGCCACCGCATTTGACTCGTTCTTTGCGGACCCCGGCACGGAGGTGGCAGTGATGCTTTCAGCGAAGAGCCTTTTCCAGGAGATCCTCGACAACGACGAGTCCTTCCGGCTGTTCTGTTCCATCGCCGCCAGCGGGGAGGCCCAGGGCGGCTGGGAGAACGGCCGCATCGCGGCCCTCGTACCCGAGAGCGAGCGGGACCTGGCGCCCAAGGTCGCACGCCACGGTGCCGACGAGGACAAGCACGGGCGGATCTTCAACGCCCTGCTGAAGAAGCGCGGCCTCGAGCCGGTCGAGGTCCCGCACGAGACGGACTACACGATGCTTCTGGAGAAGCACGGCATCGGGCTCGCGCACGAACAGCTCAAGCGCGACCAGCCGCTCACCGTCCAGGACATCGTCACGTATCTCGCCCACAGCCGGGTCACCGAGCAGCGGGCCTCCGAGCAGATGGAACTGCTGCGCAAGCACTTCTCCGACCACCCCGACATCGGCCGCGCCGTCAGGATGATCTCGAGCGACGAGGACAACCACCTGGCGTACTGCCACGAGGAGCTGCTCCGCTTCGCGCGCGCCGGACACGGCCGCACCATCCAGCGGATCCTGCGCGAGAGCGCCCTCGCGGAGATCCGTATCTACCGCGATGTGAGCCTTGCCGTGATGGACCACATGGGCCGCATCCTGGGCTGGCCCCGGGCCAAGGCGGCGCTGCTCGCCGCGGGGATCCACGCTGTGTACGTGTACGAGCGGCTCGGCGGGTGGCGCCGGATGGTGTCCCTGAAGATGCCCGAGCGACGCAACGCGCTGGGCGGCCCCGCGACGTCGGCACCCGAGTTCGCGTAGCGCATCGGCGTTGCCGCAGGGCACGCGCGTGCCCTGCGGCAACGCCGATGCGCTACGCGAACTCGGGTGCCGACGTCGCGGGGCCGCCCAGCGCGTTGCGTCGCTCGGGCATCTTCAGGGACACCATCCGGCGCCACCCGCCGAGCCGCTCGTACACGTACACAGCGTGGATCCCCGCGGCGAGCAGCGCCGCCTTGGCCCGGGGCCAGCCCAGGATGCGGCCCATGTGGTCCATCACGGCAAGGCTCACATCGCGGTAGATACGGATCTCCGCGAGGGCGCTCTCGCGCAGGATCCGCTGGATGGTGCGGCCGTGTCCGGCGCGCGCGAAGCGGAGCAGCTCCTCGTGGCAGTACGCCAGGTGGTTGTCCTCGTCGCTCGAGATCATCCTGACGGCGCGGCCGATGTCGGGGTGGTCGGAGAAGTGCTTGCGCAGCAGTTCCATCTGCTCGGAGGCCCGCTGCTCGGTGACCCGGCTGTGGGCGAGATACGTGACGATGTCCTGGACGGTGAGCGGCTGGTCGCGCTTGAGCTGTTCGTGCGCGAGCCCGATGCCGTGCTTCTCCAGAAGCATCGTGTAGTCCGTCTCGTGCGGGACCTCGACCGGCTCGAGGCCGCGCTTCTTCAGCAGGGCGTTGAAGATCCGCCCGTGCTTGTCCTCGTCGGCACCGTGGCGTGCGACCTTGGGCGCCAGGTCCCGCTCGCTCTCGGGTACGAGGGCCGCGATGCGGCCGTTCTCCCAGCCGCCCTGGGCCTCCCCGCTGGCGGCGATGGAACAGAACAGCCGGAAGGACTCGTCGTTGTCGAGGATCTCCTGGAAAAGGCTCTTCGCTGAAAGCATCACTGCCACCTCCGTGCCGGGGTCCGCAAAGAACGAGTCAAATGCGGTGGCAGGCCAGGGGCAACAGGTATGTCGGACAACTCCGCCGAAAGGCGGATGCCGGCGTCGGAAGGGCCGCGTAGGGGCGGACGGGGCGCGTAACCGAGGACGGTCTCGACGCGTTGTTCCGGGAGACGGCCGTGGCGGGGAAGACCCCCGAGCCCCCACCACGGCCGCAGAAACCTCTCCTCGCGCTTGCGGCTTCGGCTACGCCCTTACGCGAGCCCGGCGCGCTCCAGTGCGTCGATGCCTGCCCGCAGGGACGCGACCCGCTCGTCCAGCGTGAAGCCCGCCGGGGCCAGCGTGAGGGTGGTGACCCCGGCCGCGGCGTAGGCCCGCATCCGCTCGGCGATGCGGTCCACGGAGCCGAGCAGCGTGGTCTGGTCGATCAGCTGCTGCGGGACGGCGGAGGCCGCGCCCTCCTTGTCGCCGGACAGGTACTTGTCCTGGATCTCGGCGGCCTCCTTCTCGTACCCCATGCGCTGTGCGAGCTGGTTGTAGAAGTTCTGCTTGCGGCTGCCCATGCCGCCGACGTAGAGGGCCGTGTACGGGCGGAACTGGTCGGCCAGCGCGGACACGTCCCTGTCCGAACCGTCCGGGCTCACGGCGATCGGCAGCGTCGGGGCGACGTCGAAGCCGTCCATCGTCAGGCCCGCCTTCTCGCGGCCCGCCCTCAGATGGCGGATCGCCGTCTCCTCCAGGTGCTCGGCCGACGGGAAGATCAGCAGCGCACCGTCGGCGATCTCGCCGGTCTGCTCCAGGTTCTTCGGGCCGATCGCCGCGATGTACAGCGGGATGTGCTCGCGCTGCGGGTGCACGGTGAGCTTGATCGGCTTGCCCGGTCCGCCCGGCAGCGGCAGCGTCCAGTGCTCGCCCTCGTGCGTCAGGCGCTCGCGCGTCATCGCCTTGCGCACGATCTCGACGTACTCACGCGTGCGTGCCAGCGGCTTGTCGAACTTCACGCCGTACCAGCCCTCGGAGACCTGCGGCCCGGAGACGCCGAGGCCGAGCCGGAAACGGCCGCCGGAGAGCGAGTCCAGGGTCGCCGCCGTCATCGCGGTCATGGCGGGCTGGCGGGCCGGGATCTGGAAGATCGCGGATCCGACGTCGATGCGCTCGGTGTGGGCGGCGACCCAGGTCAGCACGGTGGCCGCGTCGGAGCCGTAGGCCTCGGCCGCCCAGCAGACCGCGTAGCCCAGCCGGTCGGCCTCCTGGGCGACGGCCAGATTGTCCGCGTCCATCCCGGCGCCCCAGTAGCCGAGGTTGATACCGAGCTTCATGGCCGATTCCCCTTACCGATCAGTAACGTCCCTTGTGCCGGAGACCCTAGCGCGCTGGTGCGGCCCGCGTCAGCGACGGGTTGGCCACACGTGCGCGCGGTCGTCCACGGGCGATGGCACAGGGCGCTGTGCACGGTCGCGGTTGTCCACGGTTATCCACAGGCGGTTGTCCACAGGGCCCCACACGCCGACGTCCGGCCAGTAATGTCAGCGCCCATGGAGCAGAGGCATCTCGGCCGTACCGGCCTGCGTGTGTCCCGCATCGGACTCGGCACCCTGACCTGGGGGCGGGACACCGACGAGCGCGACGCCGCGGACCTGTTGAAGGTCTTCTGGGAGGCGGGCGGCACGCTCGTCGACACCGCCGATGTGTACGGCGACGGGGAGGCCGAGTATCTGCTCGGACAGCTGATGGAAGGGCTGGTTCCGCGGCGGGATCTGGTGATCGCGACCAAGGCGGGCAGCGTGCCCGACCCGGACCGGCGCTTCGACGGTTCGCGCGGCCATCTGCTCGCGGCGCTCGACGCCTCGCTCAGCCGCCTCGGGACGGACTATGTCGATCTGTGGCAGGTGCACGCGTTCGACCCCGAGACGCCGCTGGAGGAGACGCTGGGGGCCCTGGACATCGCCGTCAGCAGCGGCCGCGCACGCTATGCCGGGGTGTCCAACTTCTGCGGCTGGCAGCTCGCCAAGGCGGCGACATGGCAGCTTGCGGCACCAGGTGTGCGGACGCGGCTGTCCAGTACGCAGATGGAGTACTCGCTGCTGCAGCGCGGTGTCGAGCGGGAGGTGCTGCCCGCCGCGCTCGATCTCGGCGTCGGGTTGCTGCCGTCCTCGCCCCTCGGCCGGGGCGTGCTCACCGGCAAGTACCGGCACTCGACCCCGGCCGACTCCCGCGGTGCCTCGGAGCATCTCGCCCCCTTCGTGGCCCCCTATCTCGACGATGCCGCGAGCCGCATCGTCGACGCGGTGGCGACCGCGGCCGACGGGCTCGCGACGACACCCCTGCAGGTGGCTCTCGCCTGGGTCCGGGACCGCCCCGGAGTCGTCGCACCGATCATCGGCGCCCGCACGGCGCAGCAGCTCACGGAGGCATTGTCAGTGGAGGCGCTTAGTCTTCCTGACGAGATCTGCCAGGCGCTCGACGACGTGTCGGCGCCGGTGCACCGCTATCCCGATCAGGACTGGAGCACGCTGTGAGTACGGAGCGGGAGTCCGCTGCCGCGGTCGGAGCCGAGCCTGGGAGTTCCCCGGGTGAACCGGGGAAGCCCGAGGGTGTGGGGGCTCCCGGAAGTGGGGACCTGAGCGCCGCCCAAGCCGGGGACGCCGACGGCGGCGCGGTCTCGGGCGCGGACGGTGGTGCGGCCGTGGATGCCGAGAGTGGCGCGGGTCCTGGCGGGGACGAGGGCGCGGGCGTCGGCGCGGAGATGTCCGAGGCCGAGGCCGAGTTGGCGGCGCAGCGGGCCCTTCGGGAGCAGATCGAGAAGCGGAAGGCCGAGAAGCCGGGGCCCGTCGCCGCTGGGGCGAAGTTGACCGGGAAGGCCGCTGATCTGCTGGCCGCGGTGCGGGCCGTGGAGAGCGGTGAGCGTCCCGTCGTCCACGTCTTCGACGAGCCCGAGCCGGCGCCGCGCAGGCCGGCCGCGGAACCGGTGCGTCGGTCCGAGCCCACGGCCGCCGCGGCACCCGCAGCAGGTGCGGCGCCGGCGCCCGAGACCATTGAGGCGGTGCGCCAGGTGCTGGCCGAGGGCGGCGCCCCCGCCGCCCTCGCCGTACCGGCCGCCGCCGCGCTGGGTGACGGCGCCGCCGGTCGGCTGCGGGAGGACCCCTGGCAGTTGCTCCGGGTCGCCGGTGTGCGGTCCGAGCAGGCGGACGGATTCGCCCGGGCCCTGCTCGGTGCCGGGTGTGCCCCGGACGACGAGCGCAGGGGCCGCGCGATCACCGTATGGCTGCTGGAGCAGGCCGCCCTGGCCGGGCACACGGTCCTCGATGCCGACGAACTCCGCGCCGCTCTCGCGCAGCGCTCGGTGCCCGATCCTGACGCCGCCGTGCAGAACGCGATCGCGGAAGGAGACGTGCTCGTCTTTCAGGACGCACTCGATGCGTCCTCACCCACGCCCACACCCTCCGCCGAGGACACGGGCGACGAGGCTGCCGAAGGCGAGCGGCCGGTCCAGGTCCTCATCGGCCTCGAACGCTGCGCGCTGGCGGAGGAGAGCCTGGCCGACGGTCTGGCACGGGTGGTCAATTCCCTGGTGAAGGGCGACGAGCCGGGCGTCACCGCCTGGGAGCGCGCCGCCGGTGCCGTATCCGGATCGGCCGCGGAGCTGATCCGCGCGGCGGCCGGGCACGGCCTGGTGCTGCACACCGGAGGCGAGGCGGCGCGGGCTGAACCGGCCGCGCTGGTCGCCGCTGCACGGGCCATGGGCCTGCGCGTGTGCGCCGCCGCCCACAGCCCGGACGGGCAGCGCCGTTTCGCCGCTCTCCTCGCTGCCGCGGAGGGCGCTGCGGAAGCCGGCGCAGTGACCACGCGCCCGGCAGGGGAACAGGGCGGGCCGGCCGAAGCCGTCGCCACCGTGTCCGGGCTGCTGTCCGGCGCGGAAGGGCCCGGCCGGGATGCCGAAGGAGCGCTGGCGGTCGATGTGCTGGTGGTGCTGGACGCACCTCAGCTGGACGTCGAGACCGCGGCCATGGTCGTCGAGTCGCTGCCGGACGGTGCGCGGCTGGTGCTGAGCGGTGACCCGTCCGTGCTGTGGTCGGCCGGCCCGGGCCGCGTGTTCGGGGATCTGCTGGCCGCCCGCGTCTGTCCGCAGGTCGCGTCGCGTACGCCCGACCCGGGCCCCATCGGCGAGCTGGTCTCCGGAATCGGCATCGGCGAGCTCAGCGAGGTCGCGGCCCCCGGCAAGGAAGTCGTGATCGTGCCCGTGCGGGACGCCGACGAGGCGGTGCACCGCGCGGTGCAGCTGGTCGTCGACTCCGTGCCCAGGGCGATCGGGGTGCCCGCCGAGCACACCCAGGTGATCACGCCGGGTCATGGCGGAGCGGCGGGCACCCGCGCGCTGAACGCGGCGCTGAAGGAGCGGCTGAACCCCGGCCCCGGCCGGTTCGGCGGCTTCGACCCCGGCGACCGGGTCGCCTACTCGCCGGCACTCGGCCGTACGGTACCGGGGCGCGTGGTGAAGGCCGACGCTCAGGGACTGCACCTGGACTGCGACGGCACGCCCGTGGTCGTACCGAGGGAGCAGGTCGAACGCCTCGTGCGGCACGGGTGGGCCATGACCGCGCACCAGGCGGTGGGACAGCGGTGGCCCGCGGCGGTGGTCGTGCTCCCCAGCGATGCGGCAGGGGCCCTGACCCGTGCCTGGGTGTACACCGCCTTCGGGCGCGCCGAGCGGCATCTGTCCGTGGTGCACGGGGCCGATCAGGCTCTGCCGCGGGCGGTGGCGGAGATTCCGGCGAAGCCACGGACGACACGGCTTCAGACCCTGATGCGGATACAGGTTCCGGCCGGGGGTCAGATCGGCTGAAGGCGGGAGTGGGCCCGGTCCCCCAGGCCCACGGAAGCCGGCCGCCTTCGGCCACACGTCAGCGCTGGGTCGGGAGATCCTCCTCCTCGACGTCGTCCTCAAGGTCGTCCTCGGAGCCCAACGGCTCCAAGTCGTCGTCCTCGTCGTCCTCCGGATCGTCGGGCTCGTCGTCGAAGACCGCGCTGACGTCGAAGCGGCACACGACCTGCTGCGGATCGATCTGGTCGAAGGGGGCGTCCAGCCACTCCCCGGGCTCCGGCGGCAAGTCGGCGGCGGTGACCCACAGTGTCGAGTCGCCCTCCTCGAGACCGAACTCCTTGTGCCGTGATGCGATCTCGTCCGGTTCGTACTCGCCGAAGAGGATGCCCAGCGCGCCATGGGCGCTGCCGTTCGCCGCGCCCCTGGTGGAGTCCTCCTCCACGGCCGCGATCCGCTGCGCCTGGGCGATCAGTCGCTGCGGCTCCACCACGGTGTAGTCGCGGCGGATCAGCACGCTGAGCGCGTTCGGTTCCTCGGGACCCGTGTACGGCGGCAGCGTGTCCTCCGTGCCGGGGATCTCGAAGGGGGTGACCTCGTCGTAGCGGTCGTAGAGGAGCTCGTCGTACTCCTCGGCCGCTGCGGCCAGCTCGTTGAACGCTTCGTAGACGGCCGGGTCGTCGTCTCCCGACCTGCGCTCGACCGCGGCCAGGTGGCGGTCGAGCGCAGCCTTGACCGCCTCTGCGGCGGCGCGTACCTCGGCAGCGGTGGGCTGCGCAGCATCAGACATAGTGCAGACGCTATCCGTACCGGGCCGCTGCCCGCACAATAGATGCGATGCCGGAATACGAATTTGTCGACGTGTACGTACCGCGCGGGGTGTCCCGCAAGGAGACGACGCGTCTGCTGACCGACCATGCCGAGTACGGACACTGGGAGCTGGACCGTCTCAGGCTCCACCCGGACGGCAGCCGCAGGGTGCGGTTGCGCCGGCGGATCATCCGCCAGGTGCGTGCGACGTGGTGACCTGAGACGGGGAACGGAGCGGGCCCCGCGGCTGCGGGGCCCGCTCCGTTCCGTCCCGTGCACCACCTCGGTGGCATGGGTCACCGTGGTGATCTTCGGTGTTCTGCGCAGGTGCGTACGCACTCTCCGTCACGCCCGCGCTCCGCGCCGTTACGCGGCCGAACGGGCCTTGCGGTAGAGCACGGCGCCCGCGAGCAGCGCGCCCGCGGCCACCGGAAGGACCATCCCCACCGGCAGCGAGCTGCCGGTCTCGGCGAGCTGCTCGGTGCCCTCGGGTGCCGTCACGGTGTGCGTGCCCGGATGGTTCGACTCGGAGCCCGGGTCGCCCTCGCCCGGCGCCTGCGGCTCCTCGGGGTGCGCCGGGTCGCCGGGCGTGACGCCACGCGGCGGCGCCGCCTCGTCGCCGCCCGAGGAGTTGCCGCAGTCGTTGTCCGCCGCGCCGTTGCCGAGGCCGCCGATGGTGACGCTGTTGCCGCAGACGTTGACCGGTACGTCGACCGGCACCTGGATGTGGTTGCCGGAGCCGATGCCGGGCGAGTCGCTGGCGTGACCGCCGGCCTCGGACCCGCCGCCGGACGACTGGTCGTTGCCGTTGTCGCCGTTGTCGTCGGAGACGTTGCTGCAGTCGTTGCCGGCGGCGGGGTTGAGAGCCCCGATGACGTTCACCGTGTTCCCGCACACGTTCACCGGGATGTCCACGGGAACTTGGACGCTGTTGCCCGAGAGCACGCCGGGTGAGTCGGAAGCGGATCCGTCCGCTGCCGAGTCGGCGTGTGCGTAGCCGCCGGTCATGGCGAGTACGCCGGTCGCGGCCGCCAACGTGAGGCGTTTGCGCGTGACCTGTCGCATAGGTTTTCCCTGCCTTGTACCTTCCGGAATGCGCACGGCCCGCTTGCACGTGCGCGGAAGATCCTTCGGCCCCGGAGGCTCGTCCCGCGAACTCCGGGGCCTAGGACTCAGACCCTCATGGGGTGGTGCACAACGTCAGTCGTTGATGCAGGTGTTGCCGAAGGCGGGGTTCAGCAGCCCGATCACGTTGACGGTGTTGCCACAGACGTTCACCGGCACGTGGATCGGCGCCTGAATGACGTTGCCCGAGAGCACGCCGGGAGAGTTCACCGCGGCACCCTGAGCACCGGCGTCGGCAGCGGCGACTCCCGCACCAGCGAGCACGAGACCACCCGTGGCAGCCGCGGCAGCGACGACCTTCTTGATCATTCTTCCTCCTCATTGGCAATGTGCGGCCCCGGTCTCGGACCGCATCATCAGTAACGAGGAGCCGGTAATCGGGCTACGTCCTTATCGTTCCATTCACTCTTTCTGATAACTGCGCACGTATGGACGAATGTTGGAGCGGTATCTCGGCAGGGATCGCGGGATCGAGACGCTGAAATGCCGCTCAGGGTCAGCGAGTTGACCCGGTCGACGTTCAGGACGCGTCGATGAACCTGTCCAGCACGCGCACGCCGAACTTGAGCCCCTCGACCGGCACACGCTCGTCGACACCGTGGAACATGCCGGCGAAGTCCAGCTCGGGCGGCAGCTGCAGCGGCGCGAAGCCGAAGCAGCGGATGCCGAGATCGTCGAAGGACTTGGCGTCCGTACCGCCGGAGAGCATGTACGGAACGGCCCGCGCGATGGGGTCCTCGGCACGCAGGGCCGACTGCATGGCATCGACGAGCGCACCGTCGAAGTCGGTCTCCAGGGCCTTGTCGCCGTGCACGTCCTCGCGCCGGACGCGCGGTCCGAGGATCCGGTCGAGGTCGGCCAGGAACTCCTCCTCGTACCCGGGCAGGAAGCGCCCGTCGACGTGTGCGGTGGCCTGGCCGGGGATCACGTTGACCTTGTACCCGGCGCCGAGCATCGTCGGGGCCGCCGAGTTGCGCAGCGTGGCGCCGACCATCTTCGCGATGCCGCCGAGCTTGGCGAGCGTCGCGTCCATGTCCTCCGGGTCGAGCTCGGTTCCGAGCGCGTCGGAGAGTTCGTCGAGGAAGGACCGTACGGTCTTGGTGACGCGCACCGGCCACGTGTGCCGGCCGAGCCGCCCGACCGCCTCGCAGAGCTCCGTGATGGCGTTGTCGTCGTTGGTCATCGACCCGTGGCCTGCGGTGCCGTCCACGGTGAGCCGCATCCAGTGCATGCCCTTCTGGGCGGTCTCGACGAGGTAGAGCCGCAGCTGCTCGTTGACGGTGAACGAGAAGCCGCCGACCTCGCCGATCGCCTCGGTGACGCCCTCGAAGAGCGCGGGGTGCTTGTCGACCAGATGGCGCGCACCGTAGACGCCTCCGGCCTCCTCGTCGGCGAGGAAGGCCAGCACGATGTCCCGCGGGGGCTTGCGGCCGCTGCGCAGCCGGTCGCGGACGACCGCGAGGGTCATCGCGTCCATGTCCTTCATGTCGACGGCGCCGCGGCCCCACACGCAGCCGTCGGCGATCTCGCCGGAGAACGGGTGGTGGGTCCAGTCGTGGGCGTTGGCCGGTACCACGTCGGTGTGGCCGTGGATGAGGAGTGCGGGCCGCGAGGGGTCCTCGCCCTCGATACGGGCCACCGTGGAGGCGCGGCCCGGGTGGGACTCGAAGATCTGCGGCTCGAGCCCGACCTCGGCGAGCTTCTCGGCCACGTACTCGGCGGCCTTGCGCTCACCGGGCCCGGAGTGGTCCCCGTAGTTGCTGGTGTCGATCCGGATGAGGTCGCGGCAGAGGTCGACGACCTCGTCCTCGCCCGAGACGGACCCGGCCCTGCTGGCGCCGCTCGACTCGCTCACGCTGCTTCCTCCCGCTGTCGCTGCTGGTGGTCCCCGTCCTTGGTCGCCCCCATCCTCCTCCTCGGAGCGGGTGTGGCCCAAGGCCGGTCCCGGCCCGGTCATACAGCGTTAACAGCAGCATGGCGGGGCGACGTCCCGACGGGACCACCGGAGTGATCACTCGGGTGATCAGGCACCCCCGAATGTTTGCTATGGTTTTCCACGTCGCCGCGGGAAACCGCGAGAGACCACCAAGTCCGGGTGGCGGAATGGCAGACGCGCTAGCTTGAGGTGCTAGTGCCCTTTATCGGGCGTGGGGGTTCAAGTCCCCCCTCGGACACATCGGCGAACTGCCGGTCACTTCGGTGACCGGCAGTTTTCGTGTGGGCGTACGCCAGGACGGGCGCCGTGGCCCTGCCGGGCACAATGGGCCGCATGGCCCGACGCAAGCCCCGTCCTTCCACTCCCCCGGCGACCCAAGCCCCCGCCCTGTGCCCCTGCGGCTCCGGCGCCGCGTACTCCCAGTGCTGCGGTCGCCGCCACTCCGGTGCTGCCGCCGCGCCGACCGCCGAGGCGCTGATGCGGTCGCGGTACAGCGCGTTCGCGGTGCGGGACGAGGCGTATCTGCTGCGGACCTGGCATCCGGAGACGCGGCCGCCGCGGGTGGACTTCGATGCCGGGATGCGCTGGACGGGCCTGAAGATCCTCGACACGACCGACGGTTCGGCCTTCCACACCACCGGCACGGTGACCTTCCGGGCGCACTACACGGACGGCGGCCGGGCGGGCGTTCTGCACGAGCGCAGCCGCTTCACGCGCGTGGGCGGGGCGTGGGTCTACGTCGACGGGGAGTTCGTCGAGTCGTAGGCGGGCCGTGACCGGCGTCAGGGCGCCAGGATGTCCAGTTCCTGGAGAGCGCCCACCGCGATCTCGCGGGTGAGCTGCTCCGCGCGGGTCGCGTCGCCCTCCCGTACCGCCTCCGCGACCTGCACGTGCAGCCGGACGGCCGGGGGGTCGGGGTCCTCGAACATGACCTGGTGGTGGGTGCGGCCGGCCAGCACCTCGGCCACGAGGTCGCCGAGGTGCGCGAACATCTCGTTGCCGGAGGCGTTGAGGATCACCCTGTGGAAGGCGATGTCGTGCACCAGATACGCCTCCAGCTGCTGGCCGCGTGAGGTGGCGACCATGCCGAGGGCGCATTCCGTGAGCTCCGCGCACTGCTCGGGGGTGGCGTTGCGTGCGGCCAGACCCGCGGCGACGGGTTCGACGGCCGAGCGCAGCACGGTCAGGGAGCGCAGCTGGCGGGGGCGGTCGGCGCCGGCCAGGCGCCAGCGGATGACCTGGGGGTCGTAGACGTTCCACTCCGTGACGGGGCGCACGGTCACGCCCACGCGGCGGCGGGACTCGACCAGGTGCATCGACTCCAGGACGCGCACCGCCTCGCGCACCACGGAGCGCGACACCTCGAGGCGCTCGGCCAGCTCGTCGGTGCGCAGCACGCTGCCCGGCTGGTACTCCCCCGCGGTGATGGCCGGCCCGAGGGTCTCCAGTACGCGTGCGTGCAGCCCCTGGGCCTGTGTCGTCATGCGGTCAGCGTACGAGGCACCGGCCCGCACTCAAAAGTCAGACTACTAGATCACATCCCCTTGAATTCATCAGACTTTTGAGTTTCAGTGACGTGACACAGCGATGTCGACGAAGACAGCGAGGCACTTGATGAGCACCCCCCACGTCGTCGTGGTCATGGGCGTCGCAGGGACCGGCAAGACCACGATCGGCCCCCTGCTCGCCGCCCGGCTCGGCGTTCCCTACGCCGAGGGCGACGACTTCCACCCCGAGTCCAACATCGCCAAGATGTCGGCCGGGACGCCGTTGACGGACGACGACCGCTGGCCCTGGCTCGACGCCATCGGCGCCTGGGCGCACAGCAGGGACGGCCTCGGTGGTGTCGCCAGCAGCTCGGCGCTGAAGCGCAGCTACCGCGACCGCCTGCGTGCCGCAGCTCCCGGCATCGTCTTCGTCCATCTCACCGGTGACCGCGAGCTCATCGAGGACCGGATGTCGCATCGCGAGGGGCATTTCATGCCGACCGCCCTGCTGGACTCCCAGTTCGCCACGCTCGAGCCGCTGGAGCCGGACGAGGCGGGCGTCGCCGTCGATGTGTCGGGCAGCCCGGACGAGATCACCGACCGGGCGGTCGAGGCGCTCCGCGCCTTCGCGCGGCAGCAGCCGGCCGAGTAGCAGCAGCCCTGGACCCCGCGGCCGGTCCGGCGAGCGGGCCGGCGCGCCTGCCTCCGGCACCACCGCACCTCGGGCCCCCGCGCCACACCCCCCACCTGTAATCCCCAACCCATGCAAGGAAACAGACCGTGACCAGTCTCAGCGTCGAGACGCTGGCAGCGGACGCTGTCGAGCCGATCACCTCGGCGGGCCATGCCCAGCTCGGCATAGCCGTTCTCGCGGGCATCGCCGTCATCGTCCTGCTCATCACGAAGTTCAAGCTCCATGCGTTCCTGGCGCTGACCATCGGGTCGCTCGCGCTCGGCGCCTTCGCGGGCGCCCCGCTCGACAAGGCCATCGCGAGCTTCTCCACCGGCCTCGGCTCCACGGTGGCGGGCGTGGGCGTGCTGATCGCGCTGGGCGCGATCCTCGGCAAGCTGCTCGCCGACTCCGGCGGTGCGGACCAGATCGTCGACACGATCCTCGCCAAGGCGGGCGGGCGCTCCATGCCCTGGGCGATCGTGCTGATCGCCTCCGTGATCGGGCTTCCGCTGTTCTTCGAGGTCGGCATCGTGCTGCTGATCCCGGTGGTGCTCATGGTCGCCAAGCGCGGCGGTTACTCGCTGATGCGCATCGGCATCCCGGCGCTGGCCGGTCTGTCCGTGATGCACGGCCTCATCCCGCCGCACCCCGGCCCGCTCGTCGCGATCGACGCGGTCAAGGCCAACCTCGGTGTGACGCTGGCGCTCGGCATCGTCGTCGCCATCCCGACCGTGATCATCGCGGGCCCGGTGTTCTCCCGGTACGCGGCCCGCTGGGTCGACGTCCCCGCGCCCGAGAAGATGATCCCGCAGCGCGCCTCCGACGACCTGGACAAGCGGCCTGGCTTCGGCATCACGCTCGCCACGATGCTGCTGCCCGTCGTCCTGATGCTGTCCAAGGCGCTGGTCGACATCGTGGTGGACGACCCCGAGTCCACGGTGCAGCGTGTCTTCGACGTCATCGGTTCGTCGATGATCGCGCTGCTCGCCGCGGTCATCGTCGGTCTCTTCACGCTCGGCCGGGCCGCCAGGTTCACCAAGGAGCGGCTCTCCTCGACCGTCGAGAAGTCGCTCGCCCCCATCGCGGGCATCCTGCTGATCGTCGGCGCGGGCGGCGGCTTCAAGCAGACGCTGATCGACTCCGGCGTCGGCCAGATGGTCCTGGACATCTCCGAGGACTGGTCGATCCCGGCGCTGCTGCTCGCCTGGCTGATCGCGGTGGCGATCCGCCTCGCGACGGGCTCGGCGACCGTGGCGACGATCTCCGCGGCCGGGCTGGTGGCGCCGCTCGCCGCCGACATGTCGACCACGCACGCGGCCCTGCTGGTGCTGGCGATCGGCGCGGGTTCGCTCTTCTTCAGCCATGTCAACGACGCCGGATTCTGGCTCGTCAAGGAATACTTCGGGATGAGCGTCGGGCAGACCGTCAAGACCTGGTCCGTCATGGAGACGATCATCTCGGTCGTCGCGGGCGCCCTGGTCCTGCTGCTGTCCTTGATCATCTAGCGTCGGCCGGCACGGCCTGCACGGCGACGTTCACAGCGACGTTCACGGCGGCGGTGAGACCCCACGACGAGGGGGTCTCACCGCCGCCGTTTCCATAACGGGTGGTGCAGACCGGTGCGGCTTGCGGGCGGTGCGGACCGGTGCGGTCTACGGCCGCCACAGCGGGTGTTCGCGTTCCGCCCACTCCCGGTCCACGGACCCCGTACGCAGACCGCGGCGCGCCTCCGGATCGGCCAGTGCCATGCCGATGTGGCCGGCCAGGACGATGCCGATCGCCAGCGCGAGCCAGTCGTGGACGAAGGTCGCGCCCGTGCGCCACACCAGCGGGGCCAGGTCCGTGAACCACATCAGCAGACCGGTGCCGAGCATCACGAGCACGGCTCCGGCGATCCACGCGGCGTAGGTCTTCTGCCCGGCGTTGAATTTGCCGGCCGGCCGCGACTCGCGGCGCTTGTCACGGCGTACGGCCGCACGCAACCACCGGCGGTCGTGCGGGTGGAAGCGGTTCAGGAGCCGCAGATCCGTGCGGAGGGCGCGGGAGGCGAGGCCCACGAGGACTGGGACCGGCGACAGCAGTCCCGACCACTCGTGGAGGGTGACCACGAGGGCGCGGCGGCCGACGAGTTCGGCGAGCTGGGGCACGTAGAGGCAGGCGGCCGTGACCACGCAGACGCCCATCAGCGCGGCCGTGGTGCGGTGCACCCAGCGCTCGGCGCGGGTGAAGCGGCGGACTCGCGGCAGCGGTTCGTGCGGTTCGGCTCCGCGCTCCCGGCCTGGGGCTGGTCCGGCGGCGCGTCCCGGGCCGTGACCGTGACCGTGACCGTGACCGTGGTCCTGTCCGTCCCCCAGGTCACGTCGTAGGCGCATCGTCCCGTCCGTTCGAGCGGCCCACCCACGCGTCCACGTCATAGCCGCGCTCTTCCCAGTACCCGGGCCGGACGTCCTCGGTCAGAGTGATGCCGGAGAGCCATTTCGCGGACTTGTAGAAGTACATCGGCGCCACGTAGAGGCGGACGGGACCGCCGTGCGAGTGGCTCACCGGCTTGTCCTGCATGCGCAGGGCCACCAGGACGTCCTTCCTGCGGGCCTGCGGCAGGGTGAGGCTCTCGCTGTACGTGCCGTCGAAGCACGTGAAGCGGACCGCTCCGGCCGTCGGACGCACTCCGGCGGCATCCAGCAGCCTGGACAGCAGTACGCCTTCGAAGGGTGTGTCCGGCACCCGCCATCCGGTGACGCACTGGACGTCGCGGACGAGCCGCGTCTGCGGCATGGCGCGCAGCTCCCCGAGCGAGTACGTGGCGGGGCGGTCGACCAGTCCGTCGACGGTCAGGCGGTAGTCGTCGGCACCCTTCCGCGGTACGGACGAGGCGACCGAGTAGTAGCGGAAGCCGCCGCCGTTGGGGAGCAGGCCGGTCAGGCCGGTCGGGTCCTCGTCCGCCGCGTTGCCCAGGAAGGACTCGAGACCGCGCTGGAGCCCGGGGGCGGCGGCCACGCCCAGCGCGCCGAGCCCGAGCATGCCGAGCATGAGACGGCGGCCTACCGGTGTTCCCTGCCCCTCCGCCTCGGGCTCGGGCCCTGCGGGCTCTGCGGGCTCCGCGGATTGTTCTGAGGTCACCCATTGATTCGAACACCCGCGGCGCCTGGAGACCAGAGGCCGCGGGCGTCCGTCAGACTTCTGTCATCTCGAGACCGCGTGTTCCGCCGCCTTGTCGAGCTGGAACGCCTCGTTGCCCAGGCCGATGCGCGCATGCGCCTCCGGCCTCCGGGCGCGGAGCACCGCGCCCTGGACGAGGCCGGTCACGGCGGCCAGCGCGATGATGCCCGGCAGTACCCAGCTGAGCGCCGAACCCGGGCCGGAGCCGACGAGGACGTCGAAGTCCTTCACGGTGTAGACCGCGATGACGAGCAGGGCGATCCCGGCGGCCGCGGAGGCGGCCAGGCGCCAGGCCTGGGCACGGGCGGCGCCACGGCGGGCGAAGAAGACGATGACGGCGAGCGATGCGACGGCCATCAGCAGGATGACGCCGAGCGCGCCGATGTTGCCCATCCAGGTGAACAGGTGCAGCACGGGTGCCGTCGGATCGCCGTTCGGGCCGCTGTCGGTCACCGCGAAGGCCACGACGACCACCACAGAGATCACGGTCTGCAGCAGTGAGCCGGTGCCGGGCGCGCCGCTGGCGTTGTTGGTGCGGCCGAAGGCGGCGGGCAGCAGGCCCTCGCGGCCCATGGCGAAGGCGTACCGGGCGACGACGTTGTGGAAGCTGAGCAACGCGGCGAACATGCCGGTGACGAACAGGACGTGCAGGACGTCGGTGAAGGTGGTGCCCAGGCTGTTTTCGGTGAGGAAGAACAGCAGCCCTGCGCTCTGCTTCTGGGCGGCCGCGACGATGCCGGACGGGCCGGCGGCGACGGTGAGCGCCCAGGAGCTGAGGGCGAAGAAGACGGCGACGAACCCGACGGCGAGGAACATCACGCGGGCCACGACGACCTGGGGCCGGCTGGTCTCCTCTGCGTAGACCGGCGCCTGTTCGAAGCCGAGGAAGGCCGCGACGCAGAAGCACAGTGCGGTACCGAGGCCCGCACCGGTCAGCGTTTCGGGGTTGAACGCGTGCAGCGACAGGCCTTCCTTGGAGGGGTCGGCGACGGCCCCGATGTCGAAGATGACGACGAGCGCGACCTCGACGATCAGCAGCACACCGAGCACGCGCGCGTTGAGGTCGATCTTCAGCCAGCCCAGGGCGCCCACGAGGAGCACGGCCGCGAGGGCGGGGATCCACCAGGCGACCTCCGTGTCGAGGTAGGTGGCGAAGAGCCCGGAGACCTCGAAGCCGAAGATGCCGTAGACGCCGACCTGCAGCGCGCTGTAGGCGACGAGCGCGACCAGCGCCGCGCCCGAGCCGGCCGTGCCGCCCAGGCCGCGCGATATGTACGCGTAGAAGGCACCGGCGTTGTGGACGTGACGGCTCATCTCGGCGTATCCGACGCTGAACAGCGCCAGTACGACGCCGAGCACGACGAAGAGCAGGGGCTGTCCGACGATGCCCATCACCCCGAATGTGGTGGGCATGACACCAGCGACGACCATGAGGGGTGCCGTGGCGGCGAGCACGGACAGCAGTAGCCCTGCCGTGCCGAGGCGGTCGGCGCGCAGGGCACGCTCCTGCCCCTTGTAGGTTCTGATCTCGCTCGTGCTCGTACTGCCCGTGGTCATGACGGGGTTGTCCTTTCGCGGCGGTTGAGGTGCGGGGCGGGTGGGATACGGGGCGGGCGGGCTAGGCGGTGCCGAGTGTGATGTTGCGTGCGGTGCGGAAGGCGTCGTACGGATCCCGGTCCGGGTACGACCAGGGGGCCGGGGTCGCATGCGGTCCGATGCGGTGGAACAGCGCGGCCGCCTCGGCAGGGCGGCCCTCGCAGAACTTGGCGTGGGCGAGGAAGTTGAGGTCGACGCGGTTGCGCGGGTGGTCCTCGTTCCCCCACTCCAGCCACCAGTCGAAGGCCGCATTCATGACATGGCGGGCCCGGCGTCCCGTCCAGTGCCGTGAGGACGCCACGTCGAGGGGTTCGCTGCCGGCGGCGGCCAGGACGCGGTAGCGCTCGGTGTGCGCGATGACGGGCAGGATGGCCAGGGGCGAGTCCGCGGGGGCCTGTTCGGCGGCCCAGGACGCGAAGTCGTACACCTCGTGCATCGGGTCCTGACCGGCTTCGGCGTGACGTTCCGCCAGGCGGGCCACCATCAGATGGTGGGCGTGATGGTGGTCCGGGTGGCGGTGGCGGACCTCGTCGAAGAGCCGCACGACGTCCTCCTCGCGGCCCGTCGCGCACTCGAGGATCAGCAGCGACAGCCACGGGGTCGGGTCGTCCGGGACGAGCGCGGCCGCGGCGTGGCAGGCCTTGCGCACGTGGTCGGGGCGCTCCTTGCCGTTCAGGGCGCGGAAGACCATGGCGCAGGCCTGCAGTACGGCCGCGTCGGCCGACTCGGGCTCGGCCAGCCGCCATTCGCGGGACCAGGCGGCCGTGCCGGGTTCCTGGGCGAGGACGGTGATCCGGTGGCCGCGGCGGTCCCAGTCGTCGCCGGTGGCCACGAGCAGCGAGCGGACCTCGGTCCAGCGGCCCTGGGCCAGGGCGGTACGGGCGGAGGCGAGTTCCGTGTCGTCGAGCGCGGCGTCGAAGGCGTGGGCCCCGCGCTTGCGGGCGCGGCCGAAGGGGGGCGGGGGTGGGGGCACCGCGGGTTCCTTTATGACACGGCTACGGCACGGTTGGGCACGGCTATGGCACGGTGTGCCAGGGTGATCACGGAAAGCAAAGCGGAGGGGTTTGTTTCCGTCAAGGCCGTGTTCGTGCGTACTCGTGTCACCTGGGCGGTTTGCCCCGCCCGGCCTCTCGCCCATGGCGGGATCCCCCCCTATGCCACCGCCCTCGCCGCCGCGCGGCCCGCCGTTCGGCCCGAGAAGAGGCAGCCGCCGAGGAAGGTGCCCTCCAGGGAGCGGTAGCCGTGGACTCCGCCGCCGCCGAAGCCGGCGGCCTCGCCTGCGGCGTACAGGCCGGGCAGAGGGTCCCCGCCCTCGGTGAGCACCCGTGACGACAGGTCCGTCTCCAGACCGCCGAGCGTCTTGCGGGTGAGGATGTTCAGGCGTACGGCGATCAGCGGGCCCGCCTTGGGGTCGAGCATGCGGTGGGGGGTGGCCGTACGGATGAGCTTGTCGCCGAGGTAGTTGCGGGCGCCGCGGATCGCGGTCACCTGGAGGTCCTTGGTGAAGGGGTTGGTGATCTCGCGGTCGCGCGCGGTGAGGGTGCGCCGCAGGTGGGCCTCGTCGATCAGCGGCTCCTCGGTGAGGGCGTTCATGCCGCGTACCAGCGCACCGAGGTCCTTCTCGACCACGAAGTCGATGCCGTGGTCCATGAACGCCTTGACCGGACCGGGGACGTCGGCGCGGGCCCGCCCGATGACGTCGCGGACGGACTTGCCGGTCAGGTCGGGGTTCTGCTCGGAGCCGGAGAGCGCGAACTCCTTGCCGATGATCTTCTGGTCGAGGACGAACCATGTGTGGTCGTACCCGGTCTGCATGATGTGCTCGAGCGTGCCGAGCGTGTCGAAGCCGGGGAAGAGCGGCACCGGCAGCCGGTTGCCGCGTGCGTCGAGCCAGAGGGACGACGGGCCGGGCAGGATGCGTATGCCGTGCTTGCTCCAGATCGGGTTCCAGTTCTCGATGCCCTCGGTGTAGTGCCACATGCGGTCGCGGTTGATGAGGCGGGCGCCCGCCTTCTCCGCGATGCCGAGCATCAGGCCGTCGACGTGCGCGGGCACACCGGAGAGCATCTTCGCGGGCGGCTGGCCGAGGCGCTTCGGCCAGTTCGCCCGTATGAGATCGTGGTTGCCGCCGATGCCGCCGGAGGTGACGATCACCGCCTGGGCGCTGAGCTCGAAGGAGCCGGTGGCGGTGCGGCTGCTGGCCTGGCCGCGCTCGATGTCCGACGGTTCCAGTATCTCGCCGCTGACCGTGTCCACCGCGCCCGCGGAGCGCGAGAGGCCAGTGACGCGGTGGCGGAACTTCAGCTGCACCAGGCCCCGCGCCACGCCCTCCCGTATCCGCCGCTCGAACGGCGCGACGAGGCCGGGCCCTGTGCCCCAGGTGATGTGGAAGCGCGGTACGGAGTTGCCGTGGCCGTTCGCGTCGTAGCCGCCGCGCTCCGCCCAGCCCACGACCGGGAAGAACCGCACACCCTGACCGTGCAGCCAGGCCCGCTTCTCACCGGCCGCGAAGTCGACGTACGCCTCGGCCCACTTCCGCGGCCAGTGGTCCTCGTCACGGTCGAAGGCCGCCGTGCCCATCCAGTCCTGGAGGGCGAGGTCATGGCTGTCCCTGATGCGCATGCGGCGCTGCTCGGGCGAGTCGACGAAGAAGAGGCCGCCGAAGGACCAGTGCGCCTGGCCGCCGATCGACTGCTCCGGTTCCTGGTCGAGGAGGATGACCTTGCGGCCCGCGTCGACGAGCTCCGCGGTCGCCGCGAGCCCGGCGAGACCCGCCCCGATCACGATCACATCTGCGTCGTAGGCCATGAGCCCCGTTCCCCTCCTCGAATGCCAGTGGGCGACATTCTTACCGGTCGGTCGGATCTTGGGGAACGGGCGTGACCAAGTCTTGGTACCGGGCTCCGGGCAGCCGACGTGACGGAGCCGACTGCGGGGCGCCCGGAGGGGAGCTATCGTCAGGCTGGTACCCCGGCACGGCCGTGACGCGCCCGTGGCCGGACCCAAGTCTTGAGGTGCTCTGCGTGTCGGTTCTGGTTGTCGTCCTCGCCGTGTCCGCTGCCTGCTGCCTGGGCCTCGGGTACGTCCTGCAGCAGAACGCGGCGCAGCACGCCCCGCTGAGCGACTTCCTCTCGCCCCGCCTCCTGCTCGACCTGGTGCGGATGCCGCGATGGCTGGCCGGTCTCGGGCTCATGGTGTGCGGCATGGCGCTGGGCGCCGTCGCCCTGGGTAACGGTGAGCTGTCCCTGGTCGAGCCGTTGCTGGCGACGAACCTGCTGTTCGCGATGGCCCTGTCCCGCCGGATCACCAGACAGCCGCTGGGCCGTCAGGGCTGGGCGGGCCTCGCGCTGCTCGCGGGCGGCGTGACCGCGTTCATCCTGGCGGGGCAGCCGCGCGGCGGCGACGACATCGCAGGCCCGTTGCGGCACTGGCTGATCATCGGGGTGATGGTCGGCAGCGCGCTGGCGCTGGTCGCGTTCGCGGCGCGGTCGCGGCTCAGTGCGGGGCCCGCCCTGCTGGCGGTGGCGGCCGGTCTGCTGTACGGCGTGCAGGACGCGCTGACCCGGGTGAGCGGGCAGCGGTTCACGGAGGGCGGCTGGCTCGTGCTCTTCACGGGCTGGCAGCCGTACGCCGTGCTGGTTCTGGGTGTCGTGGGGCTCATCATCGTCCAGAGCGCCTTCGAGACGGCTTCGCTGCGGATGTCCCTGCCTGCGCTGACGGCGACCCAGCCGCTGGCCGGCATCGTGTGCGGCGTCGGCTTCCTCGGCGACCAGCTGCGTACGGACGCGGGCGCGCTGGCGTGGCAGTCTGCGGGCCTGGCGGCGATCGTCGTCGGCATCGTGCTGCTCGGCATCCACCCGGCCATGCCCCGGGGCGGGGCGCCTGTGGAGCGCGTACCGAACGTCCAGCCCAGTTGAGTGAACGCCTCCGGAGAGAAGGCCCCTGTGAGTGACGCCACGAGTGCCGCGGACGAACTGCTGGACATCGTCGACGAGGACGACCGGATCGTGGGGCAGGCCCCGCGCGGCGAGGCGTACGCACGCAGGCTGCGGCACCGCTGTGTGTTCATTCAGGCGCGTGACGCCGACGGCCGGATCTTCGTGCACCGGCGTACGCCGACGAAGCTGGTCTTCCCGTCGATGTACGACATGTTCGTCGGCGGGGTCGTGGGGGCGGGCGAGTCGTACGACGCGGCGGCGCTGCGCGAGGCCGAGGAGGAGCTCGGCGTCTCGGGACTGCCGCACCCCGTGCCGCTGTTCAAGTTCCTCTACGACGGCGGCGACGGGCACAGCTGGTGGTCGTCCGTTTACGAGGTCCGCTGCGAGATCCCGGTCAGCCCGCAGGTCGAGGAGGTCGCCTGGCACGGCTTCCTGTCCGACGCCGAGCTGGAGCGGCGCCTCACCGAGTGGCCGTGGGTACCGGATGGCCTGGCGGCGTACGAGCGGCTGAGGTCGTATCGGACCGAAGGCGGCCGGCCCGCTCCCCGGTAGGGTCCTGCACGTGATCGAGTTCGTACGGAACCTCCGGCTCTGGTTCGCGCCCCAGGCCATCCGGGAGGAGGGCCGGACGCCCGACTATCGGTTCTCGCTGGCCAACGAGCGCACCTTCCTCGCCTGGCTGCGCACCGCGCTCGCACTCATCGGCGGCGGCTTCGCGGTGGACCAGTTCCTGCCGGACCTGCGATGGGGATGGCGCGTCGGGCTCGCCCTCGCCCTGCTCGCCGCTGGGGTGCTGTGCTCGTTGCGGGCCGTGAACCACTGGGTGCGCTGCGAGCGGGCCATGCGGCGCGGCGAGGACCTGCCGGTGTCGCGGTTCCCCGCGCTGCTGAGCGTCACCATCGCGGTCGTCGCGATCGCGATGGTCGTGGTCGTGCTCGTCGGCTGGGAAGGATGACCGGCCCGGCCGGGGCCCGGGACCCGGGCCTGCAGCCGGAGCGCACGAGGCTCGCGTGGCGGCGTACGACGCTGGCCTGCACGGTCGCCGCGGTGCTGGCGGCGCGGACGACCCTGCACGGCGGCCCCACCGCGCTCGGCGTGGTGGCCTGCGCCCTCTGCTTCCTCGCCTGGCTGGGGTTCCTGGCCGTGGCCCACCGCCGGATCCGCGCGCTGGCCCAGGTGACCCCCGCGCCGCTGACACCCCGGCATGCGGTCGCGGCAGCGGCGTGTGCGCTGGTCCTGGCCGCGTTCGCGGCGGCGGTCATCTACTGATGCGGCGGCTACCGGAATGCCGGTGTGGCAGCCCCTTACGACAGGCGCCTTACGACAGCGGAACGGATCACGTTCCGCTTCACCCCTGGACTACATACCGACCGGTCGGCATCATGCTGTGGTGTCCTCGGGAACGCATCCCGCCAGCCGCGCACGGAGGAGCGAACGATGAGCTCAGACCACCCCCCAGGCCTCGATCTCGACCGGCTCCGCCGGCGGCTGGACCGAGAGCGGCCCGGCCTGGTGAGCGGTCCGCTGACCGGCCGGCTGATCGAGGGCGGGCGGTCGAACCTCACGTACGCGGTGTCGGACGGGAACACGAAGTGGGTCGTGCGCCGCCCGCCGCTCGGCCATGTGCTGGCCACCGCGCACGACATGAAACGCGAGCACCGGGTGATCAGCGCCCTGCACCCCACCGCGGTGCCCGTGCCGGAGCCGGTGCTGCTGTGCGAGGACGAGGACGTGGTGGGCGCGCCCTTCTACGTCATGGAGTTCGTGGACGGCACGCCGTACCGCACCGCCGAGCAGCTCGCCCCGCTCGGCCCGGACCGGACGCGTGCCGCGGTGCTCGGGCTCGTCGACACGCTCGTCGAGCTGCACGCCGTGGATCCGGCCGAGGCGGGCCTGGCGGACTTCGGGCGGCCCGAAGGGTTCCTGGACCGCCAGCTGCGCCGCTGGGGCAAGCAGCTGGACGCCTCCCGCAACCGCGAGCTGCCCGGCATCGAGGAACTGCACGCCGCACTCGGCCGCGAGCTGCCCGAATCGCCCGCCCCGGCGGTCGTCCACGGCGACTACCGGCTGGACAACGTGCTGATCGGCACGCACGACGAGATCAAGGCGATTCTCGACTGGGAGATGTCCACGCTCGGCGATCCGCTCACCGACCTGGGCCTGCTGGTGATGTACAGCGTCCCGCTCGAGACGCCCGACTCCCCCGTCAGCACGACCGCCGCCGCGGCCGGTCATCCCGACCCCGCCGAGCTGATCGAACGGTACGCCGCGCGCTCGGGGCGCGACGTGTCCGCCATCTCCTGGTACACGGCCTTCGCCTGGTTCAAGCTCGCCGTGATCCTCGAGGGCATCCACTACCGCTACACACTGGGCCAGACGGTCGGCGCCGGTTTCGACCGCATCGGCGAACTGGTCCCCGTCTTCATCGAGCACGGCCTGACCACCCTCCAGGAAGGCTGACCAAGACCATGGACTTCGCATTCGACGCACGGACGGAAGAGCTGCGTGGCAAGCTGCTGGCCTTCATGGACGAGTTCGTCCACCCGGCCGAAGCGATCGCGCACGAGCAGCGCGCGCGGCTCTCCTCGCCGTGGGACACCCCTGCGGTCGTCGAGGACCTCAAGGCCGAGGCGCGCAGGCGGGGCCTGTGGAACCTCTTCCTGCCGGACGAGGAGTACGGCGCGGGGCTGACCAACCTCCAGTACGCGCCCCTCGCCGAGATCACCGGCCGCTCGCCCCAGCTGGCGCCGACCGCGCTGAACTGCGCCGCCCCCGACACGGGCAACATGGAGGTGCTCGCCCAGTTCGGCGACGACCAGCAGAAGAAGCAGTGGCTGGAGCCGCTCCTCGCGGGCGAGATCCGCTCGGCCTTCGCGATGACCGAGCCCGAGGTGGCCTCCTCGGACGCGACCAACATCACCACGCGTATCGAGCGGGACGGCGACCAGTACGTCATCACCGGCCGTAAGTGGTACATCTCCGGCGCGATGAACCCCGACTGCAAGATCTTCATCGTGATGGGCAAGACCGACCCGGACGGTCCGGACATCCGCCGCCAGCAGTCCATGGTGCTGGTGCCGCGCGACACTCCGGGCCTCGAGATCCGGCGCGCGATGCAGGTCTACGGGTACGAGGACCACTACCACGGAGGCCACGCGGAGGTCGTGTTCGACCACGCGCGCGTGCCGGTGTCCAACCTCGTCGGCGAGGAGGGCGGCGGCTTCGCGATCGCCCAGGCCCGGCTCGGACCGGGCCGTATCCACCACTGCATGCGGCTGATCGGCATGGCCGAGCGGGCGATCCAGCTGATGTGCGAGCGTGCGGTGGCGCGTACGGCGTTCGGCAAGCCGCTCGCCCAGCAGGGCGTCGTCCAGCAGTGGATCGCGGACGCGCGGGTCACCGTGGAGCAGCTGCGGCTGCTGGTGCTGAAGACGGCATGGCTGATGGACACGGTCGGCAACAAGGGCGCCCACACCGAGATCCAGGCCATCAAGATCGCGACGCCGCGGGCCGTCGTGGACATCATCGACCAGGCGGTGCAGCTGCACGGCGCGGGTGGCGTGAGCCAGGACTTCCCGCTGGCCGAACTCTGGGCGGCCGCACGGACGTTGCGGCTCGCGGACGGGCCCGACGAGGTGCACCAGCGGTCGCTGGCGCGGCGCGAGCTGAAGCAGTACCTGTAACCACGCACGCGTGAGCCCCCAGCCGGACGGCTGGGGGCTCAGCTGTGTGTGGAAAGCGTCACGGCCGCAGCGCCCGCATCAGCAGGTCGGCCAGGTGGTCCGCGACCTCCTGAGGGCTGAGCGGGCCGTCCGGCCGGTACCACGTGGACAGATGGTGCACGGACCCGAAGTGGTAGTCGACCACGAGGTCGGCCGGCGTCGCGGTGGAGAACACCCCGCTCTTCTGGCCCTCTTCGACCAGAGCCCGGAACCGCTCGTGGTAGCGGCGCCGCTCGGCCCGCACCTGCTTGTTCTTCTCGGGGCTGAGGTGGTGCATCGAGCGGAAGAAGATCGCCGCGTCGTCGAGGTGCTCGATGGTCGTGACCACGACGTCGGCCGCGGCGTCGCGCAGCCGCTGCTCCACCGGTGCGTCGGTGTCCGCCACGGCGTCGAGGCGCTCCTGCTGGACGCGGAGCACACGCGCGTACACCTCGTGCAGCAGGTCGTCCTTGGAACCGAAGTAGTGGTAGAGCGCGCCCTTGGTGACCCCGGCCGCCTCGACGATCTCCTGCACCGACGTACGGTCGTAGCCGCGCTCGGCGAAGAGCCGGGTGGCGGCGGCGAGGAGCCGCTGCGGGACGGGCGTGCCGTCTCCGTCCGTCGTCCTGGGCACTGCCGCCACCTGCCTTTCCGTGTCGTCACGTGTCGTCACGCCCGGTGCGTCACGCGTCCTGTGGCCGGGAACACACGTCCCGCGGGAGGATCTTCCCACTTGCCGTCTCCGGCGTGTCGGGCAGGACCCTCCGCACACGGGCGGACTCCGTCCCGACCGCCCCCTTCTCATGCGGACCGACGGTCACTGCCCGGTCGCCTCCCACTTCTGCTGAATGTGGTTCATGTTGCCGAGCCAGCGGTCGGGCTCGGCGGCCCGCACCCGGTAGTACTCGGCGACCTCGGGGTGCGGCAGGATCAGGAAGCGGTCCTCGGCCATGCCCGCGAAGAGGGCGTCCGCGACGTCCTCGGGCTCGATCGCCGTCGGAGTCAGTACGAGTTCGCCCGCCGAACCGGAGGCGGTGAGCATGTCGGTGCGTACGCCCTGCGGACAGATCGCGTGGACCTTGATGCCGCGGTGGCGGTACGTGAGGGACAGCCACTCGGCGAAGGCGTACGCGCCGTGCTTGGTGACGCTGTAGGGCGCGGCACCGATCATGGTGAGCAGTCCGGCCGCGGAGACGGTGGACACGAAGCGGCCGCTGCCGCGCTCCAGCCACTCGGGGAGCAGCTCGCGGGCGGCCCGCACATGGGCCATGACGTTGACGTCCCAGGCGGCGGCCCACACCTCCTCGTCGGCGCTCTCCGAGCCGCCGGAGGCGAGCCCGGCGTTGGCGCAGTAGACGTCGACGGTGCCGCCCAGCGCGTCCCGGGCGTCGGCCACGATCGCGGAGGCGTCGCCCGGCAGGGCGATGCCTCCGAACTCGTCGGCCACGGCCTTCGCCTTCCCGGGATCCAGGTCGTTGACCACGACGCGCGCCCCGGACGCGGCGAACCTGCGTGCCAACACCGCCCCGATGCCGCCTCCGGCTCCGGTGACGACGACTCCCGTCCCCTGCAGGGTGTCCACCATCGGTCTCCCTCGACTCGATTGCTGGTTACAGACTAAGCAGTCGGTCAGGACGATGGGAAGGGGAACGGCCTTAGATGGGGAAGGGAATCGGACGGAGCAACGGAATGGGGGAACGGAGGGAACGGAGTGAGGGAATGCCCCTTCCCGCCCCGCGAACGCCCGGTTCCCGCCGAGCGGCACGCACGCTAGCGTGCGAGGCCATGCGATCTTCCGCGATCGATCAGAACACGGAGGGAGCACCATGAACCTGTCCGGACGCAATCCGTCCCGACCCCACCTGTCCAGACCCAACCTGTCCAGACGCAACCTGCTCGCCGCCGGCTCGGCCCTGGGAGCGGCGGCCGTCACAGGACCGGTGTCCGCGGGACCGGCCGCCGCGGCGGAGGGCGGCCGCCGGCTGCGCACCGGCTTCGAACAGCTGGCCGCGGACGGCTACGCACTGCTCGACGGCCGGCGGGTCGGCATCGTGACCAACCCGACCGGGATCACCCGCGGCGGCGCCGGGAGCGGGGGCGTACGCCACATCGTCGACGTGATGCACGAGGACGAACGCGTGGACCTGGCCGCCGTCTTCGGGCCCGAGCACGGGTTCCGCGGCACGGCGCAGGCGGGCGGCTCGGAGGGCCGGTACGACGACCCGGCGACCGGGCTCCCGGTGTACGACACGTACCTGAAGAGCGGGCAGCCGCTGGCTGACATCTTCACCGCGTCCGGCGTGGACACGGTCGTGTTCGACATCCAGGACGTGGGCGCGCGCTTCTACACGTACATCTGGACCCTGTACGACTGCATGGAGGCCGCGCAGCTCGCGGGCAAGCGGTTCGTGGTCCTGGACCGCCCGAACCCCGTGACGGGCCGCAGCGCCGAAGGGCCGGTGCTGCACAAGGAGTTCGCGACGTTCGTCGGGCGGCAGCCGATCTCGCAGGCGCACGGGATGACGGTCGCGGAGCTCGCGCGCCTGTTCAACGGCGAGTTCCTGAAGACTCCGGTGGGGCTGGAGACCGTACTGATGACCGGCTGGAAGCGCACGGAGTTCTACGACACCTCGGGGCTGCCCTGGGTCCCGCCGAGCCCCAACATGCCGACGCCCGACACCGCGCTCGTCTACGCGGGGACCTGCCTCTTCGAGGGCACCAATCTCTCGGAGGGGCGCGGCACGACGCGGCCCTTCGAGCTGCTCGGCGCGGAGGGCGTCGACCGCCACTGGGCCGAGGCCGCGAACGCCCTCGAACTGCCGGGCGTGGACTTCCGCGAGGCGTACTTCGCGCCCACATTCTCCAAGTTCCAGGGCAAGACGGTCGGCGGCGTGCAGATCCATGTCCGGGACCGCGCGGCGTACGACCCGGTGCGTACGGGCATCGCGCTGCTGGTCACCGCGAAGCAGGTGTGGAGCGGCTTCGCCTGGCGCTCCGACAACTGGATCGACAAGCTGACGGGCAGTACGCAGGTCCGCACGATGATCGACGCGGGGGCGACCTCGGACGAGGTGGTCGCGGCCTGGCAGAGCGAGCTCGAGGGGTTCCGGCGGATGCGCGCCGGCTATCTGCTCTACCGCTGACGCGCCGGTGCGCGCGCCCGGGAATGGTCAGCGGCGTTCGCCGTGCGGCGGCGGACCGTACCTGCCCGGCCCGCCGCCCCACACGCGCTACCGATGCGTCGGAAACTCCACGACCTGCTGGTACGTGGGCCGGTTCTGCCACTGGATCGCGCGGTGCTTGATGCCGCCGAGGGGCCGGTGGACGATCGCGTCCGCGCACCACTGGTCGCCCGCGTCGCAGGTGTCGTCGCCCGGATAGACCTCGGTCGCGGGCTTGGCGGCGGCCTGCGCGAGCGTGCCGAGCAGGACGTCCCGGCAGGCGTCAAGCGACCCGTCTCCGCAGTACGTGCGGCCGAGCGCACCCTCCACGGGCTCCCCGAGGACCCTGCGCAGGTCCTTGTCGACGTTGCCCCACCAGCCGTACTGGAAGGCGGAGCCCGCGTGCCCGCCCGTGGGACCGTGGCTCGCGGACGGCGACTCGTCGACCGTGAGCTGCCCGGTCAGCGCAGTCCACAGGTCATCGCCCAGGCCGGGCCTGAACTCGCCCTCCACCAGCAGCGGCCACCAGGCGTCCATGATCCTGATCGCGTCGGCATGGGCGTACGTGTGTGAGCCGGCCGACGTCTCCTTGCGCTGTGCTCCTGCCGCCTGCCAGGACTCGAGCTGCTGCACCGCCTTGGCGAGCGCGGGATCGCCGACCGGCTCGGAGCGCAGCACCTTCAGCAGCTCGGGGAGCACCTGCTCGCCCCGCAGATCGGTGACCGCCGCGTCGGCCATGGCCCGGGTGAGCGAGGCCCGGGTCACCCCGCCCTTCTCGACGAGCTTCTTCACGCGTCCGTCGAGGAGATCGCCGCGGTGGACGGCCCCGAGGCTGAAGTTGGCGGCGCTGTAGTCCTCGGCCTGCTTGTTGTTCCAGGAGATGTAGTAGTCCTGGTTGACCGAGTTCGGGTGCTGGTCGGGCGGTGTGTAGGCGGCCGTGTTGTACGTGGGGTCGAAGTCCCGCCATTCGTACGCCTTCTCGGCCTTCACCGGGAACGACGGATCGATGTTCGCCGCGCGCACCGGGTTGGCGCCGCTGTTGTAGTACGCGATGTCGCGCGAGTCGGCGTAGAACCAGTTGAAGGCGTAGCTGATGTGCTGCGTGGCCTGCTGGAACGTCTTGGCGTCCCTGACGTAGGACGGGTCGTTCAACATCTGGAAGCCGATGATCGAGTCGGCCTCGTGCCGGTAGGTGGAGCGCAGCGAGGTGTAGGCGACGGGCTTGCCGTCGACCGTGGCGCGGTGCGTGACGATGCCGTAGTTCGTGCGGAAGACCTGCATCCGGTACGAGCCTGCGGCCGTGGAGTCGGCCACCGTCGGCTTCCAGGCATTGCGCTTCTCGAGCTTCTCCATGGGGGTGCAGGTGCCGCGGTAGAGGTAGTGCGTGGACTGCTTGGTGGAGGTGCCGCCGTCCGGTTCGCACAGCTCGACGGCGTACGTGTCGGTGATGTCCTGCATCGCGGAGGTCGCCGACCAGGCGTAGTCCTGGCCGCGGCCCAGCTGGACGTACATGCCGACGCCCGCGAACGAGACGCCGTGCGCGCTGATGCCGGGGCCCTGGAGCTCCTGCATCATCAGCAGCTGCGGCGCGAAGTAGCCGGTCTGCGGCCCGAAGACGGCCACGGGGTGGCCGCTGGCGGTGTGCTCGCCGGAGACGAGGAGGGCGTTGGACATGCCCTTCCTGCTCGCTCCCCCGGAGAAGAGGTCAGCGGGCAGCACACCGTCGTCGAAGATGCCCTGGAGGGGCTTGAGGCGGCCGGACACCTTCACGGGGTCCTTGAGGCTCTGGGTGCTCTGGGCGCCCTCGGTGTTCTGGGCACTTGTGGCGCTCGTCGCCGCCGAACCCTCGCGGTCGTACACGAGCTGCTCCGGCTCGACCGATCCGGGGTCGGGCAGGGCCATGCCGCGCGGGCTGTCGGGCTTGCCGGCGTACGGGAAGCTGCTGCCGTCGTGGAGGGTCAGCACGGTCTCCGGGTCGTTGCGCTGCCGGAAGGACTCCCAGATCCTGGTGCCCTCCTCGACGCCGTACTTCTGCTGCGCCTCGAGCAGGGAGAGTGCGGCTTCGATCTCGCCACCGCCACCGTTGCCGAAGAGCCCGCCGACGACCGAGGCGAGCGCGATCATGTCGGTGATCTTGAAGGGCTCTATCTCGCCCACATTGGTGATCGCGTCGATCTTGCCGGTGAGGACGTACTCGCCGGGGAAGTACCGGCCGTCCTTCGCCTGCTCGCGATAGGCGTTGAGGCCGTCGATGTACGCCTGCGCATCGGCCATGGCCTGCTCGCCGCGCGCACCCGCGGTCTCGCGGATGTGGTCGACCTGCTTCTGCAGGTCCTCCTCGGTGTACGGGGCCTGCGGCCAGAACTCCTGCTCGAGGCCCTGGTTGGCGGGTGCGCCGCCCGCGAACGAGCTGAGCTCGCCCCGCCCGATGTGCCGGAACAGGTCGATGAGCCAGAGCCGGTCCTGCCCTGCGGCATAGCCGGCGCCGAACTCGGTTCCGTAGCGGGTGGTTCCCTTGATGTGGGGAATGCCGTACTTCTTGTCGCGGGTGATCGTCACGTCGTCGCGGGGGCGGGTGACGGAGGCGACCTGGTCGTCGGGGACGCCGAACGAGGCGTCGTTGAAGTACTGATCGAGGGTGTCGTCCGTGAGACTCGGGTACCCGGAGGAGAGCGCGCCGTAGGGGCCCAACTGGTCGTCGGCGTGCGCGGGCTGAGTGCCCAGCAGCTGGTTGGCGAGGATCTCGGCGAGGGTGGCACTGCCGTCCGTACCGGGCGGCAGGATGTCCGCGCACTGGCCCTCGCAGTAGTCGGCGGCAGCCGGCTCCGCGGCGGCGACTGCCGGGACCGGGGCCAACATGCCGCCGGTAAAGACGAATACGGCCATGAGGGCCAGTGAGCCCGCGGATTCGCGCAGGGATCTGATGCGGGTGCGATGTGGGGTACGCCGTGGCATTCCTGCTCCTCCCGACGATGGTGAGCCGGAGGTTACCGCCGGTATAGCGACGATTGAAGATGAACATGCGTCATGTTTTCGGAATCGCCACAGGGTTGGGCCGCCAAGGGCGGCGCGAATTGCGTGTCGTCGTCCGGCAGGGACCGACGAGAGACCGACGAGAGCCCACATTGACAGTCCCTTGACGGCCCGTCCGGGACCCTCGAAGGCAACTGATGGGTGTCATCCAAATTCGGATGGAGCCGAATTGCGTGTCGATACGTCTATTCGGCGAGGTCCGTACGACGACGCCGAATCAGCCGGAGTACATGTGACGGAGGTGCAGAGCGATGGCCGGATTCCGGAGTCTCGCGAGACAGGTGCGTGACCCCCGCAACGACCTGGCACTGCGGCGGTACTCACTGCGCAAGTGCCTCGAGCGGTTCGCCCCTTACGGCCACCGGGCCACCTGGGACCATCTCTGCTCCCGGGCGGGCTTCGGGCAGGAGGACCGCTCACCAGATCCGGCGCGGCTGGTGGCCGCGCTCGACGAACTCGAGGAGGCACGGGCGGTCTGGCTGGCCTACGAGGCCCAGTTCGCCGAGCGGCGCCGGAGGGAGAAGCACGACGGACTGCGCAGGCCGGGCAGCGTGGACGACTGGCACCGGCTCACCTGGGGCGGCTTCGGCGTCGCATGGTGCGACGACCCCCGGGTCCATCCCGCCGGGCCGCTGGCCGAGACACTGCGGCGGCTGATAGCAGCCCTGGAGCGCGAGCCGGGAGACGCCTGCCCGGTGTGCTCGGGTTCGCGCCTCGTCTGGAAGAACGACCTGGCCCATGAGCCGTCGTCGGGTCCGGTCTGCACGGGCTGCGGGATAGTGGTGCCGCGGCCCGTTCTGACGTCCGCGGCCCTGGCGGAGGCGAGACGAGCGCGGCTGCTGGTCTCAGCCTGAGCACGACGGGGGTGCGACGTCCTGGCCGCACCCCCGTGCGCGAAGTGGCGGACCGTTTCTGCGCTACGGAGTGATCACATCCGTGTGGATGGCGAGCTTGAACTCGGCCAGGATCAGCGGCGTGGCCAGCTTCTTGTCCCCCGCGCCGCGCGCCGAGACCTTCAGCCCCAGCGGCGTGCCCCTGTGCACGAACATCTGCCACATGTACGTGCGGTACTGGCCGCCCCGGGTGGTGGCACCGTCGGTCGTGGCGGTCGAGTCGTACCCCGTCGAGGAGCCGAGCGGATCGCGCACGAACCGCGCACGGTACTCGCTGGGTTGGGCGGCCGCCTCCCAGAAGACCAGCGCGGACAGCACGCCCCAGCCGTCGTGGCTGGGCCATATCAGCCCGGAGCGGGGGTCCGGGAACGCGGACTTCTTGTCGCCGCCGTGGCCCGGGTCGTGCATCTTCCACGGGTCGTACGACTCGTCGCCCGCCGTATAGGGGAAGCGCACCAGGTGGTAGCCGTCGCTGTCGTACGAGATCTTCTGCGGGCCGCTGCGTTCTGCTTCCCACTTGAGTGAGCAGATGGCGAGGCTCATGGGTGACTCCTCCTCGATGCCCGGTCCTCGGTGTCGGTGGAGGCCGGGTTGTCAGTGGCGGCTGGCACCATCGGTGACATGGACTTCCTGCTCCAGGTGTGTCTCAACGGCCCGCGCGGTGCGGGCGATGGTGCGGCCGTGCCGGTTTCTCCGGGGGCGATGGCCGAGTCCGCGGCGGAGGCCGTCGCGGCCGGAGCCCAGGATGTACATGTACATCCCAAGTCCCCCTGTGGACAGGACACTCTGTCGCCGCGTGCGGTTGCGGCGACGCTCGAAGCGATACGCTCCGCGGTCAGTGTCCCGGTCGGCGTGACGACGGGCGCGTGGGCCGAGCCGGACCCGCGGGCACGGGCCGCGCGCATACGCGAGTGGACGCTGCTGCCCGACCACGCCTCTGTCAACTGGCATGAGCCGGGAGCCGAGGAGGTCGCGGCGGCCCTGCTCGACCGGGGTGTGGGCGTGGAGGCCGGGCTGTGGTCGGGGACGGACGGCCCGGCGCGGTTCACCGCGTCGCGCCTGGCGCCGCGGGTCCTGCGCGTCCTGGCCGAGGTCGCGGATCCGGATCCGGAGACCGCCGAGGACACCGCCCGGGACCTGCTCGACGCGATCGGCACCGCCCATGGCCGTCCGGTGCTGCTGCACGGTGAAGAGGGCGGCGCCTGGCCGGTGTTGCGGATGGCCCTGCGGTTGGGGCTGGCGACCCGGATCGGCCTGGAGGACACGCTGGTCCTGCCGGACGGGCGACGGGCCGGGTCCAACGGGGAGTTGGTGGCGGCGGCGCTGAGTGTGGGGGCGGGGCCGTAGCGGCAGCCCGGGGGTTCGGTCGGCGATCCTCGTTCGGGGGGCGGGGACCGTAGCAGACGTAAATCGCTGGCTGCGCGGATGTGCCGCCGGGACAGTAGGGGCTGCGCAATGCGGTGAGGGTCCGACCGGGGCAACCGGGGCAACGATGGGACGAGAGCCAAGGGTTCGCCATGTGCTCCGCCCTGCCGCACAGGGGACGGCAGGGCGGGTTCGCGGGGCCGGGGGCGGCGCGCGGAGGGGGCGCGCCGTCCACGGGCGCCACTGTTCGCTGCCCGCGGACGCGCTTGCCGGGGGCCGGGCTTGTACCTCTGCCGCCCGGCTTGTTCCCCGGCCGGACTTGGACCTCTGCCGGTCCGGCTTAGGCCTCTGCTGGCGGGCTCATGCCCGGGCGGCGCGCTGGCCGCTCAGGTGCCCTTGGTGGTCAACAGCAGGTGCTTTTGGTGTCATCGCGCTCTGTCTCACCAGGGCGCTGCGTCCTGCCCGGCTTTCCGGTGCGGCCGCGTTCGGGAAGCAGGCTTGAACCGGTCAGCCGCTCGCCGAAGACGTCGTCCGGGTTGGAGAGGACACACGTCTCCAGGGACAGGCAGCCGCAGCCGATGCAGTCGGTCAGGTGGTCCCTCAGGCGGCTGAGCTGCTTGATGCGTTCGTCGAGTTCGGAGCGCCAGGCCTCGGACAGGCGGGCCCAGTCCTCGCGGTTGGGGGTGCGCCCCTCGGGGAGTTCGGCGAGGGCCTCGCGGATCGTCGCGAGCGGGATGCCGACTCGCTGGGCGGCGCGGACGAACGCGACGCGGCGCAGCGCGTCGCGCTGGTAGCGGCGCTGGTTGCCCGCCGTGCGGCGGCTGCTGATCAGCCCTTTGGACTCGTAGAAATGCAGCGCCGAGACGGCGGCGCCGCTGCGGGCCGACAGCTGGCCGACGGTGAGCTCGTGGATCTTCTCCGGAATCTGCGGCACCCTCCGCACCCTACCGGCCCCTGTCCCGCTCCTCGTCGGCGGAGGAGACCCCTCGTTGACAGCGGCGCTCCGCCAGACCATGCTGAGCAAGCGCTTAGAAAACGATGCCCGGGAGGGGTCAGGGACCATGGCAGAGCCGAGGATCTTCACGTCCGCCGACGAGCTGAAGGCAGCGGTCGGCGAGCAGCTGGGCCACAGCGACTGGCTGGAGATCGACCAGAAGCGGATCGACCTGTTCGCGGACGCCACGGGCGACCACCAGTGGATCCACGTGGACCCCGAGAAGGCGGCCGCCGGGCCCTTCGGCAGGACCATCGCCCACGGCTACCTCACCCTGTCGCTGCTGCCTGCGCTGGTCCCGCAGGTGATCCAGGTCGAGGGGATGAAGATGGGCATCAACTACGGCACGAACAAGGTGCGTTTCCCCGCTCCCGTGCCGGTCGGCTCGCGGCTGCGCGCCACGGCCGTCCTCACGGAGGTCACCGAGGCGGGCGGCGGCGTGCAGGTGACGACGGCCGTCACCGTCGAGCGCGAGGGCGGCGACAAGCCGGTATGCGTGGCCGAGTCGGTGTCGCGCTACTACTTCTGACCGCGGTACGGACACCCGGAAGCACCGCGGTTACGGACACCCGAAAGCACAGACACCCGGAAGCCGGGAGCGTCGGCCATCGCCCCGGCGGCGCCCGCCGGGGCGACGGGCTCGCCCCTTCGGCGCCCTGCGGCTTACCGCTTGGCGCCCACCATCCGCAGCACGAGGTCGGCGTAGAGGGCGCCGACCTCGTCGGGTGTCTGGCGCCCCGCCACGTTGAACCAGCGTGCGACATCGATGCAGAGGGACAGCACCGCGACGGTGGTGCCCCGCACATCGGGCACGTCGAACTCCCCCGCCTGCACACCGTCGTTGATGATCCCGCGCACCACCTCGTCGGTCCTGCGGCGCAGTGCGACGATCTCCGCGCGCGCCTCGGGGCCGAGCGCGTCCAGCTCGTACTGCACCACACGCGCGGTGGTGTGCTGCGAGGCGTGCCAGCGGACGAAGGACCGTACGGCGTCGGAGAGCCGCTCCGCTGCGGTGCCCTCGTGGGCGGACGCCGTCTGCAGGATCTCGAGGGCCTTCTCGTGGCCGATCCTGCTGATGCGGTGGAGCAGCTCTTCCTTGGTCTTGTAGTGGATGTAGAGCGCGGCCGGGCTCATGCCGGCGCGACCCGCGATGTCGCGCGTGGTCGTCGCGTGGTAACCGCGCTCGGCGAAGGCCTCGACGGCGGCGACGAGCAGCCGCCGGGCCGCATCCGGGGTGACCTCACCCCACGGCTCGTTCTCGACCTCGTCCGTCTGCGCCGCCGCACCCATCACTCGCCCCTTCCACCTGTCGCCTGCCACCATCCTCGGCGAACACGGCCCTGCGGGCCGCGCCAGAAGTGGCATGACGCACCACGATACCGGAATGCTGAGCGGGCGCTTAGAGCTTCTCGAAGGGATCGTGCTCGGCGAGGAGTTTCTCGAGCCGGGCCTGGTCGACCCGGCTGACCAGCTGTCCGGCCTCCTGCCGGTCCCTGATCACCTTGGCTAGAGTGAACGCCGAGGTGACCAGATAGAGGACGGCGATGCCCAGGAAGCCGCGGACCCAGGCGTCGGCCTGCAGATTGAAGATCCCGACGGCCGTCGCCGCCAGGGCGACGGCGAAGGAGGCGACAGCCTGACCGTAGAACGCCGCGGTGCTCTGCTGTTTGACGGGTGTCTCAGTCATGCGGTCCAGCGTCGCGGCCCATGTCGGAGGGCCGCATCCGCGCGGATACTCAGCTTCGTACTCATGCCCCCGGCCGTGCGCGCAGGCCCTCGGCCGCGCGCGCAGCGCGGAAGCGAGTGGCTCAGAAGGCCGATACGCCCGTCAGCGCGCGGCCGATCACCAGCTTCTGTATCTGGCTGGTGCCTTCGTAGAGCGTCATGACGCGTGCGTCGCGCAGCAGCTTGCCGACCGGGTACTCGTCGATGTAGCCGTAGCCGCCGAAGACCTGAAGGGCGTTGTTCGCGGCGCGTACCGCGGCCTCCGAGGCGAACAGCTTCGCCTTGGACGACTCGGTGGCGAAGGGCTGCCCGCGGTCGATCAGATCGGCGACCCGCCAGGTCAGCAGCCGCGCGGCGTCGACGTCCACGGCGATGTCGCTGATCAGCTCCTGGACCAGCTGATGGTGCGCGATGGTCCTGCCGAACTGCTCGCGCTCGGTCGCGTACCGCACCGCCGCGTCCAGCGCGGCCTGCGCGATGCCCACGCAGCCGGCGGCGACCGACATACGCCCCTTGGCGAGAGCGGACATGGCGACGGCAAAGCCCTTGCCCTCGGGGGCGAGCATCGCCGACGCCGGGACGCGTACGTCCTCGAAGACCAGCTCGGCGGTGGCCTGGCCGCGCAGGCCGAGCTTGCCGTGGACGGTGCGGCGCGTCAGGCCCGGCGAGGCCGTGGGCACCAGGAAGGCGGAGACGCCCTTGTGGCCGGGGCTGTCGTTGGTGCGGGCGAAGAGGAGGACGACATCGGCCCAGGTGCCGTTCGTGATGAACATCTTCGTGCCGTTGATGACGTACGCGTCGCCGTCGCGGACCGCCCTGGTCGCGAGGCTGCCCGCGTCGGACCCGGTGCCGGGCTCGGTGAGGCCGAAGCAGCCGACGTACTCGCCGGAGGTCAGCCCCGGCAGCCACTGCCGCTTCTGCTCCTCGCTGCCCCAGTGCGCGATGGTCTTGGCGACCAGGCCCAGCGAGACGGAGACGATGCCGCGCACGGATGAATCGCCACGGCCGAGCTCCTCCGTCACGAGGCAGTACGCGAGGTGGTCGCCGCCCGAGCCGCCGTACTCCTCGTCGATGGTCAGGCCGAGGAAGCCCACCTCGCCGAGCTTCTTCACGATGCTCCGGTCCACGCTCTCGGCGCGGTCCCACTCGACGACGTGCGGGACGATCTCGCGCTCCACGAAGTCCCTGGCGAGCTGCCGTACGGCGGCCTGCTCCTCGCTGAGCTCCAGGTTCATCAGCGAACGCTCCCCACTTGCGCATCGACTCCGGAGTCGACGGATCCACGGATCCACGGGTAAACGGGTCCACGGACCACTTTAACTATCACTGCTAGTTTCCGTCGGGCAGCCCTACTATGTGCCGCATGGCCCGACCGCGCAAGCCCCTGCTGAGCACCGACCGCATCGTCGAGACGGCGCGTGCGCTGGTGGACGCCGAGGGCCTCGCGGCCGTGTCGACACGGCGCCTCGCCGCCGAGCTCGGGGTGAGCGGACCGTCGCTCTACAACCACTTCCGTACGAAGGACGAGATCCTCGAGGCGGTCGCCGACTCGGTCAGCGCGCAGGTCGATCTGTCGATGTTCGAGGACGGCCGGGACTGGCGGACGGCGCTGCACGACTGGGCCGTGTCGTATCGCGCGGCCATCACCGACCACCCGAACATCGTGCCGGTCCTCGCCCGGGGCCCCGGCCGCCGTCCGGCGGGGCTGCGCCTCGCGGACGCTGTGTTCGGCGCCATGGTCGCGGCGGGCTGGCCACCCGCCCAGGCGACGTCGATCGGCGCCCTGATGCGGTACTTCGTCATGGGGTCCGCGCTGGGTTCCTTCGCCGGGGGCTTCGTCGACGACGAGTCGGCGTACGACCCGTCCGACTATCCACACCTCGGCCAGGCGCATCTGCTCGCCGAGCGCCAGCAGAAGATCGACGAGCGCGCCTTCGAGACGGGGCTGCGGGCGCTGCTGGACGGGCTGGCGATGCAGTACGAGCAGCTGGCGTCGGCGACGCAGACGTCGTGAGCCGCCGTGCCGTTGCCGTGGCGTCGTGAGCCGCCGTGCCGTGACCGTGGGCGTCGCCGGCCGCTGCCCCTGACCTGACGCCCGAACGCCCCGCGAACCCTTCGGTCCGCACCGAACCTTCCCTGCCGCATCCTGAATCCATGAGAGCCACCAGGCCGTCCAGGGATTCCGCCGCGCCTCAGCTCGCCGCGCTCGCCGGACTGTTCGCCGACGAGACGCGCGCCGCCTGTCTGCTGGCGCTGCTCGACGGGCGGGCGTGGACCGCCGGTGAACTGGCGCGCTGCGCGGGCGTGGCGGCGTCGACCGCGAGTGAGCACCTGGGAAAGCTGGTCGCCGGCGGGCTGCTGACCGAGGAGCGGCAGGGCCGGCACCGCTATGTGCGGCTGGCCGACGACCGGGTGGCACAGCTCGTCGAGGACCTGGCGGCGCATGCCGCGCCGCGCGTCGAGCGGCCGCGGACGCTGCGGGCGTCGAGCGCCGGCTCCGCGATGGCGCGCGGGCGCACCTGCTATGACCACCTCGCGGGACGCCTCGGCATCGCGATCACGGACGCACTGACCCGGCGCGCTCTGCTGCGCCAGGACACCGGGTTCGCCCTGACCGACGCGGGACTGCGCTGGTTCGACGAGTCGGGTATCCGGCTCGAACGCGCGGGCCGCCGCCCGCTGGCCCGCGGCTGCCTGGACTGGACGGAACGCAGACCGCACCTCGCCGGTGCCGCGGGCGCGGCCCTGTGCCGCCACGTGCTGGACGCCGGCTGGTGCGTACGGATCGGCTCCGAGCGCGCGGTGAAGGTCACGGACACCGGCGCGCGGGCGCTGACCGACCTGCTGGGCATCGACGCGGCGGCGCTGCCGTGATCGGCACCCGGAATATTGCGGTGACCGCCGAACTGTGCGGCCCCTAGCCTCGGGGCATGGCGAACTCCGATCCATCGGCAAGGCCCGCCGGGACGAGATGGCGGCGGCCGGGGCTTCGCGGGGCCCACCGGCTGCTGCTGCGGGTTCACCGGGGCCGCGGCCTCGTGACCGGGAGCGGAGATCCGTCAGTACGGCGTCCGGAAACCGCGAGCCACCGCGCCTCACCTCTCCCTAGCCTCAGGAGCATGATGATCTCTCCCCCGCCCGCCCGGCGCCCCGAAGTCCTCGCCGCAGCCGCGGCGACGGTGACCGTGGTGCTCTGGGCCTCCGCCTTCGTGTCGATCCGCAGCGCCGGGGCCGCGTACTCCCCGGGCGCCCTGGCTCTCGGGCGGCTGCTGGCCGGGGCGCTGACGCTGGGCGTCATCTGTCTCATACGGAGAGAGGGCTGGCCGCCGCGCGGGGCCTGGCCGGGGATCGCCGTGTCGGGGCTGCTGTGGTTCGGGCTCTACATGGTGGTGCTCAACTGGGGCGAGCAGCTGGTCGACGCGGGTACGGCGGCCCTGCTGGTGAACATCGGCCCGATCCTCGTCGCCGTGCTCGGATGGCGGCTGCTGGGCGATCCGCTGCCGCCGCGCCTGCTCGCGGGGATGGCGGTGTCGTTCGCGGGCGCCGTCGCCGTCGGATTCTCCATGTCGGGCGACGGCAGCGCGTCCGTCCTCGGGGTCGCGCTGTGCGTGCTCGCGGCGATCGGGTACGCGAGCGGGGTCGTGGGACAGAAGCCCGCCCTGGCGCACGCCACCGCACTGCAGGTCACGACGTTCGGATGTCTCGTGGGAGCCGTCGCGTGTCTGCCGTTCGCGGGGCAGCTGGTCCACGACGCGGCCCGGGCGCCCGCGTCGGCGACCCTCAACATGCTGTACCTCGGCGTGTTCCCGACGGCTCTGGCCTTCACGACCTGGGCGTACGCCCTGGCCCGTACGACCGCGAGCCGCATGGGCGCGACGACGTACGCCGTGCCCGCGCTGGTCGTCCTGATGTCATGGCTCGCGCTCGACGAGGTGCCGGGGCTGCTGACGCTGGGCGGCGGTGCGCTGTGCCTCGCGGGCGTCGCCGTGTCGCGTTCCCGCCCGCGCGGCGGGAGGACGACGGCTCCGGCTCCGGCCAGGGCGACAGCCGCGCCCGAGCCGGAACCGGAGCCGGAGCCGGAGCCGGAGCCGGAGCCGGAGAACAGGTGATCCCGAGTCAGCGCGATCCGGAACCCAAGCCCGAACTCGCCCGGGTCGCAAGGACCTTGATCGAGACCAGAGCGATCAGCGCCAGGCCGACGATGTAGGCCGAGACGGCCATCGACGTGCCCGTCGCCTCGAGCAGCAGCACCATGATGAAGGGCGCCAGCCCGCCGCCGAGGATCGCGGCGATCTGATAGCCGAGCGAGGCCCCCGTGTAGCGCATCTCCGGGGTGAAGAGCTCGGCGAACAGCGCGGCTTGCGGCCCGTACATGATGCTGAGGAAGCAGCCGGTCACGAATGCGGCGACCGCCAGCCACAGCAGCGAGCCGGTGTCGATGAGGAGGAAGAGCGGCACCGCCCAGAGGGCCAGGCCCACCGCGCCGAGTGCGTAGATCCTGATGCGTCCGATCCGGTCGGAGAGAGCGGCCGACGCGGGGATGAGAACCAGCTGGGTGAGGCTGACGCAGAGGGAGACGGTGAGGACCGCACTGCGCTCCATGCCGAGCTCACGGGTCGTGTAGTCGAGGATGCCGGTGATGAGGATGTAGAAGGTGGCGGTGTTCACGGCGAACGATCCGCCTGCCAGCAGCACCGTGCCGAGATGCCCGCGCAGGATCGTCCGCAGCGGGGAGCTCTTCTCGCCCTTCTCCTTCTCCGCGAGGGCCCGCTCGGCCGCGCGGAACTCAGGTGTCTCCTCGACCCTGGTGTGGATGTACCAGGCAAGGCCCAGGACGAAGAAGCCGATGAGGAACGGCACGCGCCAGCCCCAGGCGGCGAAGGCGCTCTCGCTGGTGGCGGCGCCGGCCACCAGGAAGACGGAGTTGGCGGTCACCACACCGATCGGGACGCCGAGTTGGACGAAGCTGCCGTAGAGCCCGCGCTTGCCCTCGGGGGCGTACTCGGTGGCGAGCAGCATCGCGCCGCCCCACTGCGCCCCGACGGCGATGCCCTGCAGGACGCGCAGCAGGACGAGCAGGACGGGCGCGGCGATGCCGATCGTCTGGTACGTGGGGAGCAGGCCGATTCCCGTGGTGGCGACGCCCATGAGGGTGAGCGCGAGGACCAGCATGGGCTTGCGGCCTCGCTGGTCGCCGAGGTGACCGGCGATGACACCGCCGAGCGGACGGGCCAGGAAGCCGACGGCGAAGGTCGCGAAGGCGGCGAGGACTCCGGCGGACGGGCTGCCTGCGGGGAAGTACAGATCGCCGAGCACGAGGGCGGCGGCGATGCCGAAGACGAAGTAGTCGTACCACTCGACGGCCGAGGCGAGGGCGGCGGCGGTCGCCACCTTGCGGCGGTTGCGGGCGTCCGCCGGGGTGACGGAGCGGGGTTGAGCGGATGCTGCTGAGGGTGCCGTGTCCATGCGTGCACACTCCGGTGGGTGCGGGGACGGAACAGGGGTGTGGGGGGACGGAAACAGGGGGCGGCGCCACGATTTCCGGGAACGTACTGACCGGACGGTATGTACGTCAACGGGTTGTGCAGCAGCAGTTTTGCCTGTGCATTACAGGTTGGTGCTCAGGCGCGATGAGGCGCGGGCAGCACTCGGACCCCGGCCGCTGACGGCGGCCGGGGTGCGGTACGAGCCGGTAAGGCCCCTCGCTAGAAGAGGACCAGCGCCCGGCCGCCCTTGCCCGCGAGCATGTTGTCGAACGCCGCCGGGATGCCGTCGAGAGCGATGTGCTCGGTCACCAGGGCGCCGAGGTCGAGGCGGCCCGAGCGGACGTGCTCCGCGAGCACGGGCAGGTCGTCGGCCGGATTGGAGTTGCCGTAGACGCAGCCGGACAGAGTGCGGCCCCAGTGGAAGATCTCCAGGGCGTTGAAGGAGACCTGCTGGTCCTTGCCGCCGATGCCGACGACCGTGGTGCGGCCGCCGCGCCGGGTGGACTCCCATGCGGTACGGATGGTGACGGCGCGGCCCACGCACTCCACCGCGACGTCCGCGCCCTGCTTGCCCGTGAGCCCGCGGATCTGACGGGCGGTGTTCTCGGATGCGACCACGAAGTCCGTGGCGCCCGCCCGGCGAGCGAGTTCCTCCTTCTCCGGGGAGACATCGACGGCGATGATCTTCGATGCGCCCGCGATACGGGCTGCCTGAAGCGTTGCCAGACCGACCCCGCCGACGCCGAAGACGGCGACGGACTCGCCCTCGCGGACCCGCGCGGAGTGGTGGACGGCGCCGTACCCGGTGAGCACGGCGCAGCCGAGCAGGGCCGCGTCGGTGAGCGGCACTCCGTCCGGCGCGGGCAGCACACAGCCCTCGGCGACGACGGTCTCCTCGGCGAACGCGGCGACGTTCAGGCCCGGGTGGAGGTCGGCGCCGTCCTGGGCCCGCTTCGCGTACACATCGCCCACTCCCCTCAGGGCGTTGGCGCACAGCCACACCTCGCCGAGCGAGCAGGCGTGACAACTGCCACAGGACGGCGCCCAGTTGAGGACGACGCCATCGCCGGGTGCGACGTGCGTGACGCCCTCGCCGACGGCGACGACCGTGCCCGCGCCCTCATGGCCGAGCACGGCGGGTACGGGCACCTGCATGGTGCCGTTGGACAGGGACAGGTCGGAGTGGCAGACGCCGGCGGCGGCGAGGCGTACCCGAACCTGGCCGGGTCCGGGTTCGGGCAGCTCGATCTCGGTGATCTCCAGGGGAGAGCCGACGGCGGGCAGGACGGCAGCGCGGACCATGGTGAGCGGACGCTCCTCAGAGATCAGAACTGGAGGGACTTGGTCTGAAGGTACTCGGCCAGGCCGTGCGTACCGAGCTCGCGCCCGACGCCCGACTGCTTGTACCCGCCGAACGGCGCGAGAGGATTGAAGCGGCCGCCGTTGATGTCGACCTGCCCGGTGTCCATACGCCGTGCGAAGGCCACCGCCTCCGCGTCGTCGCCCGCCCAGACGGCTCCCGCGAGGCCGTACACGGTGCCGTTGGCGATACGCAGCGCGTCGTCCTCGTCCTCGTACTTCAGGATCGACAGGACCGGGCCGAAGATCTCCTCCTGGGCGATGGTCATGTCCGGGGTGACGTCGGCGAACACAGTCGGACGGACGAAGTAGCCCTGCTCGCGGGGTGCTTCGGGGCCGCCCGCGACGAGCCGTGCGCCCTCCGCGACGCCCTTCTCGATGTAGCCGCGCACGCGGTCGTGCTGCTTGGCGTTGACGAGGGGGCCGATACGGTCGCCGTACTTGGCGGCGGCCTCGGCCGCGAGCTGCACCGCCTCGTCGTACCGGTCACGGTGGACGAGCATGCGGGTCCAGGCGCTGCAGGTCTGGCCGGAGTTGGACATGACGTTGGCGACGCCGACGCTCACCGCCTTCGCCAGGTCGGCGCTGGGCAGGATGACGTTGGCCGACTTGCCGCCGAGCTCCAGCGCGACGCGCTTGACGGCCGCCCCTGCCACCGCACCGATCTGCTTCCCGACGGCGGTGGACCCGGTGAAGGACACCAGGTCCACGCCCTCGTGCTCGGCGAGCGCCTGGCCGGCGACCGGCCCGAGGCCGGTGACCAGGTTGAACACACCGGCAGGCACGCCCGCTTCATGCACCGCCTCGGCGAAGAGCTGCGCCGTCAGCGGGGTGTCCTCGGCGGGCTTGAGGACGACGGTGCAGCCCGCCGCGAGGGCGGGGGCCACCTTGGCGACGATCTGGTGGAGCGGGTAGTTCCAGGGCGTGATCGCCCCGACGACCCCGACCGGTTCGAGCAGCACCGTGGAGGTGCCCGCCTTCTCCTCGAAGGCGTACGTCGCTGCGAGCTCGGCGTACGAGCCGGCGACCGTGATCGGCAGGGCCGTGTGCACCTTCTGCGAGAACGGCAGGGGCGAGCCGAGCTCGGCGGTGACGGTTTCGGCGATCTCGTCCTTGCGGGCGACGAGGGCGTCGCGCAGCGCGGCGATACGGGCGGCGCGGTCGGCGGGCGGCGTTGCGGCCCAGGCGGGGAGCGCGGCGCGGGCGGCGCGGACCGCGGCGTCCACGTCCTCGGCGGTTCCGGCCGGGACGTGGGCGATGACCTGCTCGTCGGCCGGGTTCACGACCTCGATCGTGTCGGTGCCGGCGGCGGGCCGCCATGCTCCGTCGATGTAGAGGGCGTCGTGGGCCTTCATCTGCGTACCTCCGTGCCGGCGTCCCGTCCGTCGTCCGGCGCCCAAACTAACGCTGTTAGTTTTCGGGCGCCAGGGGCACAGGCCGTACGCGACGCACCCTACGTCGTGGGGTTGTGCCCACCCGTTCCGCCCTGCGGAACGATTGCCCACAACGGTAGCGGTGCTGCTGCCCACAAACGGTCGCGGCGTGGCGCCCACAAAGGTCGACCCCACCGGCCCGCAGGCGCCATGCGGCCGAAGGGGACGTGGCGGGATGTGCGCCCGCAGCGGCTGGCGCAAAGTCTGGGCTCGCCCAAACGACGTACGGCCTGGCGCCAGACCGAGGACGTACATCCCGGCGCGGCCCCGAC
>NZ_LOHS01000037.1 GCF_001642995.1 Streptomyces jeddahensis
GCGCCTGCTGCTCCGGCTCCGGCCCCCGCTGCTCCGGCCGCCCCGGCCGCTGCCGCCCCGGCCCCGGTTCAGCCCGCCGCCCCGGCTCCCGCCCCGACCGCTCCGGCTCCGGTGACCCCGGCTCCGGTTCCGGCTCCGACGGCGCCCGTGGACGAGGGCGCGTACGTGACCCCGCTGGTGCGCAAGCTCGCCGCCGAGCACGGCGTCGACCTGTCCACCGTCAAGGGCACCGGCGTCGGCGGCCGTATCCGCAAGCAGGACGTCATCGCCGCCGCCGAGGCCGCGAAGGCCGCCGCCGCTGCTCCGGCTCCGGCCGCCGCCGCTCCGGCCGCCGCCAAGAAGGCCCCGGCCCTCGAGGTGTCCCCGCTGCGCGGTCAGACGGTCAAGATGACCCGCATGCGCAAGGTCATCGGCGACAACATGATGAAGGCGCTGCACTCGCAGGCCCAGCTGACCTCGGTCGTCGAGGTCGACGTCACCAAGCTGATGCGGCTGCGCGCCGCGGCGAAGGACGCCTTCGCCGCCCGCGAGGGCGTGAAGCTCTCCCCGATGCCGTTCTACGTCAAGGCGGCGGCCCAGGCGCTGAAGGCCCACCCGGTCATCAACGCCCGGATCAACGAGGACGAGGGCACCATCACGTACTTCGACTCGGAGAACATCGGCATCGCCGTGGACTCCGAGAAGGGCCTGATGACGCCGGTCATCAAGGGTGCGGGCGACCTCAACATCGCCGGCATCGCGAAGAAGACCGCTGAGCTGGCCGGTGCCGTCCGGGCCAACAAGATCACGCCGGACGACCTCGCCGGCGCGACCTTCACGATCAGCAACACCGGTTCGCGCGGTGCGCTGTTCGACACGGTCATCGTGCCGCCGAACCAGGTCGCGATCCTGGGCATCGGCGCCACCGTCAAGCGTCCGGCCGTCATCGAGACCGCCGAGGGCACCGTCATCGGCGTCCGCGACATGACGTACCTGTCGCTCTCCTACGACCACCGTCTGGTGGACGGCGCGGACGCCGCCCGCTACCTGACCGCGGTCAAGGCGATCCTGGAGGCGGGCGAGTTCGAGGTCGAGCTCGGCCTCTGAGACAGAGCGCGCCCTTGTAAGCCTCACCACACCTGCGGGAACGCCCCCGCCCGGAGCATTTCCGGGCGGGGGCGCCGCCGTATTGTCTAGACGTCAGCCTCACCAGACGTCAGCCGCCGCCAGACGCGGCCGGACGTCAAGGCCCTTGGGGTCGCCCGGCACCGGACGGCACCCTGCCGAAGGAGCACCGCATGACCGCGCCCGTCGTCCACTCGCTGCGCGAACAGATCCGCGAGCACATCGTGGAGGGGATCGTGAGCGGGCGCTGGAAGCCGGGCGAGCGGATCGTGGAGCGGCGCATCGCGACGGAGCTGGCGGTCAGCCAGACGCCCGTACGGGAGGCGCTGCGCGAGCTGGAGAGCCTGCGGCTGATCGAGTCGGCGCCCAACAAGGGCGTACGCGTGCGGAATCTCACGGCCGCCGATCTGGAGGAGAGCTACCCCGTGCGGGCGGGCCTCGAGGCGATCGCCGCGGAACTGGCGGCCGAGCGGCTCGCCGAGGACTGCTCGGCCCTTGAGCCGCACGTGGCGGCGCTCTACGACGCGGACCGGATCTCCGACGGGACGGCGCAGGTGCGGCACACGGTCGCGTTCCACCGCGAGCTGGTGCGGGCGGCCGGGAACTCCGTGCTGCTGCACACCTGGGAGGGCCTGGGCATCGAGGTCTTCACGGCCCTGTCCATCCGCTGGCTGGGCACGGTCCAGCAGTCGTACGCCGAGGAGCACGAGGCCCTGGTCGAGGCCTTCCGCCGCCGGGATCCCCGGATCGCGGACCTGGTAAAGGCCCACGTCCTGGGCTGCGCCCCACGCGCGTAACGGCGGAGTGCCGCCGCCCTCCCCCCGCTGTGGGCAATCGTTCCGCTGGGGCGATGGGGGCACCTCCCATGCCCTTAAGGCAATGGGGGAGGGTGGGCACAGCGGAACCCCGCGACGGCGGGCACCTGTTCGTACTCCCGGGCACCCGAAGTCTCGGGTGCCGTTCAAGCAACGTGCGCACCCGGCGCAGAGGGTTCCGCCTGTGCCCACCCGTTCCGCCCCCTGGCGGAACAGCTGCCCACAGGCGGCGGGGCGGGGGCGCCAGCCCACAGGTAGCGGGCGGGGGCGCCAGCCCACAGGCGGCGGGGGGCGCCAGCCCACAGCGGAGCGCCCCGGCGCTCAGAAGTCGCCGCCTACCTGCGAAGACCAGGCACCCGGTGCCTGCCGCCAAGGCACCCCGTGCCGACTTTCGCGATCGAGAGAAGAATTACCTCCCCGACCTTTGATCGATCATCGATCAGGGGCTTACAGTCATCGACGGGCTCTCACCAGAGCCCTCCGCCCTGTCCTGCCAAAGACCAAGGGCACCCCCGAACCCTTTACCGAAAAGGGAACCCCCTTCGACTACGGAAGGCGGCGCAATGACCGACCCCACCGCAATCCAGCCGAGCGAGCTCGACCAGCTCCCGGACCGGGACCCGGAGGAGACCGCCGAATGGCAGGCCTCCCTGGACGCCGTCGCCCGGGAGGCGGGCCCGCACCGTGCCGCGTACCTGATGCGCCGCACCCTGGAGCGCGCTGAGGGCGCCGGTCTGGCGCTGCCCAAGCTGCTCGAGACCGACTACGTCAACACCATCCCCACCGCCGCCGAGCCCACCGTGGACGGCGACGAGGAGATGGAGAACCGCATCACCGCGTGGAACCGCTGGAACGCGGCCGCGATGGTGACCCGCGGCTCGAAATACGGCGTCGGCGGCCACATCGCCACCTTCGCCTCCGCGGCCTGGCTCTACGAGACGGGCTTCAACCACTTCTTCAAGGGCAAGGAAGCCGACGGCTCGGGCGACCAGCTCTACATCCAGGGCCACGCATCGCCCGGCATCTACGCCCGCGCGTTCCTCGACGGCCGGCTGAACGAGTCCCACCTCGACAACTTCCGCCGCGAGTCGGGCGGCAACGGCCTGCCCTCGTACCCGCACCCGCGCCGCCTCCCCTGGCTCTGGGAGTTCCCGACCGTCTCCATGGGCCTCGGCCCGCTCTCCGCGATCTACCAGGCGCGCTTCAACCGCTACCTGACCAACCGCGGCATCAAGAACGTCTCCGCCTCGCACGTGTGGGCGTTCCTCGGCGACGGCGAGATGGACGAGCCCGAGTCGACGGCCGCGCTCGCACTGGCCGCGCGCGAGGGCCTGGACAACCTGACCTTCGTCATCAACTGCAACCTGCAGCGCCTCGACGGCCCGGTCCGCGCCAACTTCAAGATCGTGCAGGAGCTGGAGGCCCAGTTCCGCGGCGCCGGCTGGAACGTCGTCAAGACCCTGTGGGGCAACGCCTGGGACGAGCTGTTCGCGCTCGACACCACCGGCGCCCTGGTCCGCCGCCTGCGCGAGGTCCCTGACGCCCAGGTCCAGACGTACCAGACCCGCGACGCCGCCTACATCCGCCAGGACTTCTTCGGCAAGGACCCGGCGCTCGCCGAGATGGCGAAGCTGCTGTCCGACGACAAGATCCTCGAGTGCTTCCACCTGTCCCGCGGCGGCCACGAGCCCCGCAAGGTGTACGCGGCGTACAAGGCGGCCCTGGAGCACAAGGGCGCCCCGACCGTGATCCTCGCCCAGACGGTGAAGGGCCACACCCTCGGTGAGGGCTTCGCGTCGAAGAACGCCAACCACCAGATGAAGAAGCTGACGGTGGACGAGTTCAAGGCGATGCGCGACCTGCTCGGCCTGCCCATCGCCGACAGCGCCTTCGAGGGCGGCCAGGTGCCCTACGGCCACCCCGGCGCCGAATCGCCCGAGGTCCGCTACCTCCAGGAGCGCCGCGCGGCCCTCGGCGGCCCCGCCCCGGCCCGCCGCGTCCACCCCGTCGCGCCGCTGCCCGCCCCGGCCGACAAGGCCTTCGCGGCCTTCGACAAGGGCTCCGGCAGCCAGTCCGTCGCCACCACCATGGCGTTCGTACGCCTCGTCAAGGACCTGATCCGCGACAAGGAGACGGGCAAGCGCTGGGTGCCGATCGTCCCGGACGAGGCGCGCACCTTCGGTATGGAGAGCCTCTTCCCGTCCCTCGGCATCTACTCGCCGAAGGGCCAGACGTACGAGCCGGTCGACCGGGACCAGCTGATGTACTACAAGGAGGCCAAGGACGGCCAGATCCTCAACGAGGGCATCACCGAGGCCGGTTCCATGGCGGACTTCATCGCCGCCGCCACGTCGTACGCGACGCACGGCGAGACGATGATCCCCTTCTACATCTTCTACTCGATGTTCGGCTGGCAGCGGACCGCCGACCAGATGTGGCAGCTCGGCGACCAGCTCGGCAAGGGCTTCCTCGTGGGCGCCACGGCCGGCCGTACGACGCTCACGGGTGAGGGCCTGCAGCACGCCGATGGCCACTCCCCGGTGATCGCCGCGACCAACCCGGCGGCACTGACGTACGACCCGGCGTTCGCGTACGAGATCGGCGCGATCGTCAAGGAGGGTCTGCGCCGGATGTACGGCGAGGCCAAGCCGGGCGAGGACCAGGACGTCTTCTACTACCTGACCGTCTACAACGAGCCCCTGCCGCAGCCCGCGAAGCCCGCGGGCGTCGACGAGGGCATCGTGCGCGGCCTCTACCGTTTCAACACGGCCGAGTCCGCCGGGCTGACGGTGCCCGCCAACGCGCCGCGCATCCAGCTGCTCGGCTCCGGCACCGCGATCCACTGGGCGCTCAAGGCGCAGCAGCTGCTCGCCGAGGAGTGGGGCGTGGCCGCCGACGTGTGGTCCGCGACGTCCTGGAGCGAGCTGCGGCGCGACGCCCTGGAGGCCGACGAAGCCCTGCTGCAGGGCGAGGAGCGCATCCCGTACGTCCGCCAGGCCCTGCAGGGCGCCGAGGGCCCCGTCCTCGCGGTCTCCGACTACATGCGCCAGGTCCCGGACCAGATCGCGCAGTGGGTCGAGCAGGACTACTCCTCGCTGGGCGCGGACGGCTTCGGCCTCTCCGACACCCGCGAGGCGGCCCGCCGCCACTTCGGTGTCGACGCCGAGTCGATCGTCGCCGCGGCCCTGGCCCAGCTGGCCCGCCGCGGTGAGGTCCCGGCGTCGGCGGTGAAGGAAGCCCGCGAGAAGTACGGCCTGTAGCCGCCTCTCGCCTGTCGCGACGCGCCCCCGGTCCCCCGGTCCTCCCCCCGGGCCCGGGGGCGCCGTCATGTCCGGCGGTGCCCGCCCGGCAGCGTGCGCGGCATGATGAGGGCCATGCGTGCCGCCCGCCTCATCAAGATGGTGCTGCTGCTTCAGTCCCGGCCGACCATGACCGCCGCCGAGCTGGCCCGCGAACTGGAGGTGTCCGAGCGGACCGTCACGCGGGACGCGCAGGCGCTGTCGGAGGCGGGCGTTCCGGTGTACGCGGATCGGGGCCGGGCGGGCGGTTATCGCCTCGTGGGCGGCTATCGCACGCGTCTGACGGGCCTCGCCCGCAGCGAGGCGGAGGCCCTGTTCCTCTCCGGAGTACCGGGCGCGCTGCGCGAGATGGGCCTGGAGGACGCGGCGTCGGCGGCCCGCCTGAAGGTGTCCGCGGCGCTGCTGCCGTCCGTGCGGGACGCGTCGCGGACGGCGGCGCAGCGGTTCCATCTGGACGCGCCCGCCTGGTTCCAGGAGCCGAAGGCGCCCGAGCTGCTGCCCGAGGTCGCGGACGCGGTGTGGGACGACCGCCGGATCACCGCTCGCTACCGGCGCCGGGACGACGAGGTCGAGCGGGAGCTGGAGCCGTACGGGCTCGTCCTGAAGGCGGGCGTCTGGTACCTGTGCGCCCGCGCGACCGGAGGTTCCGGTTCGTTCCGCGTCTACCGCATCGACCGGTTCACCGCGGTGACACCGGCCGGTGAACGCTTCGAGCGGGACGAGACGTTCGACCTGCCCGCCTTCTGGGAGGAGCAGGCGGCCCAGTTCGCCCGCTCGATCCTGCGCTCGAAGGTCGTCGTACGGCTTTCCGAGGCCGGTGCCCGGCGGCTGCCGCACGTCACCGATCCCACCGCCGCCCGAGAGGCCCTGGAGGCCGCCGGTGAACCGGACGGGCAGGGCCGGATCACCGTCACCCTGCCCGTCGAGTCGGACGAGGTCGCGCACAGCCAGCTCCTGGCTCTGGGGCCGGAGGCGGAGGTCCTGGAGCCCACCGGTCTGCGCGAACGGTTCGCGGAGGCGGCGGCCCGGATGCACCGGCTCTACGAGTGATCCCCTACTCGTGCAGCTCTACGAGAAATCCCCCACCGGCAGAGCCCCACGAGTACATCCCTACCGGTAGTCCTCCACCGGAGCGTCCTTCCCGCCGAAGACGACCTCCTCGAAGTACGCCCACGCGTTCGGCCGGGAGCCGTCGGCGTCCGTGAAGCCGTACTCCTCGGCGAGCTGTCCGCTGGACAGCGAGCGGCCGTTCCACCGGTGCCGGTCCGGGTCGGCGGCCAGCGCGGCGACGGCCCGGCCGACGTAGACGGGAGACTCGGCGATCGCGAACTCCGGGACCTTCTCGATCGCGTCGCGCCAGGTCTCCTCGGTGACACCGAACCCGTCGAGCATCTGCTCGGAACGCAGGAACCCGGGGTGATCGAGACCGCCGTACCGCCGAAGTCCTTCAGATCCTCGCCGAGGCAGAACGCCATGCGGATGGGCGCGTTCTTGGCGAGGTCGTAGTAGAAGTTCTCGCGGTAGCGCCGGTTGGACTCGGCGGTGCCGTCGGTGACCTCCACGACCAGGCCGCCGGGGTTCCGCACCAGGAGGGGCAGGGCCAGGCTGCTGGTGACGATGTGCGTACGGACGCCGAGTTCGAGCATCCGCATGCCCTTGCCGAGGTCGTGCTCCCACATCTTCGGCTTGGTCTCGAGGAGTTCGCCCACCAGGTGCTCGCCGCCCCAGACGTCGTTGACCAGGACGTCCAGCCGACCCTGCTTGCGATCGATGCGATCGACGAGCACGCGCACCTGATCCGGCTCCAGATGGTCCGTCGGTACGGCGATACCGGCGCCGTGCCGGCCGGCGGCCGCGTCGACGAGCTCGGCGGTCTCCTCGATGGTCTCGGTGGTGCGGCCGACCTCGCTGACCTTCTCCCGGGTCGTCCGTCCCGTCACGTACACCGTGGCCCCGGCGCGTCCCAGCTCCACGGCCATGGCCCGCCCGGCCCCGCGCGTGGCACCCGCCACCAGCGCGATCTTTCCCTTGAGTGGCTGTGCATTCTCCATACGAGGAGCATTCCCGGGAATCCAGACACCCTCTGTCGTGATTTCAGCGGTGATCCCGTGCAGAGCAGGGTGCGTGACGACACAGCCGCTTCTGTCCCATTCCGCGTGCATCGCCCATCCCCAGGGCCGATGCTGGTGGCGTGATGGACGAGACGGAGTTCTGGGAGATCGTGGACAGCACCCGCGAGGCCGCCGAGGGCGACCCCGAGGACCATGCCGAGCTGCTAGTCGAAAGGCTGCTTCAGTCCGATCCGGACTCCGTACTGGACTTCGCCCGGCACTTCGAGTCCCGCTACAACCGTGCGTACCGCTGGGACCTGTGGGGCGCCGCCTGGGTGCTGCTCGACGGGGCGAGCGACGACGCCTTCGACTATTTCCGCTGCTGGCTGATCGGCCAGGGCCGCGACATCTTCGAAGGAGCCATGCACGACCCGGACTCGCTGGCCGCCCTCCTCGAGGAGTTCGACGAGGAGATCGACGGGGACGGCGAGGAGCTCGGCTACGCGGCCGACGAGGCGTACGAGGAACTCACCGGCACCGTCGCCCCGGACCTCGGCATCCCACCGGCCCCGCCGGAGCCCGAGGGCACGCCGATCGACTTCGAGAACAAGGCCGTGCTGGCGGAGCGGTACCCGAAGCTGTGGGAGCGGTTCGGGTCGTAGGCCCGTCGTTGCACGCGCGTCTGCGCCGGCTTCCGCCTTGCTACAGGCGGCCCTCCATACGGGCCGCCGCGTCCCTGATCGACGGAAGCTGCGCCATCAGCGCCTCCCCGGGACACTCGGTCAGGTTGCCGTCGGTGTGACCGGACACGGCATAGAACCGCGCACGCGTCCCCGCGGCGTACTTGCTCAGGCTGTTGCTGGACACGAGCTCCACCTTGCCGCGCGGGTCGATGCCGGACAGACCGAGTTTCCAGGCGGCGATGGCCGCGATGGCATCGGTCATGACCTTCGGCACATCCGTCCCTGCGGTGAACGTACCGATCGCGGCGATGCCCACCGTGCGCTCGTTGAACCCCTGGGTGTGCGCCCCGACGACGGCCTGGTCGGTGCCGCCCGCGCGGCCCTCGTAGATGGTGCCGCAGCGGTCGACGAGGAAGTTGTAGCCGATGTCGTCCCAGTGCCGGGCACCGGCCTGGCCGGTGTACAGGTCGCGTATGGTGCGCGGGGCGTCGGCGCAGTCGTAGTCGTTCGGTGTGTCGGTGTGGTGCACGAAGACGGCCATGACACGGTCGGCGAAGCGGGGCGGCGGGCTGCTGTGCGCCTCCGGGCCGCCCTGGCCCAGCCAGCTGCCCCTGGGCACGATCTGCGGTTTCGGAGCGGTCCACACCGCGCCCTTCGCCGCCTGGGGCCGCGCCGTCTGTGTCCGCTCCGGCGATGCGGCGGGCCCACCGATGCTCGTCGCGAGCAGGACGAGGAGCGCGCAGCCCGCGACACCGGGCACGCACCACAGCACGACGCGAAAGACACGCATTCCACCACTGTCCGCCGCACGGACCGCGGGCGACATGCGGTGTACTCCACACGGTGTAGCCCCGGGACCGACGGGCCCCGGCCTCAGCGACCGCCTCCGTCGCTTCGGCCGCCTCGACCGCCCCGACGGGCTAAGGCCGGGCCCGGGCTACGACTCCGGCCTCGGCGCCGTCTCCGGCCCCAGCCCCGACTCCAGGCCCAGCCCCGGCTCCTCCACCTCAGGCTCGAAGACGAGCATCGTCACATCATCCTGGACGCTTCCGGCGAACCGGACCAGGTCCTTCCACACCACGTCCGTCGTCATGGCCAGATCGTCCTCGCTGAGTACGGGCAGCCGGTCGGCGAGCGGATAGAAGACACCGGAGCCGTCGCGTGACTCGGTGACCCCATCGGTGACGACGAACAGCCGGTCGCCCCGCTCCAGCGGGACGATGAGCTCCTCGGGCGCGTCGGCGGCGAGGCCGAGGCCCAGCGGCAGTCCGGCCGGCACCCGCAGCTCGGTCGCCGTGCGGCCGCGCAGCAGCAGCGGCCGGGGATGGCCGCAGGAGAGGATGCGCACGGCCCGGGCGTCGTCCGAGAACTCCAGCAGGACGGCCGTCGCGAAGAGCTCCGGGTTCCCCACGTCGGCCGAGTCGACGACGAGCCTGCGGTCGAGTCTGCCCGCGACCCCCGCCAGCTGCGGCTGGTCGAGCGCGGCCTCCCGGAAGGCGCCCAGCAGGGCCGCGACGGTGCCGACGGCGGCGAGCCCGTGCCCCTGGACGTCGCCCACCAGGGCCCGTACGCCGTGGGGGCCGTCACGCACCTCGAACAGGTCGCCGCCGACGAGGGTCCCTCGCTGGGCCGCCCGGTACAGGCCCGCGCAGCGCACGGGCCCCACACGCTCGGGCAGCGGCGGCAGCACGGCGAACTGGACCGCCTCGGCGACCGCGCTCACCGTGATCAGCTGGGCGTCGCGCCGGCTGCGCACCCAGGCGATGACCACGCTGAGCAGGGCGATGAAGGCGACCGTCGCCAGGTCGACCTCGCCCGGTTGCCCGAGGTCCGGCCACGGGAGGTCGAGCAGGGCGAGGACGATGCCGCCGAGCAGGGCCGTGGCCCGGGGTCCGTACGAGAGCGCGGCCAGCGGCGGGAGCGCCGCGAGCAGAAAACCGACGTCGAACCTGCGCGAGGTGGCGAGCCCGGCGGCGGTGAGCCCGACGAGCATGACGAGGGGCAGCAGGCGCAGCCAGCGCGGCGGCGGCGCCCCGCGCAGCCAGGCGCGCTCCTCATAGTCCCGGCGCCGAGACGCGGCCCCGCTCATCACCGCACTCCTTCCGGCCCGCCCGCCCCCTCGTCCTCCGGCCGCTTCCTTCACGCTCCTACGCCGGGGCCAGGGCCGCACGCCGAGGCGGCGCCCACGCCTGGGCGGCACCACCTCTGCACGACGCGGGGCACCCGCCGTCGTGGGTTGTGCCCACCCGTTCCTCCCCCAGAGCCTTAAGGGCCTGGGGGCACCCCCAGCGGAACGATTGCCCACAACGGTACGGGACCGGCCACCGGCCGATCGCCGCGTACGCGCCGAAGGGGACGTGGCGGGATGTGCGCCCGCTGGGGGTACCTCCCAGGCCCTTAAGGCACTGGGGGAGGCTGGCGCGACGTTCGGGCTCACCCGACGACGTACGGCTAGGCGCCAGACCGAGGACGTACATCCCGGCGCGGCCCCGACCCACCCACCGACAGGTGGCGAACCGACCACCGGGCAGAAGCCGCGCACGCGCCGCCCCACCCACCCACCAGGCGGCGCAAGCCGGGCCCCGTGCGGGCGGGCGCAAACCGGGCACCCCGCTGAGCCACGCCCCCGAACTCCGGCATTCCGCGGCGCCGTTGAGGGCATGACGTCTCCACCATCCGCGCAACTCGGGGAGGGCACGTGCTTGAGCCGGCGCAATCTGCGGACGTCGTCATAGTGGGAGCCGGGGTCTCAGGACTCGCGGCCGCGCACCACCTGACCAGGGCCGGTGTCACCACCGTCGTCCTGGAGGCCGCCCCTTACACGGGCGGCCGCATGTCGACCGAGAAGGTCGACGGCTTCCGACTCGACCGGATCGGCCAGTTGCTGTTCACCTCGTATCCCGAACTGACCCGCACCCCGGGACTCGACGCGCTCGTGCTCCGCCCCTTCGCACCCGGGGTCCTGGTGCACAGCGACGGCCGCCACCACCGCGCCGGCCCTCCGGCGCCAACCTGGAGCACAAAGGGCGCACGAGGCAGCGCACGGGGCGCACTCATAGCGGCACGCGCGCTCGCAAGTGCCCCTCGCGCTCCCCGCGCTCCCCGAACCGCAGGCCCCGCCACCCCACGTCCCGCCACCCCCCTGGGCGGCGCCCTCGACCAGGCCCGGCTCTCCGCGGCCCTCGGGCGCCTCGCCGCGACCCCGGCGGAGCGGTTACTGACCCGCCGTGAACTCCCGGCCGCTCAGGCCCTCGCCACGCGCGGCCTGCCGTCCCGCACCGTCGACGGTTTTCTGCGCCCCCTGCTCTCGGCCCTGCTGAGCGACCCGGGCCTGACGACGTCGAGCCGGTGCGCGGACCTGGCGCTGCATGCGTTCGCCCGCGGCCGCCTGTGCCTGCCGGAGGGCGGCGCGGACGCCCTCCCGGAGCTGCTGGCGGCCACGCTGCCACCGGGCACGGTACGCACCGGCGTACGCGTCACGGAGGTGTCCACGACCTCCGTGAGGACGGCGGACCACGGCGAACTGGCGTGCCGCTCCGTGCTGTTGGCGACCGGCGCCCGCGCCGCGGCCGAGCTGCTGCCGGGACTGCGCGTGCCGTCCTTCCACCCGGTGACGGTGGTGCACCACGCCACCTCGGAACCGCCGCTGGCCGAGCCGGCGCTGCTGCTCGACGCCGACCGCCGCGGTCCCGTCGCGTACACGGCGGTGGTCAGCCAGGTCGACCCGTCGCGCGCCCCGGCAGGCCGCACACTCGTGTCGTCGACGGTCCTCGGCCCGCCCCCGCCCGGCCTGGACGCCCTGGTGCGCGGGCACCTGGCCGAGCTGTACGGAACGTCGACCTCGGGCTGGGAGACGCTGGCCGTCCACCACGATCCGGAGGCCGTGCCGGCGATGCCCGCACCGCACGATCTGCATCGCCCGGTGCGACTCCTGACGGGCCTGTACGTGTGCGGCGACCACCGGGACACGAGCACGGTGCAGGGGGCGCTCCACTCGGCCCGCCGCGCCGCACACGTCCTGGCCGCCGACCTCGGCGTGGACCTGCCGGACGCGGTGGACCCCATGTCCACGGCAGCATGAGCACAGGGGCACCGCACCAAGCGCCGGACCCCGCCTACCCCAGCGCAGCCACCTTGTCCCGATACCCCCGCACGGGCGCCGCGTCCCGGTACGGCTCGAGGCGCCGCTCGAAGTCGCGCACGTACTCCACGGCCCGTACCGACCGCATCTCCGCGGCCTGGCCCGCGGCCTCCGCACCCAGCCTGCAGGCCTGGTCGAGTTCGCCGAGGCCGAGCCGCGCGGAGGCCAGGACGACCCGGCAGAGCAGGCGGCTGCGCGCGAACCCGTGCGGGCGCAGCTGCAGGGAGCGCTCGGCGTGCTGCACCGCGGCCCGGTACTGCTGGAGGTCGCGGTGGCAGTGCCCGAACTCGTCGGCGAGCTGCGCCTCGTCGAAGCTGCGCGCCCAGTGCGGCACGTCGTCCCCAGGCCGCGCCCCATCGAGCGCACGCTCGGCCCGGACGAGCGACGCCGTGCACGCCCGCACCTCCCCGAGCACGGCGTGCCCGCGCGCCTCGACGGCGTGCAGCAGCGCCTGTACGGCGGGCGGGGCGGAGGTGCCGACGCCCTGCTGGGCGACCCTCGCCAGCTGCACGGCCTCGCGCCCGTGGCCGAGATAGACCGCCTGGCGGCTCATGGTGACCAGGACGTACGAGCCGTACGCCCGGTCCCCCGCGGCCTGGGACAGCCGCAGTGCCTGCACGAAGTACCGCTGGGCCAGGCCATGCGCCGCGATGTCGAACGACGTCCAGCCGGCGAGACAGGTCAGGTCGGCGGCGGCGGCGAAGAGACGGCGGCCCGTCTGCTCGCCGTAGGTCCCGCGCAGCATCGGCTCGACCTCGTGCTCGAGATACCGGACGAGTGCCTGCCGTGCGTGCCCGCCGCCGTAGGCGTGGTCGAGCGTGCGGAACAGCTCACCGACGGAGCGCAGCGCGGCGATGTCGCCGCTGCTCACCTTCTGGCCGGACACACGCTCGGCCCCCGCGGTCCCCCGTCCGGCCGCGGGAGACAGCGACCGGGGCCCCGCGGGGCGCCCCTGGGCGGGCACGCGCCCGGCGGCCGGGAGCGGCTCGCCGCGGCCCACGCGGTCGTCGGCGCGGCCGATCAGCCAGTCCCGGCTGGGCACGACGAGTCCCGCCGGGGTGAACGCGATCTTGCGCAGCTCCGCGTGGCTGCCGGAGTCCTTCCGCCACAGCCCGCTGACGATGTCGACGGCCTCTTCGGGGGTCGCCGCGAACTCCAGGCCTGCGTAGACCGGGGCGCACGCGTCGAGTCCGAGGTCCTGTGCGGTGAGCCGCCGTCCGAGGCGCCGGGTGAAGACCTCGGCGATCAGCGCGGGCGTGGTGCCCCTGGGCTGCTGGCCGCGCAGCCAGCGGGTCACCGATGTCTTGTCGTACCGCAGGTCGAGTCCGTGCTCGAGACCGAGCTGGTCGACACGGCGGGCCAAGCCGGCGTTGGAGAACCCTGCCTCTGCGATGAGGGAGGCCAGCTGGCGGTTGGGGGTGCGCTGCGGAGGTCGTTCCGTCATCTGCTGTGCGGTCTCCTGCCGATCCATCCTCATGACATCCCACAGGGAACCCTCATGGCGTGGCAGAGGGAACTTGCGTGAATTTAGCGGTCACCAGGACGCCTCCCGTCGCCCACGACCTGCATTCATCCGATCGTGTGAGGATTGGCCGCAGGCCTGACAGCGAGCAGCGGGAGGGGTGGACGACGCCGCGTGTGGAGGGCTGGCACGAGCCGCGCGCGGACCGGCCGGAACCGCCTCGCGTGCGTGCCCGTACAGTGGCTGAGGGGCATATGTGCATGGTGAAGGTTTTAGGAGGCACTTGCCGTGAACGAACTGCGGTTCGTCCGCATGGGATTCGGTGCGGACGCCGTCGACTACCAGGTGGCCTGGGACGAGCAGCGCCGCGTGCACGCCGCCCGTTTCGCGGACGAGATCCCCGACACCTGCCTGCTGCTCGAGCATCCGCCCGTGTACACGGCCGGTCGGCGCACAGCGGACAGCGAGCGTCCCCTCGACGGCACCCCGGTCATCGATGTGGACCGCGGCGGCAAGATCACCTGGCACGGCCCGGGCCAGCTGGTGGGCTATCCGATCGTGAAGCTGCCGCGCCCGGTCGATGTCGTCGCGCATGTGCGCCGCCTCGAGGAGGCCCTGATCCGTACGTGCGCGGAGTTCGGCCTGGAGACCACCCGGGTCGAGGGCCGCAGTGGGGTGTGGGTGCTGGGCGATCCCGTGGAGCAGCGCCCGTCGCTCGGCGGCCTGTCGCTCGACTTCGACCCTCGGCTGCACGACGAGGAGTTCGACCCGCGGCTGAACGGCCCGGAGTACGCGCCGTCCAACGCCGGCCAGCGCCGCGAGGACCGCAAGGTCGCCGCCATCGGCATCCGCGTAGCCAAGGGCGTGACCATGCACGGCTTCGCCATGAACGTGAACCCGGACAACACCTGGTTCGACCGCATCGTGCCCTGCGGCATCCGCGACGCGGGCGTGGCATCGCTGGCGAACGAGCTGGGGCAGGACATCACCATCGCGGACGTCCTGCCGGTGGCCGAGAAGCATCTGCGCGACATCCTCGAGAACGCCGAGCTGAAGCCGCGCGAGATCGAGCGGACCCCGGCGTAGCCGACGGCGCCCGCACCCGGGAATGCGCCCCCGCTCTCGGAGGTTGCCCGGAGGCAAGGGCGTGCAGAGCACGGGCGTACGCTGGTGTACGCCGACGAATCGAAAGCCGCGCAACGGAGAGAGGGGCGCCCGACGTGTCCGCAGTCACACCCGACGGACGCAAGATGCTGCGCCTGGAGGTCCGCAACAGCCAGACCCCCATCGAGCGCAAGCCCGAGTGGATCAAGACCCGGGCGAAGATGGGCCCCGAGTACAACGCCCTGCAGAAACTCGTGAAGAGGGAGGGCCTGCACACGGTCTGCCAGGAGGCGGGCTGCCCGAACATCTACGAGTGCTGGGAAGACCGCGAGGCGACCTTCCTCATCGGCGGCGACCAGTGCACGCGGCGCTGCGACTTCTGCCAGATCGACACCGGCAAGCCCCAGGCACTCGACCGTGACGAGCCCCGCCGCGTCGGCGAGTCGGTCGTCACGATGGACCTGAACTACGCCACGATCACCGGCGTCGCGCGCGACGACCTGGAGGACGGCGGCGCCTGGCTGTACGCGGAGACGGTGCGGCAGATCCACGCCATGACCGCCGATCGCGAGGCGGGCCGCACCAAGGTGGAGCTGCTGATCCCCGACTTCAACGCCGTCCCGGAGCAGCTGGCCGAGGTCTTCTCGTCCCGTCCCGAGGTGCTGGCGCACAACGTCGAGACGGTGCCGCGGATCTTCAAGCGCATCCGTCCCGGTTTCCGTTACGAGCGCTCCCTGAAGGTGATCACGGAGGCCCGCGAGGCCGGCCTGGTCACCAAGTCGAACCTGATCCTCGGCATGGGCGAGACCCGCGAGGAGGTCAGCGAGGCGCTGCAGCAGCTGCACGACGCGGGCTGCGAGCTCGTCACGATCACGCAGTACCTCCGCCCGAGCGTCCGCCACCACCCGGTGGAGCGCTGGGTCAAGCCGCAGGAGTTCGTGGAGCTGAAGGAGGAGGCCGAGGAGATCGGCTTCTCCGGTGTGATGTCCGGCCCGCTGGTGCGCTCCTCGTACCGCGCCGGCCGCCTGTACCAGATGGCCGTGGAGAAGCGGGGCGCGTACCTGGCGTCGCAGGCCGTCTGACACCAGCGGCGGAAGCACGGTCGCCCGGCAGAGACGCAGGGCGCGGTCGCCTCGTACGAGGCGCGGTCGCCTCATACGGACCAGGCGGCTGTGTGAATCTGAGCACAAGAGACTACCCACCAGTAGTGGCCGATTCGACGCGGTCCCGGCAGTCCCCGCAGATGAGGGGCACAGCCGGGGCCGCGTCGCCGTTTCACCCGGCCGCATCAGGGTTTCATTCGCGTTTGACCGGTCGGTCATGCCCTGGTAACACCAATCAGTGACGCTAGGTCTACACAACGTGCACCCGCGCCCCCCAACGCTTGTGCACCCTTGCTCGCACCCGCTTCCATGCCGCCACCGAGGGGGATCCACACCATGCAGGCCGCGCCCGTACGCGCCACCGCCATCCCGTCGTTCACCACCGCTCTGCGCGCCGTCGAGTCGCTGCTCATGAGCAGCGGACAGCGCACCGCCCGCCGCAACGCCTGGACCTCGGTGCTCGAGGACCGGCGCCGCGCCAAGGACCGCGTGGAGGCCCAGCGCGTGCTCGAGGAGGCCCTGGCAACCCGCTCGTCGTAGGCGCTTCCTGGGCCACGTAGACTTCAGGACATGGCGAGGAAGGAAACTGCAGCGGACGCTGCGAACCCCGGGCGACTCAAGCAGATCGCCCTGACCTACAAGATGACCCGCAGGGCCGACAAGAAGATCGGCCTTGTTCTCGCGGCTGTGGGAATCGTCACCTTCGGTGTCTTCCTCGCGATCGGCTTCCTGATCGGTCATCCCATCTATCTCGGCATCCTGGGCTTCCTGCTCGCCTTCCTTGCGACGGCGATCGTCTTCGGACGCAGGGCCGAGCGGGCCGCCTTCGGGCAGATGGAGGGCCAGCCGGGCGCGGCCGCCGCGGTTCTGGACAACATCGGCCGCGGCTGGACGACGACGCCGGCGGTGGCCATGAACCGCAGCCAGGACGTCGTGCACCGGGCCGTCGGCAAGGCCGGCATCGTCCTGGTCGCGGAGGGCAACCCGAACCGGCTGAAGAGCCTGCTGGCCGCCGAGAAGAAGAAGATGAACCGCATCTTCGCGGACGTGCCGGTGCACGACGTGATCGTGGGCAACGGCGAGGGCGAGGTCCCGCTCAAGAAGCTCCGCACGACCCTGCTGAAGTTCCCCCGTGTGCTCACCGGCCCGCAGGTCACCACGACCAACGACCGGCTGCGCGCGATGGGCGACCTGATGAGCAACATGCCGCTGCCGAAGGGCCCCATGCCCAAGGGCATGCGGATGCCGCGCGGCGGCCCGAAGATGCGGTGACGCTGCCGTCCGACCTACTACGACGATGGGGCGCCGGAACCGAGTGGTTCCGGCGCCCCATCGTCGTGTACGGGCGCCCGTCGGCGTGGTGGATCCGGACCTGGACGGCGCGGCCCCGTTGCCGTCGTCAGATCCGGACCTGGACGGCGCGGGCCAGGCGGTCGTGCAGGCCCCGGCTGTCGCGGTCCCAGATCAGGGCGGGGATCGCCAGGCACAGCAGGATGCTGCGCACCAGGGCTCGGCCGACGCCGAGCCGGCCGCCGTCCACGCCCACGACGCGCAGCCGGAAGAAACGCTTGCCCGGTGTGAAACCGAGGGTGCCGAGCGTGAGCAGGTTCAGCACGAAGAGGATCAGCAGGGCCCAGGAGCTGGTGGTCTGGCCATAGCTGCCTGTGATCAGACTGGATGCAATCAGCACGCACAGACCCCAGTCGACGGCGATCGCGCCGACGCGCCGGCCGAGCGGCGCCACGGAGCCCGGCCCCTCCTTCGGCAGACCGAGCTGTTCACCCCGGTAACCGAGGTCGACGCCCATGTCCTCGGCCGCCTGGCGAGGTCCCGAGAGCCACGATCCGATTGCTTGCCTGTTGTTCACCCGTCCACGGTACTGCCCCCCTATATGCACACCGGGGGCCGGGGTGGTAGAGAGGGACCAGACGACGGGGGCGGTTAACTTCGACGAAACAAATGGGTCACGCGAGAGAAACTCTGCATCCCTATGGTCGGGTGCAGCGTGTGCCACCGCACTGGCCCACGAACGAGCTACAACCCCCGCGTCCCCTGTCCGGGCCGGGATAGGAGGAGCTGGATGTTCCAGAACGCCGACGAGGCCAAGAAGTTCCTTGCAGACGAGGACGTCAAGTTCGTAGATGTCCGGTTCTGCGACCTGCCGGGCATCATGCAGCACTTCACGGTGCCGGTGGAGGCCTTCGACCCGACCGAGCAGCTCATGTTCGACGGCTCCTCGATCCGCGGCTTCCAGGCCATTCACGAGTCCGACATGGCCCTCGTGCCGGACCTGTCCACCGCCCGCGTGGACCCGTTCCGCCGGGACAAGACGCTCAACATCAACTTCTTCATCCACGACCCGGTGACCGGCGAGCAGTACAGCCGCGACCCGCGCAACGTGGCGAAGAAGGCCGAGGCCTACCTCGCGTCGACCGGCATCGCCGACACCGCGTACTTCGGTCCCGAGGCCGAGTTCTACGTCTTCGACTCCGTGCGCTTCGCCACCGAGTCGAACCAGGCCTTCTACCACATCGACTCCGAGGCCGGCGCCTGGAACACCGGCGCCCTCGAGGACAACCGTGGTTACAAGGTCCGCTACAAGGGCGGTTACTTCCCGGCCCCGCCGGTCGACCACTTCGCCGACCTGCGCGCCGAGATCTCCCTCGAGCTGAACAAGGCCGGTCTCCAGGTCGAGCGCCAGCACCACGAGGTGGGCACCGCCGGCCAGGCCGAGATCAACTACAAGTTCAACACGCTGCTGGCCGCCGCCGACGACCTGATGCTCTTCAAGTACATCGTGAAGAACGTCGCCTGGCGCAACGGCAAGACCGCGACCTTCATGCCGAAGCCGATCTTCGGTGACAACGGCTCGGGCATGCACGTCCACCAGTCGCTGTGGAACGGCGGCGAGCCGCTGTTCTACGACGAGCAGGGCTACGCGGGCCTCTCGGACACCGCCCGCTACTACATCGGCGGCATCCTGAAGCACGCCCCGTCGCTGCTGGCCTTCACCAACCCGACGGTGAACTCGTACCACCGCCTGGTCCCCGGCTTCGAGGCCCCGGTCAACCTGGTCTACTCGCAGCGCAACCGCTCCGCGGCCATGCGTATCCCGATCACGGGCTCGAACCCGAAGGCCAAGCGCGTCGAGTTCCGCGCCCCGGACCCGTCCTCGAACCCGTACCTGGCGTTCGCGGCGCTGCTGCTCGCGGGCCTCGACGGCGTCAAGAACAAGATCGAGCCGGCCGAGCCGATCGACAAGGACCTCTACGAGCTCGCTCCCGAGGAGCACGCGGGCGTCCCGCAGGTCCCGACCTCGCTGCCCGCCGTCCTCGACGCCCTCGAGGAGGACAACGAGTACCTGCAGGCCGGCGGTGTCTTCACCTCCGACCTGATCGAGACCTGGATCGACTACAAGCGCGCCAACGAGATCGCCCCGATCCAGCTGCGGCCGCACCCGCACGAGTTCGAGCTCTACTTCGACATCTAAGATCGCCGCAGGTCAGAGCGGGTTGCCGCTCGCCTGGGCCGTCTGTGGGCCGTCGGCCGTGTTCTTCCACTCCCGGAAGGCACGGCCGACGGCCTTTTTCGCTGCGCAAAGGCGACGGCGCGCATGCGCTGACCCTTCTTACGTGGTGAGTCCCGCCCTTTCACAAGCGGCTTTGTACTTGGGCGTGCAGATCTGATCGATCGTGTGCACCCCGTCCTTGACGACGGTGTCCTTGATGTTGTCGGCGGTCAGGGAGATCGGGGTGAGCAGGACGGCGGGGACGTTTGCGGTGGTGGGGCTGTCGACCATGTCTGTGGCGATGTCGCCGAGCTGTTCACCCTGGACCAGGGCGACGGCCATTTCGGCGGCGGCCTCGGCCTCGAGCTTGAAGGGCTTGTAGATGCTCATGTACTGCTCGCCTGCGACGATGCGCTGTACGGCCGTGATGTCGGCGTCCTGGCCGGTGACCGGGGGGAGCGGTGAGACCTTGGCGGCCTTGAGGGCGGAGATGACGCCGGAGGCGAGGCCGTCGTTGGCGGCGTAGACGCCGTCGATGGTGTCGGCACCGAGGGCGGCGATGGCGCCGGACATGTTCGCGTGGGCGTTCTCCGGATTCCACCAGGCGGTGTCGTACGCCTTGCCGATCTTCACCCTGCCCTTGAGTACGGACAGCGCGCCCCTCTTGAAGGCGGCCGAGTTCGGGTCGGTCGGGGAGCCGTTCATCATGACGATCTGGCCGCCGTCCGCCTTGTCGCCCATGGCCCTGAGGAGCGCCCGGCCCTGAATCTCACCGACCTTCTCGCCGTCGAAGGAGACGTAGCCCGAGATCGGGCCCTCGGCGAGGCGGTCGTAGGCGACGACCGGGATGCCCGCGCGGTCGGCCTTCTCGACTGAGGACCGGGCCGCCTTGGCGTCGACGGGGTCGAGGATCAGGACATCGACCCCCTTGGTGATCACGGAGTCCACCTGCTGTTGCTGGGTGGCCACATCCTCCTTGGCGTTGGCGTACTCCACCCTGCAATCGCCGCACAGGTCCTTGATCTTCTTCTCGATCAGGGGCCTGTCGAACTGCTCGGCGCGAGGGGTCCCGGCTCCCGGGAGCAGCAAGCCGATCGTCTCGCTGTCCGTGTCGGAGCTGTCCCCCGCCCTGCCGCAGGAGGCCAGGACGACGGCCAGGGACACCGCGGCCACAGCGACGGCGCCGCGGCGCAGGTAGAGGTTCACGTGCGGGGACCTCCTTATCCGTCGACCGGACGCCGAACAGATCCCCATCCCAGTATGGGCAGGCACGGGGTACGGAGTGTCCGGGCACAATGAGGGATTCACCGCGGGGCCGTCTGCGGGCCGTGTCGAAGGGATCCGCAGGCGACCGACAACGGCGGGCCGCCCCAGACGCCCCGGATGGCCCCTCAGCGCCGCAGCCGGTCGAACCGGAAAGACACCAGACCCTCGGGCCGCCGCCCGGTCAGGATGTAGTCGGCCAGCTTGCGGCCGGTGACCGGGCCGAGGGTGACGCCGAGCATGCCGTGGCCCGTGGCCGCGTACGCGTTGGCGTGGCCCGGGACGCGGTCGATGAGCGGCAGTCCGTCCGGGAGGAAGGGGCGGCCGCCCACCCATGGGTCGCGGATCAGGGTGACCAGGTCGTCGGGGTCGTCGAACCAGCGGCCGAGGTAGTGGCGGCTCGCGCGGGCGACGGCGACGATGCGGCGCCAGTCGAGGCGGTTGTTGTTGCCGCTCAGTTCCATCGTGCCGGCGATCCGGGTGGTGCCGCCGATCGGTGAGGCGACGGCCCTGCGCTCGCCGAAGTACAGGGTGTGCCGCGGTGCCGGGTCGAGGTCCACGGAGAAGCTGTAGCCCTTGCCCGCCTGGAGCGGCAGGCGGTGCCCGAGGGAGTGCAGCAGGCCCGGGGAGCGCATTCCGGCCGCGATGACGACGGCAGCGCAGGCGATCTCACCCTGCGCGGTGCGCACGGCGGCGACCCGGCCCCCGTGCGAGCGGAACCCGACGGCCTCCGCGTCCTCGTGGATCTTCACTCCGGAGGCCGTGAGCGCGTCGCCCAGCGCACGCGCGAACGCCTCCGGGTCGACCACGCCCTCGCCCCGGACGAGATAGGCCGCCCGGACCTTCGGTGAGAGGGCGGGGTCCAGCCGATATGCCTCGTTGCCTGTGGTGACGTCGTCCGGCAGTTCGTAGCGCCCGGCCGCCATCTGCCGCTGGACCGTGAGGTGGTGACGTGCTTCCGTCGGCGACAGGAACGCGTGCACCATGCCCGGGCGACGCAGTGTCGTGGCGACCCCCGCCTCGTGCAGACCGTCGAACAAGTCGAAGGTGCCGCGGTTGAGTTCGGCGATCGCCGCGTATCCGCGCCGGAACGCGGACGGTGTGCTGCTGCGCCAGAAGCGCCACAGCCAGCGTACGAAGGCCGGGTCCGGCAGCGGCCGGAGATAGAGCGGTGAGTCCGGGCGGCCCAGCGAGCGCAGGGCGTAGCGGAGGACGCCCGGCGCCGGGACGGGTGTGGAGTGGCTCAGGCACACCCATCCCGCGTTGCCCCTGGACACTCCGGACCCCAGGCCTCGCCGTTCGACGACCTCCACCGGTACGCCTGCCGCGGCCAGGTAGTACGCCGTGCACAGGCCGACGACGCCGCCTCCGACGACCACGACCGGTCCGCTGCCCAACGCTCTCGTCGCACCGCTCTCCTGGGTCATGACGTGGATCCGTACGACGCCAGGAACTCCCGTGTCCGGGCCTGACTCGGGCTGCCCAGGACCGAGTCCGGGCCGCCCTCCTCCACGATCCGGCCGCCGTCGACGAAGACGACATGGTCGGACACCTCGCGGGCGAACGGCAGTTCATGGGTGACGAGCAGCATCGTCATACCGTCCGCGGCGAGTTCCCTCATCACGCTGAGCACCTCGCGGGTGGCCTCCGGGTCCAGGGACGAGGTCGGCTCGTCGAAGAGGAGCACCTCGGGTTTGAGGGCAAGGGCCCGCGCGATGGCGACGCGTTGCTGCTCGCCGCCGGACAACTGGTCGGGCTGGGCGAGGGCGCGGTGGGCAACGCCGACCCGGCGCAGCAGCGCGACGGCCCGCTCCAGCGCCTCCTGCTCGGGGACGCCGGCCTTGCGCTGTGCCAGTACGACGTTCTCGACGGCCGTGAGGTGCGGGAACAGGTTGAACCGCTGGAAGACCATGCCGACGGTGCGGCGCAGCCGGGGCAGGTCGCGGCAGACCGTGCGGCCGCCGCTGTGCACCACCTCGCCCGCGATCTCGACCGTGCCCCGGTCGGGCCGTTCCAGCAGGTTGACGCAGCGCATGAGGGTCGACTTCCCGCCGCCGCTCTGCCCGATGATGCTGACGATGCGGCCGCGGTGCACCTCGAGGTGTACGTCGTCGAGGACCAGCCGGCCGTCGAAGGACTTGCTCAGCCCGGTGATCCGTACGACGGCCTCCGAGGGCGCCGGGGTCATGGTCTTCGGTGCTGTGACCGGCTCGGTCATACCGACACCTCCTTCACGATGGCATCCGGAGTGGGCTCCGCTGCGAGCAGGGCGCGGGCCGCCCGCAGGCGCCGCCGGCGCCACGGGGACAGGGGGACGCCCGCCCGTACCTTCCGTTCAAGGAGCAGCAGGAGCTGGGACAGGGGGTAGCAGAGGGCGAAGTAGACGGCGGAGATGACGAGGTACACCTCCAGGGCGCGGAAGGTGGCCGAAGTGATCAGCCGGCCCTCGGACATCAGCTCGGCCGCCGAAACGGTGACGAGCAGTGAGGTGGACTTCAGGAGGTCGACCAGCATGGTGTTGGTGCCGGGCAGGGCCAGCCGGAGGGCCTGTGGGAGGACGACGTGGCCGAAGATGCCCGTCCTGCCGATCCCGAGCGCCTGGCCCGCCTCGGTCTGTCCGGCGTGCACGCCGCTGATCGCCGAGCGGAAGATCTCGGAGAGGTAGGCCGCGTAGAAGACGACCAGGCTGAGGCAGCCGGCTGTGAACACGTCCAGCCGGACGCCGACCGAGGCCAGGCCGAAGTAGGTGAGGAAGATGATGGCGAGGAGCGGGACGTTCTTGAACACCTCGGTGTAGACGGCGGCGATCGCGCGCGCGGGCCAGGTCCTGCTCAGTCGCAGCAGCGCCACGACGAGGCCGAGGAGCACGGCGCCGACGAAGCTGACGACCGTGTAGGCGAGTGTGCGGCCGAGGGCGTCGAGCAGGTTTGACTGGTAATCGGACCAGGGGACTTGGAAGAGACCGGACATGTCATCCCCTCACTGCCCGCTCGACTGGCCGATGGACGGTGGCGTCCAGTCGTCGGGACGGTCCACTCCCCTACGCGCGGTGGCGACGTCGGCGGCGGGCTTGAGGAACTGCTCGGGGTCGCCGCCGTACTTCTTGACGAGCTTCTCCATCTCGCCGTTCTCGTACATCGCGTCGATCTCCGCCGAGATGGCCTTCTCGAGCTTGGTGGCCTTCTTGGGCAGGTAGAAGCCGGTCTGGTACGGCTGGAAGTACGCGTAGGCGGGCTTCGCCTTGACCTCTTCGGCGGTGGGAGGCCTCATGTACTGCGTCTCGATCTTCAGGTCCGGGCGTTCCTTCTGCGCCGCGATGATGATCAGCGGGTCCAGGAAGCCGACGTCGATACGGCCCGCGCCGAGGTCGTCGAAGACCCCGTTGGCGTCGGGGTAGGCGTGCAGCTTGGCCCCGGGCACGGCCTGGATCGACTTGACCCAGACGTATCCCTCGACCGTGCCCAGGTCCAGGCCCTTCAGGTCGTCGGCTGTCTTGTACGTCTTCCCGGACCGGACGGCCATCGCGGGCGGCGAGTAGTACGGCGGATCGGTGAACAGCCCCTGTTTCTGCCGGTCGGCGGTCCAGGCGACACCGCCGACGGTGATGTCGACGCGGCGGGACTGCACCCCGGCGAGCATGCCCGCGAAGTCCGTCACCTGAGGCTCGATCCGCAGGCCGAGTTTGTCGGCCGCGTAGTGGAGGATGTCGCCGTCCAGGCCGACGATCTTGTCGCCCTGGACGCTGGTGTAGGGGGCGTACGGCTGCACGGCCACCTTCAGCACGCCGGGCGTGAGCGTGCCCAGTGCGGCGGTCTTGTCGGACACGTTCTTCGGGTCGTCGTCGCTGCCCGAGCCGCAAGCGGCCAGGGGCAGGAGGAGCATCGCGAACAAGGCCGCGACGAGCGAACGCACACGGGTCATCGGCTTGGGCCTTCCGTATCAGGGCTGGGGAACCCGCCGTCGCGGACGAAGGAATCCGCTGTCGGGCTTAGGCCCTGTCGGCCTAGGGGACCCGCCAGTCACCGCGCTGTGCTGGCGGCGGGGTGTGCCAGTGCCCAAACGCTAGGGGTGGACGCGTGGCCCGTCATCGGTCACTTCGTACGAATCTGTGGCTCAGAACCCGCTGCCCGCTGTACGGTGCGTCCCACTCGGTGCCCCCTCGACGGGAGAAACGCCCCATGCAGAGCCCGCCACCGGCACTGAGCCCGTCACTGGCGCAGGAGATCGCCAGGGACACCTCCGCGGTCATCGGCTTCAACGTGCTGATCACCGATGCGGACGGCATGGTCATCGGCAGCGGCGACGCGGGCCGGGTCGGGTCCTTCCACGAGGCGTCCGTCGAGGTGATACGCACCAAGGAGCCCGCCACGCACAACGCGTCGCAGGCCCAGCAGCTCAGGGGGGTACGCCCTGGAATGACGCTGCCGCTGGTCACGGACGGGCAGGCGGTGGGGACGGTCGGGATCACCGGTACGCCCGCGCAGGTGCGCCGCTTCGGGCTGCTGGTGAAGCGTCAGACGGAGATCCTGCTCCGGGAGTCGGTGATGCTGCGCTCCCGGCTGCTGGCCGAGCGGGCGGCCGAGAAGCTGTTCGCCGACATCGCCTCATACGATCCGCATGTCGTGGAGGGCGACTTCCTGGTGTTCCGGGCCGCCGAGCTGGGCTTCGACCTGCGTCTGCAGCGAGTTGCGGTGGCCTTCGAGGTGACCGTGCCGGACACGGGCGCCCGCCGCCACGGCGGCCCGGCGGCGATCGGCACCGCCCCGGCCGGCCCCACCCGCGACATGGCGCTGATCCGCTCGGAGTTGCTCCGCACCGTACGGGAGGTCTTCGCCGACCCGCAGGACATCGTCGCAAGCACGGCTCCCGGCTGGATCGGTGTGCTGCACCGGCTCCCAGCGCGATGGCCGGACGAGTCCCTGGCGAGCCTGGTGAGCGACTGCCGCCGGGTCACGGACGTCATCGCCGCCCAGGACGGCCTGACCGCCCGCGCGGGCATCGGCGAACCGGCCGCCTCCGTGGGCGGGCTGCACGACTCGTACCAGGACGCGTGCGACGCGCTGCGCCTGGGCGCCCGCGTGGCTTGCAGCGCTCCCGGGCAGGCGGCGGGGACATCGCCCGTGCACCTCATCACCGATCTGCGGGTCCATCAGCTCCTCGCGGGCACGGGCCAGCCCGCCCGCAACCGCCTGCTCGACCGCACCGCCGCGGACCTGCGTGCCCAGTCGGACTGGCCGGTGCTCCGCGACACGATCACTGCGTGGTGCGAGAGCGGGTTCAACCTCGTACGGGCGTCCGCGGCCCTGCACATCCACCGCAACACCGTCGTGTACCGGATGAACAAGATCGAGCAGATCACCGGCCGCTCCCTGCGCGACCACCGGACCACCATGGCCCTCTACCTGGCCTGCCTGGCCGACCGGCTCGAGGGCGGCAGCGGCGGCGACGGCGCATGATGACCCCCGAACAGGCCTTCCCTGCCGACTCATTGACACCCGTCCGTCACAGGCTGAGACTCAATCCTCACGCTGCATGACGGAACAACGTTCACCTTGCGAATCCAGTGCCAGAGCCGCTCACTGACAAGGGACGGACATGTCTGCTTCCGGTACGCCCGTTTCACGGTTCCCGATACCTCGTCAGCACGTCGCACACTCGCACCGTCCAATGGCCCCTGCGCATCCCCCGCGTCGGCGGTTAAGACGTGCCGTCGCCGCGCTGAGCGCCCTCGCCGCGGTGGCCGCCGGCGTCGCGGTCGCCCCGGGCGCCCAGGCCGCGTCCGACGGGCAGGTCTCGTCCGGCGCGGAGGCCGCGTCCAGCGGGCAGGAAGCATCCCGCCCCGCCTACCTCGACCCGTCGAAGCCCGTCCAGCGACGGGTCGCGGACCTGCTCGCCCGTATGACGCTGAAAGAGAAGATCGGCCAAATGACCCAGGCCGAGCGTGCGGCGGTCGCCGACGACCCGTCGCGGGTCGCCGAGTGGGGCCTCGGCTCGGTGCTGTCCGGCGGCGGCTCCACGCCCGCGGAGAACACCCCGGCCGCGTGGGTCGAGATGGTCAACGAGTTCCAGGAACAGGCGCTCAGCACCCGCCTCAAGATCCCGATCATCTACGGGATCGACGCGGTGCACGGCCACGGCAACGTCGCCGGCGCCACCCTCTTCCCGCACAACATCGGCATGGGCGCCACCCGTGACCCCGAACTCGCCGAGAAGGAAGGGGAGGTGACCGCCGCGGAGCTCCGGGCCACCGGCATCCCGTGGAACTTCGCGCCGTGCCTCTGCGTCACGCGCGACGAGCGGTGGGGCCGCAGCTACGAGAGCTTCGGCGAGGACCCGGCCCTGGTGAAAGCGATGGAGACCGGGATCGAGGGTCTGCAAGGCCCGACACCGGACCGTATCGGCCCGGACCATGTGCTGGCCACGGCCAAGCACTTCGCCGGGGACGGCGACACGGCGTACGACGCCGCTACCGCAGCGGCCAACGAGGGCAAGCCCTGGAACGAACAGAAGTACACGATCGACCAGGGCGTCACGGTCACCAGCCGGGAGCACTTCGCCGCCGTCGGCCTCGCCCCGTACGGGCCCGCTGTCAGGACGTACCGCGTCGGCTCCGTCATGCCGTCCTTCTCCAGCGTGGACTGGACCGAGGACGGGGTCGGCAATCCGGTGAAGATGCACGCCAACAAGGAACTCCTCACCGGCGTGCTGAAGCAGAAGACGAAGTTCCAGGGCTTCGTGATCTCCGACTGGGAGGGCATCCACCAGATCCCGGACCCGTCCGACCCGGCCAACACCGGCCTGACCGGCTACAAGGTCCGTACAGCCGTCAACGCGGGCGTCGACATGTTCATGGAGCCCAACACGGCCCCCGAGTTCATGCAGTTGCTGATGGACGAGGTCGAGGCGGGCCGGGTCAGCGAGGCGCGGATCGACGACGCCGTCTCCCGCATCCTGCGCCAGAAGTTCGCCCTCGGCCTCTTCGAGCATCCCTACGCCTCGGCCGGCAAGGTCGACGAGGTGGGCAGCGCGAAGCACCGGGCCGTCGCTCGTGAGGCCGTGGCCGAGTCGCAGGTGCTGCTGAAGAACAGCGGGAACCTGCTGCCGCTCAGCCCGAAGTCGAAGATCTACGTGGCCGGGCGCAACGCCGACGACGTCGGCAACCAGGCGGGCGGCTGGACCATCACCTGGCAGGGCGTGTCCGGCGAGGGCGTGCAGGGCACCTCGATCCTGGACGGGATCAAGCAGGTCGCCCCGGACGCCGCCGTCACCTTCAGCGAGGACGCCTCCGCGCCCACCGACGGCTCGGACGTCGGCATCGTCGTGGTCGGCGAGACCCCGTACGCCGAGGGATACGGCGATGTCGGCGGGCCGGAGTGCGGCTGGTGCACCACACCGCAGCAAGAGTCGAAGTCCCTGTCGCTCCAGCCGGAGGACAAGGCAGCCGTGGACAAGGTCTGCTCGGCCGTGGAGAAGTGCGTCGTGCTGGTGGTCTCGGGCCGGCCGCAGATCATCACGGACCAGCTCGGGAAGATCGACGCGCTGGTCGCCTCCTGGCTGCCCGGCAGCGAGGGCGCGGGCGTGGCCGATGTGCTGTTCGGCGAGCGGCCCTTCACCGGGCGGCTGCCGGTGAGCTGGCCGAGGAGCGCCAATCAGGTGCCGGTCAACGTGGGTGACGCCGACTACCGGCCGCTGTACCCGTTCGGCTGGGGGCTGCGTACCAAGGTCGGGAGCGGTCCGGCGAGCGCCGCGGCCCTCGAGTCCGCCCGGTCGAAGGGTGATACGGAGCTGGTGGACGAGATCGTCGCACGAGCCCGCGACGCCGCGCAGGCCAGTGCGGTGGCCGGTACGGCTCCGGCCGACTGGGCCCGGCTCATCGCGGATGCCGACCATGCGCTGCTGACCGGGGACCCGGAGAAGGCGTACAGGCTGCTGAGGCGCGCCGCCTCCTAAGGGCCGCTGAGCCACTGGCGGCAGGCAGTGCGTGCACCTGGGCCGACGCCCTATCCCCTCAGCGTCACCTCGCTGGGCCCGTTGAACGGGGCGAGTGACAGCACCGTCTTCGGCGTCCGCAGCCCGTCGTTCGCCGTAAACAGCTTCCGTACGGTGTCGAAGGGCACGTCGTCGTGCGTCACCAGGGCGGCCTGGTCGTACAGCTCCCTGATCTCGTCCGTCATCTCTTCGTCGCTGTCGGCACCCGCTCCCCAGACGTCCCACAGCAGCGTCTCGACCTTGTTGAGCGCCGCGAGGTCGAGCCGGATGTTGCCCGCCACGAACCACTCCCCGACCAGCGGCCCGTCCGGCAGGCGGAGACCGAACATCTTCGGGTCCGCCTCGCCCGCGCGGATCGCCTGCCACGCCGCGCCAGCGACGAGGTAGCGGTCGCGCGGCACGTCCATGGGATCGAACTCGATCTTGTGGGCGTCCATGACCAGCGGGTCGGTCAGCTCCGCATCTGCGAGCAGCCACCCCCGCTCGTCGTCCCAGTATTCGGTGACCACATGGTCGCCGTGGAAGCCGTCGTTCTCGAAGTAATCAGCGAACCCGGAGCGCAGGCGCGCGGGGATCCCCGCGTGCCTCAGCAGCGAGCAGTGCAGCAGCGTGAAGTCGCGGCAGATGCCGACGAAGCGGTCGCCGGGCTCGCGCCGCTGCGTCAGCGGGGCGTCGTTCCGCTCGGTGATGATGCGGAGGATGTCGTCGATGTAGCGGGTCTCGGCGTCGTTGTGCAGGCGGTCCTGCGGGATGTCGTACTGGTAGAGCTCCCCTTCGACCCGATGGACCATCAGGTCACGGGCGATACGGGCGAGTTGCCGCGGGTCGGCCGGCAGGTCGGCGTAGAGCGGGGCGAGTGCGCCCGGGTCGGAGAACACGCTCTGTGCGGCGTAGAAGGCGGCGGCGTCAGGTGCGAGGCGGGCGGATGGCATGGTGGGAACCCCCGAAAGCGTATCGGCCGAATGTTCGATTACCGGCCTGGCGCCCCTCACCGTGCCAAAATTCGCGCATCGATGTCCAGACCTCCCGCACCGAGACTTACATAGCGCATCAGTTCGATCCATTCGGGTCAGTAGGGTCGCTTTTAGACTGGATACGTGGGCCGGCCCAACGAAGAGGTCGAGGCGCTCCTCAAGGAGTACGCGGACCTCATCGCGATCACTCACGGAGACGCGTTCAAGGCACGCGTCTACGAGAAGGCGGCCCGCGCGATCGGCGGCCACCCCCGAGACGTCTCGCAGCTGGATGCCGCCGAGCTGCGCGACATCCCCGGAGTGGGCAAGTCGATCGCCGAGAAGGTCGTGGAGTACTTCCGCACCGGCCGGATCACGGCGGTGGAGGAGACCCGGGCGAAGATCCCCGCCGGCGTACGGGAACTGATCACGATCCCCACGCTCGGCCCCAAGAAGGCCATGACGCTCTACGAGGACCTGCACATCTCCTCCGTCAGCGAGCTGGCCGACGCCATCCAGGCGGAGAAGCTGCGCGATCTGAAGGGCTTCGGCGAGAAGACCGAGCAGAACATCCTGCACGGCATCGCCCTGCTGCAGCAGGCGGGCGGCCGCATCCTGCTGAGCATGGCGATGGAGCAGGCCGAGGAGGTCGTGGCCCAGCTCTCCCAGGTGACCGGCTGCCAGAGCTGCACCTACGCCGGGTCGCTGCGCCGGATGAAGGAGACGATCGGCGACATCGACATCCTCGTCGCCGCCCGTCGCTCGGCCCCCTTCATGGACGCGCTCAGCGAGCTCCCGGCCACCGCCGAGACCATCGCCCACGGCGAGAAGAAGACCTCGATCCGCACCACGAAGGGGCTCCAGATCGATCTCCGGGTGCTGCCGCCCGACTCATGGGGCGCCGGTCTGCAGTACTTCACCGGCTCCAAGGCCCACAACATCCGCACCCGCACGATCGCGGTCCGCCAGGGGCTGAAGCTGTCCGAGTACGGCCTGTTCGAGACGGAGAGCGGAAAGAGCATCGCGTCGAGGTCCGAGGAGGACGTGTACGCCAGGCTGGGTCTGCCGTGGATCCCGCCCACGCTGCGCGAGGACCGTGGCGAGGTCCAGGCCGGGGTGCGCGGCGAGCTGCCCGAGCTGGTGACGGAGCAGGACATCCGCGGCGATCTGCACACCCACACCGACCTCACCGACGGCCTCGCCCCGCTGGAGGAGATGGTCGAGGCCGCGGCCGAGCGCGGCTACGCGTACTACGCGATCACCGACCACGCTCCCAACCTGTACATGCAGCGCATGACCGACGAGAAGATCCTCGCCCAGGGCGAGCGGGTGCGGGAGCTGGACGGCAAGCACCACCGCATGCGGCTGCTGCACGGCACCGAGCTCAACATCGGTCCCGAGGGCGAGCTGGACTGGCCCGACGACTTCCTCGCGGGCTTCGACCTCTGCGTGGCCTCGGTGCACTCGCACTTCAACCTCAGCCGGAAGGCCATGACCCGGCGCCTCGTGCGCGCCTGCGAGAACCCGCACGTCAACGTCATCGGCCACCCGACCACCCGGCTGATCGGCAAACGCCCGGGCATCGACGCGGACCTCGACGAGGTGTTCGCCGCCTGCGCCCGCACGGGCACCGCGCTGGAGGTCAACGCGCAGCCCGACCGCCTGGACCTGTGCGACGAGGACATCCTGCGGGCCAAGGAGTACGGCGCGAAGTTCGTGATCGACACCGACGCGCACTCCGTCCTCCACCTGGCATTTCTGCGCTATGGCGTGGGTACGGCGCAGCGCGGCTGGCTCACGAAGGACGATGTGATCAACACGTGGCCGCTGGGGCGGCTGCGCAGGTTCCTGAGCGGCGGACGGGCGGCATGAGGTCGGCACGGCCTGCCACCGGAGCTACCGCGGGAGCTACCAGCGGAGCGTGAGCGCCCCCTCCTGTTCGCGGTCCACACGCAGCCCGAAGCCCTCGCTGATCCGGTCCAGCACCGCCCGCAGCCACTCCGCGTCCTTGCCCGACGCATGCCGCAGCCGCATCTGCCGGGCCTGGAGGGGCACGATCCGCACGTCCGCCGGCCTGCCGGTCTCCCGCTCCAGCGCGACGAGGAAGAGCAGCCGGAGGTCGTCCCGGTAGCGCTCGTAGCCGCTGATGCCCTCGTAGTCGTCGATGAAGTCGCCGCAGCCATAGAGGACGAGCTTGCCCCGGTACAGCTCCATCGGGCGGGGGTGGTGGGACGAGTGCCCGTGCACGAGGTCGACGCCGCCGTCGACGAGTGCGTGCGCGAAGCGCCGTTCGCCGGCCGTGACCTCGTACCCCCAGTTGGGGCCCCAGTGGATCGAGGCGACCGCGATGTCCCCGGGACGCTTGATCTGCCGTATCCGGCTGGTGATCGCGTCCGCGGCGTCCACCGACGGCTCGGCCACGAGGTCCACGCCGGATCTGTCCTCGCCCGCCGCCCAGCTCCGCGGGATGCCGCTGGACGGCATGCCGAAGGAGAAGACCAGGGCCCGGCCGCCCGCGGCCAGCGGGACGACCGCGGGCCGCCGGGCCTCGGCCGCGTCCCGCCCGGCGCCCGCCGTCCGCAGCCCCGAGCCCGCGAGGCTGCCGAGCGTCTCCTCCAGACCGCGGCGCCCGAAGTCGAGTACGTGGTTGTTGGCCAGCGCGCACACGTCGGGGCGGGCGGCGGCCAGGCACGGCAGGTTCTCCGGGCTCATCCGGTAGTGCACACCCTTGCCGGGCGCGAACGTGCCGTCCCGCGTGACGCTGGTCTCCAGATTGACCAGACGGACGTCCGGAGCGGCCTCGTCGAGCACCGGCAGGGCGTCGCCCCACGGCCAGGAGAAGTCGACGGGGCTGGGGATCGGGCCGTTCTCCTCCACCGCCAGCTCGACATAGCCGCGGGCGTCCCGGATGTAGCTCTCCCTCAGTGCGGGGTCTCCGGGGCGCGGAAGGATCTGGTCGACGCCGCGACCGAGCATCACGTCGCCGCAGAGGAACAGGGTGGCCAGGCCGACCCCACGCGTCCCGGGCATTCTCCCAGGCTAGGCGCCGTCCGCCGGAGTCTGCAGGCCGTGACGGGCAGGTAGGGCAGGCCAAGACGGGGCAGGTCCCGTGCCCCTCAGCGCTCGGGCTCGGTGGGCACGGGACCTTTTCGGGCTGTGCGTCAGGGCCGGATCAACGGCGGATCGGCCAACGGCGGATCAGCGGCTGTACCGCATCAGCGCACGCACCATGTGGCACGTGGTGTCCGACGGCGGGTGGATTCCGATGAGCTCCGCCGTGTTCCGGATCCGCTGGTTGTGCGCCTGGTTCGGCATGTAGACGCCCGAGTCGAGCAGGGCGATGGCGAGGCGCATGGCCTTGAGCCGGCGGTTGTGGGTGATGTACCACTCCCGCGGGCGTCCGGCGGGCAGCGGCCTCTTCTGCAACGGTGCGTACGGAAGGTCGATCGGCAGGGTCGTCTGCGTGAGTGCGGCAGCGGGCACAGGCATCCTCCTGTCGCGGTCGGGGCCCCGGCGGGCACCCTCGAACACTTCTTCAATTCTACTGCCCGGCACTGACAAAAGCCGCTGGCCAGAAGGGATCTGACGGACCATCCGGACGCTGCGCCGGGTGGTGCCGATGAGGCTCGCGTACCGTGTGCGGCATGGAGATCTGGATCAACCCGGCCTGCTCGAAGTGCCGCAGTGCGCTCTCGCTGCTCGACGCGGAGGGCGCCGACTACACGGTGCGCCGCTACCTGGAGGACGTACCGACCGAGGACGAGATCCGCGACGTGCTCGGCCGGCTCGGCCTCGAGCCCTGGGACATCACCCGCACCCAGGAGGCGATCGCCAAGGAGCTGAACCTCAAGGACCGCGAGGCCTGGCCGCGGGACGCCTCCGGCCGCGACCGGTGGATCAAGGCGCTGGCGGAGCATCCGAAGCTCATCCAGCGTCCGATCATCACGGCCGACGACGGTACGGCGGTGGTGGCGCGGACCGAGGAGGCGGTACGGGACGCGCTGTCACGTTAGTTGTTGGCGTTTCTGCTGTGACTGTTGAGCATCCGAGGGCGGTTACTCGTACGTAATGCCGAACGTACCCGCGTCCGGCCGTCGTCAGGGACGACCGGGGACAGGAGGCACGTATGTCGCGCAGGAAGACGCTCAGCCCGAAGAAGAAGATCGCGCTCCTGGTGAGCGCCGCCGCGGTCGCCGGCGGCGGGGCATTCGCCATGGCGAGCACCAGCAACGCGGCACCGACGTCGGTGGTCTGCGACGGCCTGGCCACGGCGCTGGCCAACAACCAGAAGTTCATCGACGGCCAACGCGCCACGCCCGACGCCCAGTCGGAGGCCCGGATCGCCAACCGGCTCGCGGTGATCGAGGAGATCAAGCGCAAGCAGGCGGCCTCGGGGTGCGCGGCAGGGACCGGAGCTGAGGCCGGGGCCGCTGGGTCCGGGGCCGCCGGATCCGGGGCCGGGGCGGGGGCCGACGACCAGGCTGCCGCGCCCGCAGAGACGGGCGGCGGCTCCGCCGAGACCGCCGCACCCGCAGAGACCGGTGGCGCCGAAGGGGCAGAGGGCGGCGACTCCGGAGCCGGGGACGGGCAAGCCGGAGCGGGGGGCGGGCAGGCCGGAGCCGGGGACGGGCAGGCCGGAGCCGCCGGCGAGGTCGTCTGCGCCGGTTCCACCGTGACGCTATCGGGCGAGGGCGGAGCGCCCGCCGCGTCCAGCAACCAGTTCCCGGCCGGTACGCGCCTGAAGGTCACGAACCTGGACAACGGCAAGTCCACGACGGTCGAGGTCACCTCCGTGTCCGGCAGCTGCGCGCTGTTGAACAACGCGGCCTTCGAGCAGGTCCGCGAGCCGGGCAAGTTCCTGATCCGCAACGCCCGGATCGAGAAGGTGGGCTGACCGCACGGCCTGCCGGTGCTGCCGGTCCTGCCACTCCAGGCGCGGAGCGGCAGGACCGGCGGGGACTGGCACGTCCGCTTAGCGCGGCCGCGGCACATTTCGTGCGGGCCGTCCGACTGCCCTACATACCGGACGGTACGGACCGGCACCCATCGCATACGAGCGGTCGACGTCGCCAGCCGGGCCCGCTCACAGCCAGCGCATACGCGATCGCGAGGTGACTCACCGCACCGCACGGATCACAGGTGAACCCGGTAACACGGGGTTCACAATCGGGCAATGATCGGGAAATCGCCGGTTGACAGGCTGCCGACTACCACCGCAGCACCCCTGCGCCGTAGAACCCGAATGAGGATGGGCCCGTGACGTTCAAGGCTGAGTACATCTGGATCGACGGCACCGAGCCGACGGCCAAGCTTCGTTCCAAGACGAAGATCCTGGCGGACGGGGCCGAGCTGCCCATCTGGGGCTTCGACGGGTCGAGCACCAACCAGGCCGAGGGCCACGCGTCGGACTGCGTGCTCAAGCCGGTGTTCTCCTGCCCGGACCCGATCCGCGGCGGTGACGACGTCCTCGTGCTGTGCGAGGTCCTCAACATCGACATGACGCCGCACCCGTCCAACACGCGTGCCGCGCTCGTCGAGGTCGCGGAGAAGTTCGCCGCGCAGGAGCCGATCTTCGGCATCGAGCAGGAGTACACCTTCTTCAAGGACGGCTACCCGCTCGGCTTCCCGAAGGGCGGCTTCCCGGCCCCGCAGGGCGGCTACTACTGCGGCGTCGGCTCCGACGAGATCTTCGGCCGCGACGTCGTCGAGGCCCACCTCGAGAACTGCCTGAAGGCGGGCCTGGGCATCTCCGGCATCAACGCCGAGGTCATGCCGGGCCAGTGGGAGTTCCAGGTCGGCCCGCTCTCCCCGCTGGAGGTCTCCGACCAGCTGTGGATCGCCCGCTGGCTGCTCTACCGCACCGCCGAGGACTTCGGCGTCGCCGCCACCCTCGACCCCAAGCCGGTCAAGGGCGACTGGAACGGCGCCGGTGCGCACACCAACTTCTCCACGAAGGCGATGCGCGAGGGCTACGACGCGATCATCACCGCGTGCGAGTCGCTCGGCGAGGGCTCCAAGCCGCTCGACCACGTCAAGAACTACGGCGCCGGCATCGACGACCGCCTGACCGGTCTGCACGAGACCGCCCCGTGGGACAAGTACAGCTACGGCGTCTCCAACCGCGGTGCCTCGGTCCGTATCCCGTGGCAGGTCGAGAAGGACGGCAAGGGCTACATCGAGGACCGCCGCCCGAACGCGAACGTCGACCCGTACGTGGTGACGCGCCTGCTCGTCGACACGTGCTGCTCGGCTCTGGAGAAGGCCGGCCAGGTCTGATCCGACAGCTCATCGGGAAGGGTCACCCGCCGAATCGGCGGGTGCCCTTCCCTTTTGGGTTCCATATCAAAGGTTTTGGCTTCCGTATCACAGGACGAGAAGCCCAGCCGGAGAGCTGCTGCGCTCACCCGTCGTCTGCTTCAATGGGGACATGGACGGCTTCCAGAACACCGCGACGGGTCATGGCGACCTCGAGCCCTTCTGGCCTTCCCGTCAGCACCACGACTTCGACCGGGTGTGTTGCCCCGCGTGAACGCGCGGGCCCTCTAAAGCCGTTCACTCCGGCCTTCGGCCAGCGCGCACGACGTACGTCCCTCGACGACTGCTGCCACTGACGCACAGTCCTCGACTCCCCCAGTGCCTCAAGGGCCTGGGAGGAGCCCCCAAGACGACTTCTCGCGCGAAAGAGCTGACCTCCCATGGCGAACTCCCGTTCCTTCTCCACCGCCAGCGCGACGACCGCGACGTCCGCGACCACCGCTCCGGCCGCGGCACAACACCCCGCCCGTCATCGGCTGCGTGCCGTCGACCGGGACGAGGTGGTGGACGTGGCGGACTTCCTGCCGCCGGGCGCCACGTGGCTGCCCGCACCTCAGCACACCTTGCCCACGCTCCCCGGCCGCCCGCCGATGATCGGCTACCTGGTCCTGGTACCCGCTGACCAGCAGGGCGTACTGCCGTTCCCGGTCCCGGAGGGCCAGGCCGACCAGCCCGGCCGAGGCCTCGCCGGGCAGCCCGCTGCCCTTGGCGCACAGGATCTGCGCGAAGCGCCTGAGGCGCCCGAGCAGGGCGGCGCACACGAGCAGAGCGGCGAGCTCGTGCGGATCGACACCGCCCAGCGCACCGCCGAGGTCGACGGGCGGCCGCTCGACCTGACGTATCTCGAGTTCGAGCTGCTCGCCCATCTCGTCGCCCATCCGCACAGGGTGCACACCCGCGACCAGTTGGTGACCACCGTGTGGGGCTACGGGCACGTGGGTGACGGCCGCACCGTCGACGTCCACATCGCGCGGCTGCGGCGCAAGCTGGGAGCCGAGCACCGCCAGGCGATCCAGACGGTGCGGCGCGTCGGCTACAAGTACACGCCGCCCACGGCCGGTTGAGGCCACCGTTGCCAGCGAGGCTCCGGCCCGTCGCCCTCTCCCCCCGGTCGCGTCCCGCGGGTTCGCCTCTCAGCGGAAAGGTTCCCCTGCGGGCTGAATCCCCTGTCCCGCGGAGCGGCTGGGGGCAGAGTCACCGGCATGAGGATTCTGCTGCTGGGTGGTACGGAGTTCGCGGGGCGCGCCGTCGCGGAGGCGGCGCTGGCACGGGGCTGGGAGGTGACGGTCTTCCACCGCGGTCGCCATGCGCCGCCCGCCGGGGCCCGCGCCCTGCGCGGCGACCGCACGGCGCCAGGCGGGCTGGCGGCGCTCGCCGACGGCGAGTGGGACGTGGTGGTCGACACCTGGTCGGCCGCGCCGAGCGCCGTGCGGGATGCCGCGGCGCTGCTGGCGGACCGGGCCGGGGCCTACGTCTATGTGTCGAGCTGCTCGGTGTACGCGTGGCCCCCGGCGGCGGGGTACGCGGAGGACGCTCCGCTGGCGGACGGCTCGCCCGACGCGGGGCAGACCGACTACGCGCGGGACAAGCGGGGCGGCGAGCTGGCGGCGGTGGCGGCCTTCGGCGACGACCGGTCGCTACTGGTCCGGTCCGGGCTGATCCTCGGCCCGCACGAGAACATCGGCCGGCTCCCGTGGTGGCTGAGCCGGATCGCCAGAGGCGGACCGGTGCTGGCGCCCGGCCCGCGCTCGCTGCCCCTGCAGTACGTCGACGTCCGGGACCTCGCCGAGTGGATCCTCGACGCGGCGGCGGGCGGGCTGAGCGGCCCGTACAACCTGGCGAGCCCTCAGGGGCACACCACGATGGGTGAACTGCTCGACACCTGCGTGCGCGTCACGGGGGCCGCCGCCGAGCTGCGGTGGACGGAGCCCGAGGTGGTCCTCGGCGCGGGGATCGAGCCGTGGACGCAGCTGCCGATCTGGGTTCCGCCGGGCAGCGAGGGCCACGACGCGCTGCACGGCATCGGCGTCTCCAAGGCGCTCGGCGCGGGTCTGCGGTGCCGCGGCGTCGCGGAGACGGTCGGCGACACGTGGGAGTGGCTGCGGTCGATCGGGGGGACGGCGCCGCAGCGGCCGGACCGTCCGAGTGTGGGGCTGGATCCGGTGGTGGAGGCGAAGGTACTGGGTGGCCGATGACAAATCAGCCCAACTCGCGCTGAATCCAGGGGACTTCTGCGCGCGTTGGGCCGAATTGGCCCCGGAGAGTTCGATGAATATCCGGGGCGGCTGAACACCTCAGGGGCCTCTTCCGTATCGAACGGCGGAAGCCAGAGGAGTTCCGTGACTCCGCTCCCCCACCCGAAGGAGGAGGGCTTCCAACCCGAGGGTTGCGGTCCAGCCCGAACCGACCCCTTGCGGGGCAGCCCGAAAGTACCACAGGCCAGGGAAGCGATTCCCCCCTCGCTAGGAGACCGATGGGACGCACATCGCGCAAACGCCGCTCCACCGTCGCCAACCGTGCGATCGCCGCCTCGGCGGCCCTCGTTCTGGGCGGCGGAGGCCTGATCGCGGCGAATTTCTACGCCTCCGCACACGAGGAGAACTCGACACGGAGAAGCCAGACCCAGACCACGGCCGCGCAGGTGGCCACCATCGACTGCCCGGACGTCGGCAACGCACTGACCGACGTACCGGACGGTGCGCGCGTGGGCGTCGACGGCGAACTGGCCAACCTCGACCGCCAGATCACCGAGGCCTACAACCGCCTCGCCACGACCCGCGACGCGGCGTCCAGGGACCCGAACTTCGTCCAGAACGCCATTCTCGGTCCGCTGAAGGACAAACGGGCGGCGGTCATCGACCGTATCGAGCTGATCATCAGCCGCGTGGGCGGCACTCCGCCGGACAACCTGGACTCCCTCGCCCCCTGCACGGGTCGCGCGGCGGACCAGCCCCAGACCAACGACGGGCAGGCCGGCGACGGCCAGGACCAGGACGGCAGCGGCCAGAACGGCGACGGCCAGGACCAGGGCGGCGACGGCCAGGACCAGGGCGGCGACGGCCAGGACCAGAACGGCGGTCAGGATCAGGGCAACGGTGGCCAGGCCGGAAACGGGCCCGTGGCCGACGACTTCGTCGACATCACCACCGTCCAGCCCAACGTCCAGAAGCCGCAGCGGGGCCAGAACGCGTCGCGGGGTTCGTTCACGAGTTCCTGCGGCACCAACGAGAACGGCAAGTTCAACACCGACAACGTGATCGTGGCGCCCGGCGTCAGCAACGGCGCCCACCACCTCCACGACTACGTCGGCAACCAGGCGAACGACGCCTTCGCCAACAACGACACCTTCGCGAACGCCGAGACCACCTGCGCCAACCAGGGCGACAAGTCCTCGTACTACTGGCCGGTGCTGCGCGTACAGGACGGCACGAACGAGTTCGACGCCAACGCGGACGGCGGCGGCAAGGAGGGGAACGTCGGCCGGGTGCTGCGGGCCGAACAGGCGCAGATCACGTTCGTCGGCAATCCGCAGAGCAAGGTCGTCGCCATGCCGAAGTTCCTGCGCATCATCACCGGTGACGCCAAGGCCTTCACGAACGGCGACGCGAACGCCAACGCCTCGTGGAGCTGCACCGGATTCGAGGACCGGCAGCTGACGGACAAGTACCCGCTGTGCCCCGACGGCAGCAAGGTCGTGCGGACCTTCGACTTCCAGAGCTGCTGGGACGGCCAGAACATCGACAGCGCCAACCACCGTACGCACGTGGCCTTCGCGGACCCGGCCACCGGGGCCTGCCCGGCGAACTTCACGGCCATTCCGCAGCTGACGATGCGCCTGGTGTACGACGTGCAGCGGCCGGTGATCGAGAACGGGCAGGTGCAGAACCCGTTCGCTGTGGACGGGTTCCCCGAGCAGCTGCACAAGCCGATCACCGACCACGACGACTTCATCAACGTCTTCGACGAGAACCTGATGAACAAGATGGTCGACTGCATCAACAGCGGCCGGCGCTGCCGCTGATCCGGCACCTGCCGCCCGGATGACGGCGGGCGGGATCCCCGAGCCCCCGCCCGCCGCATCCCAGCCCGCCGCATCCGAGCCCGTCGTATCCCACGATCCTGCGCGGTCAGCTCATGGGGTGACCGGAGTGTGCGTCCTCGCTCTCCCCGCCACCGCTGCTCCCCGAGTGGTGCGAGGCACCGGTCTCCACGGTCCCCCCGAGCCGGCCGCGCAGCGCCGTGACCACCTTCGGTTCGCCGACGGCGACCCACTTGCGGCCGACGAGATACGAACCGCCGTAGTCCTTGGCCTCGTTGAGCCACTCGCGCTGACCCCGGTCGGTGGCGAACGTCGCGATGACGAACCGGCCGTCGCCGTTTGTGCAGATCGCCTGGCGGAGCTCGGCGGCGTCCGTCTGGATGTCCGGCTTGCAGTCCACCTCGCCGGCCAGGTGCTCCAGGCTCCCCGTCGCCGTCTCCGGTACGCCGTCGGCGTCGCCGCCCGCGCCGCAACCGGGTAGCGCCAGCAGCACCACGGCTCCGGCAGCCGCAAGCCTTTCCCGCGTCGGCCTCATACGTTCCCTCCGGTTCCGTCCGGCCACTTCGTCCGGCCACCTCGTCCGGCGACTTCGCCTGGCGACATGCAACGTGGTCGGTCGAACCGCCCATGCCGCTGGGCCCCTCGTCGAGGGTCCCGCCTTCGATACGGCTGCCGCACGCCGCGCGCTCAATCGGCGACCCGCTCCCGCTCCCGGACCTGGTCTCGCGGAACCGTTCCGGCTCAAGTCAACCCGTTCCGGCTCAAGTCGATCCGTTCCGGCTCAAGTCAACAGGGACCGGACCCTCGCCGGCTCGTACATCCAGAACGCGACACGCCCGGGTGAACCCGCCGAGGTGACCATCCGATGATTCGCTCGTTTTGCTGAACGTGCAGTCACAGGACGTCGTCACCCTCCCCGATCACGCCCACGGCCAGGCCATCGCGGTGGAGCAGGCCGAGGCCGCGCTCGTCGAGCACTACGCGCGGCTCGTCCGGCTGGCCTATCTGGTGCTGCCGCCGAGCCTGGGCCCGGGCCGCCGGGTACTGACGGCCCACGCGGTCACCCAGCGCGCGTTGCCCGGGGGCCGCGCCCCGGAAGCGTCGGACGGCCCCGCGGCGGTTCCTCCAGCCGGCTTGAGGGCCTGGGAGATTCCTCCACAGGCGGCGCAGCGGGGCGCGGGCCGCAACGGCGATCCGGGGTACGCGTATGTGAGGCTCCAGGTGCTGCGCACCGCCCTCAGGGCCGGACGCCGGTTCAGCTGGCGGACATGGCCCTGGCGCGTGCAGCTGCCGCCGCTGCTGCCGCAGGTGTGGGGGCTGCGGCTGTTCCCCCGGTCGGGCGGCGCCGCCGAACTGGCCCTCGACCAGCGCCTGTCGGCGCTCTCGGCACCGGCCCGGGCTGCCTACGTGCTGCGCGGACTGGAGCGCCTCAGGGACGCCGACGTGGCCGCGGTGCTCGCCTCGGCCGGCGCCGCCGACCCGGCCGCGGCCCTTAGGGAGGCCGACGGTCTCGAGGCCAGGTACGAACTGCTGGAGTCCCCGGAGTTCGACCCGTGTTCCCTGCAGGCCCGGCCGACCGACCTCGTGCGCCGCAGGCACCACATGAAGGCGGCCGCCGCAGCCGCGGCCGCCGTGGTGGTGTGCGCGGCGCTGCTCGCGATGCCGGGCAGCGGCTGGGGCCCGGACGGCCCGGCGGCTCCGCCGTACGCACAGAACCCCGCCGCCGAGGCCGCCCTCGACCCCGCCCAGCTCACCGTGGCCGCGCCCACGGCCTGGAAACAGTCCGCGCGCATGGACTTCTCGGTGTGGCCCGCGCGCGGCGGCCTCACCGGCGACCGGGCACTGCTGCGGCGCGCCCTCGCCGTATGGGCGCGACCGGGCCCGTCCGTCCAGGTGTCCGCGACGCCCGGCACCCCGGCGGGCGCACCACCGGGCCCTGCGCAACTGCTGTACGCGGGCGAGGTGGACGAGGCCAGGGTGGTCCTGCTGTACGACGGACTGCGCATCGTGCGGTACGCGGAGCCGAAGAACGGCACGAGCGGTGCGGCATTGGACTTCGCCCGGGTCGACGGGGCGAAGGCCGAGGAGGCGAACGCCGTGGTGGTCGCACGGGCCGACGGCAACGTCCGCTATCTGACGGCGCCCTGGGTGTCGGCGGCCTCCATGCGCGATCTGCTGCGGCCTGAGGCGGAGCCGAGGGAGCTGGGGCGCGCCCCGGACGGCATCACGGATCCGCTCGTCGGCCCCGCCCGGTCCGGCGCCTGCCGTTCATGGAACGTCCTGCAGGTGCGGCAGGACGCGTCGACGCGGCTGTTGACCGACCTCGGCGAGCTCGTACCCGCGCATCTCACCGCCGGCCGCCCCGGGACGCCCCGCGACGCGACAGGACCCCTGTCGCTCGCCGGCTGGGCACGCACCGCCTGCTCGCTCACCGCGGTGCGCTCCCACGGCGTGCGGTCCGTGAACCTGTGGCAGTACGCCCGGCAGCACCTGCCCGAGGGAGACGGCTCCGCGACATGGATGTGCACCCGGGCCGAGACCTGGCGCGGCGCCGGCAGCCGCGTCCTCGCCCATTTCCTGGAACCCGGCGGCGCGGCCGGGGCCGTCGCGGCCAAGGCCGAGGACTCCCCCGCCTGCGGCACACGCGAACCGCACGTCCTGGCGGGCGTGCTGTGGAAGTCGCAGTCCGGGGCGTGGTATCTGCTGGCCGCGGGCAGCAAGCAGGTGGTGTCCGTCCAGGCCACGGGTGCGGTGAGCGGCAGCGCCCGGGGCCATGTGCTGTCCGTGCGGACGAGGCAGGGAGCCCAGGCGGGACTGAGAGGACGACTCGCAGACGGCAGGGGTGTCTCAGTGCTGCGCTAGCTCCTCTGAAAGGCTGGCTGGATGCCGTCCCCCGGAGGCCCACGGTGAACAACTCGTGCCGGAACCATGGGGAGTCGCAGGGGGATCCCGTGACGACATGAAGGTGTCCGCGTCGCTAGGGTGTTCGTATGACAGTCGGGGTGCGCCGCAGAATGGGAGTCGAGGAACGGCGGCAGCAGTTGATCGGGGTCGCACTCGAACTGTTCAGTCACCGCTCGCCCGACGAGGTCTCGATCGACGAGATAGCGTCGGCCGCAGGCATCTCACGCCCGCTCGTCTATCACTACTTCCCCGGCAAGCTCAGCCTGTACGAGGCGGCGTTGCAGCGAGCCGCCGAGGATCTCGCCGAGCGCTTCGTGGAGCCCCGCGAAGGACCCCTGGGCACACGGCTGCACAGGGTCATGGGCCGCTTCTTCGACTTCGTCGACGAGCACGGGCCCGGATTCTCGGCACTGATGCGCGGCGGCCCGGCGGTACCCGCGGGCGGCGCCTACTCCGTGGAGACGGCGTCGACCACCAACGCGCTCATCGACTCGGTGCGGCAGGCGGCGTACGAGCAGATCATCGAGCATCTCGGGATCAGCGAGCCGCCCGCCCGCCTCGAACTCGTCGTGCGCTCCTGGATCTCGCTCGCCGAGGCGACGGCTCTGATCTGGCTGGACGGCCGCCGCATACCGAGGGCCGAGCTGGAGGTGCAGCTCGTTCACGACTTCGCAGCTCTGATTGCGGTGAGTGCCGCGTACGACGCGGACATGGCTGGCGTACTGAGGCGCGTGCTGGCGGACGAGCCGGCCGACGGTCCGTTCGGTGACCTGGTGGGCCGGCTCACCACGCTGGTGTCGCAAAGCTGTTGAGACTTCAGCGTTCTTCAGCCTTCCCGGGCCTTCAGCTTGTCTGAGCCCTCACCCTGAGCCCTCACCCCCTCCTCGTACTTCCGGCCTCACCCCTCGTCATACTTCCGGTACGAGTCATCGAGGTCCCGCACCTCGGCGGAGACATGCAGCGCCAGACCCTCGGCGGGCTTCAGGAACTGCCGCGCGAGGTCGAGTACGCCCTCCGTGAGCCGCGCCTTCGTCTCCTCCGAGCGGCCCGCGAGCAGGCCGATGGTGACATGGACGATGGCGTGACCGTCCGCCGCGTCGCCGACCACAGTCTCTTCGGTGGCACGGAACACGATCTTGCAGTTCTCTATCTTGGCGGCCGCCACCTCGACGACCAGCGGGTTCAGGGCGAGCCCGAAACCCCGCCGGTCGAAGACGTCGGTCAGCTGCGCGGAATGGTCAACGGTGATCTGAGGCATGGGCCCATCCTCGCGCATCCCACCGACAACGGCAGAAAGGGGGCGGGCCCGAGGACCCGCCCCCTTCCTGACACACCGGCTCGGTCTATCCCGCCGTGAACACCGCGACCGTCCGCCCCGGCACCGTGAACGTCCCGGAGCCCGTCTCATACACGGCCCGCTTGACGACCTCGTCCGCGCCCGCGGCCTGCACGGGATGCAACGCGTACTCCGTGCCCGCGAGCGCCTCGATGCGCTGGGTCTGCCGCTCGGGCGTGGCGTTGAAGACGACGACCAGGTCACCGAGGCGCATGGTGATGACGCCCGGCGTCTCGTCCTTCCCGGACAGCGGGAAGGAGAGCTTGGACTGCACGTCGTCGGCCGTGGAGAGTCCGAAGACGTCCTCGCTCGTACGGATCTTCAGCAGGTCCTGGTACGCGGCCGACGCGCCGTTGATCTGGGCGCAGCCCACCGTGAGCGTCGGGGCCGTGAGCAGCGGCTGGGCATAGGGCCACTTGGGCTTGTTGTCGGCCTCCGGGGGCAGCCCCCGCCCGAAGCCGTTGCCGTCCGCGCAGTCCCAGTGGATGGCGTTGAACCAGTCCCCGCTGTCGTACGAGTTGCGGTCCAGGGACTTGGATCGCAGCAGGTCGGAGCCTGCCTGGGACAGCGCCGGGCCCTGCGACAGGGCGGCCGTCGCCATGGCGAGGACATGCATGCGTGCCCGGTCGTCGGCGCTCACGGACGACGGCAGCTTGAATGCGAGCGCGTCGTACAGCGTCTCGTTGTCGTGCGCGTCGGCGTATGCGAGGGCGTCACCGGGCGCCTCCGCGTATCCCGCGGGCGAACCGTTGTAGTCGACCTCGGAGCCCTTGACCGTGCGGCCCTCGGAGTCGGTGAACGTGTAGTTGGCCAGGTTGCCGGAGAGCCCCACCTTGATCAGGTCCTGGTAGTGCAGCAGGCGGGCCTTCTGCTCGGCCTCGGTGCCGTTGGCCTTCGAGGAGTTGGGCTCGGTGTAGAGGCCGGACGCGAAGCCCTGGACGCCCGGGTCCTCGTCGAAGGGGCCGCCGCCGCGGACGGCGTCACGAGCCCGGTCCGAGAAGGTCGCGATGCCGGTACCGGCCATGTTCTTCTGGGTGGCCTGCTCGAAGCGGGCGTCGTCGGCGATCTCGCCGAAGTTCCAGCCCTCGCCATAGAGGATGATCTTCTTGCCGTCGACGCCGTCCTTCTCGAGGGTCAGCGCGTCGAGGGCCTTGCGTACGGCGAGGATGTTGGCCTTCGGGTGGTGCCCCATCAGGTCGAAGCGGAAGCCGTCGACCTTGTACTCCTTCGCCCACGTGACGACCGAGTCGACGACGAGCTTGCCCATCATCGAGTTCTCGGTGGCGGTGTTCGCGCAGCACGTGGACGTGGCCACGGAACCGTCCGCGAGGAGCCGGTGGTAGTAGCCGGGCACGATCCGGTCGAGGACGGAGGTCTTCGCCTGCCCACTGGCCGCGGTGTGGTTGTAGACCACGTCCATGACGACCCGCAGGCCGTCCTCGTTCAGCGCCTCGACCATCTTCCGGAACTCCACCGTGCGCTTCGTCCCGTCCGGGTCGGTCGCGTACGAGCCCTCGGGCACCGTGTAGTGGTACGGGTCGTAGCCCCAGTTGTACGCGTCCTTGGCGGCGATCTTCGCCACGCACTCCTGCTGCTTCTCGGAGTCCGCGGGATAGGAGGCGAGGTCGCAGTCGGTCGTCGCCTGGTCGGACTTCTTCTCGGGGATCGTGGCGATGTCGAACGCCGGCAGGAGATGCACGTACGAGGTGCCGGCCTCGGCGAGTTTCCGCAGGTGCTGGGAGCCCTTGCTGTCCTTGTCGGTGAAGGCGAGGTACGTACCCGGGTGCTGCGAGGTGCTGTCGGCGACGGAGAAGTCGCGGATGTGCAGCTCCTGGATCTGCGCGTCCTTCAGCGCGACGGCCTTCGGCTTCTTCAGGGCCGACCAGCCGGACGGGGCGAGGGCCGGGTCGTCGAGGTCGACGACGAGGCTCTGCTCGGAATCGGCGGTGAGCGCCACCGAGTAGGGGTCGGTGACCTTGTTGGTGACGATCTTCTGGACGGTGGGCGCCCAGACGTCGACGACGTAGCGGTAGGGCTTGCCCTTCCACGACTTCGGGCCGGTGACCGACCACACGCCGGTCGAGGCGTCTCGCCTCATGGGGACGGAGGTGCCGTCCAGTTCGAGGGCGACCTTCTGGGCGGTGGGCGCCCACACGGAGAGCGTCGGCTTTCCGTCGTGGAACACCGGCCCGAGGTCCACCTTCGTCGCACCGGCATCGGCGTACAGGTCGTCGAGCACGCCCCCGATCTGCACGCCCGTCGCCGCGACCACCGCGCCGTTCGCGGCCCGCTGCGAGGCGACGATCTGGCCGCGCAGCGCCTCACGCACCCGGTCGCGGTCGCGCGGGTCGACGGACCAGGCCGTGTAGTCCTTGAGGTGCGGGAACTTCGCCTTCTGGGCGTCGGTGAGCATGGTCTTGTCCAGCCGCAGCCAGCGCTCATCCCTGCTGGTCAGCGCCCCATCCTGGGCAGCGATGGAACCGGTGCGGGAGTACAGCAGCTGAGTGGAGGCGGCCGCATCGCTGCCGTTCCAGGCGACGGTGTTCCGGTCGATCCAGACAGCCTTGGAGGTGGTCAGGTCGAGAGCAGCCGCGGAGCCCTCGGGCTGTGGCAGCAGGTAGTCCTCCTGGCCGTTCAACAGCCACACCTCGTAGCCGTCCGCCGTGAGGTCCAGCGACTGGTCGGCGGGCAGGTCCTTCTCGTCGCCCTTGTGGACGATGTAGCTGAGGCTGGTGGCACCCTCGGCGAGCGGCACCTCGAAGACAGCGCCATAGGCATCAGTCTTCACCGGTTTCAGGGGCTTCGACCAGTCGGTGGGGTTCGCGGCGCCCGTCCAGACGTGCAGGCCCCAGCCGTCGTAGTCGCCGTCGGCCCGGTGGTAGTGCAGGGTGGCCTTGGCCTTGTCCGGCGCCGGGTACTCGGACTCGGGCCGCTCCGTCCGTACGGTCTCCTTGCCCTGCTCGACCCAGATCTCGCCCGTCTTGGTGACGTCGATGGAGCGGTCGGCGGAGACGTCCTTGTTGCCGTCCTTGTCGATGACGAGGAAGCCCACGTTCGACGCGCCGGGCTTCAGCTTCACCCAGGCGAAGGCTCCGTACGCGTCCCGGCCGACGAAGTCGTGGCCGTCGGGCCAGGTGGTCGCCTCGCCGTCGGCGATGTCACCCCAGGCGTAGAGCCGCCAGTCGGTGTAGTCGCCGTCCTCGCGCTTGTAGTGGACGATCGCGTAGTCCCGGGAGGAGGCCGTCGGGATCTCCTCGGCGGGCGGGGTGCCGCTCGTGCCGGCGGCGGTCGCGCTGGCCGTACGCCCGGCCGAGTCGATGACGACGGCCTTGTAGCGCAGGGCGGTGCCGGGCGGTACGTCCTCGTCGATGGTCTGCGTGACCTTGTACGGGGCGTGGTCGGCCGAACCGAGCGTCTGCCACGTGCCGTCGCCGACCTGGGCGGCGAAGACGACGCGGTTGAGCTGCCCGCCATCGACATCGGCGGAGATCTCGACGGTGCCGGTGGCGCCCTCGGACGGAGCCTTCAGGGTGATCGCCGGCTTGGTGGCCGGGGCGGCGAGCTTGCTGGCCGCCTTGAAGACGACGGACGACCCGGCCGGGACGGTGACGGTGATCTTCTTGTCATCGCCGCTGGTCAGGGTCTTGTCAGTGCCGTAGATCCCGCGGAAGGCCATGCCCGCGGACCCGGTCGCGAAGGTCGCCGTCTTCGCCTCGGCGGCGTTGTTCACCGCGACGACGTACTCGGTGCCGCTCTTGGCGTCCGTACGCGAGAAGGCGTACACACCGGCGCCGTCGGCCGCGTACCGCTCCGTCTGCACGCCGTCCGCCAGAGCCGGGTTGTCCTTGCGCAGCTTGGAGAGAGCAGCGATCGCCTTGTAGAGCGGTGCACGCGTGTCGTACGCGTCGCTCGCGTGCGTGCGGTCGGTGCCCAGCTGGTCGTCGTCGAGGTAGTCGTCGACCTTCGAGGCGAACAGCGTCTGGCGGGCGTCCTTGTCGCCGCCCGCGCCCGTGAAGCCCTGCTCGTCGCCGTAGTAGACGACGGGGTTGCCGCGGCTGAGGAACATCAGCTCGTTGGCGAGCTTGTCCTTGCGCACCAGCTCGGCGTCGCTCGCGCCCGGGTTGTCCTGCTTCAGGAACGTCCCGATGCGACCCATGTCGTGGTTGCCGAGGAAGGTGACCTGCTCGTACGCGTTGGCCTTGTCCGTCGCGTACTTGTAGTCGTCACCGAAGACGGCGGCCAGCTTCTTCGCGCTTCCGCCCCCCGACGCGTACGCACGCGCGGCGTCCTGGAAGGGGAAGTCGAGCGTCGAGTCGAGGCGGCCCTGGGTGACGTACGGCGAGGTGACGGACGTGTCCGCCGAGTACACCTCGCCGAACATGAAGAAGTCGTCGCGGCCCTGCTGGGCTGCGTACGTGTCGAGGGCCGTGGCCCACTGGGTCCAGAACTCCATGTTGACGTGCTTCACGGTGTCGATCCGGAAGCCGTCGATGTCGAAGTCCCTGACCCACCGCTTGTAGATCTTCTCCATGCCCGCGACGACCTCGGGACGCTCGGTCCACAGGTCGTCGAGGCCGACGAAGTCGCCGTACGTGGCGTTCTCGCCGGACCAGGTGGAGTCGCCGCGGTTGTGGTACATCGACGGGTCGTTGAGCCAGGACGGGACCTTCAGGTCCTTCTTCGCCTCCGGCACGACGGGCGTACGGGGGAAGGTGCCGGCGTCCGTCTTCGGGAAGCCCTGGCCGCCCGCCGCGTAGTCCGCGTCGTCGAAGGGCTCGCCGTCCTTCGTCAGATAGGGGAAGGCGCCCTTGGAGAGGTAGCCGTAGGACTTCTCCTCGTAGTCGACGACGTCGGCGGTGTGGTTCGTGATGACGTCGAAGAAGACCTTCATGCCCTTCGCGTGGGCCTTGTCGATCAGGTTCTCGAGGTCCGCGTTGGTGCCGAAGTGCGGGTCGACCTGGGTGAAGTCGGTGATCCAGTAGCCGTGATAGCCGGCCGAGGCGTCCTTGCCGTCGCCCTGCACGGGCTGGTTCTTGAAGATCGGCGCCATCCAGATGGCCGTGGTGCCGAGGCCCTTGATGTAGTCGAGCTTCTTGGTGAGGCCCTTGAGGTCGCCACCCTGGTAGAAGCCCTTGTCCGTCGGGTCGTAACCGGTCGCCAGTCGCGAACCGGTCAGTCCGCCGCGGTCGTTGGACGTGTCGCCGTTGGCGAAACGGTCCGGCAGGACGAAGTAGAACTGCTCACGGGTGAGGTCGTGGCGGGCGGGCTCGGCGGCGAGCCGTGCGTCGGAGGGCGGCGGGGGCACCGCCGCGGCCGCCATCGGTACGGCGGGCACGAGCGCGGCGCACAGCGCGCCCGCGACGACGGCCGCGGTTCTTCGCGCGAGGCGCGGACGCGGCGAGGAAGGGCGTATCAAGGCGGGAAACTCCCTTGGAGTTACGAGGGTTATGGGAGACGGCCGCCCGGCGCGAGCGGGGCTGACAATGACACGCCGGGCGACCGGATCAGAGAGGCCAACCGGCCAGGTGGGATCAGCAGCTGGACTTGCCGGAGTACAGCGCGAGCGCCGTGTTCGAGCCGAGCGTCGCCGTGAACTGACCCGAGCCGTTCACCGTGACGGGCGAGCGGCTCTGCACGTCGCAGTAGGTGCCCGCGGGCAGCGACGTCTGGTAGGTCCGGGTCAGCGACGAGGACTCGTGGTTGATGGCCACGAAGCCCTTGCTGCCGCGGCCGAACGCGATGGCGTCGTTGCCGTTGTCCCACCAGTTGGTGACGGACTGACCGCGGGTGGCGTTGCGGAAAGCCACCATGGACTGGATCTCCGGCCAGGCGTGCTGGCACTTCCAGCCGTCCTGCCAGCAGGCGTTGACCGTGCCGTCGTTGGGCGGGCCCGCGTCCGTGCTGGACCACTCGTAGCCGGAGTTGATGTCCGGGGCGCCGTACGGCCAGGCGAGCATGAAGACGTTCGCGAGGGTGTAGTTGGCGTTGTCCTTGTAGCTGAGCGTGGAGCCGTTGCGCTCGGTGTCGTGGTTGTCGACGAAGACGCCCGCGGCGCCGCTGCTCATGTAGCCCCAGCCCTCGCCGTAGTTCTTCAGGTAGGCGAGGTTCTCGTTGTTGAAGACCCGCTTGAGGTCGTACGCGTAGCGGAACTCCTGGACGTCGCCGGTGCCCGTGTACTCGGTCGGCTGCACGGCCTCGCCGGAGCCGTAGATGACCTCCTGCTTCCAGTACGCGGACGGGTTGCTGAGCCGGGATTTGATGGCGGCGAGGTCGGCGGCCGGGATGTGCTTGGCGGCGTCGATGCGGAAACCGTCGACGCCGTAGCCGAGCAGCGTGTTCATGTAGCCCGCGATGGCCGAGCGGACGTACTCCTCGCCGGTGTCCAGGTCGGCGAGCCCGACGAGCTCGCAGTGCTGGACGTTGTACCGGTCCTGGTAGTTGGAGATCTGCGCGGTGCAGTCGTCGAAGTCGGGCGCCGAGTACAGGCCGGGGTAGTCGTACTTGCTGTACGAGGAGCCGCCGGTGCCGGTGCCGCTGCCCGCCGACATGTGGTTGATGACCGTGTCGACGACGACCTTGACGCCCGCGTTGTGGCAGGTGGCGATCATGTCCTTGAAGTCGGTGGTGTCACCGAGCCGCCCGGCTATCTTGTAGCTGACCGGCTGGTACGAGGTCCACCACTGCGAGCCCTGGATGTGCTCGGCGGGCGGCGACACCTGGACGAAGCCGTAGCCGGCCGGGCCGAGACGGTTCGTGCACTCCTTCGCGACGGAGTCGAAGTCCCACTCGAAGAGCACAGCGGTGACGTCCTTGGTGCCGGGCGGTGACGCCTGCGCGGTGGAGCCGGGGACGGCGACCGCGGCCGTCGCGGCCGCCACGAGGGCGAGCGCGCCGGAGAGGGTTCTGCTGGCCATGTCGGGTTCCTTCTGCGTGTATGTGGGGGCGACACGCCCTCGGGTGCCGGCACCGGAGGGCAACACGACTGCCGGTAGGACAGTTGAAGGTTCTTGCTGCAAGCTGTCAGAGAATTGCAGTGAGCAGACGGTATGAGCCCGCGAGCATGGGGTCAACCCTTTCGACATGCTCTCGTCACATTTACGAAATCGCCCCGCAGTGGCGGGCATTGGCACCGCCAATGACCTGCCCGAACCGCGCCAGGAGGGGCTTGGAGCGCGAGAGGGGCCCGCCGCCCGATCAAGCGGCAGGCCCCTGAAAGAACGCAGCAATCTCTTGCAAGCGGACTACACGGCGCTGAAGGTCAGCCGATCGTCCACCACACCGTGGTGTCCGCCGGGAGCTCCGCCTCGTCGTTCGCCACGGTGACGTCCCCGCTGGCGAGCAGGACGCGGCCGTAGGCCGGTACGCGCACGCTCTCCCCGGTCGTGTTCGCCGTGCAGAAGAAGTCGCCGCGGCGGAAGACCAGAACGCCCGCGGGCGCGTCGAGCCAGGTGACGGATTCGCCGGCGCCCAGGTCGGGGTGCTCGCGGCGGGCGCCGAGCGCGCTGCGGTACAGCTCCAGCGTCGAGCCCGGGACCCCGGTCTGCGCCTCGACGCTCAGCTCGCCCCACTCGGCGGGCTGCGGCAGCCAGCTGCCTCCCTCGCCGAAGCCGTACGAGGAGCCGGTACGGGTCCACGGGATGGGCACCCGGCAGCCGTCGCGGAAGCCGTCCTGGCCGGCGCCCCGGAAGTACGCGGGGTCCTGGCGGACCTCGTCCGGCAGGTCCACGACGTCCGGCAGGCCGAGCTCCTCGCCCTGGTAGATGTACGCGGAACCGGGCAGCGCCAGCATCAGCAGCGTAGCCGCGCGGGCACGCCGCAGGCCGAGCTCGCGGTCGCCCGCGAGGCGGATCTGCGTGCCGAGGCCGGGCGGGTTGGCGAACCGCGTGGCGTGCCGGGTGACGTCGTGGTTGGACAGCACCCAGGTGGTGGGCGCGCCGACCGGGCGCATGGAGTCCAGGGAGCGGTCGATGACCTCCCGGAGCTCACCTGCCTCCCAAGCGGTACTCAGGTACTGGAAGTTGAACGCCTGATGCAGCTCGTCGGGGCGCACGTAGTTGGCGGTGCGCTCGATGGTCGGGGTCCATGCCTCGGCGACGAAGATCCTCTCGCCCGCGTACTCGTCGAGGATCTTGCGCCAGCTGCGGTAGATGTCGTGCACGCCGTCCTGGTCGAAGAACGGCATGACGTCGTTGCCGAGCAGCTTCAGCTGGTCGTGCGATCCGAGGTCGGGCAGGCCCTCGGCCTTCACCAGGCCGTGCGCCACGTCGATGCGGAAGCCGTCGACGCCCATGTCGAGCCAGAAGCGCAGGATCGAGCGGAACTCGTCGCCGACGGCCGGGTGCTCCCAGTTGAAGTCGGGCTGCTCGGGTGCGAAGAGGTGCAGGTACCACTCGCCGGGGGTGCCGTCGGGCTCGGTGACCCGGGTCCAGGCGGGGCCCCCGAAGATGGACTCCCAGTCGTTCGGCGGCAGTTCGCCGTTCTCGCCCTTGCCGGGGCGGAAGTGGTAGCGGTCCCGCAGCGGCGAGCCGGGCCCCTCCTGGAGCGCGCGCTTGAACCACTCGTGCTGGTCGGAGGAGTGGTTGGGCACGAGGTCGACGATGATCCGCAAGTCCAGGGCGTGGGCGTCGCGGATCAGCGCGTCGGCGTCCAGGAGGTTGCCGAACATGGGGTCCACGGCCCGGTAGTCCGCGACGTCGTAGCCGGCGTCGGCCTGCGGCGAGGCGTAGAACGGGCTCAGCCACACGGCGTCGATGCCGAGGTCGCGCAGATAGGGCAGTCGGGAACGCACGCCCTCCAGGTCACCCATGCCATCGCCGTTGCTGTCGGCGAAGCTGCGCGGATACACCTGGTAGATCACCGCGTCGCGCCACCAGCCGGGGGTCGGCGCGGTGGCGAGAGCGGAGCTCTGCGGCTGCTCGGCAGTGTGCTGACTCATGACGTCCTTGCTGCGTAAAGGGATACGAAAACGGTGGCGCACAGAAGTTACGGAACCGGGGCACTCATGCTTATTCCGTGTGTGCATGGGCTCAGCCCTTGGTGCCGCCTGCTGTGAGGCCGGTCACAAGGTTCTTCTGGACGAGGTAGAAGAGCGCGGAGATCGGGACGGCGATCAGGACCGCGGCGGCCGCCATGTAGTGGCGCTGCGCGTCGTGTTCGCTGATGAAGCTCTGCAGGCCCACGGCGAAGGTGTACTTCGTGTCGTCCAGCAGGAAGACGGACGCGAACGCGACCTCTCCCCATGCGGTGATGCAGGTGTAGAAGGCGGCCACCGCGAGGCCCGGGCGGGCCAGCGGCAGGATCAGCCGCGCGAACGTGCCGAAGGGTGAGAGCCCGTCGACGCGGCCCGCCTCGTCGATCTCCACCGGGATGGTGTCGAAGTAGCCCTTGAGCAGCCATGCGCAGTACGGCACGGCCGTGGTGCAGTAGATGAGGATGAGACCGCCGTAGCTGTCGATGAGGCCCAGCTCCGAGAGGATCTCGTACATCGGGACCATCAGCACAGCGACCGGGAACATCTGGGTGACCAGCAGGATCCACATGAACTTCCGGTAGCCGGGGAAGCGCATGCGGGAGACCGCGTAGCCGGTGGTGGCGGCGAACAGCACGCCGATGACCGTCGTGCCGAGCGACACGATGAGCGTGCTGGCCAGCCAGTTGAAGAAGTTGGTGTGCAGCAGCACGAAGGAGTAGTTGGACAGCGTCGCCGTGTCGAGGATCCGCTCCGGGTGCAGGTAGTCGTCCTTGTCGGGGCCGAGCGACAGGAAGATCAGCCAGGCGATCGGGAACAGCGCGATCAGGCTCGCGACGATCAGCGCGCCGTGCGTGAGGAGGGTGGCGACGGGGCTGCGCCGGCCGCGCCGCCGCGCCCGGCGGGCCGGTACCGCCGGGGTCTTGTCCGTCGCCGCGGCCGGGGTGTCGAGGGTCGTGGTGCTCATGGGGACTCCTGCCTCAGACGGCGAGCTGCTCATTGCGGGCCAGCCAGCGGCGGTAGACGGAGGTGAAGACGATCAGGATGGACAGCAGCAGCACGCCGTACGTGGCGGACTCGGCGTACTCGCGCGGCTGCTGGCCGAAGCCCAGATAGAAGGCCCAGGTGACGAGGATGTCGGCCTCCGGCGCTGTGCCGCCGAACAGCAAGAAGATGATCGCGAACTGGTTGAACGTCCAGATGACGCCGAGCAGCACGACGGTGGAGCTGACCGTGCGCAGGCCCGGCAGCGTCACGTAGCGGAAGCGCTGCCAGGGGCTCGCGCCGTCCATCTCCGCCGCCTCATACAGGGACGCGTCGATCGACTGCAGGCCGCCGAGCAGCGAGACCATCATGAACGGCACACCGCACCAGGTGTTGACCATGATCGCGGCGAAGCGCTGGAAGAAGGTGTCCTCGAGCCACTGCGGCTGCGGCAGATGCAGCGCGCCCAGCATGGAGTTGATGACGCCGGAGTCGGCGAGCATGAACCGCCAGGAGAAGACGGTGACGAAGGTGGGCACCGCCCAGGGCAGGATCAGCAGCATCCGGTAGAAGGTGCGGCCGCGCATCTTCTGGTTGAGCAGCAGGGCAAGGCCCAGGCCGATGACGTAGTGGAAGGTGACGCAGAGCGCCGTCCACACGACGGTCCAGATGAAGTGGGACCAGAACCGGTCGTACGAGGTCGGTCCCCACAGGATGTCGGCGTAGTTGTCGAGGCCGATGAACTTGTACGTGGCGTCGATGTGGTTGACGCCGATGGTGCGCGCCGAGTTGAGGCTGTCGGCGTCGGTGAACGTGAGGTAGAAGCCCCGCACCAGGGGATAGAGCACCAGCACGCCGAGCACGACGGCGACAGGGGTGATCATCGCGTACGCGTACCAGTACCTCTGGTACGAGCGCTTCAGGCGCTGCAGCGGGCCGGTGCGCGGCCCGCGGTCACCGCGGCTCTTGGTGGCCGCGCTCTCGACGGCGACTGTCATGGTTCGACACCTTCTGAGGGAGATCTGCTCGCTGACGGCCGGGGCTGCCGGTGCTGCCCGGGGCTGCGGGGTGCTGCCGGGTGCTGCCCGGTTCGGCTGAGGGCGTGCCGGTGGCCGCCGGATCCCGCCCGCCCCCTCGACGGGCGGGATCCGGCGGCCACTCACGGTCACTTGCTGAAGTCGGGCACCAGCTTGGCGATCGCGGTCTCCGCGTCGGTCAGGCCCTTGTCCAGCGACGACTTGCCGCCGGCGATCTTGATCAGCTCGGTGTCGAGCGGGCCCCACAGCGAGCTGTACTCGGGCAGCTCGGGACGCGGCTGGGCGGCGCCGAGCACCGTCTGGAAGCCGGCGATGCCCGGGTCGGCCTTGACCTCGGCCGTGTAGGCGTCGTCACGCGTCGGCAGCGTGGAGTTCTTCAGGGCGATCTGCTCCTGCGACTTCGCCGACGTCATGAACTTCACGAACTTCAGCGAGGCCTCCTGATGGGCCTTGTCCGAGCCCGCATACACGGAGAGGTTGTGGCCGCCGGTCGGGGCGCCCGCCTTGCCGCTCGAGCCGGCCGGGACGGTGGCGATGCCGAGGTTGGACTTGTCCTTGAAGGCCGAGCCCTTGTAGAAGTTCGTGATCTCCCAGGGGCCCTGGATGATCGCGGCGACCTTGCCGCTGACGAACGCGTCCTGGATGTGGGCGTAGGCGTCGGCGGTGGTGTCGGCCTTGTGCAGGCCCTTGCCGTCGAACAGGCTCAGCCAGGTCTTGTAGCCCTTGACCGCGGCGTCGCTCTTGACCGTGATCTTCTTGGCGTCCACGTCGACGGTGTCGGTGCCCTCGCCGTAGAGGAAGGACTGGGCGTAGTACGACTGCGTGCTACCCCAGTAGCCGTCGACGCCCGTCTTGTCCTTGATCTTGGCGGCGGCGGACTTCAGGTCGTCCCAGGTGGCGGGCGGCTCGGTGATGCCGGCCTTCTCGAAGAGCTCCTTGTTGTAGACCAGCGCGAGGGTGTCGGTGACCAGCGGGACGCCGTAGGTCTTGCCCTCGTACTGGGCCTGCTTGATGAGGTTCGGCTGGAACTTGTCCTTGTCGGCGAGGGCCTCGGTGCCGTCGAGCGGCAGCAGGTAGCTCTTCTTGGCGAACGCGGGGGTCCAGCCGACCTCGGAGCGCAGGACATCCGGGGCGCCCTTGGAACCGGCGGCGGTGTCGAACTTGTTCTCCGCCTGGTCGAACTGGACGTTGACGTACTTGACCTTGATGTCCGGGTTGGCCTTCTCGAACTGCTTGATCAGGGTCTTGTACGTCGGGGCCTCGTTGGTGGCGTTGGACGTGTCCCACCAGGTGATGGTGACCGGACCGTCGGCGCTGTCGCCGCTGTCACTTCCGCCGCAGGCCGTCGCCGTGAGGGCGAGGGACGCCACCAGCGCGGTGGCCGCTATGCCACGCCGCATTGAGTTCTCCTTGAGGGTGAAAGCCCGTGTGGTGGGGGATGCGGTCCCGCCCGCGTCCCCTGGCCGACTTGCCGACTGCTCCGTTGCGGCCGCCGGGCGACGGAGAACGTAACAGCGCTGCAAGCGTTGCGAAAGACCTTGCAGCAAAAAAGTGCAAGAAGCCTGGACCGGTTACCGCTTCGTAACTTCTGCGTGGTGTGCGCGAGATCGGGTCGGCCCAGCTGGCAGGGGGGTCGCGACAGTCGTCTCCGTGCTGTGCAAGACTCTGCAAGCCCTTGCCAGGATCGTCCGATACGGCAATCATCGGCCCGTCCGGTCCTTGCAGAGGTCGCCACCGGTCACCGCACCCGGTCGCCCCATCCACCGGACACCCCTCCGGATGGCGCACAGCCGCCGGCCCCCACCCCCCACCGGTCACCCACCAGGAACACGAGGGAGCACGATGACGCAGCAGCCCCGAGCGGGCGGTCCAAGTGCCCGGATCAGGCGTCCGGTTGGTGGGCATCCCGACATCCGCCCGGTAGGGTCCACTCCCGTGACCGCACGGCTCGCCGACATCGCAGCCCAGGCGGGGGTCAGCGAGGCGACCGTGAGCCGTGTTCTGAACGGGAAGCCGGGAGTCGCCTCGACCACCCGCCAGTCCGTCCTTGCCGCGCTCGACGTCCTCGGCTACGAACGGCCGGTGCGGCTGCGGCAGCGCAGCGCCGGCCTCGTCGGGCTGATCACGCCCGAGCTGGAGAACCCGATCTTCCCGGCGCTGGCCCAGGTCATCGGCCAGGCCCTGACCCGCCAGGGGTACACGCCCGTCCTGGCCACCCAGACGCCGGGCGGCTCCACCGAGGACGAACTCACCGAGATGCTGGTGGACCGGGGCGTCTCCGGCATCATCTACGTCTCCGGGCTGCACGCCGACACCACCGCCGACATGCAGCGCTATGAGCAACTGCGCGCCCAGGGCGTGCCCTTCGTCCTCGTCGACGGGTTCTCGCCGAAGGTCCAGGCACCCTTCATCTCGCCCGACGACCGGGCCGCGATGCAGCTCGCCGTCACCCACCTCGTCTCGCTCGGGCACACCCGGATCGGGCTCGCGCTGGGCCCGAAGCGGTTCGTGCCGGTGCAGCGGAAGATCGAGGGGTTCGTCCGCACCATGCAGGACCTGCTGGGCCTCACCCCCGACGACGTCGAGGAGCGACTCGTCCAGCACTCCCTGTACACGCTGGAGGGCGGCCAGGCCGCGGCCTCCGCCCTCATAGCCCGGGACTGCACGGCGATCGTGTGCGCGAGCGACATGATGGCGCTCGGCGCCATCCGGGCGGCGCGGCAGCAGGGCCTGGAGGTGCCGGACGACATATCGGTGGTCGGTTTCGACGACTCGCCGCTCATCGCCTTCACCGACCCGCCGCTGACGACCATCCGCAAGCCGGTCCCCGCGATGGGCCAGGCGGCGGTCCGCACCCTGCTCGAGGAGATCGGCGGTACGCCCGCTCCGCACAGCGAGTTCGTCTTCATGCCGGAGCTGGTGGTACGGGGCTCGACGGCCTCGGCGCCCGGGGAACGCCACCGCCCGTAGGACGGCCTGCACCGGACGCAGCAGCCCCTAGGGCACCCGGTCGTCCATACGGCGTAGAGAAAGCGAAGGCAACTCGACCAGAGGATGATCGGTCGGGGGGTCGTTTCTGGCAGACTCTGTCCCTATGGGTGAGACGACCGTGACGACTCTGGAAGGCCGCCGTGCGGCCGCTCCATCACCCGTCGCGGGCGAGGCCGACGGCCGTTCGGAGCAGAGCCTTCTGCGCCGGGTGCGAGCCCCTCGGCGTCCCCGGCTCTGGTTCGAGATCCTGCTGATCGCCGTGAGTTACTGGACGTACTCCCTGATCCGCAACGCCGTGCCGGAGCAGAAGGCGCAGGCGCTGCGCAACGCCGACTGGATCTGGAGCGTGGAACGCCGGCTCGGGATCGCCGTGGAGCAGATCGTCAACCACGCCGCGAACTCCGTGAAATGGCTGATCGTCGGCATGAACTACTACTACGCGACACTGCACTTCGTGGTGACGCTCGGAGTGCTGGTGTGGCTCTACCGCAGCCACCCCGGCCGCTATGCGGCGGCGCGCACGGCCCTGTTCGTGACGACCGGAGTCGCCCTGATCGGCTACTACCTGTATCCTCTGGCGCCGCCCCGGCTGATGAACGGCGGGCGCTTCGTGGACACGGTGCTGGTCCACCAGACGTGGGGCTCGATGGCGTCCGGCGACCTGAAGAACATGTCGAACCAGTACGCCGCGATGCCGTCCATGCACATCGGCTGGTCCGTCTGGTGCGGCATCACGATCTTCGCCCTGGCCACGGTCCCCTGGGCGCGCGTCCTGGGCCTGCTGTACCCGGCCGGCACCCTGGTCGTCATCGTTGCCACGGCCAACCACTTCTGGCTGGACGCGGTGGGCGGCATGGCCTGCCTGGCCTTCGGTTACGGGGTGGCCCGCGCGTGGTACGGGGCGCTTCCGCACACGCTGCCGCGGTTGATACACCACCGGACCGGCGGCTCCCAGACACTGCCCACACCGACGGGCGTGCCCGCGAACCAGCCCTGAGCGTCGCAACCGACTCGTAGACGCGTACGTCCGAGGGGGCACCGCCCAACCCAATCCCCGCCGCAACGGCGCGCAACCACAACGACGGATCCCGGCGGTGCCGAACCGACCTCGGCCATCCGTACAGCCGGTTCCGCACGAAGAAAACCGGCCCGACGGGGGCACCCCGCCCCAGAATCCCGCGCAGTTCCGCGAACCGTGGAACTGCGCTACGCGCCGTAGAGCAGCTCCTCCACCACAGCCCGAGCCCTCCGCGTCCGACGCCGGTAGTCGTCGAGCATGTCCCCCACGTGCCCGGGCCCGTATCCGAGGTACCGCCCCACCGCGGCCAGTTCCCGGCCGTCCGACGGGAACGTGTCGCCCGCGCGGCCGCGGACGAGCATGACGGCGTTGCGGACGCGCGTCGCGAGGACCCAGGCGTCGTCGAGGATCGCGGCGTACTCGCCGGAGATCAGCTCGGCCGCGCATGCCGCGGCCAGGGCCTCGCGGGTGCGCGTGGTGCGCAGGCCGGGCTCCGCCCAGCCGTGGCGGAGCTGCAGCAGCTGCACGGTCCACTCGACGTCGGACAGGCCGCCGCGGCCCAGCTTGGTGTGCAGGGTCGGATCGGCGCCCCGCGGCAGCCGTTCCGACTCCATACGGGCCTTCAGACGGCGGATCTCGCGTACGGCGTCCTCGCCGAGCCCCTCGGCGGGGTACCGCAGCGGGTCGATCAGCTCGACGAAGCGGCGGCCCAGGTCCTCGTCGCCTGCGACCGGTTCGGCGCGCAGCAGCGCCTGCGACTCCCACACGAGCGACCAGCGCCGGTAGTACGCCTCGTACGACTTGAGGGTGCGCACCAGCGGGCCGGTCTTGCCCTCGGGCCGTAGGTCGGCGTCGATCAGCAGCGGCGGGTCGGAGCTGGGCAGCTGGAGGAGCCGTCGCATCTCGGCGACCACGGTGTTCGCGGCCTCCGCCGCCTCCTGCTCGTCGACGCCCTCGCGCGGCTCGTGCACGAAGATCACGTCCGCGTCCGATCCGTAGCCCAGTTCGTGCCCGCCGAAGCGGCCCATGCCGATGACGGCGAAACGGGTGGGCAGCGTGTCGCCCCAGCGGTCCCGTACGACCGCCCGCAGCGCACCGGCGATCGTCGCGGCCGTGAGGTCGGAGACGGCGTTCCCCACCCGGTCCACCAGCGCTCCGGTGTCGGCCTCGGCGGGGCTCTCCTCCGTGCCGTACGAGGCGACGATGTCGGCGGCAGCGGTGCGGAACAGCTCGCGTCGCCGTACGCCGCGGGCCGCCGTGACCGCCTGCTCGCCGTCGTCGGCCCGGCCGACGGCGGCGAGGATCTCCTGCTCCAGGTGGCCCCGGTCGCGCGGTGCGAGTCCGCTGGGGTCGCCCAGCAGGGCGACGGCCTCGGGGGCGCGCATCAGCAGGTCGGGGGCGAGGCGCCCGGCGGACAGCACCCGCGCCAGGTTCTGCGCTGCCGCGCCCTCGTCGCGCAGCAGCCGCAGGTACCAGGGCGTCTTGCCGAGCGCGTCCGACACCTTGCGGAACCCCAGCAGGCCCGCGTCGGGGTCGGCGGAGTCCGCGAACCAGCCGAGCAGCACCGGCAGCAGCGTGCGCTGGATGGCCGCCTTGCGCGTCACGCCGGAGGCCAGGGCCTCGAGGTGGCGCAGGGCGGCGGCCGGGTCGGCGTAGCCGAGGGCGACCAGCCGCTCCCGGGCGGCGTCGGCGCTCAACCGCGCCTCGCCAGGGGCGAGTTGGGCGACCGCGTCGAGCAGCGGCCGGTAGAAGAGCTTCTCGTGGAGCCGCCGTACGGCGGAGCTGTGCCGCCGCCAGGCCCGGTTGAGCTCGGTGACCGGCTCGGTCCTCAGCCCCAGCGAGCGCCCGATGCGCCGAAGGTCGGCCTCGTCCTCCGGCACGAGGTGGGTGCGGCGCAGCCGGTGGAGCTGGATGCGATGCTCCATGGAGCGGAGGAAACGGTACGCCTCGTCGAGCTGCGCGGCGTCGACCCGGCCCACGTACCCTCCCACGGCCAGGGCCTTCAGCGCGTCCAGCGTCGTGCCGCTGCGCAAGCTGGTGTCGGACCGCCCGTGCACCAACTGCAGCAGCTGCACGGCGAATTCGACGTCCCGCAGCCCGCCGGGACCGAGCTTCAGCTCCCGCTCGATCTCGGCGGCCGGAATGTTGGCGACGACCCGCCGCCGCATCTTCTGCACGTCGGCGACGAAGTTCTCGCGCTCGGCCGCCTGCCAGACGAGCGGCGAGAGCGTGGCGACGTACTGCTCGCCGAGCTCCAGGTCCCCGGCGACCGGCCGCGCCTTGAGCAGCGCCTGGAACTCCCAGGTCTTGGCCCAGCGCTGGTAGTACGCGAGGTGCGAGGACAGCGTCCGTACGAGCGGCCCGTTCCGCCCCTCCGGCCGCAGATTGGCGTCGACGGGCCAGATCGTGCCCTCGACCGTCGTCTCGGAGCAGATCCGCATCAGGTGCGAGGCGAGCCGCGTTGCGGCCTGCAGCGCCTTGCCTTCGTCGGCACCCTCCGCGGCCTCGCCCACGAAGATCACGTCCACGTCGGAGACGTAGTTGAGCTCGTGGCCGCCGCACTTGCCCATCGCGATGACCGCGATCCGGCACAGCGCCGTGTCCTCGGGCGCCGCGGCCTGCGCGATGGTGAGCGCGGCGCGCAGCGTCGCAGTCGCCAGATCCGCGAGCTCGGCCGCCGTCTGCGCGACATCGGTCGTCCCGCACACGTCGCGCGCGGCGATCGACAGCAGGCAGCGCCGGTAGGCGACGCGCAGCGACACGGGATCGACGGCCTCGGCGAGCCCCCGCTCGAACTCCTCGACGCCCGGGTGCAGGTCCTCCGGCTCGTACATGACCAGCGCGTGCCAGTCCCGCGGATGCCGCGCCAGGTGGTCACCGAGCGCCGCGGAGGCGCCGAGCACCCCGAGCAGCCGGTCGCGCAGCGGCTTCGACGCTATGAGCGTGTCGAGCAGCTCCCGCCGGGCCGTACGATCGGGCTGCGCCTCGAGCAGCCGTACGAGTCCGAGCAGCGCCTGATCGGGGTCGGCGGTCGCGCCCAGGGCGTCCAGGAGTACGGGGTCGGCGCGGACGGGCGACAGTTCGGCACTGTCGAGCAGCCGCTCGGCGGCGGACGGGTCGGTGAAGCCGTGCCGCAGCAGCCGCGTGAAAGTACTGCTCCTGCGCCCCTGCGGCACGTTCATCGCGCGGTCTCCCGTTCGATCAAGGTCGTCCGACTTGAGCCTAACCGGAGCGCCGCGCGGAAGCGCCTGTGCGCTGCGGGGCATTCTCGGCGCGCGTCGGCACCCCCCAGCTGCCCGCCGGATGATCCAGGCAACGGTGATCCAGGCAATGGCCGAAAAGTGACTCTTGTTGAAGGGTCAACGGGCTTCGGATAATCCAACATGCGACTGACGGAACGTTTCTTCTGAATGCCGGACATGTTCCCGTCAAGCGCATCACCCCCCATGAAGAGGAAGTTCGTTGGACGACATGCCGCTCTGCGCCGGAAGGCCTCCCGCCGCAGCAACCGCCGTGATCTCGCCGCGTCCCAGGAGCCGCACGCCGGACTGATACCTGCCGCGGGCGAGAGGCCCGCGCAGCGTGCGAGGACCGCACGACGTACAGAGTCTCGAACGCGTCCTGACGGCGACCGGCTGGGCCCCCGCTTTGGTCTTCCCGGTCTGCTGGGTCACGCCTCGGTCCCCAAGCCGGAGCCGAAGCCGTGAGCCGCCAGTTCCCGAACGGCGCCATCGCCGCATCAGGCCGTACCACTTCCCCCAGCAAGCGTTGCCCTCAGGCCGGAGGCTGAGCCCATTGACCTGCGATATCGAGACTCTCGACTTCTACCGCCTGCACCTACCGGCCGTCGGCGAGCACAGCTTGCGGCACGTCCGGCGCATCGTACGAGCGCATCTGCACCACTGGGAGCTGCCCGAGCTGTCGGACGCGGCCGAACTGTGCGTGACGGAGCTGCTGTCGAATGTGCTGAGACATGTGCCGGACCCGACCTGCACCGTCACCTTCCGGTGCCTCGGGGGCGAGGCCGTACGGATCGAAGTACACGACAGCAGCCCGGATGTGCCGTACATCCGGGTCACCGGGGACCTGCTGGGCGAGAACGGGCACGGGCTTGTCCTGCTGGCGGCCGTCACCGACCTGTGGGACGCGGAGCCGACGGCCACGGGCAAGAAGGTGTGGTTCGAGCTGAAACGGTCGTAGCCTCCGAGCGCCTTCGGCGAGCACCGATGAGTTCCGCCCCGATGCGCGGTCTGTACTTGGCAGCCACCATCGAGGAGCAGGCCGGAACATGCCGCAGCAAGAACCCCCCGACGAAACCCGAACGGGACCCCGCAACGGATCCCACAAGGAACCCCGCGCCGAACTCGACGCACGCTACAGCGATGCCGAGGCCACGGCGGTCGACTGGTCCGATGCGGAGGCGATGCTCGCGACGGCGGAGCTCTTCTGGCTTTCGACCGTACGTCCGGACCAGCGTCCGCACGTCACCCCGCTGCTCGCGGTGTGGCTCGACGGCGCGCTGCATTTCTGCACCGGCCCCGAGGAGCGCAAGGCGAGGAACCTGGAGCAGAACCCGCAGGTGGTCCTGACCACGGGCACCAACACCTGGAACGCGGGCTACGACCTGGTCGTCGAGGGCGAGGCGGTCCGCGTGAGCGACGACACCCGGCTGCGGCGGCTCGCGGAGGCGTGGGAGAGCAAGTACGGCAGCGTCTGGCACTTCGAGGTGCGGGACGGGTACTTCCACCATGACGCGGGGCGCGCCCTGGTCTTCGAGGTGGCTCCGCGTACGGCTTTCGGATTCGGCAAGGGCGAACGGTTCAGCCAGACCCGCTGGCGGTTCCCCTGAGTGGCCCCAGGTCCACTGGACGCCCCACGTCCCACTTAGAGGAGCTAACACAATGCCTGGACGCGTCGGTAGGTGATGACGCAGCAG
>NZ_LOHS01000038.1 GCF_001642995.1 Streptomyces jeddahensis
CGCCCCGAAGGGGCGCGGGGAACTGCGCGACCAGCCACGACGGTGCCGCAGACGACCGACGGCACATCGCGGCACTTCCAGCGGAGCTTAGAGGGCCTTCCGCATCGCCCGATGCGGAATCCCCGCATCGGGAAACTCCGCCCCGTACGCCACGTACCCCAACCGCTCATAGAAGCCCAGCGCATGCGTCTGCGCATGCAGGTCCACCGCGGTCAGCCCGCGCTCCCGCGCCGCGTCCTCGATGGCACGCACGAGGGCCGCCCCGACGCCGAGCCCGCGCGCGGCCTTCGCCACCGCGAGCCGCCCCAGGGACCCCACCGCCGGATCGCCACCGTTCTTGGCGGCGGCCGCCTCGCCGTACAGCAGGCGCCCCGTGCCCAGCGGAAACCCGTCATCCCGCACGGCGAGCACATGCACGGCATCGGCGTCGTACGCGTCGTACTCGATGTCCTGCGGGACGCCCTGCTCGACGACGAAGACCTCCTTGCGCACCGCGAAGCACGCCTCGCGGTCCGTCGCGTCCTCGGCCACCCGCACCACGTACGACGGAAGGGACGGCATGGACGGAAGGCTCATGCGTACGTCTCCGCCCGCACCTGGTCCAGCGCCTTCTGCAGATCGTCCGGGTACGCGCTCTCGAACTCGACCCACTCCCCGCTGCTGGGGTGGTCGAAGCCGAGCCGCACGGCGTGCAGCCACTGCCGGGTCAGGCGGAGCCGCTTGGCGAGCGTCGGGTCGGCGCCGTACGTCAGGTCGCCGACGCACGGGTGGCGGTGCGCCGCCATGTGCACGCGGATCTGGTGCGTACGCCCGGTCTCCAGCTTCACGTCGAGCAGCGAGGCGGCGCGGAACGCCTCTATGAGGTCGTAGTGCGTGACGGACGGCTTGCCGTCCGCCGTCACCGCCCACTTGTAGTCGTGGGTGGGGTGGCGCCCGATGGGCGCGTCGATGGTGCCGCTCGTCGGGTCGGGGTGGCCCTGCACCAGCGTGTGGTACCGCTTGTCGACCGTGCGCTCCTTGAACTGGCGCTTCAGCGACGTGTACGCCCGCTCCGACTTCGCCACCACCATCAGCCCGGACGTGCCCACGTCGAGCCGGTGCACGATGCCCTGCCGTTCGGCGGCGCCGGACGTCGAGATCCGGTACCCCGCCGCCGCGAGCCCGCCGATCACCGTCGGGCCGCTCCAGCCGGGGCTAGGGTGCGCGGCCACGCCCACCGGCTTGCCGATCACGACCACGTCATCGTCGTCGTGCACGATCTCCATGCCCTCGACAGGCTCGGCGACGACCTGCACCGGCGCGGGCGCCTGCGGCATCTCCACCTCGAGCCAGGCCCCGCCGCGCACCCGCTCGGACTTGCCGACCGCCGCGCCGTCGACCAGCACCTTGCCTGCCGCCGCCAGCTCGGCGGCCTTCGTACGGGAGAAGCCGAACATGCGGGAGATGGCGGCGTCGACGCGCTCGCCCTCCAGGCCGTCGGGCACGGGCAGGGTACGGATCTCGGGAATCGTGCTCACCCGTCGAGTATGCCGGACAGGCCCGGCACCCCCGACCGCGCCTGTGGACAAGCGCCCCAGTGGAGAGGCCCGGGTGTGGATAAACCCGGGGCTCAGTCCTTGTGGACTCAGTCCTTGTGGACGGTCCCGTCAGGGTCCAGCCCCTTGAAGGAGAGCAGCACGATCAGGATGCCGCCGCACACGATCGCCGAGTCCGCGAGGTTGAACACCGCGAAGCCCTTCGGCGCGATGAAGTCGACGACGGCGCCCTCGAAGACGCCCGGCGAGCGGAACAACCGGTCGGTGAGGTTGCCGAGCGCACCGCCGAGCAGCAGGCCGAGCGCGATCGCCCAGGGCAGGCTGTACAGCTTGCGGGCGAGGCGCGCGATCACGACGATCACGGCCGCCGCGATCACCGTGAAGATCACGGTGAAGGCCTCACCGATCCCGAACGCCGCACCCGCGTTGCGGACCGCCTCGAACCTGAGCCAGTCGCCGATGATCTCCACCGGCTCGTGGTGCTCCAGCTTCGCGACCACGATCATCTTGCTGACAAGATCGAGGACGTAGGCGAAGGCGGCCACCGCGATCAGCACGAACAGCTTGCGTTTGCCCTTGGGCTGCTCGGCCGCGGACGGCACGGGGCCCTCCTCGGAGCCGCCCTGCCGCTCCGGCGCCGCGCCGTCGCCGGCCGGCTGCGGCACGGCCGCGGCCGCATCGCCGTCGGACGGCTCCGGCGGGACGGCTCGTGCCGCCTCTGGGGTATCCGGCGTACCGATGATGCGCTCCGCCTCTGCCACGTGAGTCCCTCAACCTAGGTGCCTGACTGAGGACGAGAGTACGACACGCGGGTGCGGCCCCACGTGCTCAGGAGCCGCTTGACCGCGCACGACGACAGGGAGCGGTACGGGCGACCGAACGGCCGCTACCGCCGCTCCTGCTTCTGCTTGCACTCCACACACAGCGTGGCGCGCGGGAACGCCTGCATACGGGCCTTTCCGATGGGGTTGCCGCAGTTCTCGCAGAGCCCGTACGTCCCGGCCTCGATGCGCTGCAGGGCGTGCTCGGTCTGCACGAGCATCTCGCGGGCGTTGGCGGCGAGCGCCATCTCGTGCTCGCGGGTGATGTTCTTCGCGCCGGTGTCCGCCTGGTCGTCGCCCGCGCCGTCCCCGGAATCACGCATCAGGCCGACGAGCGACGCCTCGGACGACTCGAGTTCGTCACGCAGCCGCTTCGCCTCGCTGAGCAGCTCTCCACGGGCCTCCTCGACCTCTTCCGTGGTCCAGGGGTCCTCCCCCGGCCGTACCGGGAGTTCGCCCGGCTCCACAGCACGCGCCTTGGGCACCGCGGCGGCCTGTGCCGCTTCCGTGGCCGTGCCCGGAGTCTTCTTCGCAACCACCGTCGTGACTCCCGTCGTCGTCGCGGCCGCAGCCGCGTCCTCGGCCGCGGACGCGACCGTCTTCTTGGCCGTGCTCTTCCTCGCCGAGGCCTTTGCGGGCCCGCGCTTCCCTGCCGCCGCCGCACTCTCCGCAGCGGCCTCCTGAACGACCTCCGGTACGGGTTGTACGTGCGCCTCGCTTTCGGGTTGTACGGGCGCCGCCTCGCTGACGGCTTGTACGGGCGCCTCGCCGACCGCGGCCTCCTGTTCGACCTCCTGCTCGGCCGCCGTCGCGATCGCGATCTCGTCTGCCGCCGCCTGCTCAGGCGCCGTCGTGACCGCGATCTCGTCGGGTGCTGCCTTCTCGGCCGGTGCCCTGTCGACCGGGGCCCTGTCAGGCGGCGCCTTGTCAGGCGGCGCGTCTTTCGCCGGTGTCTTCTTCCGGCCCGGCGTCTTCTTGGCGGCAGCCTCCGCGGTGACCGTCTTCCTGGCCGCCGTCCTCGCGGGTACGGCGGTCCTGGCCGCCGCACGCTTGGCCGGGGCCTTCGTGGCGGGCGCCTTCTTGGCCGGGGCTTTCTTCGTCGTGGTCTTCTTGGCCGTGGTCTTCTTGGCTGTGGTCTTCTTGGCCGGGGCCGTTTTCGCCGTGGCCTTCTTCGCCGCTCCCGTGGCTGGCGCCGCCTTCGTGGCCGTGGACTTCTTGGCCGTCGCGGTCTCGGTCGGGACCTGCCGGACGGACACCTTCTTCGCGGGCGTCTTCTTTGCAGGTGCCTTCTTTGCAGGTGCCTTCTTTGCAGGTGCCTTCGCCACGGCCGCCTTCTTCGCAGGAGCCCGCTTCACCGCGGCCCTCTTCGCGGGTGCCTCCGCGGCCGTCTTCTTGGCCGTCGCCTTCTTCGCGGGCGCCTCCGCGGCCGTCTTCTTGGCCGCCGCACGCTTGGCCGGGGTCTTCTTCGCCGCGCCCCTGGCTGCCGCCGCCTTCTTGGCCGGTGTCTCCACCGCGGCCGTCTTCTTGGCCGTCCCCCTTCCTGCCGCGGCCTTCTTCGCCGGTGTCTCCGCCACAGTCGCCTTCTTCGCGGGCGCCCGCTTCGCGGGCCCCTTCGCCACGGCCGCCTTCTTCGCAGGGGCCTCCTTGGCCGTCCCCCTTTTCGCCGGCGCCTCCACGGCGGCGGTCTTCTCAGCCACCGCCTTCGCCGCGGTCGTCTTCCTGGCAGTCTTCTTGGCCGTCGTCCGCGCCGTGGCCGCCTTCGCAGGCGTGTCCTTCTTGACCGGTCCGGCTGCCGTCCTCTCGGCGGCACCGCTCATCGCAGGCACCTCCTCGGCAGCAGCCTTCCTGGCCGCCGCCGAGGACGCCGTCACCTCAGCGCCCGTCTTCCTCACGGCCGCCTTCCTGGCCGGCGCCTCCTTGACCTGCGCTGTTTCACGGAGCCCCTGGGCTGTCGCGGCCTCCTGGGCCATGCCCTTCACGCCCATGGTGCCCATGGCCCTCCGGGCGATATCGAGCGCCGCCCGGAACACCCACATCCCGGACGTGCCGTTCTTGCCCGTCGCGTCCTTGCCCGTCGCGTTCTTGCCCGTCGCGTTCTTGCCCGTCGCGTCCTTGGCCGCCGCACCAGCCGTACTACCAGTGGATCTGGCGGACGCCGAATGCTGTACGGCGGTCTTCTTCGCCACCATGGCCGCGGCCCCTTCACATTTTGTGATCTTGCTCGCGAATCGTGCTGGGACGATAAATCGACTTCCGGCCCGCGGCAACGGGGCACGCCGCCCGATTCGCCCGCCCCGCGGGTCCGCGCGGCAAGCCTGCATGCGTTGTGCCCAGCTCGTCGCCAGGTATTCCGCCGAGCAGGCCGTATGGGGAGCCGACGGCCCACGGACGGCCGGGAATGGCATTCGGCCCACAGCGCGCGCAGCCTCGGGCGCACCGCTCCGGCCTCCTCGGGCCGACCGTGCCCGGCTGCCGGGGGGGCACCCCCCGGCAGCTGGGGCCGCCCGTCCCCGGGCCCCGCAAAACCGGTCGGCCCCGCCTCCCCGGGCGCCGTACACTGGGCGGAGCGAAAAGCGTGGATGGGGACGAGTAGCGGCGTACGCAGCCATGAGCGACCCGGGGACGGTGTGAGCCCGGGGGCGAGCGCGACGTGAAGATCACCCCGGAGCCGCCGGAAGAAAGCCAAAGCCTCGCAGCACGCGAGCGGACGCAAGTAGACCCGGCATCGCGACCCCAAATGAGGGGGCTCATCGGTGCACGTACATGTACACGCACCGAGGGGCCAAGGAGGGTGGTACCGCGGGAAGCGCACAGCGCCTCTCGTCCCTCCGACGGAAGACAGCAGTCCGTTGGAGGAGCTCATTCGATGACGCCGCCCCAGTACCGTCCGGTACCCGCTCAGGTAGACCTGCCCGCCCTTGAGCACGCCGTGCTCGACTTCTGGCGCGAGCAGAAGATCTTCGCCAAGAGCCTGGAGCAGTCCGAGGGCCGCCCCGAGTGGGTGTTCTACGAGGGCCCGCCCACCGCCAACGGCATGCCCGGCGCCCACCACATCGAGGCCCGCGTCTTCAAGGACGTCTTCCCGCGCTTCCGCACCATGCGCGGCTACCACGTGGCGCGCAAGGCCGGCTGGGACTGCCACGGCCTCCCCGTCGAGCTCGCCGTCGAGAAGGAGCTCGGCTTCAGCGGCAAGCAGGACATCGAGGCGTACGGCATCGCGGAGTTCAACGCCAAGTGCCGTGAGTCCGTGACCCGCCACACTGACGCCTTTGAAGCGCTCACGACCCGCATGGGTTACTGGACCGACCTCAACGACCCCTACCGCACCATGGACCCCGAGTACATCGAGTCCGTCTGGTGGTCGCTGAAGGAGATCTTCAACAAGGGCCTGCTGGTCCAGGACCACCGCGTCGCCCCCTGGTGCCCGCGCTGCGGCACGGGCCTGTCGGACCACGAGCTGGCGCAGGGCTATGAGACGGTCGTCGACCCGTCCGTGTACGTCCGCTTCCCGCTCACTTCCGGCCCGCTGGCGGGCGAGGCCGCGCTGCTGGTCTGGACGACGACCCCCTGGACGCTGGTCTCCAACACGGCCGTGGCCGCGCACCCCGAGGTCACGTACGTCGTCGCCACGAACGGCGAAGAGAAGCTGGTCGTCGCCGAGCCGCTCGTCGCAAAGGCCCTGGGCGAGGGCTGGGAGACCACCGGCCAGACGTTCACGGGCGCGGAGATGGAGCGCTGGACGTACCAGCGCCCCTTCGAGCTCGTGGAGTTCCCGGCCGAGGCGCACTTTGTCGTCAACGCCGAGTACGTGACCACCGAGGACGGTACGGGCCTGGTCCACCAGTCCCCCGCCTTCGGTGAGGACGACCTCAAGGTCTGCCGCGCGTACGGCCTGCCGGTCGTGAACCCGGTCCGCCCGGACGGCACCTTCGAGGAGGACGTGCCGCTGGTCGGCGGTGTCTTCTTCAAGAAGGCCGACGAGGCCCTGACCAAGGACCTGCAGGAACGCGGCCTGCTGCTCAAGCACCTCCCGTACGAGCACAGCTACCCGCACTGCTGGCGCTGCCACACGGCGCTCCTCTACTACGCACAGCCGTCCTGGTACATCCGCACCACGGCCATCAAGGACCGTCTCCTCCAGGAGAACGAGAAGACCAACTGGTACCCGGACTCGGTCAAGCACGGCCGGTACGGCGACTGGCTGAACAACAACATCGACTGGGCGCTGTCCCGCAACCGCTACTGGGGCACCCCGCTGCCGATCTGGCGCTGCGAGGAGGGCCACCTGACCTGCGTCGGCTCGCGCGCGGAGCTCACCGAGCTGACAGGCACCGACCAGTCGTCCCTCGACCCGCACCGGCCGTACATCGACGAGGTCGCCTTCGCGTGCCCCCAGGACGGCTGCGGGAAGACGGCCACGCGCGTCCCGGAGGTCATCGACGCCTGGTACGACTCGGGCTCGATGCCGTTCGCGCAGTGGGGCTACCCGTACAAGAACAAGGAGCTCTTCGAGAGCCGCTACCCGGCGCAGTTCATCTCGGAGGCCATCGACCAGACGCGCGGGTGGTTCTACACCCTCATGGCGGTCGGCACGCTCGTCTTCGACAAGTCCTCGTACGAGAACGTCGTCTGCCTCGGCCACATCCTCGCCGAGGACGGCCGCAAGATGTCGAAGCATCTGGGCAACATCCTGCAGCCGATCCCGCTGATGGACCAGCACGGCGCGGACGCGGTCCGTTGGTTCATGGCGGCCGGCGGTTCCCCGTGGGCGGCGCGCCGCGTCGGCCACGGCACGATCCAGGAGGTGGTGCGGAAGACCCTCCTCACGTACTGGAATACGGTCGCCTTCCAGGCGCTCTACGCTCGTACGTCGAACTGGGCGCCGTCCGCGTCCGACCCGGCCCCGGCCGAGCGCCCGCTCCTGGACCGCTGGCTGCTGTCCGAGCTGCACGCGCTCACCGACCAGGTCACGGGGGCCCTGGAGGCGTACGACACCCAGCGCGCCGGCAAGCTCCTGTCGGCGTTCGTCGATGACCTGTCGAACTGGTACGTACGCCGGTCGCGGCGCCGTTTCTGGCAGGGCGACGCGGCGGCGCTGCGCACGCTGCACGAGGTCGTCGAGACGGTGACGCGCCTGATGGCCCCGCTCACGCCGTTCATCACCGAGCGGGTGTGGCAGGACCTCGTCGTGCCGGTGACGCCGGGCGCGCCCGAGTCGGTGCACCTCTCGTCCTGGCCGGAGGCGGACCTGTCCGCGATCGTCCCGGAGCTGTCGAAGCAGATGGTGCTGGTGCGGCGGCTGGTGGAGCTGGGCCGTGCGACGCGTGCCGAGTCGGGCGTGAAGACGCGTCAGCCGCTGTCCCGTGCGCTGGTCGCGGCGGCGGGCTTCGAGTCGCTCTCGGACGAGCTGCGCGCCCAGATCGCCGAGGAGCTCAACGTCTCGGCCCTGGTCTCGCTTTCGGAGGTCGGCGGCTCGCTGGTCGACACGACCGCCAAGGCCAACTTCCGTGCACTGGGCAAGCGATTCGGCAAGGGCGTCCAGGCCGTCGCCAAGGCGATCGCCAACGCCGATGCGGCGGCGCTCTCCCTCGCGCTGCGCGAGGGCACGGCGTCGGTGGAGGTAGACGGCGAGACGGTCACCCTGGCCCCGGACGAGGTGATCATCACCGAGACGCCGCGCGAGGGCTGGTCGGTGGCGTCGGATGCGGGTGCCACGGTCGCGCTCGACCTCGAGATCACGGAGGACCTGCGCCGGGCGGGCCTCGCCCGTGACGCGATCCGCCTGATCCAGGAGGCCCGCAAGAACAGCGGCCTGGACGTCGCGGACCGTATCGCCCTGCGCTGGACTGCGACGGAGCCGGCCGTCGTCACGGCCCTGTCCGAGCACGCGTCGCTCATCGCGGACGAGGTACTCGCGACGGACTTCGCCCAGGGCGAGCCGGACGGGACGTACGGCGATCCCTTCACGGACGAGCCTCTGTCCCTGACGTTCAGCCTCCGCAAGGCGTAGGCCCCCGGCGGGCCACCGAAGGCCCGGGTACCCAAAGAATCTTGGGCACCCGGGCCTTTCGGCGTTTCGTACCGTCGCACAACTGCGCGCCGCCCACACCGCCACAGCCATGGGCAGCGTTACCGCTGTGGGCAGGCGTTCCGCCGTACCGCCGTGGGCAATCGTGCCGCTGGGGCGGCACGGGTGGGCACGGCACCCCGTCGTCGGGCACCCAGAGCGACGCAGTTCAGCCACGGCGCCGTCGCTGAGCTGCACTGCGCTGGGAGCGCGGCCCGCTGAAGCGCACACCAAAGGGCCGGGCCCCCGGAGAATCCGGGGGCCCGGCCCTTTGAAGGCGTGCCGACGCCTACGGCGCGATCAACCGCGCGTCAGTTGTCGTCCTCGTCGATGAGGAACCCCCGCATCGGCGAGGGAGCCTGCTGCATCGGCGACGGCCCCTGCGGCCGCACCGGCGCCATCGGCTGCGTCATCGCGGGCGACATCTGCTGCTGACCGCCGTAGGAGGGGGCGGCCGGAGACGGGTTGCCGCCCATCGTCTGGTTGCCGCCGTACGACGGGGCGCTCGCGCCGGCCGGTGCCATGGAGGGCGCCGGGGACGGCGGCAGAGAAGCCGTCGCCGGGGTCCGCGGCGGAGCCAGCGAGTCGTCGGCCTGGGTCTCCAGCTGACGCAGCTGCGACTCCAGGTAGGACTTCAGACGCGTGCGGTACTCCCGCTCGAAGCCGCGCAGGTCCTCGACCTTGCGCTCCAGCGTCGCGCGCGCGGACTCGAGGGAGCCCATCGCCACGCGGTGCTTCTCCTGGGCGTCCCGCTCAAGGGCGTCGGCCTTGGCGCGGGCGTCGCGCTCGAGGCCCTCGGCGCGGCTGCGCGCCTCGCCGACGATCTTGTTGGCCTCGGAACGGGCCTCCGCGATCGCCTGGTCGGCGGTCTGCTGCGCAAGGGACAGCACACGCGCGGCGCTGTCGCCGCCGGGGCCCTGACCGGGGCCGGGCAGCTGGGGTCCGTGACCACCCATGGGACCGCCCATCGGGCCGCCCATCGGACCCTGGCCCATCGGACCGGGACCCTGGGGACCAGGGCCATGGCCGGGACCTGCAGGCAGCTGGGGTGCGCCGCCGGGCAGCTGGGGCGGACCGCCCATCTGGTGCTGCTGCGGGGGCACCGGCTGCGGTCCGGATATGGCAGCGGGTACCGGAGCGCCGGGACGATCCTGCTGCTCAGGCGGTTTCCGCATGGCCTGCTGCTGGCTCTGGGCGGCGGCCCGGGTGGCCGCGGCGAGCTTGGCGCGCAGGTCCTCGTTCTCGCGGAGCAGACGGGTCAGTTCGGCTTCGACCTCGTCGAGGAAGGCATCGACCTCGTCCTCGTCATAGCCTTCTCGGAGGCGGACGGTCGTGAACTGCTTGTTCCGCACGTCCTCGGGGGTCAACGGCATCTCTTCACCTCAACGTAGTCGTCGGCATTCGGCAAGACCGTATCGTTCACAGCCGGCTCACGATGGAGATCAGGATGTAGACGATGATCATCAGGACGAAGAAGGACAGGTCGAGCGCCACGCCCCCGAGACGCAGCGGCGGAATGAACCGCCGCAGAAGCTTCAGCGGTGGATCGGTGACAGTGTAGGTGGCCTCCAGAACGACCACCATCGCCTTGCCGGGTTGCCACGAGCGGGCGAACTGGAAGACATAGTCCATGACCAACCGGAAGATCAGCACGACAAGGAAACACATCAGCGCGAACTCGAGTACATCCAGTACCACGCTCATGACCGTGCTTCCCTCTCCCCTGTTCCATGACCTTGTGTCGGCCCTGCGTCTCAGCTCTGGTTGAAGAACCCGCCCTCTGCGATGCGGGCCTTGTCCTCCGCCGTGACATCGACGTTAGCAGGCGACAACAAGAACACCTTCTGCGTCACGCGCTCGATACTGCCATGAAGACCGAAGACCAGACCCGCGGCAAAGTCGACAAGTCGCTTCGCGTCCGTGTCGTCCATCTCCGTCAGATTCATGATCACCGGGGTGCCCTCACGGAAGTGTTCCCCGATGGTACGGGCCTCGTTGTAGGTCCGCGGGTGCAGTGTGGTGATGCGGTAGGGCTCTCGCTCGGACACGACCTTGGGCATGATCACCGGCGCGCTCTTCTCCAGACTCTGACGTTCAGGTGTGATGGATGACACTGGAGCAATTCGTGCCGGACGCGCCGCTTCTGCCGGAATTGCGACCGGCTCCCGTTGTGCCGGAGGTTGTACTACTCGTACGGATTCTTCCCTTTGGGGCTGGTGCGACTGATGCGACGGCTCGTGCCGCCGACGGTCGCGCTCGGGCTCCGGGTCCAGTTCGGGCTCGAAGTCGTCGTCAGGGTCGAAGCCCCGGCCGTCGTACCCATCGTCCTCCACGAGGCCGAGGTAGACCGCCATCTTGCGCATCGCGCCGGCCATGCTCTGAATCCTCCGCTCTGTGGTGGATCGGCGTGGTGGATCGGCTCACGCCAACCAATGTGCCCGCGATCCACGGGTCCGCCCCGCTATTGGCGGGAATGACCATATTTTCTGCTGTGGTCCGACTTCTTGGCGACGTTACCCGAGCCTGGGTCGGACTCCGAGTACCGCCGTACCGACGCGCACATGTGTCGCCCCGGCAGCCACGGCCTGTTCGAGGTCCGCACTCATCCCTGCTGACACCATGTTCGCAGCAGGATGGTTCCGGCGCACGAGGGTTGCCAATTCCATCAGCCGGTCGAAGGCGTCCCGTTGGCGACCCGCGTACGGTCCGGTGAGCGGCGCGACCGTCATCAGTCCGCCGAGCCGGAGCCCGGGCGCGTTCGCGACAAGGTCGGCCAACTCTTCGATTCCGTCAGGCCCGACGCCTCCTCGCGCACCCCGCCCGCTCTCGTCCGCGTCGAGCGCGACCTGGATCAGGCAGCCGACTTCGCGCCCGGCCCGTACGGCCTCCTTGGAGAGCGCGGTGACGAGCCGGGAACGGTCGACGGACTGCACCACATCGGCATAACCGACCACAGAACGGACCTTGTTGGTCTGCAGCTGACCGACAAAGTGCCATGTAAGCGGCAGATCCGAGCATGCGGCGGCCTTCGGTGCGGCGTCCTGGTCGCGGTTCTCGGCCACGTGCCGCACCCCGAGCTCCGACAGGATCCGCACATCGCCGGCCGGATAGGTCTTGGTGACCACGATCAGGGTCACTTCTTCGCGCTTGCGGCCCGCCGCCACACAAGCCGCGGCGATACGCGCCTCGACTTTCTCCAGATTCGCAGCGAGTTGAGCCTTACGGTCCGTCATGCCCCATCAGTCCAGCCAGACATAGCCCGCGAGCCGCCCGGTGGTGCGGTCGCGGCGGTACGAGAAGTGGTCGCGCGACTCGCGCGTGCACACCGGCGCCTGCTCCCGGTCGCGCACCCCGAGCCGCTCGAGCTGCGCATGCACACCGGCGGTCACGTCGACAGCGGGTGTGCCCCAGCTCGTCTCGGCGTACGCCGCCGGTTCGACCCCGGCGACCTCGGCGCGCATCGTGTCGGGAACTTCGTAACAGCGCCCGCAGACCGCGGGGCCGGTGCGGGCGGTGATGCGGTCCGGCTCGGCGCCGAGTTTCACCATCGCCTCGACGGCGGCGGGGACGACCCCGGCCACCATGCCCGGGCGTCCGGCGTGGGCGGCGGCCGCGATTCCGGCGACCGGGTCGGCCAGCAGGACCGGGACGCAGTCCGCGGTGAGTACGGCGAGTGCGAGGCCGCGCCGGGCGGTGACGATCGCGTCGACCGCGGGAACCGCCGGGTTCGCAGCGGTGCCCCACGGCCCGTCGACCACGGCGACGTCGGCCCCGTGCACCTGGTTCATCCACACCACACCAGCAGGATCGAGCCCCAGCGACTTGGCCGCCAGCTCGCGGTTGGTGCGTACGGCCTCGGGGTCGTCGCCGACCGCTCCGCCGAGATTGAGCTCCTCGTACGGAGCGGCGCTCACCCCGCCCCACCTGTCGGTGAAGGCGAAGTGGGCGCCGCCCACGATGTCGTGCTGTCCTATCACTTCAGCGTGTCCGGCCCGTCACTTCAGGAAGTCCGGTACGTCCAGCTCCTCGGCCGCGCTGTCCGAGTACGTCCGGGACGGCGGCACCGGGGGCGGCAGCTCGCTCGCGGCGACCGGCTCGGGCTCCGCGGAGGCGTTGTCCTCGCGGGGGGTGACGCTGCCGAGGCCGCCGAAGGCCGGGCGGGTCTCGGAGGGGCGGGCCGGAGCGGGCTCCTCGCGCTTGGCGGAGGACGCGCCCAGGACGTTGTCCCGCTTGGCCGGGGGCTGACCGCCGTCGAAGCCGGCCGCGATCACGGTCACCCGGACCTCGTCGCCGAGGGCGTCGTCGATGACCGCACCGAAGATGATGTTGGCCTCGGGGTGGGCGGCCTCGCTGACCAGCTGTGCGGCTTCGTTGATCTCGAAGAGGCCGAGGTCCGAGCCGCCGGAGATGGAGAGCAGCACGCCGCGGGCACCGTCGATGGACGCCTCGAGCAGCGGCGAGGAGATGGCCATCTCGGCCGCGGCCACCGCGCGGTCGTCGCCGCGGGCCGAGCCGATGCCCATGAGCGCCGAACCGGCCTCGGACATCACAGACTTGACGTCGGCGAAGTCGAGGTTGATCAGGCCCGGCGTGGTGATGAGGTCGGTGATGCCCTGGACACCGGAGAGCAGCACCTGGTCGGCCGACTTGAACGCGTCGAGGACGCTGACCTGGCGGTCCGAGATGGACAGCAGCCGGTCGTTCGGGATGACGATGAGGGTGTCGACCTCTTCGCGGAGCTCGGCGATGCCGTCCTCCGCTTGGTTGGCGCGGCGGCGGCCCTCGAAGGTGAACGGGCGCGTGACGACGCCGATGGTGAGGGCGCCGAGGGAGCGCGCGATGTTGGCCACGACGGGGGCGCCGCCGGTGCCGGTGCCGCCACCTTCGCCGGCGGTGACGAAGACCATGTCGGCCCCCTTGAGGACCTCCTCGATCTCCTCGCGGTGGTCCTCTGCGGCCTTGCGGCCGACGGCCGGGTTGGCTCCGGCGCCGAGTCCGCGCGTGAGTTCACGGCCGACGTCCAGCTTGACGTCGGCGTCGCTCATCAACAGAGCTTGCGCGTCGGTGTTGATGGCGATGAACTCGACGCCCTTGAGACCGACCTCGATCATCCGGTTGATGGCATTGACACCACCGCCGCCGACACCGATGACTTTGATGACTGCGAGGTAGTTCTGCGGTGCTGCCACGTCGAAGGCCTCTCGCCTCGAGTTACGTGTCGCCGCCTCGCGGGTGCTGCGAACCGACGACTGATGCCGAATGGGACGGTCCGAACGCCGACCCGAACCCTAACCCTGAAGTTTAGGGTTACCAGTGTGCCTGTTGCTGGTTTTCGTTTGACCCTTCCGAACAGGACACTAAGTCGACAAGTGGCGCACGTTCAACGAACACGCCGAACCTCCCGTTTTTCTTTTCACCCTATGTGATCACCCATAGCGATGAACAACCAGGGTGCTGGCCTGCGACGACGTCCGTCAACTCCCTGACGCCGCCGGGGCGGTGGGAACGCTGACGTCGAAGTGCCTCGCGCCGGGGGCTGCTTTCATCAGGGCGGAGAGTGTGGCAGCCTTCGCGCGACCCCTTTCGCTGCTCCCCCAGGCGACGGTGCGATCGTCGGTCAGCTCCAGCGAGATGGAGTCGTAGGTACGGACCTTGACGACGCGTGTGTCCCGGGCGACCGCGGCCGGCAGGTCACCGGCGACCCGTACGGCTTCCCGCACGAGACGGTCCGGCCCGAAGCGCTGTCGGCTCGCGGACTGATCCGCCGTCAATTCCAGTGCCGGGATGCCCTTCGGAGCGTTGCCGACGGTAGCGAAACGGACCCCTTCGGCGTCCACTTCGACGAACTTTTCGCCCTTTTTGATAAGGAGTACCGGCTTCCGTTCGGTCACTTTGAGTGCGATTCCATGCGGCCAGGATCGGACGACATCAACCGAGTCAATTCGGGGCAATTTCCGGCGCAACCGATCCTCAATGGCATCGGTGTCGACTGAAATCAGCGGCGAACCGACCGGAACACCGGCCGCCGCGCGCACCTCTCCGGGCGTCAGCACCTGGGTGCCCGATGTCGTGACCTTCTCGACGCGCAGCCACTGCGAGCCGTAGAGCACCCAGACGGCCCCCGCACCCAGCAGGGCGGCGACGGCGAGCAGCAGGATCAGGACGCGGAGGCGCCGCACCCGGAGCGGGGGCCGGCCGCCGGGTCCCGGCGGCCGGGGAGGGCCGGACGCAGACGGCTGCCGTTCCCCGCTCTCGGCGGTCGTCGCTCCGGCCACGGTGCCCTGCCTTCTCTCACATGCGCGCGGTGTCCTAGTGGCGCGAGGCGATCGCCTCGTACACCATGCCGACCAGCAGCTCGTCGGCGTCCCGGCGGCCGAACTCGGCGGCGGCGCGGGACATCTCGTACAGCCGGTGCGGGTCAGCCAGCACCGGCAGGACGTTGCCCTGCACCCACTCGGGCGTGAGCTCGGCGTCGTCGACGAGGAGCCCGCCGCCGGCCTTGACCACCGGCTGGGCGTTCAGCCGCTGCTCTCCGTTGCCGATGGGCAGCGGGACGTAGGCGGCCGGGAGCCCGACGGCGGACAGTTCGGCGACGGTCATCGCGCCCGCGCGGCAGAGCATCATGTCGGCCGCGGCGTACGCGAGGTCCATCCGGTCCACGTACGGTACCGGGATGTAGGGCGGCATTCCCGGCATGTTGTCCACGCGCGGCAGTTCGTTCTTGGGGCCGACCACGTGCAGGACCTGGATGCCGGACTGCTGGAGGAGCGGGGCGACGCGCTGCACGACCTCGTTGAGGCGGCGGGCGCCCTGCGAGCCGCCGGAGACGAGCAGCGTCGGCAGGTTCGGGTCGAGCCCGAAGGCGGCGCGGGCTTCGAGGCGCGCGGCGGCGCGGTCGAGCATGGCGATGGAGCGCCGCAGCGGGATTCCGATGTAGCGGGCGTTCCGGAGCTTGCTGTCCGGGGTGGCGACCGCGACCTGGGCCGCGTACCGGGAGCCGATCTTGTTGGCGAGGCCCGGGCGGGCGTTGGCCTCGTGCACCACGATCGGCACGCCGAGCCGCTTGGCCGCCAGATAGCCGGGCAGCGCCACGTAGCCGCCGAAGCCGACGACCGCGTCCGCCTTGGTGCGCTCCAGGATCTGCTCCGCCGCCTTGATCGTGCCGCGCAGCCGTCCGGGGACGGTGATCAGCTCGGGCGTGGGCTTGCGGGGCAGCGGGACGGCGGGGATCAGCGCGAGTTCGTAACCCCGCTCAGGGACGAGACGGGTCTCGAGTCCACGCTCCGTGCCGAGGGCCGTGATCCCCACGGTCGGGTCCTGCCTGCGCAGGGCGTCCGCGAGGGCGAGCGCGGGCTCGATGTGGCCGGCGGTCCCCCCACCGGCGAGTACGACATGCACCGAAATTCACCGCTCTCCGGACGGACGCGCCGTGGCGCGCCGTCGCATCGTGTTCCATCTCCGAGGCCCCCGACCGGTCTCGGAGCCTCTCACCGCAGCCCGCTTTCTACCAAAGACAGGTTGCCGCATCGCAAGCGCCGCCCGTGCAGCGGGTTCCTCGCGCGCGAAGGCGATCAGCAGCCCGACGGCGAACATGGTCGGCAGCAGGGCGGACCCACCGTAGGAGAACAGCGGGAGCGGGACTCCGGCGATCGGCAGCAGGCCGAGCACCGCACCGATGTTGACCACGGCCTGGGCCGTGATCCAGGTGGTCACGCCTCCCGCGGCGTACCTCACGAAGGGGTCCTCCGTGCGTCCAGCCACGCGGATACCCGCATAGCCTAGAGCCGCGAAGAGTGCGATCACCGACAGCGTCCCTGCCAGACCGAGTTCCTCCCCGGTGACGGCGAAGATGAAGTCCGTGTGGGCCTCGGGCAGTTGACCCCATTTTTCCACACTCGCACCGAGGCCGGAACCGAAGAGTCCGCCGGAGGCCAGGGCGTAGATGCCGTGCACGGCCTGCCAGCACTGGTCGCCGGGTCCCGGTTCGGTCGCGCCGATGCAGGCGAGCCGGGCCATACGGTTGGGGCTGGTCCTGATGAGGATCAGCCCGATCACGGCCGCGATGCCGAGGACTCCCGCGAAGAGCCGGGTCGGCGCCCCGGCCAGCCACAGCAGCCCGAAGAGGATCGCGGTCAGGATGATCGCCGTGCCCATGTCGCCGCCGAGCATGATCAGCCCGAGCAGCAGGAAGGCGACCGGAACCAGCGGCACCAGCATGTGCTTCCACTGGGTCAGCAGCCGTTTGTCCTGCTTGCGGGCGAGCAGATCGGCCCCCCACAGCACGAGCGCCAGCTTGCCGAACTCACTGGGCTGCAGCTGGAAGGGCCCGCCCAGCGAGATCCAGTTCTGGTTGCCGTTGACCGCCATCCCTATCCCCGGGATCTGCACGAGGACCATCAGGAAGACGGATCCGGCGAGTATCGGGTACGCCAGCGCGCGGTGCAGCTTGACCGGCATCCGCGCGGCGATCAGCAGCAGCAGCCCACCGATCATGGCGGCCACGAACTGCTTCCGGAAGAAGTACGAGGCGGGCAGCGACAACTGCAGCGCCTTGATCATCGACGCCGAGTACACCATCACAAGCCCGAGCACGGTGATCAGCAGACTGCTGCCGAGGATCACGTAGTACGCGGTGAGCGGCCGATCCCAGGCCCGCCGCGCCTGGGTGTGCAACCGCTGGAGGGGGTTCTCGCGCGGGGGACGGGGAGGAGCGGGGCGTACGGGGGCCCGCTTGGCAGGAGCACGACTGGAGCTACTGGCCATCGGCAGCACCCCCACCGCTGTGGGAGATCGTCCCGCTAGGCGGGACGGGCTGGCACAGCGGACGACCACCGGCGGGTAGCCGCCGACGAAACCTCAGCCACAACGCTGCCACGCGTCCCTCCCAGGGATCGCGGGGCACCCGCGGACGACGGGGCCCCGTTTCAGGCGCCTACGGCGCCAAGGGCGCGAACCGCCTCCGCGAACGCCTCACCGCGCTTGTTGTAGTTGGTGAACATATCCATCGACGCACAGGCCGGAGCCATCAGCACCGTGTCCCCCGGCACGGCGAGCCGCGCCGCCTCCCGTACCGCCGCCGACATCGCCCCAGTGTCCGTCCGGTCGAGGTCCACCACCGGCACCTCGGGCGCGTGTCGCGCGAGCGCCTCGCGGATCAGGGCGCGGTCCTGCCCGATGAGGACGGCACCCCGCAGCCGCTTCGCCGACTTGGCGACCAGCTCGTCGAAGGTCGCGCCCTTGGCGAGTCCGCCCGCGATCCACACGATCGAGTCGTACGCGGCCAACGAGGCTTCCGCGGCATGGGTGTTGGTGGCCTTGGAGTCGTCGATGTAGGCGACGCCGTCGACGTCGGCGACATGCGCGATGCGGTGCGCGTCGGGCCGGAAGGCCCGCAGGCCGTCCCGTACGGCGGCCGGCTCGACGCCGAAGGCGCGCGCCAGGGCGGCGGCGGCCAGTGCGTTGGCGATGTTGTGCGGGGCCGGTGGGTTGACGTCGGAGATCTGGGCGAGCTCCTGGGCCTGCTTCTGCCGGTTCTCGACGAAGGCGCGGTCGACGAGGATGTCGTCCACGACGCCGAGTTGGGACGGCCCTGGCGTGCCGAGCGTGAAGCCGATCGCGCGGCAGCCCTCCTCGACGTCGGCCGCGCGCACCAGGTCCTCGGTGGCCTTGTCGGCGACGTTGTAGACGCAGGCGACCTTGTTGCCCTCGTAGATGCGGCCCTTGTCGGCGGCGTACGCCTCCATGGAGCCGTGCCAGTCGAGGTGGTCGGGGGCCAGGTTCAGCACGGCCGCGGAGTGGGCACGCAGGGAGGGCGCCCAGTGGAGCTGGTAGCTGGAGAGCTCGACCGCGAGGACGTCGTACTTCTCGTCACCGAGGACGGCGTCCAGCAGGGAGACCCCGATGTTGCCGACGGCGGCCGTGCGCAGCCCTGCCGCCTCGAGGATCGAGGCGAGCATCTGGACGGTCGTGGTCTTGCCGTTGGTGCCGGTGACCGCGAGCCAGGGAGCGGCGTCGGGGCCGCGCAGGCGCCAGGCCAGTTCGACGTCGCCCCAGACAGGGACGCCCGCCTCGGCGGCTGCGGCGAACAGCGGCTTGTCCGGCTTCCAGCCTGGCGCCGTGACGATGAGTTCCGTGCCCTCGGGCAGGGTTGCGCCGTCACCGAGCCGCACCGTGATGCCTTCGGCCTCCAGCTCGGCGGCCTGCTTGCGGGAGCGCTCGTCGTCGCCGTCGTTGACGACGGTGACGACCGCGCCGAGGCCGCGCAGGACCCTGGCCGCCGGGACACCGGAGACGCCGAGCCCGGCGACGGTGACGTGCTTGCCCTGCCAGTCGGTCACTTGTCGGCCGCCCATCCCGCGTAGAAGAGCCCCAGTCCGACGATCACACAGATGCCCTGGATGATCCAGAAGCGGACCACGACGAGGACCTCGGACCATCCCTTGAGCTCGAAGTGGTGCTGCAGCGGGGCCATCCGGAAGACGCGCTTTCCGGTGAGGCGGAACGAGCCTACCTGGATGACCACGGACATGGTGATCAGGACGAACAGACCGCCGAGGATGGCGAGCAGCAGCTCGGTGCGCGAGCAGATCGCCAGGCCCGCGAGCGCGCCGCCGAGGGCGAGCGAGCCGGTGTCGCCCATGAAGATCTTGGCGGGCGACGTGTTCCACCACAGGAAGCCGAGGCAGGCGCCCATCAGCGCGGATGCGACCACGGCGAGGTCGAGCGGATCTCGCACCTCGTAGCAGGCGGCCGGGTTGGTCAGGGTCGTCGCGTTGGCGCAGGACTCCTGGAACTGCCAGACGCCGATGAAGGTGTAGGCGCCGAAGACGAGCACAGAGGCGCCGGTGGCGAGGCCGTCGAGACCGTCGGTGAGGTTCACGCCGTTCGACATCGCGAGGATCATGAACAGTGCCCAGATGACGAATAGCACCGGGCCGATGGTCCAGCCGAAGTCCTGCACGAAGGAGAGCTTGGTGGAGGCCGGGGTGTTGCCGCGGTTGTCGGCGAACTGGAGCGCGAGGACCGCGAAGGTGATGCCGACGATCAGCTGTCCGGCCATCTTCGCCTTGGCCCTGAGGCCCAGCGAGCGTCGCTTGACGATCTTGATGTAGTCGTCCAGGAAGCCGACCAGGCCCATGCCGCCCATCAGGCCGAGCACCAGCACGCCGGAGAAGGTCGGCGAGTAGCCCGTGATCATCTTGGACAGGAAGTACGCGGCGATCGTCGCCAGGATGAAGGCGATGCCGCCCATGGTCGGCGTACCGCGCTTGCTGTGGTGCTCTTTCGGGCCGTCGTCGCGGATGTACTGGCCGTAGCCCTTGCGGGCAAGGAGTTTGATCAGCAGCGGGGTGCCGATCAGGGTCAGGAAGAGGCCAATGACTCCTGCGAACAGGATCTGCTTCATCATCGGGCGGCAACCTCACCCTCGGCGGCGGCCGTGTCCTGTTCGAGCAGCGCCATTGCAACCCGCTCCAGGCCCACCGACCTGGAGGCCTTCACGAGTACGACGTCGCCCGGGCGCAGCTCGCTGCGCAGCAGGTCGACGGCCGCCTGTGCGTCGGACACGTGCACCGACTCCTCACCCCACGAACCCTCGTTGTATGCGCCCATCTGCAGCCAGGCGGCTTCCCTGCCGCCGACCGCGACGAGCTTGCCCACGTTCAGCCGGACGGCGAGCCGTCCGACCGCGTCGTGTTCGGCGAGCGCCTCGTCACCGAGCTCGGCCATCTGACCGAGCACCGCCCACGTGCGGCCCCCCTTGGCCCGTGCGGCCTCGCCCATCGCGGCGAGCGCGCGCAGGGCGGCCCGCATGGACTCGGGGTTCGCGTTGTAGGCGTCGTTGACGACCGTCACGCCGTCCGGGCGCTCGGTGACCTCCATCCGCCAGCGGGAGAGGGAGCCCGCCTCGGAGAGCGCGAGGGCGATCTCTTCCGCGGACATGCCCAGCTCATGGGCGACGGCGGCCGCGGCGAGCGCGTTCGACACGTGGTGCTCACCGTACAGGCGCATGGTCACGTCGCTGCACCCGGAGGGTGTGAGAAGCCTGAACGAGGGGTGGCCGGCCTCCGTGAGCCGGACGTTTTCGGCGCGTACGTCCGCGTCGTCCGATTCTCCGAAGAGGATCACTCGCGCCTTCGTCCGTGAGGCCATCGCGCGTACGAGGGGGTCGTCGGCGTTGAGGACGGCCGCGCCGTCCTCGGGCAGGGCCTCGACGAGCTCCCCCTTCGCCTCGGCGATCTGCTCACGGCCGCCGAACTCGCCGATGTGCGCACTGCCGACGTTGAGCACGACGCCGATCTTCGGCGGCGTCAGGCCCGCCAGGTAGCGGATGTGGCCGATGCCGCGGGCGCCCATCTCCAGGACGAGGTAGCGGGTCTCCTCGGTGGCGGTGAGCGCGGTGAGCGGCAGCCCGATCTCGTTGTTGAGGGAGCCGGGCGTGAAGACCGTCGGGGCCTTGCTCCGGAGCACCTGGGCGATGAGGTCCTTGGTGCTGGTCTTGCCCGCCGAGCCGGTGAGGGCGACGAGGGTGGCGCCGAGCCGCTGGACCACGGCCCGGGCGAGGGCGCCGAGCGCGGTCTGCACGTCGTCGACGACGATGGCGGGGACCCCGACCGGCCGCGCTGCCAGCACGGCGACCGCGCCCGCGGCGACCACGTCGGCGGCGAAGTCGTGGCCGTCGACGCGCTCGCCGGCGAACGCGACGAAGAGGCTGCCGGGCTCCACCTCGCGGGAGTCCCGGACGACCGGTCCGGTGACGGTCACGGACGGATCCGGTATGTCGTGGGTCTGCCCGCCGACGATTTCAGCGATCTCGGCGAGGGAGAGGGCGATCACAACTTCATCCCTGGGTGTTCTGGATAGCTTCGCGAAGCACCTGGCGGTCGTCGAAGGGACGGACCACGCCGGCGATGTCCTGGCCCTGCTCGTGGCCCTTGCCGGCCACCAGCACGGTGTCGCCGGGCCGCGCCAGGGCGACGGCGGCGGCGATGGCGGCGGCCCGGTCCTCGAAGACCTGGACCTCGCCGCGTTCGTGGGCCGGCACCTCGGCGGCGCCGGCGAGCATGGTGGCCAGGATGGCCAGGGGGTCCTCGGAGCGGGGGTTGTCGGAGGTCAGTACGGCGGTGTCGGCGAGGCGCGCCGCGGCCGCGCCCATCGGCGCGCGCTTTGTCTTGTCCCGGTCGCCGCCGCAGCCGAGGACGACGTGCAGCCTGCCCTGGGTGATCTTGCGCAGGGCGCGCAGGACGGACTCGACGGCGTCGGTCTTGTGGGCGTAGTCCACGACCGCGAGATAGGGCTGGCCCGCGTCGACGCGCTCGAGGCGGCCGGGGACGCCCGGCACGGCGGCGATCCCGTTGGCCGCGGCCTGCGGGTCGAGTCCGGCGACGGCAAGAGCGACGATCGCGGCGAGCGTGTTGGCCACGTTGAACGGACCCGGCAGCGGCGACTTCGCGGTGATCCGCTCGCCGCGGGGACCGACGGCGGTGAAGTGGGAGTCCATCGGCCCCACCTCGACGTCCTCGGCGCGCCAGTCCGCGTCCGGGTGGCCCTCCGCCGAGAAGGTGACGACCGGTACGGACGCCTCCTTGACCAGCCTGCGGCCGTATTCGTCGTCGACGTTGACGACGCCCTGTCTGCTGCGTTTCGGCGTGAACAGCTGCGCTTTCGCCCGGAAGTAGTCCTCCATGTCGGAGTGGAACTCCATGTGCTCCGGGCTGAGGTTCGTGAAGACCGCGACGTCGAAGACGCAGCCGTCGACCCGGCCGAGGACCAGGGCGTGGCTGGAGACCTCCATGGCGAGCGACTTCACGCCGCGCTCGCGCATGACGGCGAACAGCGCCTGCAGGTCGGTGGCCTCGGGCGTGGTGCGCTCGGACTTGATGCGCTCGTCGCCGATGCGCGTCTCGACCGTGCCGATGAGCCCGGGCGTCCCGTCGGCGACGGCGAGCCCGCCCCGGATCAGATACGCGGTCGTGGTCTTGCCCGACGTACCGGTGATGCCGATCCCCAGCAGGTCGCGGCCCGGGTGGCCGTAGACCGTCGCCGCCAGCTCGCCCATGCGGCCGCGCGGGTCGTCGACGACGAGGACCGGCAGGCCGGTGGCGGCGGCGCGCTCCGCGCCCGTGGGGTCGGTGAGGATCGCCACGGCGCCGAGGCCTGCGGCCTGCGCGGCGTAGTCGGCGCCGTGGAGGCGGGCGCCGGGCAATGCGGCGTAGAGGTCGCCCGGGCGCACCGCGCGGGAGTCGTGCGTGATGCCGCTGACCTCCGCGGTGCCGGGGACGGTGACCCCCAGCTGATCGGCGAGCTCCGCGAGCGGTGTCGTGGAGGCCTGGACCGGTCGTGGCGGCCCTGGATAGGTCACAGGAGCGCCCTTCTGGGTGAGGTGGTACTGATCAGCATGTGGCACGGCGGTGAGCGTACCGGGCGGGGCCCCGCCGGAGCTAAACGAGGTCGGCGGGGTGCGCTGGTTCCCGGAGTCTGGGGTGATGGTTCTCACGGGCGGTTCCTGGTCGCTCTCAGGGCTTGAACTCGACGGGCAGCCGTGCCGGCTCCGCTCCGGTGGGCGGCACCTGGAGCGTCTTCAGGGCGAACTCCATCACGGTCTTGTAGATGGGGCCGCAGATCTGGCCGCCGAAATAGCTGCCCTTCGTGGCGTTCTGGATGGCGCAGTAGACGGTGACACGCGGCTTGTCGGCGGGCGCGAAGCCGGCGAACGACGAGGTGTACCCGCGGTACTTGCCGGTGACCGGGTCGACGCGGTTGGCGGTTCCGGTCTTGCCCGCGACCCGGTAGCCCGGGATCCGGGCCTTGACGCCGGTGCCCTGCTCGTCGTCGACGACCGACTCGAGCATCTGCGACAGCGTCGTGGCGGTCTTCTCGCTGATGACGCGGTTCTTCTCGGGCTTGGGCGCGGGTGTGAAGCGCCCGTCGGGTCCCGTGGTGCCGCGCACCAGCGTGGGCTCGACGCGTACGCCGCCGTTGGCGATCGTCGAGTAGACGGAGGCGGCCTGCATCGCGTTGATCGAGACGCCCTGGCCGAACGGGATCGTGTACTGCTGCGACGTCGACCAGGTGTCGGGCGGCGCGAGGATGCCGGCCGTCTCGCCCGGGAACCCCAGCCCGGTGGCACCGCCGATGCCGAACTTGCGCAGATACGAGTAGAGGACCCGGTTGGCTTCGGCCTGCGTCTTGCCGAGCTGGCCGGTGGCGAGGATGGTGCCGATGTTGCTGGACTTGGCGAGCACGCCGTTGAGCGTCAGATACCAGGTCGGGTGGTTCACGTCGTCCTGGAACAGCCGGTCACCGCGGTGCAGCCGGTTCGGGACCGTCACATGGGTGTCCGGCGTGGCGACGTTCTCCTCCAGTACGGCGGCCATGGACATGACCTTGGCGGTGGAACCCGGCTCGTAGGCGTCTTCGAGCGCGAAGTTGTGCATGTCGGCCGAAGTGGCCTGCGTCAGGTCGTTCGGGTCGAAGCCCGGCGCGTTGGCCATGGCGAGGACCTCGCCGGTCCTGGTGTCCTGCACGATCACATAACCGCGGTCTGCCTTGGACTTCTTCACCTGCTCGGCGATGGCGTTCTGCGCCGCCCACTGGATGTCCCGGTCGATGGTGAGCTCGACCTGGGAACCGGGCACGGCGGGCACCTCGCTGGTGCCGGCCGTGGGCACCTGGCGGCCGCCCGACTGGGCATAGGTGATCTTGCCGTCCTCGCCGGACAGGTCCTTGTCGAGCTGCTTCTCCACGCCGCCCGCGCCCTTGCCCTCGGCGTTCACCCAGCCCAGTATCCCGGCGGCGAGATCGCCGTTCGGATAGACGCGCTTGCTGCTGGGGTCCTGGAAGACGCCCGCGAGCACGTTGGCGGTCTTGCCGTCCCGCTGCGCCTCCGCCTGGAGTGCGTTCTTCAGGTCCTTGATCTGCTTCCAGACCTGGGGGGTCTGCCGGGCAGCCAGCCGGACGTAGCGGGTGTTGGGAGTGCGGAGCTGCGCGGCCAGGTCGGCCTGGTCCTTGTCGAGGATGGGCGCGAGCAGCGCCGCCGCCTGCTCGGGCGCGTCCGCGATCTTCGTCTGCTTCTGCGTGAACATCGTGGGGTCGGCCGTGATGTCGTACGCGTCCACGCTGGTCGCCAGCTCGACGCCGTTGCGGTCGGTGATCGCGCCGCGCTCTGCGGTCAGGGTGTGGCTGAGGTACCGGTTCTTCTCGGCCTTGGCGGCGTACGCGCTCGCGTCGACCGCCTGCACCTGGAGCAGGCGTACCACGAAGGCCAGCATGACGAGGGTCAGCCCGAGACTGACCATGCGCAGCCGGGGGCGCGGGCTGCCGAGGCGGATGATGCGGGGACCGGACGCGCGGGGGCGGGGCCTCGGCGCGCCCGCGCGGTACTGGCGTGCCGCGGGGCGCGCTCCGGAGCCCGGGCGCCGTGGCGTGCCGGGGCGCGCGGGCCTGGCGGGTCCTGGCACCCGGCGCCGCGGGGGTTCCCTGTCGGTCACGTCCGTCACCTGCCGGAGGCCGTGGGCGAGGGCTTCGAGGGCTTCGGGGTCGGGGCGGGGGCCGGTGGCGTACCGGCCAGGGGGGTCTTGGAGAGGCCGGCCGAAGGTGTGGCGGCAGCCGGGGACGATGCGGTTGCGGACGGCTTGGCGGATACCGCATTGGACGGGGTGGCCGAGGCGGCGGGTGACGGCGCCACCGTGTTGCCCGCCACGGCCTCCGGCGGGGTCGCGGTCGGCAGGCGCCAGCCGGACGGCGTTGCGACGGCGCCCGGCACGCCCTTGACGGTGCCGTCGGGGTTCAGGAACGCGGGGGTGCCGCCCGGCACCATGCCGAGCTCACGGGCGCGGCGCTGCAGCGCCTCAGGAGCGGAATAGGCGTCCACATCCCGCTGGAGGGCTTGTTCCTCCTCGGTGAGGGCGGTGGTCTCCTTCTTGAGGTCGTTCAGCCGGAACGACCCCGCGTTCAGCGCCGAGTTCAGCATCAGCAGCGTGATCAGCCCGCCGCCTAGCAGCACCACGACCAGCAGGACGAAGGGGGTGCGCGCGGCCTGGCGGGAGCCCGTCGGCAGCAGCCGCGCGAGCCGGGCGGCCCTCCCCCTCAGCTCCGGTCTCCTGCTCATTCGCCCCTCCCCCGGCGTACGGACGCGCGTGCGGGCGGCCTCCGCACCGTACCGCGGACGCCACTCATTCAGCTTCCTCGCGGATGCGCTGCGCGCCGCGCAGCCGCGCCGGGGCGGCCCGCCGGTTCTGGGCGACCTCCTCCTCGGTGGGCAGTTCCGCGCCGCGCGTGAGCAGCTTGAGCCGCGGCTGGTAGCGCTCGGGCACGACGGGCAGCCCGGGCGGCGCCGTGCTGGCGGCTCCCGCCGCGAACACCTGCTTGACCAGCCGGTCCTCCAGCGAGTGGTACGACAGCACGGCGATCCGGCCGCCGACGGCGAGGGCGCCCACGGCCGCGGGAATGGCCCGCTCCAGGACGGACAGCTCGCCGTTCACCTCGATGCGCAGGGCCTGGAAGGTGCGCTTGGCCGGGTTGCCGCCCGTGCGCTTCGCCGCCTGCGGCAGGGCGTCGCGGATGAGATCGACGAGCCGGGCGCTGTTGGTGAAGGGCTCCTTCTCCCGCTCACGCACGATGGCGGACACGATCCGCTTGGCCTGCTTCTCCTCGCCGTAACTGCGCAGGATCCGCACCAGCTCACCGGCGGGGTAGGTGTTGAGCACCTCGGCCGCGCTGATGCCGGTGGACTGGTCCATGCGCATGTCCAGCGGGGCGTCCTGGGCGTAGGCGAACCCGCGGTCCGCCTCGTCGAGCTGCATGGAGGAGACGCCGAGGTCGAACAGGACGCCCTGGACGCGCGGGATGCCGAGCCGGGCGAGTACGTCGGGCAACTCGTCGTAGACGGCGTGCACCAGCGTGGCCCGGTCGCCGTAGGGCGCGAGCCGCTCGCCGGACAGGCGCAGCGCCTCCTTGTCCCGGTCGAGGCCGATCAGCCGCGCCGAGGGGAAGCGGCTGAGCAGGGCCTCGCTGTGGCCGCCGAGGCCGAGGGTGCAGTCGACGACGACGGGTTCGGCGACGCCCGGCTGCTCCAGTGCGGGGGCCAGCAGGTCCAGGCACCGCTGGAGCATGACCGGGACGTGCCGGGTCTCGTTGGTGTTCATGCGTTGCTCCGCGCGGGCCGGCCGTCGTCGGAGGCGCCCCATGGTCTGGTTCGCTCGCTGCGCTCGCTCACGGCGCGCCCTCTCAGGTCCGGCGCGGCCGCCGCACTGTCCGGTGGTGACCGGGCGTCTCCGGGATGAAAAGTCCAGCGGGGAGAGCCTCTCGCCTCCCGCTTCGCGTCACTTTAGTCCACCGTGTCGCGCGGTCAATCAACCGGCCTGCGCGTCGCGAACCGGTGCCCGGCGGGAGACGTGGAGGATCATGTGAACCGGACGAGGTCACCCGTACGGCCGCACCGTGGCCGGACTTGTGGAGTAGGTCACAACACCATCCATTGACGTCCTTTGTCACCCCTCACATCGAGCCTGATCCGCTCGTGACCATTACCTTCATAGACATGACGACTTCTGCATCCGTACCCACAGAGCCCCAGGGCGCCGTACGCGGCGGCGGCACCGTCACGGACCGGCTCGTCGAGGCGAACCAGAGGTACGCCGCCGCCTTCACCGATCCGGGCATGGACGCCCGGCCCGTCCTGCACGTCGCCGTCGTCGCCTGCATGGACGCGCGGCTCGACCTGCACGCCGCGCTCGGCCTGGAGCTCGGCGACTGCCACACCATCCGCAACGCCGGCGGTGTCGTCACCGACGACGTGATCCGCTCGCTGACCATCAGCCAGCGTGCGCTCGGCACCCGCAGCGTCGTCCTCATCCACCACACCGGCTGCGGCCTGGAGAGCCTCACCGAGGACTTCCGGCACGACCTGGAGATGGAGGTCGGTCAGCGTCCGGCCTGGGCGGTGGAGTCGTTCCGCGACGTCGACCAGGACGTCCGGCAGTCGATGCAGCGGGTGCGCACGTCGCCCTTCCTGCTGCACAAGGACGATGTACGCGGTTTCGTCTTCGACGTGCACACGGGGCTGCTGCGCGAGATCGACCCCGCCTGACCGCTTTCACGTTGCTTTCACGTCTGCGCGCGCCCATCCCTCGGGCCGGACGCGCGCAGACGCATGCCATCGGCCGCGCTCGCCCCATAAACGGCGTCAAGACCTGACATAAGGCTGTCAGTTGTCCACAGTCGAGTGACACGAACCGGTAACGGCAACAAGAATGCCCTTGTGGCACCACGCGGAACTTTTCGTGTGCGGTGTCCGTGTTTCGGGGTGGGCCGGTCCGCATCGCAGCGTCGGCCCTGGAATGGTCCCCTGCTCCCAAGGAGCGCGGGAAAGGGCCGAGGAGGGCCGGGTGACGACCTATGACGATCGAGCGAGCCTCACAGATCTGACCACCACCGCGGAGCGAGTCCGCAAGTCGGTCGAGGCTGTGATCGAGGGCAAGCCCGAGGTCGTACGGCTTTCGCTGACCGTGCTGCTCGCCGAGGGGCATCTGCTCATCGAGGATGTGCCGGGCGTCGGCAAGACCATGCTGGCCAAGGCGCTCGCGCGGTCCATCGACTGCTCGGTGCGCCGTATCCAGTTCACGCCCGACCTGCTGCCGTCGGACATCACCGGTGTGTCCATCTGGGACCAGCAGCGGCGCGACTTCGAGTTCAAGCCGGGCGCGATCTTCGCGCAGATCGTGATCGGCGACGAGATCAACCGCGCCTCGCCGAAGACGCAGTCCGCGCTCCTGGAGTCGATGGAGGAGCGCCAGGTCACCATCGACGGGCAGACGTACGAGCTGCCGAGCCCCTTCATGGTGGTGGCCACGCAGAACCCGGTCGAGATGGAGGGCACCTACCCGCTGCCCGAGGCGCAGCGCGACCGCTTCATGGCCCGGGTGTCGATCGGCTATCCGAGCCCCGAGGCCGAGCTGCAGATGCTGGACGTGCACGGCGGCGTCTCGCCGCTCGACGACCTCCAGCCGGTGGCGCACGCGCACGACATCGTGAAGCTCATCGACGCGGTGCGCCAGGTGCACGTGGCCGAGGCGGTGCGGCGGTACGCCGTGGACCTGGTCGCCGCGACCCGCACCCACCCGGACCTCAGACTCGGCGCGTCGCCCCGCGCGACGCTCCATCTGCTGCGGGCGGCGAAGGCGGCCGCAGCCCTCGCCGGCCGCGAGTTCGCCCTGCCGGACGACGTGCAGGCGCTGGCCGTGGCGGTCCTGGCCCACCGCCTGCTGCCGACGGCCCAGGCGCAGCTGAACCGGCGCACGGCCGAGCAGGTCGTCCTCGAGATCCTGCAGCGCACCCCCGTACCCGCCGCGGCGCCCCAGCCGGGCGCCGGCTTCGCCACCGGACGTGGCCAGGCCTCCCCGGTCTACGGCCAGCAGCCGCCCGGCACCCGGAGTCTGTGATGACGGCCGCGGGGCCGCCGACGGCGGCACCCGACGAGAGCGGCGAGAAGGGCGGGCTGCGCACGGCACTCGCCGGGCTGACCACGCGCGGGCGTTCCTTCCTGGCCGCGGGCGTCGCTGCCGCCATCTGCGCGTACGTACTCGGCCAGAGCGATCTGCTGCGGGTCGGTCTGTTGCTCGCCGCACTGCCGCTGGTCTGCACGTTCGTGCTGTACCGCACGCGCTACCGGGTCGCGGGCAGCCGGCGCCTGTCCCCCGCGCGGGTGCCCGCGGCGTCCGAGGCCCGGGTCCACCTCCGGATGGACAACGTCTCGCGGCTGCCCACGGGCCTGCTGATGCTGCAGGACCGGGTGCCGTATGTGCTCGGGCCGCGGCCCCGCTTCGTACTGGACCGCGTGGAGGCGGGCGGCCGTCGCGAGGTGTCGTACCGCGTCCGCTCGGACCTGCGCGGCCGCTATCCGCTGGGCCCGCTCCAGCTGCGGCTGACGGACCCCTTCGGGATGTGCGAGCTGACCCGCTCCTTCTCGACGTACGACACGCTGACCGTCGTCCCGCGCGTCGAGCCGCTGCCGCCGGTGAAGCTGACCGGCGAGGCCAAGGGATACGGGGACGGGCGGCAGCGCGCGCTCGCGCTGGCCGGCGAGGACGACGTCATCCCGCGCGGCTATCGCTACGGCGACGATCTGCGCCGGGTGCACTGGCGCTCGACCGCGCGGTACGGCGAGCTGATGGTGCGGCGTGAGGAGCAGCCGCGGCGGTCCCGCTGCACGGTGCTGCTCGACACCCGCCGTCTGGCCTTCCAGGGTGCGGGCCCCGACTCGGCCTTCGAGTGGGCCGTGTCCGGCGCCGCGTCCGTGCTTGTGCACATGCTCGAACGGGGCTTCTCGGTCCGGCTACTCATGGACACCGGCGCCTCCGTACCCGGCGAGGGCTCGGACGGTTTCGCGGGCACCGCTCAGGAGTCGGCCGACGCGGCCGGTCTGATGATGGACACCCTGGCGGTGATCGACCACTCGGACGGCGCAGGGCTCTCCCGGGCCTACGACCTGCTGCGCGGCGGGAACGAAGGGCTGCTTGTCGCCTTCCTCGGCGACCTCGACGAGGAGCAGGCGACGGTGGCCGCGAAGATGCGCCGGCGCAGCGGTGCCGCGATCGCCTTCGTCCTGGACAGCGCGGCCTGGGCCCCGGGCCCGGGCGGCACGCCCGCCGCCACCCACGCCGGGGACCGGCTGCGGCTGCTGCGCGAGGCGGGCTGGACGGCGCTGGCGGCCACGCCGGGCACGACCGTCGCCGGCCTGTGGCGCCAGGCGGACCAGCAGCACGCCTCGTCGGTGTCAGCGCCATCGGGCACCACGACAGGGGGATGGTCATGAGCGGGCAGGCGCGGCTGACGTTGTGTTCGGCTGCGGCCACGTTGCTGGCCTCGTGTGCGCTGCTGCCGCTGGTCCGGTCGTCGGCTTGGATCGTGCAGGCCGCGATCCTGCTGGCGATCCAGGCGGGGGTGGGCGCCCTGGCCCGGCGGGTGCCGCTGGCCCGGCCGCTGACGGTGGCGGCCCAGGCGCTGGTGGCGCTCCTGCTGCTGACGCTGGTCTTCGCGCGCGGGCAGGCGTTCGCCGGCGTACTGCCGGGGCCTGAGGTGTTCCGGGAGTTCGGCCTGCTGCTGCAGGACGGCGCCGAGGACGTCGGGATGTACTCCATACCGGCACCGCTGTCGGACGGCATACGCCTGATGATCGTCGGCGGCGTCCTGGTGATCGGCCTCGCCGTGGACGCGCTCGCGGTGACCTTCCGCAGCGCGGCCCCGGCGGGCCTGCCGCTGCTCGCCCTGTACTCGGTCGCCGCCGGTCTGTCGGACGGCGGCGCGGGATGGGTGTGGTTCCTGCTCGCGGCCGCCGGCTATCTGATGCTGCTCCTGGCCGAGGGCCGGGACCGGCTCTCGCAGTGGGGCCGAATCTTCGGCGGTGCACCGCGCACGGGCCGGATGCCCGGTGGCCCGGAGAGCCCGGGCGGCGGTGCGGTCTCCCCGGTCCGTACGGGGCGGCGCATCGGCGCGCTGGCCCTGGGCATCGCGCTCGTGGTGCCGCTGGCCCTGCCCGCGCTGGACGGCGGCCTGCTGGACGGCACCGGAGCGGGCACCGGTACGGGCCCGGGCGGCGGAGGCACGATCTCGGCGGTGAACCCGCTGGTGTCGCTGCAGAACAGCCTCAACCAGCCCGAGGACCGCGAGGTCATGAGGTACCGCACGAACACCGACGACACACAGGACCTGTACCTGCGGATCGTCTCCCTCGACGAGTTCGACGGCACGGCATGGAAGCCGTCCGTACGCAGCATCGGGCCCGTGCCGGACACGTTCCCGAACCCGCAGGGCCTCAGCGGGTCCGTCCGCAGGACCGAGATCCAGACGAACATCACGGCGGCCGGCTGGTACGCGCAGGACTGGCTGCCGATGCCGTATCCGGCGAGCCAGGTGGACATCGAGGGCCGCTGGCGGTACGAGCCGGTGGGCCGCACGCTCGTCGGTGACCGCGGCCAGACCACACGCGGCGCGGACTACGACGTGAAGAGCCTGATAGTGCAGCCGACGGCCGGGCAGCTGGCCACGGCGCCGGCGCCGCCGTCGAACCTGAGGCGCGAGTTCACCAAGGTCCCGGACTCACTGCCTCCGGTGGTGGCGGCCACCGCCCGCCGCGTCACCCAGGGTGCGGCGAACGACTACGAGCGTGCGGTCAAGCTCCAGGACTGGTTCGCCTACGAGGGCGGCTTCACCTACGACACGCAGGTGGAGGCGGGCAGCGGTTCGGCCGCGATCGCGCGCTTCCTGCAGCAGAAGGAAGGCTTCTGCGTCCACTTCTCGTTCGCCATGGCGGCGATGGCCCGGACCCTGGGGATACCGGCCCGGGTTGCGGTGGGCTTCACCCCCGGATCACCGGAGTCCGACGGCTCGATGGCGGTGGGGCTGCGGGATGCGCACGCGTGGCCGGAACTGTACTTCGAGGGCGTGGGCTGGACCCGCTTCGAGCCGACCCCGAACCGCGGCACGGTGCCCGACTACACGCGCTCGAACACCCCGGCCGGGACTCCGAGCAACCCGGCGGTGCCCCAGCCGAGCGCCTCGACCGCTCCGTCCGCGGCGCCCTCGACCTCCGAGAGCTGCTCGGCGCAGGAGCGGAAGCAGGGCGGCTGTGCCAGCACGGCCCCGCAGGCGACGGACCCCTCGGACGCCGGCGGCCCGCCGTGGGGCCTCATCGGGGGCGTGGCCCTGGCCGTACTGGCCGTGCTCGCGGTGCCTCTCCTGCCGTTGCTGTGGCGCTTGCGGGTCCGTGCCGTCCGGCTCGGTTCCCCCGTCTATGGGGGCGCCCTCCACGCGAGCGCAGTCGAGAGCTCGGAGGAGAGCTCGGAGGAGAAGAGGGCCGCGGCCACCCAGGCGCTCGCGGCGTGGCTGGAGGCGACGGACACGGCGTGGGATCACGGCATCCCACCGGACGACTCCCAGACCCCGCGCAAGGCGGCCGCCCGGATCGTACGGCTCGGACAGCTCGATCCGGAGGCCGCGGAGTCGGTCCACCGGCTGGCGGCCGGGGTGGAGCAGGTCCTCTACGCACCGCGTCCGCAGCCGCCGGCGGGCCTCGCCGACGACGTACGACGCGTGAGGGACGGCCTGAGCAGCAAGGCGAGCAGAGCCAGGCGTCTCCGAGCGATGCTCGCCCCGCGCTCAGCCGTCCGGGTGCTGTGGGCCCTCTCCGACCGCTGGACGACGCTCCGAGCGGGCTGGACGGAGCGGTGGGCGGCGCACCGGCCGACGGTACGGCGGCCATGGGCGTCCCGACAGGAGGGTTGATCGCTACGTACGAGGCTGAAGGCCCGGAGCTCTGAGCTCCGGGCCTTCTGATTGCGGGCTCCGGATCTTCGGCCGGGGAGGGCGTAAGTGCTGCGTGCGCAGCTCGGCGGGCAGCGCCGGGGGCAGCGCACCGGCGCGCGTACGCAAAGGGGTGGCCACCCGAAGGTGGTCACCCCTCACGTACGTCCGTCTGTCGTATCAAAACCGCTCGGCACCGGCCCGGGAAGGGCAGGTGCCGGAAGGCGGTGGTGCTCAGTGGCCCTGTTCGTCGCGGCGGCGCTGCCAGCGCTCCTCGATGCGGTCCATCATGGATCGCCGCTGCCTGCCCTGACGGCGCGTCGGACCGGCTCCGCCCGGCGCTCCGGGGGCGGGGTGCTCACCCGGCTTCGGCGCCTTGCGCCAGCCGGTGACAGCGAGCACCGCGCAGCCCAGCATGACGAGGAAGCCCACCACGCTGATCCAGATCTGCTGTGCGACCATTCCGGCCATGAGGAGCGCGATACCCACCAGGAAGCCCGCGACCGCCTGATAGACCCGTCGCCGGGTGTATGTACGCAGCCCGCTTCCCTCAAGCGCTGTCGCGAACTTGGGATCTTCGGCGTACAGCGCTCGCTCCATTTGCTCGAGCATTCGCTGCTCGTGCTCCGAGAGCGGCACGGAGTCCTCCTCATCGTGCAGTCGCCGGGGCGACCGGGGGGTCCCCTTCAGGATAGGCAGGGAATCGCCCCCGTGAAACCCGCCCCTCTACGCCAATTCGCCATCCTGGACCGCCATGGCGCGTCGGCTCGCTGAAGCGTGCATTCCCCAGCGGCCGACTCCTCATGCCGGAACCGTCTCCCTCGATCATACGGCCCGAGACGCCCGATCGGAGGGCCTGTGGCGTACTCCATGTGCGGCTGCGCTGCTGATCAGCGGCGCGGCGGCCGGTGCGCCCGGCGGGCTCAGGTCTCGTCGCGCTCTTCGCCGCGCTCCTGCTTCTCACCGAGCACATGGAGCTGGGTCGCCACGGAGTGGAAGGACGGCAGCTCGGCGGCGGCCGCCTCGAGCTTGAGCAGTGCCTCGAGGGCGCCCGGCTCGGTGTCGACCAGGACGCCCGGCACCAGGTCGGCGAAGACCCGCACGCCGTGCACCGCGCCGACGTGCACGCCGGCCTCCGACACCAGCCCGGTGAGCTGCTCGGCGGTGAACCGGCGGGGCACGGGGTCGCCTTCGCCCCAGCGTCCGGCCGGGTCGGTGAGCGCGCGCCGGGCCTCCGTGAAGTGGCCGGCGAGCGCCCGGGCGAGCACCGCGCCGCCGAGACCCGCGGCGAGCAGGCTCAGCACGCCCGAGGGGCGGAGCGCTTCGACCGCGTTGCGCACCCCCTCGGCCGGGTCGTCCACGTACTCCAGGACGCCGTGGCACAGCACGACGTCGTATCCGCCCCGCTCGGCGACGTCGAACAGGCCGTGGGCGTCGCCCTGCACACCCTGCACGCGGTCTGCGACGCCGGCCTCGGCTGCGCGGCGCTCCAGCGCGAACAGTGCGTTCGGACTGGGGTCGACGACCGTGACACGGTGACCGAGGCGGGCCACGGGCACCGCGAAGTTGCCGCTGCCGCCCCCCGTGTCGAGGACGTCCAGCGACTCCCGCCCCGTGGCTTTCACCCGGGCCTCGAGGGCGTCCTTCAGGACCTCCCAGACCACGGCGGTACGGAGAGAGGCGCGGGGGCGCATCGGGTCCGACACGGCAGTTGACTCCTCGGCGCGGCACCGCCTCGTGTGCGGCGGAGCGATGGGCGTGCCTTCCCCAGCCCGGTCGGGCACGGGAAGGATGCAGGCGCCTCCACCTTATTGCCTTCCGCCCGGTGCCCCGGCATCCGTCCCAGCGGCGCCCGCGCCATCCGTATCAGCTGTCCGTTCAGCTGCCGGTTCATCCGTACCGCCCGCCGTCCCCGCATGCCGGGGACGCACTCACGGCGGACCTCAGCCCGCGTCCGGGACCTCGCCGCCCGCGCCGTCCGGCCTCGCGCCGTCCGGCCTCGGCTGGGGCAGTACGGGCTGCAGCACCAGCATCCGCTCGACCAGGCGCAGGAACATCGCCACGTCGCGCAGCAGGTCGTCGGCGTCACGCCGGCTGGCCGCGCCCCGTATGCCCGCTTCGGCGCGGGCCCTGCGCTCGGCGCCGGAGGCGAACAGGGCGCTCCACTCGGTGAGTTCGGGAGCGATTTCAGGGAGCACTTCCCAGGCGCTCCGGATCCTGGCGCGGCGTCGCGCCGTCGGCTCGGGGCGGCCGCGCACGGCGAGAACGGCTGCCGCCGTGCGCAGGGCCGCGAGGTGGGCTGTCGCGTAGCGCTCGTTCGGGGTTTCCAGCAGGGCCGCCTCGTCCAGTCCCGCGCGGGCCTGGGCGAGCAGGTCGAGCGCGGCGGGCGGGGCCGTGGCCCGGCGCAGCACGGGGTGCACGTCGATCGCCGGGCCTGTCAGTGAGGGGGCAGGGCCGGAGGCGCGGCGCCGGCCTGCGGCAGCTGCGGACGAACTGGCCATGACGAACCTCCTGTCGTCTGTGTGACGGCACAACGGCCGTATGTGCTCATCGTGGAGTACGCCACTGACAATCGGCTCTGACCTGGGACTTTGCTTCGAAGACAGGTTCGGGCTAATTTTTACACTGACCAGTCAGTTCAAAAGACCGAGCGAGTTCGAGGGGTCTCGATGGGGGAAACGGTGGACGTTCCGCACGGGGTCGGGGTGGCCGTCAAGGCCCAGGCGCTCGGGCTCCGGGGCCCGCGCGGCTGGGCGTACCGGGGTGTCGACATCGACGCGGAGCCCGGGGCGCTGATCGCGATCGAGGGCCCGTCCGGCTCCGGCCGCACCAGCCTGCTGCTCACGCTCACCGGGCGCATGAGGCCGACCGAGGGCCGGGCGTCCGTCGGACGGTTCCGGCTGCCGAAGCAGATGGCGGCGGTGCGGCGCATCAGCGCGCTCGGCCCGGTACCCGGGGTGACGGATCTCGACCCCTCCCTGACCGTCGCGGAACACCTGAGCGAGCGAACCCTGCTGCAGCGGCGCTACGACGGCTCGCTGCGGGCACTGCTGCGATCCCTGCTGCGACCGCGCGCCGAGAGGGCGGCCGAGGTGCGGCTGCGGATCGAGTCGGCGCTCTCTGCCGCCGGACTCGACACGTCGGCTCTGCCCAAGGGCACGCCCACGGCCGTACGGGATCTGGAGCGGCTGGAAGCACTGCGGCTGTCGCTGGCGCTCGCACTCATCGGCCGGCCGGGCGTGCTGGGCGTCGACGACACGGACCTGAAGCTCTCGGACGCGGAACGCGCAGAGGCCTGGGCGCTGCTGCGGTCGATCGCCGAGGCGGGGACCACGGTGGTGGCGGTGTGCAGCGAGGCCCCCGAGGACGTGCAGACCGTGTCCACGGCGAGCCGCACGGAGAACCCGCGCACGGCCCCGAGCAGCGCGCCCGCGCCCTCCGACCGAACCGACATGGCCGACGACGAGAAGGAGACGGCGGATGCGCTCGCCGAAGCTGGCCGCGCTTGAGCTGAGGCGCTTCCGCAGGGGACGGCTCCCGCGCGCGGCGCTCGCATCGCTGCTCCTACTGCCTCTGTTGTACGGCGCGCTGTATCTGTGGTCGTTCTGGGATCCGTACGGCCGGCTGGACCGGATACCCGTGGCGCTCGTCAACGAGGACAAGGGGGCGACCGTCTCCGGCAGGACGGTCGCGGCGGGCGACGAGATCGCCGGGAAGCTGCTGGACAGCGAGGTGTTCCAGTGGCACGAGGTGAGTGCCGCCGAGGCTCGCGAGGGTGTCGAGGACGGGACTTACTATCTGTCGCTGACGATGCCCGCCGACTTCAGCCGGCGCATCGCCTCCAGCGCCGACACCGCAGCCGCCACCGCCTCCAGACCCGGCTCCCGCTCCGGCTCGGGCCCGGAGACCGGCGCCCTTCAGGTGCGTACGAACGACGCGAACAACTACATCGTCGGGCAGATCTCCCGGACGGTCTTCTCCGAGGTGCGCTCGGCGGCCTCCGCCAGCGCCTCGCGGTCGTTCCTGGACGGCATCTTCATCTCGTTCTCGGACATCCACGACGCGACCGTGAAGGCCGCCGAGGGAGCCGACGACCTCGAGAGCGGGATCGGCAAGGCGAAGAAGGGGGCGAAGGATCTCGCGGACGGGCTGAAGGACGCCAAGGGGGGCAGTTCCAGGCTGGCCGAGGGCATCCGGAAGCTCGACAAGGGCGCGGGCGATCTCGAGGACGGCTCGCAGCAGGTCGCGGCCGGCACTCAGAAGCTGGCCGACAAGGTCAACACGGCCGCTGACCAGGTGCGTCCGCTCCTCAGGGCCAACGGAAAGACGATCGCGGACACCGCGCGGATCGTCGCGGACTCGGCGGGCGTGGTCCGCGGCCATCTGGACACGTTCGTCAGGACCGCGCCGCTCGCCGAGGCGGGCACCCGCGAGGCGTCCGCGGCCCTTGACGCCGTCTACGAGAGGCGCTGCGAGAAGGCACTGGTGGCCGACCCGGCGTGCGGGGATCTGAAGAAGGCGCGGGACGCGGCCGCCGATGCCGCGAGGCTCGCCGAGGACGTCAACACGGTGGTGCATGGCTACGACGGCGACGTCAGCGCCCTCGGCAAGGACCTCGCGACGCTGCAGAAGCAGGCGAACGCACTGGCCGAGGCGGCACCGCACCTCGACGAGGACCTCGACACGGCCGTGTCCCAGATCAACCAGCTCAACCGGGGAGCCGCCAGGGTCGCCCAGGGCGCCGCGGCACTGCACTCCGGCCTGACCACCGCCAGGTCCGGCTCTGCCGATCTCGACACGGGCGTCGGCGAGCTGAAGACGGGCGCCGGCGACCTCGACGGCGGCCTGTTCAAGCTCGCCGACGGCTCCGGAGAACTCGCGGGCGGCCTCCACGACGGCGCCGCCCGGATCCCCGACTACGACAAGCAGGACCGCGACCAGCGCACCGCGGTCATGTCCGACCCGGTCCAGCTGGCCTCACAGTCGCTGCACAAGGCACCCAACTACGGCACGGGCTTCGCCCCGTACTTCATTCCGCTGTCCCTCTGGGTCGGCGCGATGGTGGCGTACATGCTGATCCAGCCCCTCAACCGGCGTGCGCTCGCCGTGGGCGCCTCCGCGTGGCGCATCACGCTGGCGGGCTGGCTGCCGGTGGCCGCGCTGGGAGTCCTGCAGACGGCCGCGCTCATGTCGGTCCTGCACTGGGGGCTGGGCCTGGAGATGGTGCGGGCGGCCGGGACCGTGGGCTTCCTGTGCCTGGTGACAGGGTGCTTCGCGGCGATCGTGCAGTGGCTGAACGCACGCTTCGGGCCGGCCGGGCGCATCCTCGTCCTGGCCCTCCTGATGCTGCAGCTGACGTCGGCGGGCGGTACGTACCCCGTACAGACCAGCCCGCAGTTCTTCAACACGCTCCACCCCTTCCTGCCCATGAGCTACGTCGTCGAGGCGCTCAGAAGGCTGATCACAGGTGGCGGCCTCGGCCCCGTGTGGCAGGCGTGCGCCGTGCTCGCGGCCTTCACGGCGGGGGCTCTCGCGCTCACCGCGGTCTCCGCGCGACGCAGGCAGGTCTGGACGCTGGACCGGCTGCACCCGGAGCTGAGCCTGTGAGAATCAAGGCCATGGAAAGCACCAAGGCCATGGACGGCGGCAACGCCGTGGACGGCAGCAGGGCCCCGGGAGGCAGCGGCAGATCCGCGGACGGCGGCGGAACGCGGCGCCAGGCCACCCGGCAGAAGCTCTACGAGGCGGCCGTGAGCCTCATCGCCGAACAGGGCTTCTCGGCGACCACCGTGGACGAGATCGCCGAACGGGCCGGGGTCGCGAAGGGCACGGTCTACTACAACTTCGCGAGCAAGTCGGTCCTCTTCGAGGAACTGCTGCGGCACGGCGTCGGCCTCCTGACCGCCTCCCTTCGGGAGTCGGCGGACAAGACCGCGCAGGGCGGCGGCAGCAAGGTCGACGCCCTGGACGCGATGGTCCGCGCGGGGCTCGTCTTCATCGACCGCTATCCGGCCTTCACGCAGCTGTACGTGGCCGAGCTGTGGCGCACCAACCGGGCCTGGCAGTCCACGCTGATGGTGCTGCGCCAGGAGGCCGTCGCGGTGGTGGAACGCGTGCTGCGCGACGGCGTCGACAGCGGCGAGCTGAGCGAGGAGATCGACGTCCCGCTGACGGCGGCGGCGCTGTTCGGGATGGTGCTGGTGGCCGCGCTGGACTGGAAGGCGTTCCAGCCCGCGCGCTCGCTCGACGACGTCCACGCCGCACTGTCCCGGCTGCTGCAGGGGCGCGTGGCCGGCCGACGCTGAGCCGATCCGACGAGTCGCTGAGCCGACCCGACGAAAGGCGCCGGTCCGGCGCGACCTCATCCCCCTTGAGACCTCACCGGACCGGCGCATCCCCCGTGCTTCCCCCGTTCCCCGTTTCCCGGTTCCCCGTCCCCCGTTCCCCCGGTCCCTTCCCCCTCCGGTTCCCCGTCCCGTGCTCGTCCGGCCTGCGAAGGAGGAGCGGCCAAGGGCGCCGCACCGTTCCGCCGCCCCGTGTCGGCGGTACCGGCGCCGGCGCCCCTTTCCGTGCCCCCACTCTTCCGTCTGCGCAGGTCGCAGCCCATCCGCATACCTACTCAACTCACCGCCTAGGTACGGATACTCAGACATGTGTGCTCACCCTCAGGGGCGAGCCCTGCCGACTGGTGACCACGGCGTCCGTTCCCGTACTCGCCCCGTCACTCCCCCGCCGCGGGCCGGGCCATCGGCGGCCGCCGGACGGGACTGTCGGTGGGGGCGGATAAAGTCCCTGACATGGCACGGATTGCGGTGATCGGCGCTGGGATGGGCGCCATGGCGGCTGCTGCCCGGCTGGCCGTCGCGGGCCACCGGGTGGTGGTGTACGAGCGCGCGGCGACGTTCGGCGGGGCGTTGGGCCGCGTCGAGCGCGACGGCTTCGCCTTCGACACGGGCCCGGGCCTGCTGCAGCTGCCCGCGGTGTTCCGCGATCTGTTCCTCAAGACGGGCAAGGAGGCCCTGGAGCAGTGCGTCGAGCTGACGCAGGTGGAGCCCGCGGTGCGCCACGTCTTCGCGGACGGCACCGAGGTGTCCTTGCCGAACGCGTCACGCGCGGGTGTCGGTGAGGCGCTGGACGCCGCGCTGGGCGAGGGTGCGGGGGCGCGCTGGGCGGCGTTCATGAACCGTGCCCGTGAGGCCTGGGACCGTTCGCGCCGCCCGCTGCTCGAAGAGCCGCTGTGGCCGAACTGGCAGGTGCTGGCGGACCGCGAGCCGTATCCGGCGGTCGTGCAGCGGCGCCTGCTGCGCAGGGACCGGGTGGCGACGACGCTGGCGGAGGTGGCGGAGCTGGAGCTGGGCGGCGAGCCGCGGCTGCGCGCGCTGCTGGAGCACTATGCCCTGGCGTACGGCCTGGATCCGCGCACCGCACCTGCGAGCGCGGCCGTACTGCCGTACATGGAGCAGACCTTCGGCGTCTGGTCCGTGCGCGGCGGACCGCGAGCGCTGGCCGAGGCGGTGTACGAGCGGTGTCTGGCCCGGCGGGTGGAGTTCCGCTTCGGCGCGGAGGTGGTCCGGGTCGTCGATAAGGACGGCCGCGCGGCGGGCGTGGAGCTGTCCGACCGGTCGGCCGAGGACGCCGACTTCGTGGTCGCGGGCGTCGCGCCGGAGGTGCTGGACGGCCTGCTGCCAGGGCCGCCGATCCGGGCGGCGGGCGAGGTTCCGCCGCAGGCCGGGCTGCCGAGCCGGCTGACGGTGCTGCTCGCCCTGCGGGGCGGCCGCCCCGAGGGCACTGCGTACCGGACGGTGGTGCACGCAGGCGACCGCCAGGGCGAGCTCGACCTCCTGTTCGGACCGCGGCCCGCTCTCGCCGCCTCGCCGACCGTGACGGTGCTGCGCCCCGGCGACCCGGCTCTGGTGCCGGACGGGGAGCACGAGGCGGTGACCCTGACCGTCACGGTCCCGGCGCACGCGGAGTTCTCGGAGGCCGATGTGGACCGGGTTCTGACGGTCGCTGAGCGGGCGGTTCCCGGCGTGCGGGACCGGCTTCTGTGGCACAAGGTGCGCACCCCGGCCGACGTCGCCGCGGCCACGGGCGCCGACGGCGGCTCCGTGCCTGCGCCCGCGCTCGCCTCGGCCGGCGGCCGCCTGCTGCACCCGTCGAACAGCACACGCATACCGGGGCTTTACGCGGTGGGCGGCTGGGCGCACCCGGGCGGCGGGCTGCCGCACGCGGGCATGTCGGGCGCGCTCGTCGCCGGACTCATCGTGGAGGGACCGGACTTCCGCGGTTCACAGTGACACCGCCCGGCTTCGGTTCGCAGTGACCGCCCGGCTTCGGGGCGGGGCAGCCGCCGGGCGCGCCGGAGCTCAGTAGCGGTACTGCTGGTTGTACCCGGTGTCGTAACCGCCCTGCTCCTCCTGCGGATAGCCCTGCTCCGGCGGCAGTTCACCGCCGTACTGCTGCTGGTCGCCATCGCGCTGCTGGGGCACCCACACGCCACCCGGCGGCGTCTCCGAGCCGTATGCGGAAGCCGCGTACGGATCCTGGGTGTACCCACCCTGTCCGTACGGCTGGCCGTATGCGTCGTACTGCTGCTGGCCGCCGTACGTGCCGGTCGCGGCGTACGGGTCGGTGTACCCGGTGTACTGCTGCTGGTCGCCGTACGAGTCGTACTGCTGCTGGCCGTAACCGCCGTAGCCGTCATAGCCGTAGCCGGCGGTCTGCTGCGCGGACGCGGCGGGCTCGTATGCCGCCGAGTTCGGGTCGCTGTACACGCCGTACTGGCCGGTGTCGTCGGGCATCGGCAGCGGCTCGTACACGTGCGTCTCGTCGCCGCCCTGACGGTACGTTCCGTCGCCCGGCTGCTGGTGCTGGTACGTTCCGTCGCCCGCGTACGCATACGCGAAGGCGCCCTCGGCCGCCTGTGCGGGGGCCGGGATGTCGGCGTCCCCCTCCGCGTATCCGAAGCCGTGCTCGGCGGATTCCTCCGCCTCCAGGCCGGACACCTCGAGCGTCGGCTCCTGGCGGGACGGCGGCTCCTCCTCGCGGCGCTTGCTGACGCCCGGTACGCCGCTGAGCGCCCAGCCGGTCGAGAAGCCGCGGCGGAACGAGAGCGTGACGTACGTCTGTCCGACGGCGAAGGCGGCCGCACCGATCCCGATGACCACCACCGAGGGGATCAGCACGCCGAGGACGACCCCGAGGAAGCCGACGAAGGCCAGCAGCCGCCAGCGAAGCCGCGCCTTGTACTGCAGCAGCACCTCGCCGAGCAGCCACAGCGCGACGATGCCGAATGCGATGTAGAGGACCGTCCAGCCCATGTACGCCCCTCTCCCTGGGCCGCCGCCCGTCCGGCTGCGGCCGGTCTAGGCCTGTGGGTGGTGCAGGCCCAGATTCTCGTAGATTTCCAGCGTCGCCGTGGAGTTGTTGAGGGTAATGAAGTGCAGTCCCGGGATGCCTTCGCTCAACAGCCTCGCGCAGAACTCCGTTGCGAACTCGATGCCAATGGAGCGTACAGCGGCCGGATCGTCTTTCGCTGTGAGGATCCGCTCTTTCAGAGAGTCCGGGATGACGGCGTTGCTGAGCTGCGGCAGCCGTTCGAGCTGCTTCACGCTGGTGACGGGCATGACCTCCGGGATGATCGGGGTCGTGCAGCCCGCGGCCTCGACCCGGTCCCGCAGCCGCAGATACGCCTCGGGCCGGAAGAACATCTGCGTGATCGCGTAGTCGGCGCCGGCGCGGCACTTGTCGACGAAGTGCTGCACGTCGGTGTCCTCGTCCGCCGACCGCGGATGCATCTCGGGGAAGGCCGCGACGCCCACGCAGAAGTCGCCGGACTCCTTGATGAGCCGCACGAGCTCGGCCGCGTAGGTCAGGCCCTGCGGGTGCGGGATCCAGTCGCCCATCGGGTCGCCGGGCGGGTCGCCGCGGACCGCGAGCATGTTCCGGATCCCGGCGTCCGCGTACTGCCCGATGATGTTGCGCAGCTCCGCGATGGAGTGGCTGACCGCGGTGAGGTGGGCGACCGGGGTCAGCGTGGAGTCCGCGGCGATCTGCTCGGTCGCCTTCACGGTGCCGGCGCGCGTGGAGCCGCCCGCACCGTAGGTGACGGAGACGAAGCTGGGTGCGACGGCCTCGATGCGGCGCAGCGCGTTCCACAGGTTCCGCTCGCCCTTCGGGGTCTTCGGCGCCCAGAACTCGAACGAGTACGTGGTTTTGCCGGTGGCGAGCATGTCGCGCACGGTCCGTGCGCGATCAGTCCTGGTGGACGCGGTTCCGAGGGCCATACCCGCAGGTTAGCCAGGCCCCGGCGGTCCCCCAACCGGAGCAGGGTGATTTGCCCTTTTTGTCGGGCTGTTGTCCACGTATCGGACGGCATACACCCCGGATCGGCCGGTTTCGATCACGCCGGTCGCGTCACGCGGGATCGATCACGGCATGCTGGTCAGGCGGCCCGCAGTCGCTTCGCGAACTCCGCCGCGGCATCCGCCGGGTCGTCGGCCTCGGTGATCGCGCGTACGACGACGACCCGGCGGGCGCCCGCGTCGAGCACCTCGTCCAGGTTGCCCAGGTCGATGCCGCCGATGGCGAACCACGGCCGGTCCGTGCCGAGCGACGCCGTGTAACGCACGAGGTCCAGGCCGGGTGCGTGCCGGCCCGGCTTGGTGGGCGTAGGCCAGCACGGGCCCGTGCAGAAGTAGTCCACTCCGTCCTGGACGGCTGCAGCCGCGGCCTCCGGCTCGGCGTGCGTCGAGCGGCCGATGAGGACGCGGTCCCCGAGGATCGCGCGAGCGGCGGGGACGGGCAGGTCGCCCTGGCCCAGATGCAGCACGTCGGAGCCGATGGCGTGGGCGACGTCCGCACGGTCGTTCACGGCGAGGAGCCTGCCGTGCCGCTGGCAGGCGTCGGCGAAGACGGCGAGGTGCTCCAGCTCCTCACCGGCCTCCATGCCCTTGTCGCGCAGCTGCACGATGTCGACGCCGTTCTCGAGGACGGCGTCGAGAAACTCCGGGAGGTCCCCCTGGCGCTTGCGCGCGTCGGTGCAGAGGTAGACCCGGGCGTCGGCGAGCTGCGCCCGCAGTGCGGCCGCGGGGGCGGTGGCCGGGTCGGCGGTTTCGTTCATGGCGTACGTGTCCCCCGTGACGGTGGTGCGGCGGTGTGGCGGAGTGGCGGCGATCAGGTTACGGGCCGCGGGCTCCCGGGCCCCGGGCGCGGTGGCCCCGGACTCGGGAGCCCAGGTGTCAGACGGCGAGCGCCTGCGCGCGGCGCTTCACCTCCGTGCCGCGATTCTCGCTCAGGGCCTGGGCGGGCGTGCCGGGCAGGCTCGGGTCGGGGGTGAAGAGCCACTCGAGCATCTCTTCGTCGGTGAAGCCGTCGTCCCGCAGGAGCGTCAGGGTGCCGGTCAGGCCCTTGACGACCTTGTCTCCGTCGATGAAGGCGGCAGGCACGTGCAGTGCCCGGTTCTCACCGCGGCGCACCGCGATCAGCTGGCCCTCCTTGACCAGCTGCCGGACACGCGTCACCTCGACACCGATCCTTTCGGCGATGTCGGGGAGAGTGAGCCAGGCGGGGACGAGAGCATCGATCTTTGTGTCAATCTCGGTCACGGGACAAGCCTGCCATCCCGGACTGACACTCGGAAGCTGGGCGCCTCCCAGCGGGGGCTCGCCGTGCCGGCGGGGGCGCTTTTGAGCGGGGCGTACGGTGCGGGATTCGCTGCGCGCGGACGTGGGCGCGTCGCCCGGCACGGGGGTCCCGTACGACGCAGGGGCGCCCACCGTCGTGGGTTGTGCCCACCCTCCCCCAGCTACCGCTGGGAGGTGCCCCCAGCCCTGCGGAACGATTGCCCACAACGGTGTGCGCAACGGCTGCCCACAGCGGTGCGGGACGCCAGTCCACATCGGGTACGTTCAGGCGGTCGCAGCCTTGAGGGGGCGGGACGGGTCCGTCAGCAGGGTTGCGTCCATGCGGGTTGCCGCCTCGATCAGTCTGCGGCCCTGCGCGAGGTCCCGTGGGCGGCCTACCGCCAGGAGTGCCACGAGCCGCTCGTCGCGGAGCCAGCACACCGTCCAGGCGGCTCCGGAGGGGTCGCCGCGCCACACCAGCGCGTCGGCGGCCGCGTGGTGCCCCGCGTACTGCACGAAGCGGCCGAACTGCTCCGACCAGAAGTAGGGCACGGGGTCGTACGTCTCGGGGGTCGCCCCGATGATGTTGGCGGCTACCGTGCGCGGCCCCTGGAGGGCGTTGTCCCAGTGGTGGACCATGAGGCGCTCTCCGTACCTTCCCGAAGGGAAGGAGGAGCAGTCGCCGACCGCGTACACGTCGGGCACCGAGGTCCGCAGGTGGTCGTCCGTCACGATCTCCCCGTGGAAGCCCAGCTCGACGCCGGATCCCTCCAGCCAGCGCGTGGCGGGCCGCGCGCCGATGCCGACGACGACGGCCCCCGCGGGCAGCCGGGTGCCGTCCGCAAGGACGACCGCTCCGGGTTCGACGTGCTCCACGCGCGCGTGGGTGCGCAGTTCGACGCCGGCGTCGGCGTACCAGGCCGCCATCGGCGCGGCGACCTCGGCGGGCAGCGCCCCCGCGAGCGGACGGTCGGCGGCCTCGACCACGGTCACCGAGCAGCCCGCCTCGCGCGCGGCCGTGGCGAACTCCGCGCCGATCCAGCCCGCGCCGACGACCACGATGTCGTGCTGCTCGGCCAGTACGGGCCGCAGCCGCTCGGCGTCATCCAGGGTGCGCAGCAGGTGGACGCCCGGGACGCCCTCCGCACCGGGGAGCTGAATGGGTTCGGCGCCGGTGGCCACGACCAGTACGTCGTACGGGACGGGCCCCTGCTCCGTGTCCAGCTCGTGCTCGGCCGGCCGCAGTCCGGTGACCTCGCGGCCCAGGTGCAGTTCGAGGCCGAGCGCCTCGAAGTCGACGTCGAAGGCGGAGCTCTCCGCCTTGCCCAGGAGCACGGCCTTGGACAGCGGCGGCCGGTCATACGGCTGGTGCGGCTCCGCGCCGATCAGGACGATCTCGCCGGCGAAGCCCTGCTCGCGGAGTGCGACGGCGGTCTGCACGCCGGCCATGCCCGCGCCGACGATCACGACGCGGCGGTGCGCCTGCGCGGAGCGCCCACCCGGGGCGTCCTGTGCTGTCCGGCTGCCCGCCGGGGTCTGCTCGCTCACCCGATCACCATAATCAACTGACGTCGTGTCAGTCAGCGGGCCTGTGCTGCACCTTCCTCGGCCGGTATCTGCTCCACGACGCTTGTCCCGCTGCCGTCCTGCGACTCCCACTCCCAGGTCTCCTCCAGCCGCACCCTGCCGTCCGCCAGCTCGACGACGGCCGACACGCAGTGGCCCGAGGAGGTCGTGCCGTCCCGCTTCAGCTGCACGTACCGGAAGTCGAGGCGGTCGCCCTCACGCGTACCCACCAGATGGCCGCGCACGACGTCGCCGCCCGCGTACTCCGCCCAGATCTCACCGTCCTTCTCGTGGTACGTGAACCGGGTCCGCGTACCGACCTGACCGGGGGCCTGGTCGGCGACCGGGGCGAGGACGAGACCGTCGAGGGACCGTACGGACGGGCGTGCCATGGGCGGAGGCTCCCTTACTGAGGCGCGGGACGAAAGGCTAGGGTGGCCACCGTACTCGCGGGAGCCCGGACGTACCGGGCTGAGAGGGAGGCTGGGACGGCCTCCGACCGTACGAACCTGATCCGGGTCATGCCGGCGAAGGGAGGGGCTCGACGCCCATGCCAGCACGCGATGTGCACACTTCACCAGAATCCGCCCGTTCATCTGCCGATTCGCCGGAATCAGCCGATCCCGGTTCCTCGCCCGACGTCCTCGTGGTCGGCGGCGGCATCATCGGGCTCGTGACGGCCTGGCGGGCCGCGCAGCGCGGGCTGTCCACCGCCGTCGTGGACCCCGAGCCCGGCGGCGGGGCCGCCCAGGTGGCCGCAGGCATGCTCGCCGCCGTCACCGAACTGCACTACGGCGAGCAGACGCTGCTCGGCCTCAACCTCGCATCCGCGCGCCGCTACCCGGACTTCGCCGCGGAGCTCACCGAGGCGACCGGACAGGACCTCGGCTACCGCCGGTCGGGCACCCTCGCCGTCGCTCTGGACGCCGACGACCGCGCCCACCTGCGGGAACTGCACGCCCTGCAGCGCCGGTGCGACCTCGAGTCGGAATGGCTCACGGGGCGCGAGTGCCGACGCCTGGAGCCGATGCTCGCGCCGGGCGTGCGCGGGGGGCTCAGGGTCGACGGCGACCACCAGGTCGATCCGCGACGCCTCGCAAGGGCGCTGCTCACGGCCTGCGAGCGGGCCGGGGTGACCTTTCACCGGCTGTGGGCGGAACGGCTGACGGTGGTACGCGACCGGGCTGCCGGCGTCGTCCTTGCCGACGGCACACGGCTCGGCGCCGGGCAGGTCGTGCTCGCCGCGGGAAGCCTCAGCGGCAGGCTCGACGGGGTCCCCGACGACGTACTGCCGCCCGTGCGGCCGGTGAAGGGGCAGGTGCTGCGGCTGACCGTGCCGGATCGGTACGGGCCGTTCCTGAGCCGTACGGTGCGCGCCGTCGTCCGCGGCAGCCAGGTCTATCTGGTGCCGCGCGAGAACGGCGAGCTGGTGGTGGGCGCGACCAGCGAAGAGCTCGGCTGGGACACGACGGTGACCGCGGGCGGCGTGTACGAGCTGCTGCGCGACGCGCACGAGCTGGTGCCCGGCATCACCGAGCTGCCGCTCACCGAGACGCGCGCCGGGCTGCGGCCCGGCTCCCCCGACAACGCGCCGCTGCTCGGCCCGTCGGCCCTGCCCGGGCTGCTGCTGGCCACCGGCCACCACCGCAACGGCGTGCTGCTCACGCCGGTCACCGGTGATGTGCTGGCGCACGCGCTGACGACCGGCGAACTGCCCGAAGAAGCACGCCCCTTCACGCCCACCCGCTTCGGCCCGGATGGCAACCCGCTCATGGGGCCTACGGTGTCGGCCACGGAGTCGATCACGGAGCCGGCCGCCTTCACGGAGCAGCCCGCATGAACCGCCCGGCCACCACATCGATCCGCATCTCGGTCAACGGTGAGCCGCGGGAGGTCCCCGCAGGCACCGCACTCGGCGCGCTCGTCGCCACGCTCACCACCGCGCCGTCCGGCGTCGCCGCCGCCCTCAACGAAACCGTCGTTCCGCGCGCGGAGTGGCCCACGACCGCGCTCACCGCAGGGGACCGCGTCGAGGTCCTCACCGCAGTCCAGGGAGGTTGATCAGACTCATGGCAGACGACCCCTTCGTCATCGGCGGCCTGTCCCTCTCGTCCCGCCTGATCATGGGCACCGGCGGGGCGCCCAGCCTCGACGTCCTGGAGAGGGCCCTCGTCGCGTCCGGTACGGAGCTCACGACGGTCGCCATGCGCCGCGTCGACCCGGGCGTCCACGGCTCGGTGCTGTCCGTCCTGGACCGGCTCGGCATCCGCGTCCTGCCGAACACGGCGGGCTGCTTCACCGCAGGCGAGGCCGTGCTGACCGCCCGCCTCGCGCGCGAGGCCCTCGGCACCGACCTGGTGAAACTCGAGGTCATCGCGGACGAGCGCACGCTGCTGCCCGACCCGGTCGAGCTCCTGGACGCCGCCGAGACGCTCGTCGACGACGGCTTCACCGTCCTGCCGTACACGAACGACGACCCCGTCCTCGCACGGAAGCTCGAGGACGTCGGCTGCGCGGCGATCATGCCGCTCGGCTCGCCCATCGGGTCCGGCCTCGGCATCCGCAATCCGCACAACTTCCAGCTGATCGTGGAGCACGCGCGCGTGCCGGTGATTCTGGACGCGGGGGCCGGGACGGCGTCGGACGCGGCGCTGGCGATGGAGCTGGGGTGCGCGGGTGTGATGCTCGCCTCAGCCGTCACCCGGGCCCAGGAGCCGGTGCTCATGGCCGAGGCCATGCGGCATGCCGTGGAGGCGGGGCGCCTGGCGCGGCGGGCGGGGCGGATCCCGCGGCGCCACTTCGCCGAGGCGTCATCCCCCACGGAGGGGATGGCCCGGCTGGACCCGGAGCGGCCCGCGTTCTAGCGGGGCGCAAGGCGCTCCGCTGGGAGTGCCGCGATGTGCCGTCCGTTATCTGCGGCGCCGCCGTGGCTGGTCGCGCCCACGCGGCGGAGCCGCATATCGATACAGCCCCGCGCCCCTGAAGGGGCGCCCCTTCAGGCGCTGCGGGAACAGTCACAGCTGTGCTGCATTCCATGCTCGGAAGTCCCGCAGCGGGCGGGGGCTGACAGTCCCGGCTCGTAGACTCGCCTCCGTGGACACGACCCTTCAGGACCCCCTCGTCGGGCAGGTGCTCGACGGCCGGTACCGCATCGACGCCCGTATCGCGGTCGGCGGGATGGCCACGGTCTACCGGGCCGTGGACACCCGCCTCGACCGCGTCCTCGCGCTCAAGGTGATGCACCCTGCGCTCGCCGCCGACGGGTCGTTCGTCGAGCGCTTCATCCGTGAGGCGAAGTCGGTGGCGCGCCTCTCGCACCCCAATGTGGTCGGCGTCTACGACCAGGGCACGGACGGCGGCTACGTCTACCTGGCCATGGAGTACGTCGCCGGGTGCACCCTGCGTGACGTGCTGCGGGAGCGCGGGGCCCTCCAGCCGCGGGCCGCGCTGGACATCCTGGAGCCGGTGCTGGCCGCCCTCGGCGCCGCGCACCGCGCCGGCTTCGTGCACCGCGACATGAAGCCGGAGAACGTGCTCATAGGGGACGACGGACGGGTCAAGGTCGCCGACTTCGGGCTCGTACGGGCCGTGGACACCGTGACCAGCACCACCGGAGCCGTGCTCGGCACCGTCTCGTATTTCGCGCCGGAGCAGATCGAGCACGGCACCGCGGACCCGCGCGTCGACGTGTACGCGTGCGGTGTCGTCCTCTACGAGATGCTGACCGGCGGCAAGCCGCACTCCGGCGACTCCCCGGCCCAGGTGCTCTACCAGCACCTCAACGAGGACGTGCCGCCGCCGTCGGCCGCCGTGCCGGGCCTGCCCTACGCGCTCGACGAACTCGTCGCGTCCGCGACCGCCCGTACGCCCGAGGTGCGCCCGCACGACGCGGTGGCGCTGCTGGCGAGCCTCCGGGAGGCGCGGGCCGGGCTCACCGACGAGCAGCTGGACGCGGTGCCGCCGGGCGCCCGTGGCGACGGGCATGACGGGCGCGACATCTCCGGTGACCGTACGAGCGTGATTCCCCGCGGGCTGTCCGTGGCGCGGCCGCTGCCGGTGAACGACGACGCCGACGAAGCCGTACTCAACCGCACGAGCCGGCTGGAGAGCCCGCCCCCGGCTGCTCCACGCCGTACGGGAGGCGGCCGGCGCGGCATGTTCGCGGTGATCGCCGCGGTGCTGCTGGCGCTGGGGCTCGGCGCCGGCGTGTGGTACATCAACTCCGGCCAGTTCACGAAGGTGCCGCCGCTGCTGACGAAGACCGAGGCGCAGGCCAGGGAGCGGCTCGCGGACGCCGGTCTCGAGGTGAACGGCGTCAAGCGCCAGTACAGCGACACCGTCACGCGCGGCACCGTCATCAGCAGCGACCCCACGGCCGGCGCGCGCATCCGCCACAACGACGGCGTGACGCTGACGATCTCGCTGGGCCCGGAGACCGTGCAGGTCCCCGATCTGCAGGGCCTGCCGCTGGCGCAGGCGAAGTCCGAGCTGAAGGACGCCGGGCTCGAGCCGGGCATGGTCACCCGGGCGTTCAGCGAGGAGATCGACAGGGGCTCCGTGATCAGTACGGAGCCGTCGGCGGGCATCGTGCGCCGGGCCGGCTCGGCCGTCGCGCTGACCGTCAGCAAGGGCAGGCCCGTGGACGTGCCCGACGTCACGGGCGAATCGATCGAGGACGCGACCGCCGACCTGGAGGACGAGGGCCTGAAGGTGAAGATCGCCTCTGCCCAGGTGAACTCCGAGTTCGACGCGGGCCTGGTGGCGAGGCAGTCGCCGGCCGCGGACCGCCAAGTCGCGGAGGGCGACACGATCACGCTCACGATCTCCAAGGGCCCGGTGATGGTCGAGGTCCCCGACGTGGTGGGCGACAGCGTGGACGAGGCCCGGCAGAAGCTCGAGGACGCCGGGTTCCAGGTCAGGGAGGACCGCGGACTGTTCGGGCTCTTCGGCGACACGGTGAAGAGCCAGTCGGTGGAGGGCGGCGACGAGGCCCCCAAGGGCTCGACGATCACCATCAAGATCGGCTGACGGGCACGGGCCCCCGCTTTTGGGCGCCCGTTCCTACCACCGCTGCCGGACCACGCCCAGCCCCATGACACCCTGAGGGGTGTGACAACCCAGCAGTCCCGCAATCCCGTCGGCAGCCATGTCCCCGTGGCCGGCGGCCTCTCCACCGTCGGTCTGTCGTACGCGCGCGAGATCGGCGCCGAGACCGTCCAGGTCTTCGTCGCCAATCCGCGCGGCTGGGCGACGCCCGTCGGCAACGCGAGGCAGGACGAGGAGTTCCGCGCGGCCTGCGCCGCCGAGTCGGTGCCCGCGTACGTGCACGCCCCGTATCTGATCAACTTCGGTTCGCATACCGAGGCGACGGTCGAGCGGTCCGTGGAGTCGCTGCGGCACTCGCTGCGCCGCGGCCGCGAGATCGGCGCGCTGGGCGTCGTCGTGCACACCGGCTCGGCAACCGGTGGCCGCGACCGCGCCGTCGCCCTCAAGCAGGTACGCGAGCACATGCTGCCGCTGCTCGACGAGCTGACCCACGACGACGATCCGTATCTGCTGCTGGAGTCCACCGCGGGCCAGGGCGCCTCGCTCTGCTCCCGCACCTGGGATTTCGGCCCGTACTTCGAGGCTCTCGACGCCCACCCGAAGCTCGGTGTCTGCCTGGACACCTGCCATGTCTTCGCGGCGGGCCACGACCTGGCAGGACCGAGCGGGATGAAGCAGACCCTCGACCGGCTGGTGGACACGGTCGGCGAGGGGCGTCTCCGCCTCATCCACGCCAATGACTCGAAGGATGTGGTGGGGGCCCACAAGGACCGTCACGAGAACATCGGCAGCGGCCACATAGGCGAGGACCCGTTCCGCGAGCTGTTCAGCCACCCCGCGACCGAGGGGGTGCCGCTGGTCATCGAGACACCGGGCCGCAAGGAGGGCCACGCGGCGGACGTGGCGCGCCTGAAGAAGCTCCGGGACGGCTGACCGATCCGAGGCCGGTGAGTGGCCGCCGGTGAGTCAGAGCTCGGGGCCGTCCCCGGGCTCCTCCTGGTACGAGTAGCGCTGCTCTCGCCAGGGGTCGCCGATGTTGTGGTAGCCGCGCTCCTCCCAGAAGCCGCGCCGGTCGGCGGTCATGTACTCGACGCCGCGGACCCATTTGGGCCCCTTCCAGGCGTACAGATGGGGCACGATGAGCCGCAGCGGAAAGCCGTGCTCGGCGGTGAGGAGCTCGCCGTCCTTGTGTGTCGCGAAGATCGTCCGGTCGGACATGAAGTCGGACAGCCGCAGATTCGAGCTGAAGCCGTACTCCGCCCAGACCATCACATGGGTGACATCGGGCGCGGGCGGCGCGAGCTCCAGGACGGTCGTGGCCGGGACGCCGCCCCATTCGGCGCCGAGCATGCTGAACTTCGTGACGCAGTGCAGATCGGCCACGACCGTTGCGTACGGGAGGGCCGAGAACTCCTCGTGGGTCCAGCAGTGCTTGTCCCCGTCGGCGGTGGCGCCGAAGACCCGGAACTCCCAGCGCTCGGGCCGGAACTTGGGTACGGGACCGTAGTGCGTGACCGGCCAGCCCTTCTGCAGTCGCTGTCCCGGTGGCAGCTCGGACTGCACTGCTTCCCGAGATTCGCGACCCGACGGATGACCCATGCCTCCATCCTGACAGACGGGAGGGAGTGCAATTGACCGGCCCCGCGTCGATTCCGGACAACTCCCACTAAGCGTGCACTTACTGGACGACCTACCGCAGCGGTGCAAGGATGCGCGCCATATGGCCCGTCACACACTGGGAAGGAGCCTCTGCGATGCAGGGCGACCCCGAGGTCCTCGAGTTCCTGAATGAGCAGCTGACCGCCGAGCTCACGGCGATCAACCAGTACTTCCTGCACTCGAAGATGCAGGAGAACTTCGGCTGGTGGAAGCTCGCGAAGTACACCCGTGCGGAGTCCTTCGACGAGATGAAGCACGCCGAGACGCTCACCGACCGCATCCTTTTCCTCGACGGCCTGCCCAACTACCAGCGGCTGTTCCACGTCCGGGTCGGCCAGACGCTCACGGAGATGTTCCAGGCCGACAAGCAGGTCGAGGTGGAGGCGATCGACCGTCTCCGGCGCGGGATCGAGGTCATGCGGGCCAAGGGGGACATCACGTCGGCCAACATCTTCGAGATGATCCTCGCCGACGAGGAGCACCACATCGACTACCTCGACACCCAGCTGGACCTGATCGAGAAGCTGGGCGAAGCGCTGTACATCTCCACGGTCATCGAACAGCACCAGCCGTCGTCGACGAGCGACTGAGTCGGCCGCTCCCAGCTCGAGCGCCCTCCGCAGGGGCTCAGGCGGCCTCGGCGGACAGGACAGCCGTCGTCGGCTCGTCCTGCTGTTCGAGCAGGTCCCGACGCGGGCAGGCGCCCCGCCCCAGCAGCGCCTGGATACGACGTACGCACGACCCGCAGTCCGTACCGGCCTTGCAGGCCGAGGCTATCTGCCGGGGTGTGCAGGCACCGGAGGCCGCGTGGTCCTTCACCTGCGCTTCGGTCACACCGAAGCAGCTGCAGACGTACACGCGGTTCACCTCCCCGGTGATGACGGACGGGATCGTCGAGTGCCATCCCGATCTCGTCGGTGAGGCTAACCTAACCTTACCCGGGACCGGAAGCGCGTAAAAGCCCCGGATGCGCCGGTGGGGCGCGGATCACACGGATCCGCGCCCCACTCCTGCGTAGAAGGCCTGCCGAAGGTCCTTACTGGTCCAGGTCCTTACTGGTCCCGGTACATCTCGGCGACCAGGAAGGCCAGGTCCAGCGACTGACTGCGGTTGAGCCGCGGGTCGCAGGCCGTCTCGTAGCGCTGGTGCAGATCGTCGACGAAGATCTCGTCGCCGCCGCCCACGCACTCGGTGACGTCGTCACCGGTCAGCTCCACGTGGATACCGCCCGGGTGGGTGCCCAGCGCCTTGTGGACCTCGAAGAAGCCCTTGACCTCGTCCAGCACGTCGTCGAAGCGGCGCGTCTTGTGGCCGGAGGCCGCCTCGAACGTGTTGCCGTGCATCGGGTCGGTCACCCAGGCGACCACGGCACCCGAGGCCGTGACCTTCTCGACCAGCTCGGGCAGCCGGTCGCGGATCTTGTCCGCGCCCATCCGCACGATGAAGGTCAGCCGGCCCTGCTCGCGCTCGGGGTCGAGGCGCTCGATGTACTGCAGCGCCTCCTCGGCCGTCGTGGTCGGGCCGAGCTTGATGCCGATCGGGTTGCGGATCTTCGACGCGAACTCGATGTGCGCCCCGTCCAGCTGGCGGGTGCGCTCACCGATCCACACCATGTGGCCCGAGACGTCGTACAGGTTGCCGGTACGCGAGTCCACACGAGTCAGCGCGGACTCGTAGTCCAGCAGCAGCGCCTCATGCGAGGAGTAGAACTCGACGGTCTTGAACTCCTCCGGGTCCGTGCCGCAGGCCCGCATGAAGTTCAGCGCGTTGTCGATCTCGCGCGCCAGCTGCTCGTAGCGCTGGCCCGAAGGGGACGACTTCACGAAGTCCTGGTTCCAGGCGTGCACCTGGCGCAGGTCGGCGTAGCCGCCGGTGGTGAAGGCGCGCACCAGGTTCAGCGTCGAGGCGGAGGCGTTGTACATCCGCTTCAGGCGCTGGGGGTCCGGGACGCGGGCCTCCTCGGTGAACTCGAAGCCGTTGACGGAGTCGCCGCGGTACGTCGGCAGGGTCACGCCGTCGCGGGTCTCGGTCGGCTTGGAGCGCGGCTTGGAGTACTGGCCGGCGATCCGGCCGACCTTCACGACCGGCACCGAGGCGGCGTAGGTCAGCACGGCGCCCATCTGGAGCAGGGTCTTGAGCTTGTTGCGGATGTGGTCGGCGGACACGGCGTCGAAGGCCTCGGCGCAGTCGCCGCCCTGGAGAAGGAACGCCTCTCCCTTGGCGACGGCCGCCATCCGGGCGCGCAGCTGGTCGCACTCGCCCGCGAAGACGAGCGGCGGATACGACTCGAGCTCCGCGACGACGTCGCGCAGAGCCTCGGCATCGGGGTACTCGGGCTGCTGCGCCGCGGGCAGGTCTCGCCAGGTGTTGCCACCGTCAGCGGTGGACTTAGCGTTCACGGTCACGTCCCCCACATTACGGGGTCGTGTCGGGCGCCCCCGACCCCGCTCAGCAAGTGAGACGGTGCGTGCTCGTTCGACGGCGCCTGCGATGCCGTCTTCGAAGCAGTCTTCGACGACGGGAACCACGTCTCGGGCCGCAGGGGCGCGGCATGGGGTAGGGTGCCGGGCATGTTCGCGCACACGACCCAGAACTGGTGGTGGACCGCTCATCCGGCGGCCCACTGACTGCGCGTACTCACAGACTCGCGAAGGCCGCCCGAGGGGCGGCCTTCGGTGTTTCCACGGGCCGTTCCTCCCAGCAGCACAAGCCCCAGGGAAGGAACCCCGCCGTGGACCTGCACAGACTGCTCGACGCCGACTGCCCGCCCTTCGCCCTGCTGCGCCGCCGCACTCCGGGTCGTGATCACGACACGGTCGAGGTGCTGGTCGGCCCGGTCGCCACGTACGACCGCCTCGCCGACCTCCCCGACGAGGGCCTCGCGCTCGTCCCCTTCCGGCAGATCCGGGAGCGTGGCTTCGACGTGACGGACGATGGCACCCCGCTCGCGGTGCTGACCGCCGAGGAGGCGTACGAGATGCCGCTCGCCGAGGCGCTCGCGCAGCTTCCCGCCCATGACGTGCGCGTCGAGGGCGGCGCCTTCGACGTGACCGACGACGCGTACGCGGAGATCGTCGGCCGTGTGCTGCGCGAGGAGATCGGGCGGGGCGAGGGCGCGAACTTCGTGATCCGGCGGACGTACGAGGGTGAGATCCCGGGCTTCACCAGGGAGGACGCCCTCGCGCTGTTCCGGCGGCTGCTGGTCGGCGAGCGCGGCGCTTACTGGACGTTCGTCGTGCACACCGGCGACCGGACGCTGGTCGGGGCCAGCCCGGAGGTGCACGTCCGCATGTCGGGTGGGACGGTCGTGATGAACCCGATCAGCGGGACGTACCGGTACCCGGCCGAGGGACCCACCCCCGAGCATCTGCTCGACTTCCTCGCCGACGGCAAGGAGATCGAGGAGCTCTCGATGGTCGTCGACGAGGAGCTCAAGATGATGTGCACGGTCGGCGACATGGGCGGTGTCGTCATCGGGCCGCGGCTGAAGGAGATGGCCCATCTCGCGCACACCGAGTACGAGTTGCGGGGACGGTCGTCCCTGGATGTGCGCGAGGTGCTGCGCGAGACGATGTTCGCGGCGACCGTCACCGGGTCGCCCGTGCAGAACGCGTGCCGCGTCATCGAGCGCCACGAAGTGGGTGGGCGGGGGTACTACGCAGGCGCCCTGGCGCTGGTCGGTCTCGACGCGAGCGGCGCACAGACCCTCGACTCCCCCATCCTCATCCGTACCGCCGACATCGACCCCGCGGGGCGACTGCGGGTCCCGGTCGGCGCGACCCTCGTGCGTGGCTCCGACCCGATGAGCGAGGTCGCCGAGACGCATGCCAAGGCGGCGGGCGTGCTGGCCGCGCTGGGGGTGCGCCCGGGACGGCCGCGCGAGGAGCGGGACCGGCCGGGCCTTGCGGACGACCCGCGCGTCCAGGCCGCCCTCGACGGGCGCCGCGCCGGGCTCGCGCCGTTCTGGCTGCGGATGCAGGAGAGGTCGTCGGCGCTGGAGGGGCACGCGCTGGTCGTCGACGGCGAGGACACGTTCACGGCGATGCTCGCGCATGTACTGCGTGCGTCGGGTCTCGAGGTGACCGTGCGGCGGTACGACGAGCCGGGGCTGCGCGACGCTGTGCTCGCGCACGAGGGTCCGCTGGTCCTCGGCCCGGGGCCCGGGGATCCGGGCGATACCGGCGACCCCAAGATGCGGTTCCTGCGGGCACTCACCGCCGAGGTCCTCGGCAGCCACCGGCACGGGGTGCTGGGCGTGTGCCTCGGCCACGAGCTGATCGCGGCGGAGCTGGGTCTGGAGATCGTGCGGAAGGAGGTGCCGTACCAGGGCGCGCAGACGGACATCGACCTCTTCGGGCGCCGGGAGACCGTCGGCTTCTACAACAGCTTCGTGGCGGCCTGCGACGACGACGCGGCCCTGGAGCTGGCGGCGCACGGGATCGAAGTCAGCCGGGACGCGGCCACGGGCGAGGTGCACGCACTGCGCGGAAACGGCTTCGCGGGGCTGCAGTTCCACCCCGAGTCGGTGCTGTCGCTGCGCGGCGCGGCGATCGTGCGGGAGCTCGTGGGTCAGCTCCTGGGAGCGGAGGGCACCAGGACGTTGTCGGAGCGGCGGCCCGCCTTGTAGTCCAGGACGTTGTGCAGCGTGGTGTCGATGATCTGGCCGACGGCGTCCTCGGTGTAGTACGCCTGGTGCGAGGTGACCAGCACGTTCGGGAAGGTGACGAGGCGGGCCAGGGTGTCGTCCACGACGATCTCCAGCGACTTGTCGAGGAAGAACAACCCTGCCTCCGCCTCGTACACATCGAGGCCGACGCCCGTGAAGCGGCCCTTGCGCAGCTCGTCGACGAGGGCCTGGGAGTCGATGAGTCCGCCGCGGCTGGAGTTCACCAGGATCACGTCGTTCTTCATGCTCTTCAGGGCCGCCGCGTCAATGAGGTTCTGCGTCGCGGGCATCAGCGGTACGTGCAGGCTGATCAGGTCGGCCTCGGCGAAGAGCCGCTCCTTCTCGACGTAGTCCATGCCGAGCTCGACGCAGGCGGGGTTCTCGGCGATGTCCCAGCCGAGCAGGTTCATGCCGAAGCCGTGCGCGATCCGCGTGAAGGCCTCGCCGATCTTGCCGGTGCCGAGCACTCCGACAGTGCGGCCGTGCATGTCGCGGCCCATCAGGCCGTCGAGCCGGAAGTCGAAGTCGCGGGTGCGGGTCGAGGCGCGGACGATGCGCCGGTTGATGGCCATGGCCAGCGACCAGGCGAACTCCGCGACCGAGTACGGCGAGTAGTACGAGACCCGGGCCACGGTGATGCCGAGGCGCTCGGCGACCTCCAGGTCGATGTTGTTGAACCCCGTGGAGCGCTGGGCGACCATGCGCGTTCCGCCGGCGGCGAGCATCTCCAGGACGCGGCCGGCCAGATCGGCGTTGACACTCGTGGAGATGATCTCGTGGCCGGCCGCGATGGGGGCGGTGTCCTCGTTGAGGAAGACGTCGAGGCACCGGATGTCGTGATGCCCTGCGAATGCCTTCTCGATCAGCGGTTTCTCATCGGACTGCACCCCGAAAGCGATGATTTCCACGACTTCTCCGGTGTTGCTGGGCTATAGGCCGATATCGCGAACATACGGCCCATAGCCCAGGCGTGCCACGCGAGGAGAGAGCGCCCCAGGTCAGCCGGAGAACACTCCAGGCCGGCCGGAGAACACTCCAGGTCAGCCGAAGAAGACCCCGACCTCCTCGTACAGCTTCGGGTCCACCGTCTTCAGCTTGGCGGTGGCCTCCGCGAGCGGGACGCGGACGATGTCCGTGCCGCGGAGGGCGACCATCGTGCCGAAGTCGCCGTCGCGCACCGCGTCGATCGCGTGCAGCCCGAAGCGGGTGGCGAGCCAGCGGTCGAAGGCGCTGGGGGTGCCGCCGCGCTGGACGTGGCCGAGCACGGTCGTGCGGGCCTCCTTGCCGGTGCGCTGCTCGATCTCCTTTGCCAGCCACTCGCCGACGCCGGAGAGCCGGACGTGGCCGAAGGAGTCGAGCGAGCCGTCCTTGAGCACCATGTCGCCGTCCTTGGGCATGGCTCCCTCGGCGACGACCACGATCGGCGCGTACGACGCCTTGAAGCGGGAGGTCACCCAGGCGCACACCTGGTCGACGTCGAAGCGCTGCTCGGGGATCAGGATGACGTTGGCGCCGCCCGCGAGGCCGGAGTGGAGTGCGATCCAGCCGGCGTGACGGCCCATCACCTCGACGACGAGCACGCGCATGTGCGACTCGGCGGTGGTGTGCAGCCGGTCGATCGCCTCGGTGGCGATGCCGACGGCCGTGTCGAAGCCGAAGGTGTAGTCGGTGGCGGACAGGTCGTTGTCGATGGTCTTCGGTACGCCCACGCACTTGATGCCGTACTCGTCGGCGAGGCGCGCCGCGACACCCAGGGTGTCCTCGCCGCCGATGGTGATCAGGGCCTCCACCTCGTACTTCGCGAGGTTCTCCCGGATCCGGCGGATGCCGTTCTCCTCCTTGAGGGGGTTCGTGCGCGACGAGCCGAGGATGGTGCCGCCCCGGGGGAGGATGCCGCGCACGGCGGGGATGCCCAGCGGCATGACGTCACCCTCGAGCGGACCGCGCCAGCCGTCACGGAAGCCGGTGAAGTCGTAGCCGTACTCCTGCACGCCCTTGCGGACGATGCCCCGGATGACGGCGTTGAGCCCGGGGCAGTCGCCGCCCCCGGTCAGTACTCCGACCCGCATGGAAATGTCCCTTCGCTCCGAATTGAGCTGATGCAGGCCACGCTAATGGTGACCCACGTCACTCCGGGACAGGGCGGCGCGTCAATTCCGGTGAATCATCGAGGGGTTGATCGAAAGCCCTTCACTCTAACGAGGGGCTTCCCCTGCGGGCTCGGTTGACGGGCGGTCAGGCTCCGTCGTCGAGTCCGCGCTCTATCGCGTACCGGACGAGCTCGACGCGGTTGTGGAGTTGCAGCTTGCCGAGGGTGTTCTGCACGTGGTTCTGCACGGTGCGGTGCGATATGACGAGCCGTTCGGCGATCTGCTTGTAGCTCAGGCCCTTGGCGACGAGCCGCAGCACCTCGGTCTCGCGCTCGGTGAGCTGCGGCGCCTTGGGCTCGTCCGGTGTGGAGGGCGCGGGCTCGGAGGCGAGCCTGCGGTACTCGCCGAGGACCAGACCTGCGAGGCCGGGCGTGAAGACGGCGTCGCCGACCGCCGTGCGGCGCACCGCGTCGATCAGCTCCTCCGTGGAGGCCGACTTCAGCAGATAGCCCGTGGCACCGGACTTGACCGCCTCCAGGACGTCGGCGTGCTCGCCGCTCGCGGACAGGACGAGCACCCGCAGCGCCGGGTCGGCCGCGACGAGCTCCTTGCAGACCTGGACGCCCGGCTTGACCGGCAGGTTGAGGTCCAGCACGAGCACATGGGGCTCCACGGCGCGGGCGCGGCGCACCGCCTGCTCGCCGTCGCCCGCCGTGGCGACCACGTCGAAGCCGGACTCCGTGAGATCGCGGGCGACGGCGTCCCGCCACATCGGATGGTCGTCGACGACCATCACCTTGATCCGCCCCTCCGACGGCACCGGGGTCTGCTCCCGCCCCTGCGACTGCACCGACGCCTGCTCCCGCCCGTGCGTCAACTCCTGGTCCTGCGCAGCCGCTTCGTTGTTCTCACTCATCGCTGAGCCGCCTTCCCCCTGAAACCTTGGGAACCTTCAGTTCGACCTCTGTGCCCTGGCCCGGTACCGAGACCAGCTCGGCCGTGCCCCCTATGTCCCGCAGCCGGCCCCGGATCGACAGGGCCACACCGAGGCGGCCCTCCCCCTCGGCCTGGGCAAGCCGTCCCTCCGGGATGCCGGGGCCGTCGTCCCGCACCGTCACGATCACCGCGTCCGGCTCGTCCTCGACGAGGATCCAGGCCCGCGCGCCGTCACCGGCGTGGTTGCGGACATTGTCCAGGGCGGCACTGACAGCGGCGGCGACCTCCCTCGCCGCGGCGGGCGCCAGCAGCACCGGGGCGCCCGGCTCCGAGAAGGTGACCCGCGCCCCGGCGTGCGGAGCGAGCAGCGACCGCAGGTCGCACGGCTCGCCCGCCGCGTCCTCGTCGTCCGGTACCTCCACCACCCGTACGACCGCCCCCTGCGATGCGTCCTCCGACGCGTGCGATGCGGTTACCAGGCCGCCCGCGACCAGCGCCCGCAGGGCGGCCTCCTGCTCGCCCGCCATACGGCCGAGCTCGGCGGCCTCGCCGCCGAGCGCCGTGCCGCGGCGCTGCACCATGGCGAGGACCTGCAGCACGCTGTCGTGGATGTCGCGGGCGAGCCGTTCACGTTCGCGGGTCGCGGCCTCGATCTCCAGGGCGCGGGCAAGGGTGCGCTCGGAGGCGCGGGCGACCTCGACGACGTAGCCGATGGCGATGGAGGCGACCCAGACCAGCAGGACGTTGTGGAAGGTGTCCTGGCTGAGCGCGCCGCGCTGGACGATGTTGGCGACGCCGACGAGCGCGGAGGCGACGGCTGCCCAGCGCCAGCCGCCCTTGAGGGCGTACGCGAGGACGGCGCCCGCCGTCCATATGGTCGGCAGCGTCGGTCCGCCGGCCACGATCCGCTCGTGCGCGTCGGCGACCGGTGTCAGCAGGATGCCGGTGAGCGCGATGGTGAGGTCGACGACGAGAAAGGGCTTGGTGCAGCTCGCCGCGCCCGAGACCTGGCGCAGCGTGGCCAGGGTCCAGACGAGCAGCACCGAGAAGTACGCGACGGCCACCCAGGGCCGGACGAACTCGTCGTACGCGGAGACGAAGAGCGCGATCGCGTACGCCATCGTGAGGACGCGGTACGCGGTGAGCGCACGCCACAGCGGCTGCTCGACCGACATCCTCATGACTCGCTCGCGCTTGGCCATGCTTCCCCCCAACCCCCGGCGTCCGCCGTTGCGCCGACGCCGCTACGAGCCGGCCTTGTCCTGCTCCGCCGTGTCCTTGCCGCCGGCCCCCGCCACCGCTCTGGCCTGCGCCTGAGCCTGGGCCTTCGCCTCCGCCTTGGCCGCCTCCCTCTCGGCCTTCGCGGCCTCCGCGATCTGCCGCTTCGCGGCGGTCGCGTAGATGTCGACGTACTCCTGCCCGGAGAGCTTCATGATCTCGTACATGACCTCGTCGGTCACCGCGCGCAGCACGAACCGGTCGTTCTCCATGCCCTGGTAGCGCGTGAAGTCGAGCGGTCTGCCGATGCGGATGCCCGGGCGCATCAGCTTCGGGACCACCTTCCCCGGCGGCTGGATCTTCTCGGTGTCGATCATCGCGACCGGGATGACCGGCGCGCCGGTGGCGAGCGCCACGCGCGCGAGGCCGCCGGGCTTGCCGCGGTACAGGCGGCCGTCGGGCGAGCGGGTGCCCTCCGGGTAGATGCCGAACAGCTCGCCGCGCTCGATGACCTCGATGCCGCTCTTGATGGCCGCCTCGCCCGCGCCCCGCGCGCCGGAGCGGTCCACCGGCAGCTGCCCGACGCCCTTGAAGAAGGCGGCGGTCATCCGTCCCTTGACGCCGGGCGTCGTGAAGTACTCGGCCTTGGCGATGAAGGTGATCTTCCGGTCGAGGACGGCGGGCAGGAAGAAGGAGTCCGAGAAGGACAGGTGGTTGCTCGCCAGGATGGCGGGGCCCTCGGCGGGAACGTTCTCCAGTCCTTCCACCCAGGGCCTGAAGGCGAGCTTCAGCGGCCCTCCGATGGAGAACTTCAATGCCTCGTAGATCACCCGAGTGCCTCCTGTTTCCGTGGATCAGACCTTAACCCGTGCCGGGCCCGCTCTCCGCCTGAGGAGGGCCGGTCAGCCGCTGCCCGGATCTGGTCGGTGTCAGTGCGGTCGCGTACGGTGAAGTACGCCTCCGAAGCACGTCCACGCACGTAGTCGGCGGACTACTGCCGGGGGTACCCCGTCCGAGCCTCATGAACTGGAGACCGAAGGTGCCGGTCCTTCCCGGAGCCGAGCCGTACCGCCACGAGGGCGGAGAGGTCGGCGTCCTCCTCTGTCACGGCTTCACCGGTTCCCCGCAGTCGCTGCGCCCCTGGGCGGAGTATCTGGCGGGTCGCGGGCTGACCGTCTCGCTGCCGCTGCTGCCCGGGCACGGCACGCGCTGGGAGGACATGCAGCTCACCACCTGGCAGGACTGGTACGCGGAGGTGGACCGCGAGCTGCGCGCGCTCCTCGAGCGGTGCAAGCAGGTCTTCGTCGCCGGTCTGTCCATGGGTGGGGCGCTCGCGCTGCGGCTCGCGGCCAGGCACGGGGACGCGGTCAGCGGTGTCGTGGTGGTCAACCCGGCGAACAAGGTGCACGGCCTCTCGGCGTACGCGCTGCCGGTCGCGCGGCACGTCGTCAGGACGACGAAGGGCATCACCAGCGACATCGCCAAGGAGGGCGCCCAGGAGATCGGGTACGACCGGGTGCCGCTGCACGCCGCGCACTCCCTGCGGATCTTCTTCCGGCTGGTCGACGGCGAGCTTCCGCAGGTCACACAGCCTTTGCTGCTGCTGCACAGCGCGCAGGACCATGTGGTGCCGGCGGCCGACTCGGCCCGCATCCTCAGCCGCGTGTCCTCCACGGACGTCACGGAGATCCTGCTGGAACAGAGCTACCACGTGGCGACGTTGGACCATGACGCGGACCGGATCTTCGAGGAGAGCCATGCCTTCGTCGGCCGGCTCGCGCCCGGCGCCACCGACGGCGCCGAGCGGTCCGGCGAGGGCGACACGGCCGGCGGGACCGAGGAGCCGGTCGGGGACAGGGAAGGGACGGCCACCGGTGGCTGAGCAGGACCGAAGGGAACCCGACCGCGACGAGGGCCGCGAGCCGGAGGAGCGGGGTGTGCCCTTCGACGAGGAGGCCGCCTGGAAGGCGATCGTCGCCGGGTACGGCGAGGAGCCCCCGGACCCGCCCGGCGCGAAGCCGTTCAAGTCCGTGGAGGACCTGGCGCTGCTGGAGATCGAGCACAACAACAGCCAGGGCCCGGCCGGCGCGGACAGGGACGGGGACGCCGATACGGACCCGGCCGACAAGGATTCCCCGGACGCACGCAGCAAGCCCGGTGGCGCCGAGGAGCCCGGCAAGCCTCTGGGCAGCTCCATCTCCTTCGCCCCCGGCGTCGGCCCCCGCGACTACGTCGCGCCGGAACCGTCCGACGACGACTTCGACGCGGACGACGAGGGACATTTCGTACCGCCGGAGCCGCCGCCCCTGCCCGCGGCCGACACCACGGCCAAGTTCGCCTGGCTGGCCGTCCTCGGCGGCCCGGTCCTGCTGCTCCTCGCCATACTGCTCGGCTGGGACATGACCTGGTGGCTGGCGACGCTCGGCATCGGCGGCTTCCTCGGCGGCTTCGCCACGCTCGTGGTGCGGATGAAGGACGACGAGGAGGATGACGACGACCCCGGGCGCGGGGCCGTCGTCTGACGGCAGCGCCCCTGAAGGGGCGCGGGGCTGTATCGATATGCGGCTCCGCCGCGTGGGCGCGACCAGCCACGACGGCGCCGCAGACGATCGACGGGCACATTGCGGCACTCCCAGCGGAGCGCTCAGGCTGGGGGAATTCTGAGGGCGGCCAGGACCGGCAGATGGTCCGTGGCCGCCCTCAGGTCCCTCTCGTGCACACCAGGGTGACCCACAGGAACCCCGCAGCCGAGGATTTCCACGCCGGGCGTCGCGAAGATCGCGTCGATGCGCTGGTGCGGATCGTCCGGAGTCGACGTGTACTCGGCGCCCCATGGCTTGGCGGCCCAGCAGTCCCGCAGCTCACCGGCCAGCCGCCGGAAGGTCCGCCCGTCCGGACGTTCGTTGATGTCCCCGCCCGCGACGGCGTACGGGACGCCCATCCCGGCGAGCCGGTCGAGGAGCATCCCGCCCTGCTCGTACCGCTCGTCCTTCTGCAGGCTCAGGTGGCAGCTCAGTACGCCGAGCCGGGCGGCGCCCCCGAAGCGTACGACCGCGGTCGCGAAGCCGCGGCGGTGCAGGCCGGGCGTGAGCGGCAGCAGGACGTCCTCGGTCCGCTCCACCGTGGCGCGCAGGGAGCACAGCAGCGCAGGGCCCGCCGCGGTGGCCCCGCCGGAGAGGGTCACCAGACCGGAGGCGGCCGCGAGCCGGGCCAGCTTCTTGCGCCAGCGGAAGAACCGCGGCGCCTCCTGGACCAGCACGAGGTCGGGCGCGCAGGCGCTGATCACGTGGGCGAGCGCGGCGGTGTCGTCGCGCATGGACCGGATGTTGTAGCTGAGCACTCGGACGACGGCCGAACCGTCGGGCTCGGTACGGGAGTTGGGCAGCGGACCTGGGCTCGTCTGCATAGCGATCAAGATACGGCAGGGCCAGCCGTCACCGAC
>NZ_LOHS01000039.1 GCF_001642995.1 Streptomyces jeddahensis
TTTGTACTCACCCGAGAGACTCTCTCAGGCTTTCCTCCGGGCGCTTCCCTTCGGTGTTTCCAACCTTACCAGATCCGTTTTCCGTTCCGTTTCCGGTCGGAATTCATTTCCGGTGGCCGTTGGAGGGCCTTTCGCCTTTAGTTGGCCTTGCGGCTTCCCTTTCGGCGGACCCGACTTTATCAGAGATTTTCGACCGGCCTGACCGGCCGCTCATTCCTGATTGATCGGGATGGCTTCTCAAGGAATGTGATGTCGAGAAGCAGACAGATGCTCACGGTCACCCGTGAACGTCCTCCGCTCCAGGCAACTGTTCGAATCTACCTCCCCGGTCCGGCCGTGTCAACGGCTCTCGGGGCGAAGAGGAGACTAGCAGGTCAGCCTGCGTGTCCGCACATCACGCGGCGGTAGGCACCGCGGCGCTGCGCTCGGATTCGTCCAGGTCGCCCATGTCGCCGGCGCGCGCCGCCCTGCCGCCGAGCACATAGACGTATGCGAGAAAGGCCAGCTCAGCGGCGATTCCGATGCCGATGCGGGCCCAGGTCGGCAGGCCCGAGGGGGTGACGAAGCCTTCGATGGCGCCGGAGACGAAGAGGACCAGGGCGAGGCCGATCGCCATGCCGACGGCGGCGCGTCCCTCGGCTGCGAGGGCGGTGCGACGGCTCCTCGGACCCGGGTCGATGAGGGTCCATCCGAGCCGTAGTCCCGTACCGGCGGCTACGAAGACCGCGGTCAGTTCCAGGAGGCCGTGCGGCAGGACAAGGCCGAGGAACGTGTCGAGACGGCCTGCTGAGGACATCAGGCCGATGCCCACGCCGAGGTTCAGCATGTTCTGGAAGAGGATCCAGATGACCGGCAGGCACAGGAAACCACCGAGGACCAGGCACATCGCGGCGGCCTGGGCGTTGTTCGTCCAGACCTGTGCGGCGAAGGAGGCCGCCGGGTGGCTCGAGTAGTAGGTCTCGTACTGGCCGCCGGGGCGGGTGAGCTCGCGTAGTTCGGCGGGGGCCGCGATGGCGGACTGGACCTCGGGGTGGGTGCCGATCCACCAGCCGAGGAGGGCCGCGACGATCGTCGACAGAAGCGCGGTCGGGACCCACCAGTGGCGGGACCGGTAGACAGCGGCTGGGAAACCGTGCGTGAGGAAGCGCGTCACGTCGCGCCAGGACGCGCGGCGGGTGCCGGTGACGGCGCTACGCGCGCGTGCCACCAGTTGGGTGAGTCGGCCGACGAGCTGAGGGTCCGGTGCGCTGGACTGGATCAGGGAGAGGTGAGTGCCCACACGCTGGTAGAGCAGGACGAGTTCGTCCGCTTCGGTGCCGGTCAGGCGGCGCTGGCGGCGCAGCAGAGCGTCCAGGCGGTCCCACTCCGCCCGGTGGGCGGACACGAAGACGTCCAGGTCCATCGGATCTGCTGCTCCCTCGGCTGCTCTCCCTGCGGCTGCTGTGACGACGGCGGCTGCAGCGACAACTGCGTTGCTACGGCTACTGCGGGCGCGATGCGCACTCAGCTTGGCAGACTGGCTGTTCATAAGGCAGGGCAGGGGACGGTGCGGCGGACAGGGAAGGCGGCCGGCGTGAGTGAGCTTGTGACGGGCGAGGCGGTGGCTTTGGAGCTGCGTCCCGCGAAGCTGCCGAGCCGGGCGCTGGCCGTGCTGATCGACCTCGTCGTGGCGTGGGCGGTCTATGTGGCGGTGCTGCTGGGCCTGGCGGCGGCTACGGCGTCGTTGGACGAGGCGGCGGTGGCGGCGGTCTCGGTGGCCGCCTTCCTGTTGGTACTGGTGGGCGGGCCGATCGCCGTGGAGGCGCTCAGTCATGGGCGCTCGCTCGGCAAGCTGGCGTGCGGTCTGCGGGTGGTGCGGGACGACGGAGGGCCGATCCGGTTCCGGCATGCGCTGGTGCGGGGTGCCTTCGGTGTGGTCGAGATCCTGGCGACGTTCGGGATCGTCGCGTGCATCGCTTCGTTCGTGTCCGCGCGCGGGCGACGGCTCGGTGATGTCTTCGCGGGCACTCTCGTCGTACGGGAGCGGGTGCCCGCCGGGCCTGCTGCTTTCGTTCCTCCGCCTCCGCCCTGGCTGGTGGGGCGGTTCTCCGGGCTTGATCTGTCTGCTGTCCCGGACGGGTTGTGGCTCGCGATCCGGCAGTACCTGATGCGGATGGGGCAGCTGGATCCGCAGGTGGGCTGGGGCATGGCCGAGCGGCTGGCCGCCGATCTCTCGGCGCGGACGGGGGCTCCGGTGCCGCCGGGGGTTCCTCCGGCCGCGTATCTGGCGGCGGTGGTGCATGAGCGGCGGTCGCGGGATGCGCGGCGTGCCTTCGGCGGGGGTGGAGCGGCCTCGGCCTGGGGTGGTCTGCCTGGTGGTGGCGGGCCCGGGGCGGGTACGGCCGGACAGGGCGCCGCTCATCCGGGTGCGGGGTACGCGGTGGGGACCGTACAGCCGGTGCCGCCGTCGTACCGGTCGCCGGACCATCGCTCTCCGGATCACCTCTCGCCACGTCATCGCTCGGCCGTTGAGCCGCCGGCCGGTGAGCCGTCGGCCGGTGACGGGCGGAGCAGTGATGCCGCGGGGTCGGGCACCGGGTTCGTGCCTCCCGTGTAGGGAGCACGGGCGAGCTCGGGAGCCCCAGGAGCACAGCCGCGGAGTACGGCTACATCGACGGTGGGGAGTCGAGGTCCTCGAGCTCGATTCCGGGAGCGGCCAGGACCACGTCGCCGGCGATGTGGACGGTGTGCTGTTCGCCGGTGTCCAGGGCTGTGACCTGGTATTCGTCCACGGTCAGCGGGCCGTTGTCAGTGGTGTGTGTTTCTCTGTTCCGCAGGGCCCAGGACTGGTCGAGGGTGCGCGGGGCCAGGACCGGTTCGGTGAAGGCGACGAGGCGGACGCGGGTCGAGGGGGAAGCGGGGGTGAGGCGAAGGAGGCGGGTGGTCGCGATGAGGAAGGCGGGGGATCTGCCGGTGAAGGCGTGGGCGGGGGCGTTGCCTTCGGTGGCGTGCGTGCCGGTGGGGTCGGTGCGTACCCAGGTGACGCCGTCGATGGCGGCACCGCGGACCTGCCAGCTCGCGGCGTGGAGTTCGAGGCGGATGGGGCGGCCGAGTTCGTCGAGGGCGAGGTCGACGGAGCCGGCGTGATCGCCGGAGGGGGTGGTCAGTTGGGAGACGTAGCGCCAGCCGGAGGGGCCGGGCGCGCAGTGGAAGTGCTCTTCACCGAGGGGGGTGTGATCGTGCGGATCATGGAGCGAATAGCGGCCGCGGGGCATGGGGATCGGGTCCGGTGCTGGTAGGGCGCAGGCCCCCGCCACGGTGGGCGAGGGCCTGCTGGTGTCCGTCCGCTGAGCGGTGCTGCCGAGGGTGCCGCCGGTTCGAGAGTGCCGCGCGGGAGGCGGTGTCGAGAGCGGTTGCCGCTCAGCGGCAGGGGCCCCGGCAGGTCGGGCTCAGTAGCGGTGGTGGGCTCAGTAGCGGTAGTGGTCCGGCTTGTACGGGCCCTCGACCTCGACACCGATGTACGCGGCCTGCTCGGGGCGGAGCTTGGTCAGCTTCACACCGAGCGCGTCGAGGTGGAGGCGGGCGACCTTCTCGTCCAGGTGCTTGGGCAGCACGTAGACGTCCGTCGGGTACTGCTCGGGCTTGGTGAACAGCTCGATCTGGGCCAGGGTCTGGTCCGCGAACGAGTTGGACATCACGAACGACGGGTGGCCGGTCGCGTTGCCCAGGTTCAGCAGACGGCCCTCGGACAGCACGATGATCTTCTTGCCGTCCGGGAACGTCCAGGTGTGCACCTGGGGCTTGACCTCGTCCTTGACGATGCCGGGTACCTTCGCGAGGCCGGCCATGTCGATCTCGTTGTCGAAGTGGCCGATGTTGCCGACGATCGCCTGGTGCTTCATCTTGGCCATGTCCGAGGCCATGATGATGTCCTTGTTGCCGGTCGTGGTGATGAAGATGTCGGCCTTGTCGACGACCTCGTCCAGCGTCGTGACCTGGTAGCCGTCCATCGCCGCCTGCAGCGCGCAGATCGGGTCGATCTCGGTGACGATCACGCGGGCGCCCTGTCCGCGCAGGGACTCCGCGCAGCCCTTGCCGACGTCGCCGTAGCCGCAGACGACGGCGGTCTTGCCGCCGATCAGGACGTCGGTGGCGCGGTTGATGCCGTCGACCAGCGAGTGCCGGCAGCCGTACTTGTTGTCGAACTTCGACTTCGTCACGGCGTCGTTCACGTTGATCGCCGGGAAGAGCAGTACGCCGTCGCGCTGCATCTCGTACAGGCGGTGGACGCCAGTCGTGGTCTCCTCGGTGACGCCTCGGATCTCGGACGCCAGGCGGGTCCACTTCTGCGGGCTCTCGCTCAGGGTGCGGGTGAGGAGCTCGAGGATGACGCGGTGCTCGTCGGACTCGGCGGTATCGACGGACGGGACCTTGCCGTCCTTCTCGTACTCGACGCCCTTGTGGACGAGGAGGGTGGCGTCACCGCCGTCGTCGAGGATCATGTTCGGGCCGCCGGTGGGGCTGTTCGGCCAGGTCAGGGCCTGCTCGGTGCACCACCAGTACTCCTCCAGGGTCTCGCCCTTCCAGGCGAAGACCGGGATGCCCTGGGGGTTGTCCGGGGTGCCCTTCGGGCCGACGGCGATGGCCGCGGCGGCGTGGTCCTGGGTGGAGAAGATGTTGCAGGAGGCCCAGCGGACCTCGGCGCCGAGGGCGACAAGGGTCTCGATCAGGACCGCCGTCTGCACGGTCATGTGCAGGGAGCCGGTGATGCGGGCGCCCTTGAGCGGCTGCTTCTCGGCGTACTCCTTGCGGATCGCCATGAGGCCGGGCATCTCGTGCTCGGCGAGGGTGATCTCCTTGCGGCCGAACTCGGCCAGGGAGAGGTCGGCGACCTTGAAGTCCTGTCGGTGATCGACAGTCGTCGTCATAACGGGCTGCTCCTCGCGATGGTATCGAGGGTGGGTACGGCTGGCTCTGCGGCGGCGGACACACCGGTGCCCGGGCCGCGGCCCAGTCCGTCGGAGGCCCTCTCTCCCTCGGTCGGTCCGCGGTGCGGACCGCCCGACCGCCATCAGCAGCGACGTCTGGCTGTCCCCACGAATCTACACCGATCGCCCCTTGGGCCCCCAGCCCGCCCACGCGGGCTGGGGGCCCAAGGGGCGATCAACGCGCCCACGGGCCTCAGTTCTGCAGTACGTCTGCAGTGCGTGCTGCCCACCAACGGGCGCCGGTGACTACGTGCGGGCCGTGGGCCGTTTGTGCCCACCCGTTCCGCCATAGGGGTACCTCCCAGGCCCTTGAGGCACTGGGGGAGGAACGACTGCCCACAAACGGCTGGCTAGTGCTCCGATGCGGGAGTCGGGCCGCCCGGGGTGGCGTCGCGGTCCGGGCCCTTGGCGGCATCGGTCTCGCTGTAGATGTCCGGCTCCAGGTAGATCACGCGGGCGATCGGGACGTCCTTGCGGATGCGGGCCTCGGCGGCGTCTATGGCGGCGGCCACCTCGGCGGCCGTGTTGTCGTGCCGCACCGCGATCTTGGCCGCGACCAGGAGCTCCTCGGGGCCGATGTGGAGCGTGCGCATGTGGATGATGCGGCTGACCGTGTCGCCGTCGACGATCGCGGCCTCGATCTTCGCGACCTCCTCCGTACCGGCGGCCTCGCCCAGCAGCAGCGACTTCGTCTCGGCGGCCAGGACGAGCGCGATGAGGATGAGCAGGACACCGATGCAGAGGGTGCCGATGCCGTCCCAGACGCTGTCGCCCGTGATCAGGGTCAGGCCGACACCGAAGAGCGCCAGGATCAGACCGACCAGCGCGCCGAGGTCCTCCAGGAGGACGACGGGCAGTTCGGGGGCCTTGGCGTGGCGTACGAACTCCTTCCACGACTTCTTGCCACGGAGGGCGTTGGACTCCTTGATGGCGGTGCGGAAGGAGAAGGTCTCGGCGATGATCGCGAAGACCAGCACGCCCACCGGCCAGTACCAGTGCTCGAGCTCGTGCGGGTGCTTGATCTTCTCGTAGCCCTCGTAGATGGCGAACATGCCACCAACCGAGAAGAGGACGATCGAGACGAGGAAGGCGTAGATGTAGCGCTCGCGGCCGTAGCCGAAGGGGTGCTGCGGGGTCGCCTCGCGCTGGGCCTTCTTGCCGCCGACCAGCAGCAGCGCCTGGTTGCCGGAGTCGGCGACCGAGTGCACGGACTCGGCGAGCATCGACGACGAGCCGCTGAAGAGGAACGCCACGAATTTCGCTACGGCAATCGCGAGGTTGGCGGCCAGTGCTGCCACGATCGCCTTGGTACCGCCTGACGCACTCATGTGTTCGCCGTGTCCCTTCCCTGGTCCCTACGTCGCCACGTCGCCGCGCCGGGCCGGCTTGCTTTGCCGGCCCTTTGCGGTGGGTCATTGTTGCAGTACGGGACGCACTCGGTTTATCAGGCCACCACAGTCGCGCGGAAGACGGTGCCGGACCCGGATACTTCGGACTTTTCTCCGGCCGGGACGAAGACGGACTGCCCCGGCGCGAGCGTGAACTCACCGGTCCGCACCGAGCCGGCGGTGCAGAGCAGGATCTGCGGGGTGGGGGCGGTCAGGTCGTGCGGCGTCGCGCCCTCCGGCAGGACGTACCGGGAGAGCCGGAACTCATCGATCGGCGTCGCGTAGACCTCCTCGCCGTCCGGGGCGGCCTCGGGGCGCAGTACGCCGGGGTCGGTCGCCTCGAAGCGGACGATGCGCAGCAGTTCCGGTACGTCGACGTGCTTCGGGGTGAGGCCGCAGCGCAGGACGTTGTCCGAGTTGGCCATGATCTCGACGCCGAGGCCGCCCAGGTAGGCGTGCGGGACTCCGGCGCCGAGGAAGAGGGCCTCGCCCGGCTGGAGCTGGACGTAGTTGAGCAGCATGGCGGCGATCACACCGGGGTCACCAGGGTAGTGCCGCGCGATCGAGGCGTACGCCGCGTAGTCGGGTGCGAGGTCGGAGGCGTCGGCGTCTTCGGCCAGGCGCGCGCAGGCAGCCGCGGCCTCGGCGACCGTGGTCGCCATCTCGTCGCGGTCGGCGGAGAGCACGGCGGTGAGGACCTCGCGGAGGGCGGCCTCTTCGGGGTGGGCGTGCAGGACGTCGACGTAGGGCTTGAGGGAGTCGACGTCCAGGCGAGAGAGCAGCTCCGCGGCCTGGAGCGGATTGCGGAATCCGCACAGGCCGTCGAACGGCGTCAGCGCGCAGATCAGTTCGGGCTTGTGGTTGGCGTCCTTGTAGTTGCGGTGGGGGGCGTCGATGTGGACCCTGCGCTGCTCCTCCGCCTCGTACCCCTCCCTCGCCTGGGCGCGGTCGGGGTGGACCTGGAGGGAGAGCGGGGCGCCGGCCGCGAGGATCTTGAGCAGGAACGGCAGCCGGGGGCCGAACTTTTCCACGGACCGCGCGCCCAGTTCACGCTCGGGGTCGGCGTCGATCACCACGTTCAGCGCTCCGCGCGCGGTGCGCGATGGCGCGCCGGGGTGGGCGCCCATCCACATCTCCGCCTGGGGCTCTCCCGTCGGCTCGACACCGAGCAGCTCGGGGATGGCGGTGGTCGAGCCCCAGGCGTAGGGGCGGATGGTGTTGTCGAGGCGGTCCATGGTGGCTGCTTTCTCCGTACAGGCGTCAGCGGGCTCGTCGTACGCGGGGCCGGAGCTCCGTACGGCCCGGACCGGCGGGATCGGGCCCCGGCCGGTCCGGTCAAGATCAGGCCCCCGAAGCGAGCGACAGGTAAACGGCGGCGAAATCCGTGATGGCGATCAACTCTGCGAGGCCCTCCAGTTCGCTGCCGCCCTCGGGCTCGAGCTCGCTGATCGCGGTGTCGTGGCTGAGCGCGAGCTCGCGCGCGGCTGGGGCGGCGCTGAGGACGTCGGTCGGCCGGTCCCTGAGCAGGAGGACGCGGGCGCGCAGGGCCTGCTCCTCCTCCACGCGGTCACGGAAGAAGTCCTCCGGGTCGGCGCCGCCGGCGAGTGTGCTGACGAGCAGCGCGCCATGGGCGGGCATCGCCTCGGGAAGCTCGGCTGTGAGCGCGGGACGGCCGGCGAGTTCGGCGAGCGCGGCGGCGAAGCGGCGGCCCGTGGGGCCCGCACCCGAGCCCTCGGTCCAGATCAGCGGGAGGGATTCGGCGAGCTCGGCGGCGAGCGTCTTGGCCGGGTTCTCGTACGTCGCGCTGGCCGGGCCGCAGCGTTCTGCGGTGTGGTCGAGGCGGTCGGCGATCTTCTGGAGGCTGTCGGGCGGTGCGGCCAGCAGGCCGGTGCGGTCCAGAAGAGCCAGCAGCGGCGTGAGGAGCGCCCAGAGCGCGCCGGGGCTCGCGGCCGCGGTCTGCTCCTGCTCCTCGTACGGAGCGGTCGCCATCGGTACGACCAGGCCGTGTGCGGCGCCGTGGACGGCTTCCATCAGCGGCGAGCGGGCGGGGGCCACGGCGACGACCGTGCAGCCGCGGCGGTACGCCTGTTCGGCGAGGAGGGCTAGGCCCGGCTCCGAACCGTCAGGGGTGGCGATGAGCAGCAGATCGACCGGGCCGGCCCAACCGGGCAGCGCCCAGCGCAGCGCACCGGCGGCCGGGGCCACGCCGGTGGGCCCCAGGCGGGTGACGGGACAGCCCGCGGCGACCAGCGTGGACAGCAGGTCCGCGACGCAGATCGCGGCCATGCCCGGTCCCGCGGTCAGCACGGCCCGGGGGCGGCCGTCGGGCTTGAGATCCATGACGCCTGCTTCGGCCGCGTGCCGGAGGGCGGTGCGCACCCGGGCGCCGGCCTCTGCGGCGCCGCGCAACAGGCCTCGCCGGTCGGCGAGGGCGAGGGCCTCGGGGTCGTCGAGCAGCGATTCGTCGAGCATGGGCGTCGGCCTCCGATCGCCGTCGCGGCTGGGTCGCCGCGCTTGTCTCTGCGGTTACGCGGGGCGGCGGGCCTCGTCGACGAGGAGTACGGGGATGCCGTCCCGGATCGGGTAGGCCAGGCCGCAGTCCTTGCCGGTGCAGACGAGCTCGGTCTCCTGCTCCTTGAGCGGGGCGTGGCAGGCCGGGCAGGCGAGGATCTCCAGGAGGCCGGCTTCGAGCGGCATTGCGGGTCCTTTCGAACAGCTGGGCAGGGTACGTGCGGCCTGGTCAGCGTACCTGGCGCGCCTGGGCCTCGGGCGGTACGTCCACGGGGCTGGGCTTCGTTGTCGGGGGCGGGCCGTGGGCCCGTTCGTGCCCGCCTCTTCCGCCCCAGCGGAACGACTGCCCACAAACGGGCGGCTGACCCCCGCGGACGGAGGGACGACAGGAGGCGGGCGGACGACACGGCCCGCGGCCGGCTGCCGGCAGCTCTCAGCTCCTGATGATCGCCAGGACCTCGTCACGGATCTTCGTCATCGTGGCCACGTCCCGGGCCTCCGCGTTCAGACGCAGAAGGGGCTCGGTGTTGGAGGGGCGGACGTTGAACCACCAGTCGGCCGCGCTGACGGTCAGGCCGTCGAGCTCGTCGAGGGTGACGTCGTCCAGGCCGCCGTAAGCCGCCTTGATCGCGGTCAGGCGGTCCGCCTGGTCGTCCACCGTCGAGTTGATCTCGCCGGAGCCCGCATAGCGGTCGTACTGGGCGACGAGCTCGGACAGGGGTGCGTCCTGTCCGCCCAGCGCCGCCAGGACGTGCAGCGCGGCGAGCATGCCGGTGTCGGCGTTCCAGAAGTCGCGGAAGTAGTAGTGCGCGGAGTGCTCGCCGCCGAAGATCGCGCCCGTCTCGGCCATCTGCTGCTTGACGAAGGAGTGGCCGACGCGGGTGCGCACCGGCGTGCCGCCGTTCTCGCGGACGACCTCGGGGACCGACCAGGACGTGATCAGGTTGTGGATGACGGTGCCCGTGCCGCCGTTCCGCGCGAGCTCGCGCGATGCGACCAGCGCCGTGATCGCCGACGGTGAGACGGGGTCGCCGGACGCGTCGACGACGAAGCAGCGGTCCGCGTCCCCGTCGAAGGCGAGGCCGATGTCGGCGCTCTCCTCGCGCACCCGCTTCTGCAGGTCCACGAGGTTGGCCGGGTCGAGCGGGTTCGCCTCGTGGTTCGGGAAGGTGCCGTCCAGCTCGAAGTACATCGGCACCAGGTCGATGGGGAGGCCGGCGAACACGGTGGGGACGGTGTGGCCGCCCATGCCGTTGCCCGCGTCGACGACCACCTTCAGCGGCCGGATGGATGTCAGGTCGACGAGGGAGCGGAGGTGTGCCGCGTAGTCCTCGAGGGTGTCCCGCCGGGTGATCGAGCCGGGCGTTGCGACCGGCTCGGGCGCGCCGGAGTCGCTCCACTCCTCGACGAGGGCGCGGATCTCCGCAAGCCCGGTGTCCTGGCCGACGGGCGCCGCCCCCGGCCGGCACAGCTTGATGCCGTTGTACTGAGCGGGGTTGTGCGAGGCCGTGAACATCGCGCCCGCCAGGTTCAGCGCCCCCGAGGCGTAGTACAGCTGGTCCGTCGAGCACAGGCCGATCTCGGTGACGTCGACGCCGCGGGACGCGGCCCCGCGCGCGAAGGCGCGCGACAGGCCTGGCGACGAGGGCCGCATGTCGTGCCCGGTCACGATCGCGGTGGCGCCCGTCACCTGCGCGAAGGCGGCACCGAACAGCTCGGCCAGCGACTCGTCCCACTGATCCGGGACCACCCCGCGTACGTCGTACGCCTTCACGAGCTGCGACAGATCAGCAGTCACGGCCGTCCTTTCCTGGAGCCCTCAAGCCCTCAAGCCCTCATCAGTCGCCCCAAACTACCTGCAGGCTCTGACAGTGGAAGATCGGGCTGCCGAAGAGCCGCCGGAGGAAGCGCCGCCGACGACTGTCAGGGCAGCATCCAGCCCAGCACCGCCGTGCTCTGCCCCACCACGATCAGGCACATGACCAGCAGCAGCCCGATGCTCCAGGGCAGCACCTTGCGCAGCAGGTCGCCCTCCTTGCCGGCGAGGCCGACCGCGGCACAGGCGATCGTCAGGTTCTGCGGCGAGATCATCTTTCCCAGCACCCCGCCCGAGCTGTTGGCCGCGGCGAGAAGCTCCGGCGACAGCCCCGACTGCTGCGCCGCGGTCACCTGCAACGCACCGAAAAGCGCGTTGGCCGAGGTGTCGGACCCGGAGACGGCGACACCGAACCAGCCCAGGACGGGCGACAGGAAGGCCAGCCCCGCGCCTGCCGCCGCCACGAAGTGACCGATGGTGGCCGCCTGACCCGACAAGTTCATGACATACGCAAGCGCCAGAACGGACGTCACGGTGAGGATCGCAAACCTCAGCTCGTGCACCGTCGCCGCCCATTCGCGCAGCGCCACGCGCGCGTGCACGCGCAGAACGGCGGCCGTGCCGAGCCCGGCCAGCAGCACGAGCGTGCCGCCGGTCGACAGCAACGGCAGCGAGAAGACGTTCTGCCCGACAGGGTCTCCGTCCGGATCGGCGACGTTCAGGAACGGCCAGTCGAAGGTGCGCGTCGCCTGCCCGAGCAGTTCCTTGACGGCCGGGATCTGGGCGGTCGAGAAGACGGCCACGATCAGCGCGTACGGGGCGTAGGCGCGCAGCACCTCGGGCCGCGGGTCGTCCTCGTCGAGCTCCTCGCTGCGTACGCCCGTGAGGACCGCCGTCCGTACGGGTTCAGCGGCGGGCCTGCGCGCCCCCGGCAGTGCCACCAGCGCACCGGCGCCCGCCAGCGCGGCCCCGATGTCGGCGAGCTGCGCGGAGACGTAGTTGGACGCGGCGAACTGCGCGACGGCGAAGGCGATGCCGCAGACCAGGGCGGGCACCCAGGTCTCGCGCAGCCCGCGCCGCCCGTCGACCAGGCCGACCAGCACGAGCGGCACCACGAGGGCGAGCAAGGGTGTCTGACGGCCCACCACCGAGGCGACCGTGTCCAGCGGCAGCCCGGTGACCTCGGCGAGCGTCACCACCGGGGTGCCCATGGCGCCGAAGGCGACGGGCGCGGTGTTGGCGACGAGGGCTACGACGGCGGCGCGCACGGGCTCGAAGCCGAGCGCGACCAGCATGACCGAGCAGATCGCGACGGGTGCGCCGAAGCCGGCGAGCGCCTCGAGCAGCGCCCCGAAGCAGAACGCGACCACGAGCGCCTGGATACGCGGATCGTCGGAGAGCCGCCCGAAGGAGCGGCGCAGGATGTCGAAGTGCCGGGTGTGGACCGTCATCCGGTACACCCACAGGGCGTTGACGACGATCCACAGGATGGGGAAGAGGCCGAACACGGCGCCCTGGGCGGCGCCCGCGAGCGTCTGGCCGAGCGGCATGCCGTACGCGAGCCAGGCGACCAGTGCCGCGACGGTGAGGCCGATGAGGCCCGCGTGGTGCGCCTTCATGCGGACGACGCCGAGCAGGACGAGGACGGTCAGGAGGGGAAGAGTCGCGACGAGGGCGGACAGGCCGAGGGAACCGGCCACGGGCTCGAGTTGCTGGACGAACACGAGGTGCCTCCGGTTTCCGTGATACGGAAAGGATTTCTCACGGGCGGAGGGAATGGTCGTGTCCGCGACAACGTCACGTCAATGGGTCGTACAGCGGTGAAGTCGTGCAGGTGACGTGACGTGGGGCAGCGGAGGAAGTGGAGCTTGGAGTAGGCGACTTGGCGCCGGGTCAGCGCGACGGACTTGGAGCCGGGAGAGCGCGGTCGGATTTCGAGCCAGGAGACCGGGAGAGCGCGGCGGGCTTCGGGCCGGGAAAGCGGGAGAGCGCGGCGGGCTTCGAGCCAGGAGAACGGGGAGTCAGGAGTCCGGCGAGCGCAGCACCCGGAGGTGGCCGCGGCGCCCGACCTCCCTCGGGTCGGCGGTCCGGCCGCCGCCCCCGGCCTCTGCCGCGCGCTCTTGCGGGCGGGCCGCCTCGCGCACCGCGTTGGCGAGCGCCTCGAGGTCGTCGCCGGTCGGGCGGGCCGGGCCCGAGGCGTCGGCGAGCCGGACGACCTCCCAGCCGCGCGGCGCCGTCAGCCGCTCGGAGTGCTCGGCGCACAGGTCGTAGCAGTGGGGTTCGGCGTAGGTCGCGAGGGGGCCGAGGACCGCAGTGGAGTCGGCGTAGACGTACGTCAGCGTCGCGACGGCGGGACGGCCGCAAGCGGTGCGCGAACAGCGACGTACAGGGCTCACGACGTTGGACGGTACCGCACTCTTGAGCGGGCCGCGACGACTCTCCCCGAGGTCACCCCACCGTGTCGTGGCGTGATCCTTGCCACGTCCGCCACCGACAGCCCGCCGCTGACCTGCACAGACCGTCGCCTTCCCAGAAGTCGGCCGACATGCGGCAGGCACCACCTGGTGCAAACCCCGACATACGCCATGGCATCGGCGGTCACGGAGAGAGCCGGAGAGATACGGAAACGATCCCGAGCTTGGCTGGAATGGTCATCGAAGGACATGCCGTGTTCTGCAACGGATTCGGTGCCTTCTGCAACGGATTCGGTGGTACGCGGCCGCGCCTGCGGCCGCCACGCGACGGCGTCCGCGGCCGTGCGGGCGATCGACGACGGTGTCCGCGGCTGTGCAGGTGCTCAACGACGCTGTCCACGGCTATGCGGGTGATCTCCAAAAGCATCCGGGGATCTGCACCCATGCGGGTGGCCGCCGGTATCCGTGAGCCGAGAGGTCCCTCGGCCGACCGCCACAGAGGACCGCGCGAGGACTACGCTTCATCGGTGATGGACAGCCCCGTACCGCCCCGTGCCGCCGAGCCCAGGCCCCGCCGCCGTGACCGTCACGGCAGGGGAATGCGCGGCCCCGTCGCGCCGCCGCAGGTTCCGCTCGCCGCGAGCCGCGCCGAGGCCTTCGCGGACCTCGTCCAGGACTCCGTCGAGCGGCTTGAGCGCCGCTGGCCGCAGCTCGCCGACATCGACTTCCTGGTCGTGGAGGTGCCGCGGCTCGACGGCGGCAGCGCTGCCGCAGGACCGGACCTGGTGGCCTGGGGCGAGGACGCCGTGCCCCTCGGCGGCACGATCCCGGCGCGTGAGGGCCGCCCGGCGCGCGTCGTCGTCTACCGCCGCCCGGTGGAGATCCGCACCAAGGGGCGCGACGAGCGCGCCGCACTCGTACACGAGATCGTCGTCGAGCAGGTCGCCGAGCTGCTGGGCCTCACCCCGGAGACCGTGGACCCGCGGTACGGGGAGGACTGACCCCCCTTTTTTGAGCTCGGTTCGCCACCGGAGCGCCACAGCCGGTGTCGAGCCCCTGGGGAGCGGCCCGACGACCGTGTCACTTCTGCAGCACGGAGAGGTCCTGGTCCGCCGTCGGCACCGAGACCGTCCCCCGGTCGTCCGGCAGCGTCTGCACGGTGAACATCGGAATGCCGTCCTGCGGCAGTTCCAGCATCCGCGAGGCGTACACGGGGCCGCCGGACACCGACTCCACCGTCAGCGCGTAGGTGCCCTTCAGGCCGCTCGGTACCGGCGGCTTCAGCGCCACCGTCGTACCGCCCTTGACCGTGTACGTCTTCGTCACCGCCGTACCGCCCTCGCTGCCCGCCGATGCCGTGACCCTGACCTTCGCGGACTTCCCCGGGGCGACCAGGGAGAGGGACGAGCCCTTGGCACGGTTGCCCGCGGCCGTCGCGCGCGCGCCGACCGGGTGCGTCGCCGGTATGAACGCGGTCTCCTGCTTGCTGCCCTTGCCGCGGACGACCCGCAGGGCCGCCACGAACGGCGCCGATTCCTCCGTCGGCGTGAGGACCAGCGAGCCCGCCTCGCCCCTGGTGACGTCACCGAGATCGACGGCGGCCGTCATGCCGGACTTGACGTGCAGTGTCTCGTGCCCGGCGGGGGTGATCAGGCCCTCCGGGGTCGCCAGCTGCACCTTCAGGTCGGCGTCGTCCTCGCCGGTCGCGAAGGCGACCAGGCGCACGGCCGTGGCGTCCTCCGGGATGCCGGGCAGCACCAGGCTGCCTGCCGGATCGGTGGAGGCGGGCAGCCAGTCGGCGCCCAGCTTGTCGTCGGCGGCCTGCACGGCCGCGGCGACCCGGCCACTGCGCACGGTCACGTGCACGGTCACATTGGTCTGCTGCTCGTCGGTGAGCGTGGACAGCAGCACCGGCACGCTGGCGTGCGGCTGGACCTGAATGCCCTCCGCCACCTCGGACTTGAGGGCGCCGTCCTTGCCGTAGAGCTCGATGTCGACGACGGCGGCCGAGTCGTCGGGGTTCGTCAGGTGGACGTAGTCGCTGCGCTCCTCGGCGGTGCTGGCGCCCGGAAACCAGAAGTCCGTGTCGGGAGCGGTGCAGTTCACCCCCAGGACGCCCCGGGTGATGCCCGCCCGGACCTCGGTGGTCTGCTGAACGGTCCAGCCCGGTGCGAGGTTCCCCTCGGCGGTGCCGACGAGCGCGGGTGCCTCCGCGCCCGAGGACTCGCCGGTGACCGGCTTGCCCGGCTGCTTCGGCGACAGCACGGGCTTGTCGCCCTTGCCCTTGGCGTCGTCCTCCGACTCCCTTGCCGCCGCGGTCACTTCGGCCTTGCCGGTGCTGCCGGAGCCCTTCGACTCGGGCGTGAAAGACGTGTACGAGGTCTCGGCGAGGTCCGAGGTGCTCGGTGCCGGGCAGAGCAGCGTGGAGCGCTCGACGGGCAGACGGGCGGCCGCCTTCGCCTCGCCGCTGCCCGTACCGTCCGGCGCGGTGAGGGAGGCGAACCCGGTGACGGCGGCGAGCGCGGTCGCGGCGGCGATCAGGGAAACGGTGGTGCGGTTCACTGGTGGCTCCCGTCGGGGCGCTCATGGTCGGTGCCGTGCGGCTGCTGCGTCGGCTGCTGCTCGTACGACCCGTCGTAGGCCGTCGGGGCCTCGTCATAGGCCGTCTGCCCGGACTGGCCGGGCTGCCCGGACTGGCCGTACGACGAGTCATACGGCTCATACGCCCCGCCGTACGCATACGGGTCGTACTCACCGCCCTGGTACGGCTCCGCCTGGTACTCCTGCTCGTACGAGCCTGCCTGGTCGTACGCACCCGCCTGCTCGTACGACCCTGCCGGGTACTGGGTGGCGTCCTGCTGTTCGCCGTACGTGCCGTACCCGCCGGCCCCGTAGCCGGGCGTCTCCCAATCCCCGTACGACTGCTGCCGGGGAACGGCTGCCGGGGCCGCCTCCTCCGGGGGAGGCGGCACGGCCGCGGGCTCGGCGGCACCGCTCTCCTGGGCCGCTTCTTCGGCCTGTGCCCGGAGCCGCCGCGCGCGGCGGCCCTCCCCCGCGACCGCCTCGGCGGGCACGACGGGCTCCTCGGGCAGGTCGTCGTCGATGTCCCGGCGCCGACCGGGCAGCGCGAGGACGACGAGGACGACGGCGAGCGCGCCCTGCGCCCACAGCCAGGCGGTGTGCGTGACCGGAGCGTCATGGGTGACGTCCAGCCGTCCGCCGGATGCGGGCAGTTCGAAGCCCTGGGCCCAGCCGTCGACCGTGGTCGCGGTGAGCGGGCGACCGTCGAGCGTGGCCGTCCAGCCCTCGTCGGCCGAGTCGGCGAGACGCAGCACGCGGCCCGCTTTGCCCGCCGGGATCGTGGTGTGCAGCTCGACGGGCCCGGAGGCGACGGGCTGCGGGTCGCCGGACTTCGGGACGATGGCGGCACGCGAGACCTGCCGGTCCACGCGCCACAGCGCGCTGCCGTCCTGCTGGCTGAGACGGCTCAGGCCCGGCGTGGCGTCCAGGACGCGGCTCATCTCGCGGGGTGCCCCGCCCCGTACGAGCACATAGCGGACCGCGAAGCCGCCGAGCTGGTCGGCCTGGTCGGCGCCGGAGCCGGCCACAAGGTTGGCGACGACCTTGTCGAGCCTCTTGTTGCTGCCGCCCGCCCCGGTCAGCTCGGCGTCGCCGAGCCGGGCGCCGGAGCCGCGCACCAGCGTGTACGCGACCTCGGCGTCCGAGTCGCTGTCCAGCACGAGGGTGCGGGGCTGGTCGCGGGTGTCGGCCTCCTCGGCGACGAACGCGGGCACCTGCGCCGGGTCGCGCCGCTCCAGCGGCCCGTCGGCACCGCGGATCATCCACCCGACGGCGGCGATCAGCGGCCCGGCCACCGCGGCGAGGGCGATGAGGGCGGCCACTGGCTGCCGCCAGCCGAAGCTCTGCTCGGCCACGCGCGCGCGTGCCCCGTCGGCGCCCAGCACGGCGGCGCCCAGCAGGGCGATGCCGTAGACGAGGGTCGCGGGTCCGGCCCACGTGGAGCCGTTCGAGAGGGCCGCGAAGACGAGGGCGACGAGGGCGACGGCCCAGGCGGTGTACACCGCGGTCTGCCGTTCGCCCCGCAGCAGCGCGGCCAGCGCCGCGAGCACGATGCCGATGAGCACCAGCCCGGCGACCGTGCCGGGCCCGCCCGGCGAGGCGCCGAGCAGGTCGAGACCGGACGCCGAACCCTTTCCGTACTCCAGGCCGGCCTCCGTGAAGAAGCCGAACGGCAGCAGCGACAGCGACCAGGGAGCGAGGATCAGCAGCGGCGTGCCGAGCGCGGCCAGGAAGCGGAGCCCGTATGCGACGAGGTCGGCTCTGCGGAGCGCCAGCAGGCCGATGCCGAGGATCAGCGCGATCGGCCAGACGATCGGCGTGAAGGCCGTGGCGAGGGTGAGCAGCAGTGCGTACGCCCAAGTGGCGCGCCAGCTGCCGCGTGCGTCGCCCCGGGCGGTGAGGCCGCTCGCGGCGATGCCCGCACGCGCGATGAGCGGCAGCAGCACGGCCAGCACGGCGCTGCCGATCCGGCCGCCCGCGAGGGCGCCCGTGACGGCGGGCAGGAAGGCGTACGCGACGGCAGCCCACGCGCGGAGCAGCCGTGACTCGACGAGCGGGCGCGACGCGAAGTAGGCGGCGAAACCGGCCAGCGGCACGGAGCACACCAGCAGCACCGTGACGGCCAGTCCGGTGGAGCCGAAGAGCACGGCGGCGAGCAACGCGACCAGCGCGAGATAGGGCGGCGCGGACTGGGTGCCGCCGGTGCCGACCGGATGCCAGCCGCTTGCATAACGCGACCACAGCTCGGAGACGTCCGCGGGCGCGGGCAGCAGGGCCCCGCCGGCGAGCGCTCCGCCTCCGAGGAGCTCACGGCACGCTATGAGCGAGAAGAACAGCAGGACCACGAAGAGCATCGGTCCCGGCTTGCGCGCGATGCGCTTGAGCCGGGCGAACTGCTCGATCTCGAGGAAGTCCGCGTCGTCGCCGCCCGGTCCGGATTCGACGGCGCCGCCGTGCCGTCCCGCGCCGGAGGCGACCTCGGGGTCGGAGCGGCCCACGAGGTTGCTCGCGACCTGCTCCACGGTGGCCCGTACGGTCGCGCCGGGTGGCGGGAAGAGCGGCCGCAGTTCGGCCTTGTCGACCTGGGGTCTGCCGCGGCGGCGCCGGCCGGCGAGGATCCGCTCGGGCCGCAGCAGGACGGCGAAGAGGCCCGCGACCTCGTCGAGCGCCTGGCCGGGCACCTTGCCGACGAGATACGCGAGCGTGCGCAGCAGCGTGCCGAGCACCAGGCGCAGGAGCACCCACAGGAGCGCTGCGGAACGGGCGTTGACGAGGAGGGTGTAGACAGCGCCGGACTTGTCGACGCGGTGCGGGCTGGTCGCCGTGCGTCCGACGCAGTCGACGGTGCGCCGCTCGCGTGAGGCCGCCTCCGCGTGCCGGACGACGGCGTCGGGTGCGACCAGCACGCGGTGTCCCGCAGCGTGGGCGCGCCAGCACAGGTCGACGTCGTCACGCATCAGCGGCAGCCGCCGGTCGAACCCGCCGAGCTGCTCGAAGACATCGCGCCGGATCAGCATGCCCGCGGTGGAGACGGACAGCACGGGCCGTACGTGGTCGTGCTGGCCCTGGTCCTGTTCGCGCCGGTCGAGGCCGGTCCAGCGGCGGCCGCTGTTGGCGATGGTGACGCCGACCTCGAGCAGCTGCCGGCGGTCGTACCACCCGCGGAGCTTCGGGCCGACGATCGCGACGTCCTTGCCGAGCTCGCGTTCGTTCTCCACGACGCGCAGCATTTCGGCCAGCGCGTCCGGCTCGGGGGCGCAGTCGTCGTGCAGCAGCCACAGCCACTGCTCCGGTTCGCCGTAGGGGAGGTCCGGCATGTCGTACGCGTCGTCGCGCCAGGTGCGGTTCACCGGGTCCCAGCCGCTGGGGCGCTTGAGGTACGGCAGGTCGTCCGGCGTGAGGACGCCGGCGGTGCGGACGGCCTCGTCGACGGCGGCGCCGAAGCCCGTGCGGCGGGCGAGGTGCAGCACCCGGTCGGCGCCGAGTGCCTCGGTGACCAGCTGGGCGGAGTCGTCCGCGCTGCCCGTGTCGGCGGCGACGGCGTTCTGCACAGGGCGCTCCTGGCCGAGCAGCCCGGCGAGGGCCTTCGGCAGCCAGCGGGCACCGTCGTGCGAGACGATCACCGCGGTGACGACATGCCGCGGGAACTCGGGGGGACGCGCCGGGTCGGACAGCGCCGCCTGGCGAGTCTGGTCGAACACTGCGGAGGCAGCGTCGTACTGGGCTGCCGTATGACTGTGCACGGTCATCGAGGTGCGGGCCCCGGTTCGATGGACTGAGGTGGACGCCTGCGCCCTGCGGGGCGGCGGGTGTCTCGGACGAGGGCCCACACTAACGGCTGCCCAGCACAGCGGCCCGCCGCCTGTGGATAACCCACCTGCGACGGGCCAGTTACGTGAGCATGTGTGCGGTTTCGTCGGCGACATCTGCGCCGTTCGACCGGTTGTGCTCGGGCACGCGCGCGTGCCGGTGGCGCTTCGTCCGCCGCACTTTCAGACGGCGGCCGCTTTCATAGGCGACGGAATCAGACGCGGCGGATTTCAGACCGGCCGCTTTCGGCCGTGGCAGGTTTCAGACCGCGGCCTTCTTGAGCCGACGGCGTTCACGCTCGGACAGGCCGCCCCAGATGCCGAACCGCTCGTCGTTGGCCAGCGCGTACTCGAGGCACTCGGACCGGACCTCACAGGCGAGGCAGACCTTCTTGGCCTCGCGGGTGGAGCCGCCCTTCTCGGGAAAGAAGGACTCGGGATCGGTCTGGGCGCACAGCGCGCGCTCCTGCCAGCCGAGCTCCTCGTCCGCGTCCTCGACCAGCAGTTGCTGGAACAGCTCGGTCATGTGCGCCCCTCGTCTGTCTTTGCGTCCCCGTGATGTTGCCGTTACCGATACCGGCTGAACGACACGAGTGAAATTACAAGTGTGCAGCTCCGGGCGAGTCAAGCCGGGATCTGCTATTGAGCCCCTTATTCACTCTGCGGAACCAAGCCCGTACAGAAAGTGTTCAAATCGGCATAAACCATGACACTTGCCAGTGGCCTGCCCGGGCTTTCTGATCCCTGCAGAGGAGGACGCTCCGAACTTTCATGCGGTTCAGTCCTGCACCCCGAAGCGAAACGGATCACATTCGGATCACAGGATCGCAACGGCGTTTGGTGCGCGGACCTATGCGGCACGTGTCCCCGGCGCGCCATGAACAAACCTTTCGCCATGCTGAGCAACCGGATGAGGTGAACCATGTCCCACATTCCGGTCATCGAGTTGACATCCGGGGCATGAACCGCTGTCCTGGTGGGCATGCTCGTGAACTTGGCGCTTTCCGTGACCCGCCCCTGCGGGTTCCTCGGTGCTGCCCGCACGTGCTGTTGCTGTTGCTGTCCCAGCTGTTGAGCCACACCGCGCTCCGGCTGTTCCCCTCCCGCCCCTCCAGGGGCACCCTCCGCCCCGCGCAGGGGCGACCCGCCCGGTCACGCCGGCCGTTCCGCCGGTGATCACGGGCGCCCCCACGACATCCAGCACTCTTCCGCCGAGGAACCACCGCATCCATGAACAGCGACAGCGACCTCCAGATCGCCGGCGACATCCTCGAGGTCACCCACCTGCTCCAGCCCGCCCGTCAACACCCCGTCACCGTCGCCGAGTTCGCCGGTCTCGCCCGCTCCATCGCCGCCGACCGCTCCCAGTGGGAGCACCTGGTCCAGTACGACGCCACATCGCGCTGGTACCACCGGCTGCGCACCGGCCCCGGCTACGAGGTGTGGCTGCTCTCCTGGGTGCCCGGGCAGGGCAGCGGGCTGCACGACCACGGCCCTTCGTCCGGCGTACTGACCGTGCTGGACGGGCAGTTGACCGAGCGCACCGAGCGCGGCACGCGCGCGTTGGGTGCGGGCACGCAGCGGGTCTTCGCACCCGGGTACGTCCACGAGGTCGTCAACGACTCCCTCGAACCGGCCGTCAGCCTGCACATCTACTATCCGGGCCTGACCGAGATGCCGATGCTCCCCCAGTCTCAGCTTCGTTCGACCGGGGGGACCCCCATCGCGCAGGCGGCACATGCGGCGCGGTGCGCGTCCCGGCACGCGGAGGACACCGTCACGGCGTGACGGCGCCGCTAGGGGCCTGACGGCGCCGCGAGGAGCAGCGCGGGCCCGGGAAGCCGGGCAGGGCCCCGTGACCGGCTCACGCGGTGTCGTACCCGCCTGCAAGACTTACGGCATGCGCATTGTGGTTCTGGCAGGCGGCATCGGTGGTGCCCGGTTCCTCCGCGGTCTCAAGCAGGCCGTCCCGGACGCCGACATCACCGTCATCGGCAACACCGCTGACGACATCCATCTCTTCGGCCTGAAGGTCTGCCCGGACCTCGACACCGTGATGTACACGCTCGGCGGCGGCATCAACGAGGAGCAGGGCTGGGGGCGTACGGACGAGACGTTCCACCTCAAGGAGGAGCTCGCGGCGTACGGCGTCGGGCCCGAGTGGTTCGGCCTCGGCGACCGCGACTTCGCCACGCATATCGTGCGGACGCAGATGCTGAGCGCCGGGTATCCGCTCAGCGCCGTCACGGAGGCGTTGTGCGACCGGTGGAAGCCGGGTGTGCGGCTGCTGCCCATGTCCGACGACCGCGTCGAGACGCATGTCGCGATCGAGCTGGAGGGCGAGCGCAAGGCCGTCCACTTCCAGGAGTACTGGGTGCGGCTGCGCGCGTCGGTGCCCGCCGAGGCGGTCGTACCGGTCGGTGCCGAGCAGGCGAAGCCCGCGCCCGGCGTACTGGAGGCCATCGCCGAGGCCGACGTCGTGCTCTTCCCGCCGTCCAACCCGGTCGTGAGCATCGGCACGATCCTGTCCGTGCCCGGGATCCGCGAGGCGATCGCCGACGCGGGCGTTCCGGTCGTGGGCCTCTCGCCGATCGTCGGGGACGCGCCCGTGCGCGGCATGGCCGACAAGGTCCTCGCCGCGGTGGGCGTGGAGTCCACCGCCGCCGCGGTCGCCGAGCACTACGGTTCGGGGCTGCTGGACGGCTGGCTCGTGGACACCGTCGACGCGGGCTCCGTGGAGCAGGTCGAGGCCGCCGGCATCCGCTGCCGCGCGGTGCCGCTGATGATGACCGACGTCGACGCCGCCGCCCAGATGGCCCGCGAGGCGCTCGCGCTGGCCGAGGAGGTCCGCGGATGACGAGCGCGGGAACCGCAGCGGCGGGCTTCCGGGTGTGGGCGGTGCCCGGGATTCCCGAGGTCCGGGAGGGCGACGATCTGGCCAAGCTCATAGCGGCCGCGGAGCCCGGCCTGGCGGACGGCGACGTCGTCCTCGTCACGTCGAAGATCGTCTCCAAGGCGGAGGGCCGGATCGTGGCCGCCGACTCGCGCGAGTCGGCCATCGACGGCGAGACGGTGCGTGTCGTGGCGCGCCGCGGGAGCCTTCGTATCGTCGAGAACAGGCAGGGCCTGGTGATGGCCGCGGCCGGGGTCGACGCCTCCAACACGCCCGCCGGGACCGTGCTGCTGCTGCCCGAGGACCCCGACGCGTCGGCGCGGGCGGTCCGGGACGGGCTGCGCGACGCGCTCGGCGTCGACGTGGGCGTGCTGATCACCGACACGTTCGGGCGGCCCTGGCGCAACGGCCTGACGGATGTCGCCATCGGTGCCGCCGGTGTGCGCGTGCTCGACGATCTGCGTGGCGGGACCGATGCGTACGGCAATCCGCTGAGCGCCACCGTCGTCGCGACCGCGGACGAGCTGGCCGCCGCGGGGGATCTGGTGAAGGGCAAGGCCGAAGGGCTGCCCGTCGCGGTGGTGCGGGGACTTCCCCACGTCGTGGCGGAGGAGGCCGAGGGTGCCCGCGCGATGGTCCGTGCCGCCCGCGACGACATGTTCCGGCTGGGCACGTCGGAGGCCATACGGGAGGCCGTGACGCAGCGGCGTACCGTCCGCGCCTTCACGGACGAGCCGGTGGACCCGGGGGCGGTGCGGCGCGCGGTCGCGGCCGCCGTGACCGCGCCCGCACCGCACCACACGACGCCGTGGCGTTTCGTCCTGCTCGAGTCGCCCGAGGCGCGGACGCGGCTGCTCGACGCGATGCGGGACGCCTGGATCGCCGATCTGCGGCGCGACGGCAAGTCGGAGGAGTCCATCGCCAAGCGCGTCCGGCGCGGCGATGTCCTGCGCAACGCGCCCTACCTGGTGGTGCCCTGCCTCGTCACCGACGGCGCGCACACGTACGGCGATCCGCGGCGGGACGGGGCCGAGCGCGAGATGTTCGTGGTCGCGGCCGGCGCGGGCGTGCAGAACTTCCTGGTCGCGCTCGCCGGCGAGCGGCTGGGCTCCGCCTGGGTGTCGTCGACGATGTTCTGCCGCGATGTCGTACGGGAGGTTCTGGAGCTGCCGGAGGGGTGGGACCCGATGGGGGCGGTGGCTGTGGGGCATGCGGCGGAGGCGCCGAAGGCGCGGCCTGTGCGGGAGGCGGCGGCGTTCATCGCGGTCCGCTGAGCGCTCCGCTGGGGGTGCCGCGATGTGCCGTCGGTTTGCTGCGGCGGCGTCGTGGCTGGTCGCGCAGTTCCCCGCGCCCCTTTAGGGCGCTCCTGCCGTCGGTTTGCTGCGGCGGCGTCGTGGCTGGTCGCGCCCACGCGGCGGAGCCGCATATCGACACAGCCCCGCGCCCCTTTAGGGCGGCGTCGTGGCTGGTCGCGCCCGCGCGGCGGAGCCGCATATCGACACAGCCCCGCGCCCCTTTGGGGCGCCGCAGTGCACCGGGGCCGGCGGTCAGAGTGTCGCGATGTCGGTGCGGGGCATGCGCGGTGTGCGGCGGGGTGGGGTGTGGCCGCTGAGGAGGATCAGGCGGGCGGCGCGGTGGCGTTGGCCCTGTTCGGCGTACGGCTCGAGCAGTTCCAGCATTCTCGCGTCGTCCGCGTCCCGCTCGCCGGCCAGGGCGTATCCGACGATGCCGGGGAGGTGCAGGTCGCCGACGGTGATCGCGTCCGGAGCGCCGTTGCTTCGCTGCACGGTCTCGGCTGACGTCCACGGGCCGATGCCGGGGATGAGTTCCAGGCGGGCCTGGGCCTTTGCGGGTTCCATGGCCGCTGCCTCCTCAAGGCGCCGGGCGACCCGGACCGCCCGCAGGATGGTCGAGGCGCGCTTGTTGTCGACGCCCGCGCGGTGCCACTCCCAGGACGGGATCAGCGCCCAGGTGCGCGGATCCGGCATCACGTACATGCGGTCGGGGGCCGGGCCGGGAGCCGGCTCGCCGAACCTGCGGACCAGGAGCCGCCACGCGCGGTACGCCTCGTCCGTCGTCACCTTCTGCTCCAGGATCGACGGAATCAGTGACTCCATGACCAGGCCGGTACGGGTGAGGAGCAGACCCGGGCGGCGCCGCTCGGTCAGCGCGAGGAGGCGGTGGCGGGGCGTGAAGGCCGACGGATCGTCCAACTCGCCGAGCATGCACGGGAGTTGGTCCAGCAGCCATTCCGCTCCCGGGCCCCACGCCTCCCCTTCGGCCTCGGCGGTGTCCGGGTGCAGGGAGACCCGGAGCGTGCCCGGGCCCTGCGGGGTGCGGCTCGTGCGCCAGATGGCGCCGTCAGGGGTGGGTCTGAAGGTGGGGTCGCCGGGGCCGCGGCGGAGGGGGCCCAGGACGAGGGCCAGGTTCAGGGGGCCGGGTGGGGTCCAGCGGCGGGTTTGGGGGGCGGGGCGCCCCCG